>CBIHOD010000012.1:0-73910 GCA_966211815.1 uncultured Burkholderiales bacterium
ACCCGGTGATCGGCCGCGACGACGAGATCCGCCGCGCCATCCAGGTGCTGCAGCGGCGCACCAAGAACAACCCGGTGCTGATCGGCGAGCCGGGCGTGGGCAAGACCGCCATCGTCGAGGGCCTGGCCCAGCGCATCGTCGCCGGCGAGGTGCCCGAAACGCTGAAGAACAAGCGCGTGCTCGTGCTCGACATGGCGCTGCTGCTGGCGGGCACCAAGTTCCGCGGCGAATTCGAAGAACGGCTGAAGTCCGTGCTGAAGGAAGTGGCGCAGGACGAGGGCCAGACCATCGTCTTCATCGACGAGATCCACACCATGGTGGGCGCCGGCAAGACCGAGGGTTCGATGGACGCGGGCAACATGCTCAAGCCGGCGCTGGCGCGCGGCGAACTGCACTGCATCGGTGCGACCACGCTCGACGAATACCGCAAATACGTCGAGAAGGACGCCGCGCTGGAGCGCCGCTTCCAGAAGGTGCTGGTGGGCGAGCCGTCGGTCGAGGCCACCATCGCCATCCTGCGCGGCCTGCAGGAGAAATACGAGGTGCACCACGGCGTGGAAATCACCGACCCGGCCATCGTCGCCGCGGCCGAGCTGAGCCACCGCTACATCACCGACCGCTTCCTGCCCGACAAGGCGATCGACCTGATCGACGAGGCGGCGGCCAAGGTGAAGATCGAGATCGACTCCAAGCCCGAGGTGATGGACAAGCTCGACCGCCGCCTCATCCAGCTGAAGATCGAGCGCGAGGCGGTGCGCCGCGAGAAGGACGAAGGCTCGCAGCGGCGCTTCGTGCTGATCGAGGAGGAGATCGCCAAGCTCGAGCGCGAGGCCGCCGACCTGGACGACCTGTGGAAGGCCGAGAAGGCCACCGCGCAAGGCTCGGCCCAGGTGAAGGAGCAGATCGACCGCATCCGCACCCAGATCGAGGAATACAAGCGCAAGGGCGACTTCAACAAACTCGCCGAGCTGCAGTACGGCAAGCTGCCCGAACTGGAGAAGACCCTCAAAGAGGCGCAGGCCAAGGAGCAGAACAAGTCCCATGCCGGCGGCGGCAAACCGCAGCTGTTGCGCACGCTGGTCGGCGCCGAGGAGATCGCCGAAGTGGTGGCGCGCGCCACCGGCATCCCGGTGTCCAAGCTGATGCAGGGCGAGCGCGAGAAGCTGCTGCACATGGAGGCCAGGCTGCACGAGCGCGTCGTCGGCCAGGACGAGGCCATCACCGCGGTGTCCAACGCCATCCGCCGTTCGCGTTCGGGGTTGTCCGACCCGAACCGGCCGACCGGCTCCTTCCTGTTCCTCGGCCCCACCGGCGTCGGCAAGACCGAGCTGTGCAAGGCCCTGGCCGGATTCCTGTTCGACAGCGAGGACCACATGATCCGCGTCGACATGAGCGAATACATGGAGAAGCACAGCGTCAGCCGCCTGATCGGCGCGCCGCCGGGCTATGTCGGCTACGACGAGGGCGGCGCGCTCACCGAGGCGGTGCGCCGCAAACCCTACAGCGTGGTGCTGCTGGACGAGGTCGAGAAGGCGCACCCCGACGTGTTCAACGTGCTGCTGCAGGTGCTGGACGACGGCCGCCTGACCGACGGCCAGGGGCGCACCGTCGACTTCAAGAACACCGTGATCGTCATGACCAGCAACCTCGGCTCGCACCAGATCATGAACCTGGCCGGCCAGGACAGCGAGGTCATCCGCGAGGCCGTGTGGGTCGACGTGAAGCAGCACTTCCGCCCCGAGTTCCTCAACCGCATCGACGAGGTGGTGGTGTTCCACGCGCTGGACAACAAGAACATCTCGGCGATCGCCCGGATCCAGCTCAAGGCGCTCGAAGGGCGGCTCGAGAAAATGGACATGAAGCTCGACGTGTCGCCCCAGGCGCTCGACGAGCTGGCCAAGGTCGGCTTCGACCCCGCCTTCGGCGCCCGGCCGCTCAAGCGCGCCATCCAGCAGCGCATCGAGAACCCGGTGTCCAAGCTGATCCTGGAAGGCAAGTTCGGGCCGAAGGACGTGATTCCGGTGGGGGTGCGGGAGGGCGAGCTGGTGTTCGACCGGGTGGTCCATTGACCTCGGGGCGTCGGCCCACCCCATCCTAAAATTCGCTCCCTGCGCGCGGCCTGCCGAAGGGCCGCGCGCCAAGCGTCCACGGACATCCAGGGAGAAGAATCGACATGGCTTCGGAAACCACCAACGTGCAGGCTTTCCTGCGCCTCATCCGCTTCGCCGAGCACAACAAGGACAGCGACAACACCTATTTCCACATCTACGGCGCGGGCAGTTGCGGCCCGGGCGTGTTCTCGGACACCAGCAAACACCCCAACATCATGGTGAGCTGCTGGGGCAACAAATCCACCGCGGCCGGGGCCTACCAGATCCTTTACGGCACCTGGGCGGAAGCCAGGCAGAAGGGCATCGCGCCCGATTTCACCGCGGAGTCGCAGGACAAGATCGCCATCTGGAAGCTGAAGACGCGCAAGGCCTACCAGCACGTCGCCGCGGGCAACATCGAGCAGGCGATTCCGCTGCTCAGGAACGAATGGACCTCGCTGCCCGGCGCCAAGCAGTCCAAGATGACGATGGAAACCGCGAAGCAGAAATTCGCCGAGTTCCAGAACCTGGTCGGGCCGTGATGCCGGCCGCCATCCGCGGCCTGGCTTTTTGCCTGGCGGGTTTCGTGGGCGCGGCCCAGGCGCTCGCCGCCCCGGGCACGGTGGTGCGCACGCAGGACGAACTGGCCTGCGGCCCGCTCAAGGCCCAGGTGAGCAGCCTCTGGTTGACGTTCGCCGGAGACGACGGCCCGCCGAGCCAGTTGCTCGGGCAAAGCCTCAGCTTCTCGGTGGACGGCGGCCCCGCCCGGGCCGTGCCGCTGGATGGTCGCCGCCAGCGGAAGAAGCTGGCCGGCGGCCGCCAGGTGCTGGACGCGGCGCTCACCGGCTGGGCCTGCCTGGAAGGCGGCAAATCGCCTCCCTACTTGATGCTGGCGTACACCTGCACCGAAGGCGAGGAGCGCGGCGGTTGCGCGGGCGCCACCCGCGAGTGGGACCGCCTCTACGACAGCCGCGGCAAACACCTCACCGCGGGCCTCAAACGCCAGGATCCGCGGCGCGCCGAGGTCGACCGGGCGCAAGGCTTGGAAGAGGTCATGGGCGGCGGCGTTTCCCTGACGGGTCTTTCCCGCTGAACCGCATCGGCCCCGCGCCGAATGCGGCACCGGCGCCCTCAACTCGACAACAGCTTGTTGACCAGCTCCGGCGTCGTCGCCGCGCCGTATTTCTTCATCAGGCGCCCGCGGTAGACATCCACCGTGCGCGGGCTGATTTCCAGCCGGCGGCCGACCAGCTTGCTCGTCAGCCCCTCGATCAACAGCGCGGCGATCTCGCGTTCCCGCGGCGTCAGGTCGGCCTTGAGCCGGCGGCGGGACGACAGGTCCTCGAAGCTCCAGATTCCCGCGGCGTGGGCTTGTTTCTTGTCGACCGCGCGGCCGGCCACATGGCACCAGAAGAGTTCGCCCTGGCTGGGGCCGCCCAGGCGCTTCATCACGCGCTCGTCGGCGTACCAGCCTTGCGGGTTGAGCCGGGCGGCGATGCGCGCGCCGGTGCGTTCGAACTCGTCGGTGCTGGGGTAGAGCACTTCCAGGCTGCGGCCCACCAGTTGCGCCCGCGTGGCGCCGAACATGTCGAGCAAGTGCTGGTTGCAGTCCATGATCCGGCGCTGGCGCGACAGCACCAGGCCCACCGGCGCCAGATCGAAGGCGGCGCGGTAGTCGATGGGGTCCAGATCGGCGTCGGTCGCCATGTCGCGGGTGGAGAATCAGGGTTTCCGTCAGAGCGGTTTAGGCAATTCTACGTAACGACTACGTAAAGGCTTACGTAGTAACCTGCGCGTCATTCTTCTTCAAGGAGCTTGTGCGATGAACAAGGTGTTCCCCAGCGCCGCCGCGGCGCTGAAAGGCCTGGTGGCCGACGGGCAACTGCTCGCGGTGGGCGGTTTCGGCCTGTGCGGCATCCCCGAGGCGCTGATCGCGGCGCTGCGCGATTCGGGCGTGAAGAATCTCACCGTGATCTCCAACAACGCCGGCGTCGACGGCTTCGGCCTGGGCCAGCTGCTGGAGACGCGTCAGATCAAGAAGATGATCTCCAGCTACGTCGGCGAAAACAAGGAGTTCGAGCGCCAATACCTGGCCGGCGAGCTGGAGCTGGAATTCACGCCCCAGGGCACGCTGGCCGAGAAGCTGCGCGCCGGCGGCGCCGGCATCCCGGCCTTCTTCACCCGCACGGGCGTGGGCACCATCGTGGCCGAGGGCAAGGAAACCCGCGAGTTCGATGGTCACGTGTACGTGATGGAGCGCGCGTTGAACCCCGAGGTGTCGCTGGTCAAGGCCTGGAAGGCCGACAAGTCGGGCAACCTCGTGTTCCGCCGCACCGCGCGCAACTTCAACCCCGCGGCCGCGATGGCCGGCAAGACCACGGTGGTCGAGGTGGAGCAACTGGTGGAGGTGGGCGAGATCGATCCGGACGCCGTGCACCTGCCCGGCATCTACGTGCACCGCATCGTCGTCAACGCCCACCCCGAGAAGCGCATCGAGAAGCGCACGACCCGCCCGGCGGCTTAAGGAGACACACACATGGCCTGGACTCAAGACCAAATGGCCCAGCGGGCCGCCGCCGAACTGCAGGACGGCTTCTACGTCAACCTCGGCATCGGCATTCCCACGCTGGTGGCCAACTTCGTGCCGAGCAACATCGAGGTGTGGCTGCAGAGCGAGAACGGCATGCTCGGCATCGGCCCGTTCCCGACCGACGACGAGGTCGATGCCGACCTGATCAACGCCGGCAAGCAGACGGTGACGACCATCCCCGGCTCGTCGATCTTCGGCAGCCACGACAGCTTCGCGATGATCCGCGGCGGCAAGATCAACCTGAGCATCCTGGGCGCGATGCAGGTCAGCGAGCGCGGCGACCTGGCCAACTGGATGATCCCCGGCAAGATGGTCAAGGGCATGGGCGGCGCGATGGACCTCGTGGCCGGGGTGGGCCGCGTGCTGGTGCTGATGGAGCACGTGGCGCGCAAGAAGGACGGCACCGAGGACCTGAAGATCCTGCCGGCCTGCACCCTCCCCTTGACCGGCGTGGGCGTGGTCGACCGCATCATCACCGACTTGGCGGTGATGGACGTGACGGACGCCGGCTTGAAGGTCGTCGAGACCGCACCCGGCGTGACGCGCGAAGAATTGCAGGCCAAGACCGGCGTGCCCCTGATCTGACCCGCCCCGGCACGCCGCAAGGGGACCGCTTTGCGCTTCTGGAACCTCGCCGCGCTGGCCGATGAGCTGGCGCAGCGGCGTGTCGGCGAGCGGCGCAAGTGCGCCTATCTGCTGGCGTCGTTCCTCATCGCCTGGCTGTGGAGCCTGCTGTCTTTGTTCCGCGAAGGCTCCTGGGTCGCGTCGTCCAACTGGCTGCTGCAGGGCTTCCCGGCCTTGCTTTGCGCTGCGCACGCCGCGGGCACTTGGGTCGCGTTCAAAATCCACCAGCGCGGCGGGGGGCACGATTTCCTCGGCGCTTATGTCTGCCTGAGCGTCCCGGCGGCGGTGCGGGCCACTGTCCTGGGCGCTGGCTCGTGCGGCGCGGCCACGCTCGCCCTGTCCGCGACGATGTGGCAAACCGAGGCCGGCGACTATTACGCGGGGGTGCTGCTCGACCTCATGGGCCATGTGCTGGCGGCCTCGATGCACGCGCTGTATTTCTATTTCCTCTGGACCGCGATGAAGCGCGTTTCGCCACAGGCAGCGGCGGCCGGCGCGGCGTGAGCCGCGTCACCACCGCCGCGCCCGGCGCCCCCGTTCCTCATTTCCCGCGCGCCGACCAATAGGCGTCGCGCGCCGCCACCGCGCTGTCGGGGAAGTCGCTGAACAAGCCGTTCACGCCCAGCTGGAAGAACTGCGCGTATTCCTTCGCCGGGTCGTTGCCGTAGCCGCGCGCCAGGCGCCTGGGCTCGCTGCGGAAAGTCCAGGTGTGCAGCAACAGGCCGCGCTTTTTCGCTTCGGCGGGCAGGGCGGTGTTGGGCACGGGGTCGAAGTCGGCTTCATTGACCGCGCCGTCGCCGTTCATGTCCCGGGGGTTGCCCTGGGCGTCGAGCGTGGCTTTCACGGTGACGATGTACCGCTTCCACGGCGCTATGCCGTCGGCGTAGGCCTTCACCTCGTCAAGGCCCTTCGGGGTGAGCAGGTCGCCGAAGGTGCCTGAGCGGCCGGCGCGCGTCCAGTCGTAGGGACGGTCGAAAGGGGCGGCGTAGGTGATGGCGCCGGTTTTCGGGTCCACGTCGTCGGCGTCGACGAGCTGCATCAGCCGCACCCGGGTCTTGCCGCGCAGCGCCTTCAGGTTGGCGGTCTCGAACGACTGGATGAACACCGGCGCCTCGGCGCTGTTCCAGCCCACCTGGTTCAGCGCAGCCAGCAGCTTGTCTTCCAGCGGCAGGCCGAGGTCCTGGTGGAAAGTGGGATGCTTGGTCTCGGGGTAGACGCCGATGGTGCGGTTCTTCTCCCTGGCCTTGGCCTGCGCCAGCGCCAGCACCTCGTCGAAGGTCGGGATTTGGAACTGGCCGTTAAGCCGCTGATCGCGCTCGGGCAGGGGCTGCACCGCGCGCAGGGTCTTGATTTCGGCCAGGGTGAAGTCACTGGCGAAGAAATCGGTGGTGGGGACTCCGTCGACGCTCTTGGTCGTCTTGCGGCCCGCGAACTCGGGGCGGCTGGCCACGTCGGTGGTGCCGCCGAGCATCGGCTCGTGCCGGGCGATGAGCACGCCGTCTTTCGTGGAGACGAGGTCGGGCTCGATCAGGTCGGCGCCCATGTCGATGGCCAGGGCGTAGCCCTCCAGCGTGTGGTCGGGCCGGTAGCCGGGCGCGCCGCGGTGGCCGGCAACCAGGGGTTTGGCGTCGATGCCGCCCCAGGCGGTGGCGGGCGGGTCGCCACCGTCGCCGCCGCAGGCGGCCAGCAAGGTGGCGGCCACGGCGGCTGTGGCGGCTGTGGCGGCTGTGGGCAGGGCGGGGGGGCGGCGTCTTCGCGTCATGGGTTTTTTCCTTTCCGGTGTCTCGCGCATCGCGTGGTCTGGGCGTGTGCGTTCGGCCGGCAATGTGCGCTCCGCTGATGACAGGGGCGTGTCTCCCGCCCTGTTCAAGCGGCGGGCCCGGGTGTAAGGTGCGATGGCGGTGCCGCGTCGTCCGCCTTCGCCGCAAAGGAGGAGCCCGCCATGCTGAAAGTCCTGATCCCCACCGATGGCTCGGCCGACTCGCTGGCCGCCGTGCACCACGCCTTGCGCCTGGTCGGCAAAGGCCTGCATGCCCGGTTCGTGGTGGCCAATGTGCAGGATCCCGCGACCCTCTACGAGATGGTGGTGGCCCACGACCCGGACGTGCTGGAGCGGGTGCGCCAGGAAGCCGGGACCGACCTGATGCGCGAGGCGGTCGAATTGCTGCGGGCCGGCGGCCAGGAGGTGGCGTGCGAAGTCGCCACGGGCGATGCCGCCCGGCAACTGGTGGAGATCGTGGAGCGTTACCGCTGCGACGCCGTCATCATGGCCTCGCGCGGCGAAAGCGGGCTGGAAGCCGCGCTGCTCGGCTCGGTGGCCGCCGACGTGGTCCGGCATTCGCCGGTGCCGGTCACGCTGGTCAAGCCGGCAGGCCCGGCCGAAGCCGCGGACTGACGGTCCAGCCCGCACTTCGTTGGCGGCGGTCCCTTCGATCGGCGCCCTGCGCGGGCTACGGGCGGGGCCGCTCCCTTCAAGGCCGCTCGACCTGCGCGAGCAGCCACTGCCTGAACACCACCAGGGGTTCCAGGTGGGCCTTGTTCTCCGGGTAGCAAAGGAAATAGCCCGCTTGGGCGTCGTCGCGTTGCTCCGAGTCCCACACCGGCGACACCACCTCGCCCCGTGTCAGCTCGTCCTCGACCAGGCAGGTGGGCACCAGCGCCAGTCCCATGCCGGCGGCGACCGCGCGGATGATGGCGACGTACTGGTCGAGCTGGATGCCGCTGTGCGGGTTGACGGTGGAGATGCGGTGGCGCTCGCACCAGAGCGACCAGGCGCGGGGCACGCTCACATGCTGCAGCAGCCGGTGGTGGACCACGTCGGCGGGGCAGTCCAGCGGCGCGTCGCCGGCCTTGTGCGGCGGCGCGATCAGCGTCATCTCGCGGCCGATGAGGTATTCCGACACCGCGCCGGCCCAGGGGCCTTCCCCATAGCGGATCGCGCAATCGAGGTCGGCCCGGTTGAAGTCGTAGCCCTGCACGTACGGCACGAACTGGAGCAGCACTTTGGGATGGACGGCCTGGAAAGCCGGCAGGCGCGGGATCAGCCATTTCGCGCCGAAGGTGGGCAGCACCGACAAATGCAGCACGCCGCCGTCGGCCGGCGTGCTCATCACTTCCAAGGTCGCGGCTTCCAGCTGCGCCAGCAAGGGCTGGATGGCCAGCAGATAGCGCCGGCCCGGCGGCGTGAGTTGCAGCCGCTTGCGCACGCGGGCGAAAAGCGCGATGCCCAGCCAGTGCTCCAGCTCCTGCACTTGTTTGCTGACGGCGCTTTGTGTCACGTGCAAGGCTTCGGCGGCCCCCGAGATCGTGCCCAGCTGCGCCGTGACAACAAATGCACGAAGTAGCTGGGTCGGAGGGTGTAAACGCTTGTTCATGACGGGAGTTCAGTCTCGGGTGGAATGTTGTATCGACATATTTTCGCTTTACGTGAGTAACCAAATGCCGAAAATGAAGGCATCCGCAACCCCCACTGAAAGCCTCACCATGCAACGTCGCCACCTGATCGCCGCCGCTTCCGCCCTGGCTTGCGCCGTATTCGCCCCGAGCTTGTCCTGGGCGCAGGCTAAACAACCAATCCGACTGATTGTGCCGTTCCCGCCTGGGGGGGCGACCGACATCACGGCGCGCGCGGTGGGCGACCAGTTGTCCAAGGAACTCGGCCAGACCGTGATCGTCGAGAACAAGGCCGGCGCGGGCGGCTCGCTGGGCATGGCGGAAGTGGCGCGCTCGGCGCCGGACGGCCTGACCCTGGGCGTGGCCACGCTGTCCACCCATGGCGTGAATCCCGCGGTCTACAAGTCGCTGCCCTATGACGCCGACAAGAGCTTCGTGCCCGTGGCCGAGCTGGTGAAAGCGCCCGGCGTGCTCGTCGTCTCCGAAAAACTCGGCGTGAAAGACTACGCCTCGTTCCTGAAACTGCTGAACGAGAACCCGGGCAAGTACACCTATGCCTCCACGGGCAACGGCACCATCGCCCACATGTGGGGCGAGATCTTCAAGGCATCGACCAAGACCTTCATGCTCCACATCCCGTACCGGGGCGCGGCGCCGGCGATGACCGACTTGATGGCCGGCCAGGTGAACGCCTATTTCGACCAGGTGGCTTCGGCGCTGCCGCACATCAAGTCGGGCAAGCTGGTGGCCCTGGCGGTTTCCTGGCCCGAGCGCCTGGACATGCTGCCCAACGTGCCGACCTTCAGCGAAGTCGGCAACGACAGCAACAACCTGCCGTCGTGGTTCGGCCTGGTGGCGCCGGCCGGCACGCCGGACGACGTCGTCAAGCGCCTGCACGCCGGCGTGGTCGCCTCGCTGAAGGCGCCCGGCATGAAGGAGAAGCTCGCGGGCCTGGGCCTGTACCCGTCGACCCTGACCTCCCCCCAGCAGTTCGGCGTGCAGATCAAGAAGGAAATCGACCGCATGCAGCGCACCTCGCGCTTCGCCAAGATCCAGCTCGACTGAGCCGCCGGCCGCGCGCCCCGGCGTTCCGGGGCGCCGCCCGGCCGGTCCTGCGCCCATCCCTCAACCATCGCTTTCGCGGCGACCCGCGGCCCCAGCGGCCGGGTCGGGCGCAAGCCTGCCTAGGAGCTGCCATGAAGAAGATCCTGACTTCCGCGCTGCGCGCCGCCGCCGCCGCTTTGTCGATGGCCGCGGCGAGCGCGCCGCTGCTGGCGCAGGGCGTCGGCGAACGCGAGATCCTGCTCGGGCAGTCGGCGTCCTTCTCCGGCAGCTTCGCGTCGCAGGCCACGTCCTACCGCGACGGCGCCCTGGCTTATTTCGACCATGTGAACGCCCGGGGCGGCGTGTCCGGCCGCAAGGTCAGGCTGGTCAGCCTGGACGACGGCTACCAGGTCGACAAGGTGCAGGCCAACACCGAGCAGCTGGTCAACCAGGACAAGGTGCTGGCCCTGTTCGGCTACACCTGGACCAACACCGTCAAGGCGACCATCCCGCTGGCGGAGAAGGCGGGCGTCCCGCTGTTCGCGCCCTACACCGGCTACGACGAGCTTTACGCCAGGCACTCGCCCTACGTGTTCACCACCCGGGCAAGCTTCTCCGACGAACTGGGCCAGATCGTGCTGCACCTGCGCACCATCGGCCTGACCCGCATCGGCCTGCTGCATTACGACAGTGCTTCCGGCAAGGAGTTGCTCGCCGAGACCGAGGCCCGCATGAAAGAAGCGGGCCTGAAGCTGCAGGCCGTCGGCAGCATGAAGACCGCTTCCCGGGACCCCGCGGGCGCGGTCGCATCCTTGAAAGGGGCGGACTTGCAGGCGCTGATCATCGGTGCGTCCGGCAGCGACGCGGTGGCTTTCATCCGCGATTTCGACCAAGTGCGCGGCCGCACCCAGTACTACGCCCGCAGCCTCATCGGCATCAAGCAGCTCGTCGGCGAACTGGGGCCGCTGGCGGAGGGCATTTCCATCAGCCAGACCGCGCCCAACCCGAACAAGAACAAGCTGGTCGCCGTCGAATACCGCCAATTGCTGGCTAAATACAACCCCGAACTCAAGCCCGACTACATCGGCCTGGAGGGCATGATCGCCGCCAAGGTGATGGTCGAGGCCCTGCGCCGCGCCGGGCCCGCCCTGGACCGCCAGTCGCTGGTGCAGTCGCTGGACCGCATGTCCGAATACGACGTCGGCGGCTACACGCTGCGCTACGGCCCCAAGAAGCACCACGGTTCCCGCTACGTCGACATCACGCTGATCGGCAAGGCCGGCCGCATCGTGGATTGAAGCCCCGCCGGCCGCCCCCATCCTTGTTCCATCAACCGCTCCGACGGTGACCGCCATGACCGCGCCCATCATCCCCCATCCCTCGATCAATGTCTCGCCGGGCGACAGCCCGTTGGTGCTCGACTCGCCCCACAGCGGCACCGAATACCCGGAAGATTTCCGCCACGCCTGCGATTTGCAGGCGCTGCGCGGCGCCGAGGACACCCATGTGGAAGCGCTGTGGGGTTTCGCGCCCAGCCTGGGCGCCGCCATGGTCGACGCGCGTTTCCCGCGGAACTATGTCGACGTCAACCGGGCGCTCGACGAAGTCGACGAGACCCTGCTCGACGAACCCTGGCCGGGCCCCGTGAGCGCCGGCCCCAAGGTACGGCTGGGCAAGGGGCTGGTCTGGCGCATGCTCGACGACGGCACGCCCATCTACGACCGCAAGCTGAGCGTGCGCGAGATGCAGTCGCGCATCGACCGCTGCTGGCGCCCTTACCATGAGGCGCTCGAGGCCGCGGTGCGGGCGGCCCGCGGGCGCCACGGCTACGTCATCCACATCAACTGCCATTCGATGCCGGCGGTCGCGCAGGCCTACGCCACCGAGCACCCCGGCCTGGTGCACGCCGATTTCGTCCTCGGCGACCGCGACGGCACCAGCGCCGACCCGCGCCTGACCCAGGGCATCGAACGCTTCCTGAACAGCCGCGGCTACAGCGTCAGCGTGAACCACCCCTACAAAGGCGTCGAGATCGTGCGCAAGCACGGCCGGCCGGCCGAGAACCAGCATTCGATCCAGCTGGAAGTCAACCGGCGCCTCTACATGGACGAGTCCACCCTGGAACGCAACGCCGGCTTCGGCCCTTTGCAGGACACCTTGAGGGAACTGGCCGAAGCGCTGCTGCTGATCGATCCGCGCAAGCTGGCCTGACACGCCGTCACCGCCCGCCGGCCGCGCGCTGGGCCAGCAGCTCCAGGAGCAGGTCGATGCGCGCCTGCACCGCGGTCGGCTCCCTTGCCGCGGCGGTCGCCGGCGCGTCGCCCGGGATCACCGGGCCCATGGCGCAGCGCGTCGACAGGACCACACGCACCCCGGCCGAACGCGCGCGCGCGATGGCGCGCTCCATCGGGGCGCTCACCGTCGCGTTGCCGGTGCCGGCGACGACGATGCCGTCGACCTCCTTCTCGGCCAGCCAGTCGACCAGCAAGCCGTCGGCGCCGGCATGGTTCACCACCATGTCGACGCGCGGCCAGCGGGCGGGGGAAGGCTCGATGATCCGCAGGTCCAGCGGCTCGCCCGCGGGCCAGTCGCCGAAACGCCGCAGCCGCCCGTTCTCCAACAGGCCCAGGGGGCCCGCGTCGCCGCCCTTGAACGCGTCCAGGCGGTGGGTATGCCATTTGCGAATGCCCACCGGGTGGAACAACGCGCCGGCCAGCACCGCCACCACGCCGCGCGCGCCCGGCTCGCCGGCCACGGCGATCGCGTCCCGCAGGTTCTGCGGTCCATCGGCCATCGGCGCCGTCGCCGGGCGCATGGCCGCGGCGAAGACGACAGGCTTGGCCGGCGCCAGCAGGCGGTGGATGAAATAGGCGGTCTCCTCCAGCGTGTCGGTGCCGTGGGTGACCACGACGCCGGTGACTTCGGGCCGGCCCAGGTGCCGCGCCAGGGCATGGGCCAGCGTGCGCCAACCGTCGAAATCCATGTCCTTGCTGTCGACCTGCATCACCTGTTCGGCCTCGAGCGGCATGGGCACCGCCCCCAGGCTGTCCAGCAGCGACTCCACGCCGATTTGGGCCGCCTGGTAGCCGACCACGTCGCCGCGCCGCGGCGACGCGCCGGCGATGGTTCCGCCCGTGCCCAAAACCACGATCATGTCCCGCCCCTTTTTTCCGATGCCGAGGCTGGCATGCTAGGCAAGTGCCTGCGCGGCTGGAAATGACGGATCTACAAATACCATTCCAAAAATTCATGGGTCTGGACGCCGGCGCGAAATAGCATCCCCCCATGAAGTTCAGGCACATCGAGGTGTTCCAGGCGGTGATGGAAACCGGCAGCATGAGTGCGGCCGGTCGGTTGATCCACCTCACCCAACCGGCTGTCAGCAAGCTCATCGCCCATGCCGAGGCCCAGCTGGGCTACCCCTTGTTCCACCGTGTCGGCGGGCGGTTGGTGCCAACGCCCGAGGGCGTGGCGCTTTTCGCCGAAAGCTCCGACCTGTTCCAGCGCCTGGAAGCCTTCCGCCGCGTGGCGCACCACCTCAAGAGCGGCGAGCAGGGCCGGCTCAGGGTGGGCGCGATACCGGCGCTGTGCCACAAGCTGCTGCCGGACGTGCTGACCGAGTTCCGGCTCAAGCAGCGCGACGTGGTCTGCGAAATCCACACGGTCCACAAGCGCCAGATGGCCAATGGGTTGTTGACCCGCGACATCGACGTCGGCCTGGATTTTTTCGGCGTCAGCCACCCCGGTGTGTCGGCGAAAGTGGTGGGCGCGGGCGTGCTCTATCTGATGCTGCCGGCCGGGCAGGGCGCGGCGCCGAAGGCCGCCGAAGTGAGCAAGGCGTTGAAAGCGCTGCCGATGGTGGCCTTGTTCGACGACGACCCGGTCATGATGTCCTTCAGCCGCCACGCCGCGATGCATGGGCTGCGGCCCCGGGTGGTCACCCAGGTGCAGACCTCCCAATTGGCGGAAGAGCTGGTCGCGCGCGGCGATTGCTGGACGGTGGTGGACTTCCTCAGCGCCGCCCGTTGCGGCCCGGGGGTGCGGGTGGCGCCTTTGCAGCCCGCGGTCGACTGCACCGTCAACGCCTTCTTCATGAAAAACCAGGCGCCCTCACTGCTGGCTCGCAGATTCGTCGAATCGGTGAAGGCGGTGATGAACCGCTGACGCGCTGACCGGCTTTGCATATTCGAAGGTCGGCTATGCATAGAAGAAATCAGTTGATAAACAAGGAAGGCCGGCCTTAATAATTCGCGAATCGCATAAGCAGGCCCTCGCGCCCCCATTCCCGTGAATTTCCAACAACTGCGCTCCGTGCGCGAAACCGTCCGCCAGGGGTTCAACCTGACCGTCGTGGCCGAAGCGCTGCACACCTCCCAGCCCGGCGTGAGCCGCCAGATCCGCGAACTGGAGGACGAACTCGGCATTGAAATCTTCGTGCGCGCCGGCAAGCGCCTGACGGGCTTGACCGCACCCGGTCGGGCCGTGCTGCCCATCGTGGAACGGCTGTTGCAGGAAGCCGGCAACCTGCAGCGCGTGGGCGACGACTTCGCGGCGCAGGACCGGGGCACGCTGACCATCGCCGCCACCCACTCCCAGGCGCGCTACGCCCTGCCGCACGCGGTGCGGGATTTCAGCGCCGCCCACCCCGAGGTGGCGTTGCACTTGCACCAGGGTTCGCCCAAGCAGGTGGCCGAGCTGTTGCTGTCCGGCGAGGCCGACATCGGCGTGGCCACCGAGGCGCTGGCCGATTACGGCGAGCTCGTCACCCTGCCTTGCTACCAGTGGACCCACCTGGTCATCGTGCCGCCCGGCCACCCCCTGGCCGAAGAGGCGCAGGCCGGCAAGGCCCTCACGCTGGAAAGGCTGTCGGCCTTCCCCATCATCACCTACGAGCCGGGCTACACGGGCCGCCACCACATCGACGAAGCCTTCAAGCGCGAAGGGTTGGCGTTGAACGTGGTGCTCTCGGCCATGGACGCCGACGTGATCAAGACCTATGTCGACCTGGGCATGGGCGTCGGCCTGATCGCCGCCATCGCCTACGACGAACGGCGCGACGCGCCGCTGCACGCCATCGACGCGCGCCACCTGTTCGCCAGCAACATGACCCGCGTCGCCATCAAGCGCGGCGCGTTCCTGCGCGCCTATGTCTACAACTTCATCCAGACCTTCGCGCCGCCGCTGACGCGCGAGCTGGTGGACGAAGCCCGCAACAGCGAGCCGGGGGCGGCCAAAAGCGCGCTTTGACTCGGCGAGGGCGGGCGGTTCAGCGCAGCACCTGCCCGGTCGCGTCCACCACCGAGATCTCGACGAACTTCAGCCCCGAGTGGTCGGTGGGCGAGTAGGACAGGCGCAACGCCCCCAGGTCCAGGCCTTTGAAAGACTCCATCGCCTCGACGAACCTCGGGCGTGTCAAGGCCGGTCCGGCGCGGCGCAGCCCCTCGACGATCACCTTGGCGGTGACGAAGCCTTCCAGGCTGACCGGCGTCAACTGCTGCGTCGGCGCGTGCTTCTCCATCAAGCTGCGGAATTCGCGCACCAGCGGGATCCCGTCGGCCGAGGGCCGGGGCATGACCTGCGTGACGCCGATGCCCCGCGCCTGGTCGCCCAGCTGTTTGATCGACGCGCCGGCGGTGAAGAACGACAGCGCGTAGTAGGTCGGCCTGGTGCCCTGCGCGTTCATGCGTTTGATGAAGCTGACGAGCGACTTGCCGAAGCTGCCGCAGATGACGACTTGGGGCCTGGCCGCGGTGATCGCGCCGAGCGCGTCGTCCACGTTGTCTGCGCCTCGCGCGACCTTGCCGGCGGCCGCCAGCGACAACCGGCGCTTGGCCAACGCGTCCTCCGCGGCCTTGAGCACGTCGCGCCCGAATTCGTCGTCGTCGTAGAAAACGGCCACCCGGCCGATGCCCAGGGTCAGCACATGCTCGATCATCTTCTCCACTTCCTGCGCGTAGCTGGCGCGTATGTGGAAGACCTGCCTGCTGAACGGCTCCCTCAACTGCGCGGCGCCCGACAGCGGCGCGATCAGCGGTACCTTGGCCGCGTTCAGCGCCGGCAGCGCAGCCAGCGCGTTGGCGGTGCCGATGAATGAAGCGAAGGCGAAGGCGTCGTTGCGCTGCAGGTGGTCTTCGACGATGCGGCGCGTGCGCGCGACGTCGTAGCCGTCGTCCTCGGTCTTGAAAACGATGCGCCTCCCGTGCACGCCGCCCTGGTCGTTCACGTGGTTGAAATAGGCGTTGATCCCGGCGTTCAGTTCGCGGGCCAGTGCGGCCCGGGAGCCGGCCAGGTCGGCGGTCTGGACGATGGTCACCGAATCGGGTGTGATGCCGTCGGACGCGACCGCCGCGCCGAGGCGGCCAAGGCAACAAGCCGCCGCGAAGGTCCAGTGCGCGAGATGGCGCAAGCGGGCGCCGGGCCGAGGCGGCGCCTTTGGCGCGGGCGGTTGCGGGTCCGGCCGTCGGCCGGGGGGTGGGGGAGTGCTGACCATGTGCGCATCCTTGTGCCGATCGATTCGGTCAAGTCACTCTAGGTTTCACTGTACCAACGGGAGCGGTACAGTTTTCCGGAACAGTGACGCACTCGGGTTGGTCCGATCAGGTCCAACCCGCATCGGCGTGGCTTGGGGCGCGGTCCGCGCGGCGGCTTGGTTCAGGACGTGAACTGTGTCAGCGCCGGCAAGCCGTGGACGATTGCCGGCAGCGCGGTGCCGTGTGCGGATTCCGTCACGGCCTGCGGGCCAGGGACTTCGCCGCTTCGGGCACCAGTCCCGGCCCCCGGTAGATGAAGCCGGTGTAAAGCTGCACCAGGTCGGCGCCGGCCTGCCGCTTGGCCAGCGCGTCGGCGCCGCTCATCACGCCGCCTACGCCGATGATGGGCATGGCCGGGCCGAGCGCCGCGCGCAGTTGGGCGATGACGCGGTTGGAAGCCTCGAACACCGGCGCGCCCGACAGCCCGCCCGCCTCCTGGCCGTGGGCCAAGTGGGCCACCTTGTCGCGCGCGATGGTGGTGTTGGTGGCGATCACCCCGTCCATGCCGTTGGCTTTCAGGGTGTTGGCGATGACCTGGACCTGGGCGTCGTCCAGGTCGGGTGCGATCTTGACGAAGACCGGCACCTGCCGGCCGTGGCGCCGCGCGAGTTCGGCCTTGCGGGCCTGGATGGCGCCGAGCAGCGCGTCGAGCGCGGCGTCGCTCTGCAGCTCGCGCAGGTTCTTGGTGTTGGGGCTGCTGATGTTCACCGTCACATAGTCGGCGTGGGGGTAGACGCCGTCCAGGCACAGCAGGTAGTCGTCCACCGCGCGCTCGATCGGCGTGGCGGCGTTCTTGCCGATGTTCAGGCCGAGGATGCCCCCCCGCCGGCGGAAGCGCGTCTGCCGCTGCACGTTGCGCAGGAAGGCGTCCAGCCCCTCGTTGTTGAATCCCAGGCGGTTGATCAGCGCCTGGGCTTCGGGCAGGCGGAACATGCGTGGTTTCGGGTTGCCGCTTTGCGCCAGCGGCGTGACGGTGCCGACCTCGATGAAGCCGAAGCCCATCGCACCGAAGGCGTCGACGCAGCGGCCGTTCTTGTCCAGCCCGGCGGCCAGGCCGACGCGGTTGGGGAAGGCCAGGCCGGCCACCGTGACCGGGTCGTCCACCCGCGCCTGCGACACCGCGCAGACCAGCGGCGTGTGCTGGATGCGGGCGAGGGCGCCCAGCGTGAGGTCGTGCGCGGCCTCCGGGTCCAGGCCGAAGAGGAAGGGGCGGGTCAGGGCGTAGGGGATCAACGGGGGCATGCGGCGGCTGCGGGGTCTTGGATAATGGCGGATTGTCTCAAACGCACACCTCTTCCTTCCTTTCCTTCGACGGCGGAACACCCATGACTCAAGACGAACTCAAGGCCCTGGTGGGGCAGGCGGCGCTGGCCCACGTGGTGCCGGGCTCGGTGGTGGGCGTGGGCACCGGTTCGACGGTGAACTGCTTCATCGACGCGCTGGCCTCGATGAAGGACCGCATCCGCGGGGCGGTGTCCAGCAGCGAAAAGAGTTCCGAACGCCTGCGCGCCCACGGCATCGCCGTGTTCGACGCCAATGAAGTCGAAAGCCTTCCCGTCTACATCGACGGCGCCGACGAGATCAACCACCAGGGCCACATGGTCAAGGGCGGCGGCGCCGCGCTGACCCGCGAGAAGATCGTCGCCGACTTGGCGGAGCGCTTCGTCTGCATCGCCGACGAAAGCAAACTCGTCGACACGCTCGGCCGCTTCCCGCTGCCGGTCGAGGTGATCCCGATGGCCGCCGCCCAGCTGGCACGGCGCTTCGCGGCGCTGGGCGGCCAGGCGCGCCTGCGCGAGGGCGTGGTGACCGACAACGGCTGCCGCATCCTCGACGTGGGTGGCCTGCGCATCGCCGATCCGCTGGCCTTGGAGACCGAAGTCAACCAATGGCCGGGCGTGGTCAGCGTCGGCATCTTCGCCCGCCACAAGGCGGCGGTGTGCCTGTTGGGCGCCGCCGACGGCGTGAAGACGCTGCAGTTCTGAGCGCCTCACCGGCCGAAGCGCCGGGTCGCGCCGGCGGGGGCGACTCAAAAGCGCGTAACCTCGCGTTTGTTTTTCCCCGGGGCATCCCGCCCCCAGATTGACCTTTTCCTGTTGAAGGATGGTGCATGGCAAAGCCGAACTACTCTTTTGAGAAACGCCAGCGGGAGCTGGCGAAGAAGAAGAAGAAAGAAGACAAGCTCAAGGAAAAAGCCGCTCGGGCCAAGCAGGGCGCGGACGGCGAGGCCGAGGCTTCTTCCGGGGAGGACCGGGACGCGGATGAAGGAGGACCGGCTCCCGACACCGGCGACGCGACCTCCGAGCCGGCTGCCTGATCGCGGCGCGGCGCTCGTCGGCCGTCAATTCCTTTCGGGCCCGTCCGTCCTCCTGCGCGCGGAGCGCGCCAGGAAGCGACCGGGGTCGATCGCGTCGAGCAGGCTGGACTCCAGCGGCGCCGCCGAGCCGGTGATGCCGCTGGCCAGGGTCTCGGCGGCCAGCGGCGCCCAGGTAATGCCGCGAGAACCCAGCCCGGTGAACACATGCAGGCCGGGCCGGCGCGGCACCAGGCGCGCATGGGCAGGCTGGGCGGGCGAAGCGGCCCAGGCCGCCGTGTCGGGCACCTCGCCGACGATGGGCAACCTGTCCGGCGCGACGCAGCGCCATGCGGTGCGCCCCGTGGCCGCCGTGTCGCCGCACGATGCGGCGCTTTCATTGGACGGCTCGGGCCCGCCCAGCAGGAGCGCCAGTTGGGCCAGGTTGACGGCATGGTCTTCGGCCCGCACGCGCGGGTCGGTGTCGCCCGGCTGGCTGGTGGCCCCGAAGACCAGGTGGCCGTCCACCGGCGGCAGCAGATAGCCCGACCCCGCGACCGGCACGCTGGGCAGCACATCCAATCCTGGAATCTTCGATCCGCCCTGGCCGGCTCGAGGCCACGGCAGGCGGCTGATCTGGCCGCGCACGTTCTCCACGCCCCATGGGGGCTCGCCGAGCAGGCGCAGCGCCTGGCCGGCGTTCGCCAGCACCAGCACCGGTGCCTGCGCGATCACCGCGCCGCGGGCGTCCAGCGCCGCCCAGCCGCCGGCCCCGGCGTCGATGGCGTGCACATCGGCGCCGCCGCGGAAGTCGGCTCCCGATTGCGCCAGCCAATGCCGGCACAGCCGCCCGGGCTGCACCCAGCCGCCGCGGGGATAGAACCAGGCCGGCGCGGGCAGGGGCAAACCGCACGATTGGCCCGCCTGGGCGGCGTCCAGGACCTGAACGTAGTCGGCCGGCAGGCCGAGCCGGTCCAGCACGGCTTGCATCGCGGCCGGTGCGGTGCCGTCGGTCTGCAGTCGCAACAAGCCCGAGGCGTTTCCACCGGGGCAGGCACCGGCGGGCGACGAATGGGCCCATTTGGCCAGGGCGTCCTGGATGACGGCGTGGGCGCGCAGCGACGCGGCCCGGTTGAAGCGCGCATGCAGGCCGTCGTGCCCATGCACCACGCCGTGGAAGAGCCCGGCGGGATTGCCCGAGGCTTCCTGCGCCGCTTCGCCGTGGCGGTCGACCACGGTGCTGCGCCAGCCCTGGCGGGCCAGGGCCCAGGCGGTGGCGCACCCCGCCAGGCCGGCGCCGACGATGAGCGCGTGGCCGGGCGCGGGGCGCTGCGCCGCCGCGCGCTGCCGCGGCGAAGGCCGGGGCGTGAATCTCGGCGCGTAGCGGGCCAGGGTGATGTCGCGCTTGCCGCCCTTGCCTTGAGCCAGCAGGGCTTCGAAGCCGGCGCTGCGCAAGCCGTCGCGGATGCCGTGCGCCGCCGACCAGGTGGCCACGGTGGCCCCCGGCGCGGCCAGGCGGGCGAAGGCTTTGTAGACGCGGTCCTGCCAGAGCGCCGGGTTCTTGGCGGGCGCGAAGCCGTCCAGATAGAAGGCGTCGACCCGGGCCGACAGCTCGGGCAGCCAGGCCAGCGCATCCCCCAGGCAAAGCAGCAGGCGTACGCGCCCGCCTTCGAAATCCAGCAGGTGCAGGTTCGGTGTCAGCGGCGGCCACTGCGCCAGCAGTTGGGCGGCGAGGTCGGGTACTGGGCTGCCCGCGTGCACGCGCCGCAGGTCGGCGGCCGCCAGCGGGTGTTTTTCAATCGAGATGAAGTCCAGGGCCGGTCGGGGCTCCGGGCTTTCGCGCCATGCGCGCCAGGTGGCCAGGAAGTTGTTCCCCAGGCCGAAGCCGGTCTCCAGGATGCAAAAGCGCGGGGGCGGTGCGGCTTCCGGGGTGCCGCCCGTCCGCCAGCGGCCCGGCAGGCCGTTGCCCGCCAGGAAGACATGCTCGGCTTGCAGGAAGGCCCCGGCGTGTGGGTGGTAGATGTCGTCGTAGTCGGGCGACCGCGGCAGGCCTTGCGCGTCGAACTCGATGCGTGCCGGCTGGATGGGCTGGGTGTTCATCGCGGCGTGTCGGGGAGGGGCGCGCAGGCGCCCGGGCATGAAAAAAGGGCACCGAAGTGCCCTTTCCGGGGATGCGGCGCCGGCGCGCCGCGCATCTGCGGGGCTCAGACGCGCTTGCGGTATTCGTGCGTGCGGGTGTCGATTTCGATCTTGTCGCCGGTTTCGACGAACAGCGGCACCGAGATCTCGAAGCCGGTCGCCAGCTTGGCGGGCTTCATCACCTTGCCCGAGGTGTCGCCCTTGACGGCCGGCTCGGTGTAGGTCACTTCGCGGACCAGGCTGGTGGGCAGTTCCACCGAAATGGCCTTGCCTTCGTAGAAGACCACTTCGACGGGCATGTTGTCTTCCAGGTACTGGATGGCGTCGCCCATGTTCTCGGCTTCGACTTCGAACTGGTTGTATTCGGCGTCCATGAAGGCGTACATCGGGTCGGCGAAGTAGGAGTAGGTGCACTCCTTCTTGTCCAGGATGATCTGGTCCATCTTGTCGTCGGCCTTGAAGACGACTTCGGTGCCCGAGTTGTTCAGCAAGCTCTTGAGCTTCATGCGGACGGTGGCCGCGTTGCGGCCGCCGCGGCTGTATTCGGTCTTCAGGACGACCATCGGGTCCTTGCCCTGCATGATGACGTTGCCGGCGCGAATTTCCTGTGCGATCTTCATAACGATTTCCGTGTGGATGGCATCGGGCGGGTGCTGGCATGCCGCCGTTGCCGGCGGCGGGCTGCGCGGGTGCCGCGTGGATGCGGGGAGGCTGCGGGGGAGGGCGCATGCCGCTGATCCTCCGGTTTCCTGACCCGGACCCCGATCGCAGCATGCGGAAAACCCGGAATTTTAGCGTTGTTCTGAAACGAAGCGGATCAATTGCGTGGCCAGGTCGTCCTGGCCCGCCAACGCCTCCCCCCACCGCGCGCATTGCCCGGCCCAGGCGGCCGGCTCGGGCCAGCGGGGCGGTGGCGCGTCGCGCAAGCCCGCCCACCATTCGTGCCAGGCGGCCACCGGGCCGGTCAGCGCGGGGGCCGCCCCCGCGAGGAAACGTTCGAGGAAGGCCCGCAGTTTGGAGGCGTGGGCGCCGTCGTCCTGCGGATAGATCTGCCAGAGGAAAGGCGCCCCCGCCCACTGGGCGCGCACGAAGGAGTCTTCGCCGCGCACCAGGTTCAGGTCGCACGACCACAGCAGGCGGTCGTACTCGGTCTGTTCCAGATAAGGCAGGGGATGGAAGCGCAGCCCCGGGTGGCGCGCGCCTTCGGCGGCCATGAATTCGGCCACCGCCCGGCCCGACGGCCCGGGCGCCGCGAGCAGGCAGGTGGGTTGGCCCGCCAGGCGACGAAGCAGCTCCGGGAAGCCGGGGTTGGCATAGGCGAAGACGCTGACCAGCCGCTCACCCGGCGTCCGCGGCCAGCCGCGCGCCGACAGCCATGCGCCGGGATCGAACGCCGCTCGGAGCCGCATCAAGCCGGGCTCCCGCAGCAGGCCGCCGGTCGAGCCGGTGAAACCAGGGTAAAAGAAAAATTTGGCCAAGCCTTGCCCAGGGCCGGACAGTTGCGGCGACGGCAGCCGGTGGCAGCGCTCGACATAGGCTTCGGCGCTGAGGTATTCGAGGTTGATCCAGCAAGGCGGGCTCCGGCGTGTGGCCATGCGGTGCAGGAAGCCGTCCGGCAGGTCGCAGCCGAAGGCCTCGACGACCACGCCGGCCGGCTCCGGCCAATCCACGGGCTCGCCCCGGGGCGGCCAAGGGTTCACCGTCACGCCCGGCGCGCCGCGCGGGGCCATCCAGGCCAGGGCCGCGGCGTCGTCCACCCAAAGCCGCACGGCGTGGCCGCGCGCCGCCAGGTCGGCGGCCAGCCGCCAGCAGACGCCGATGTCGCCGTGGTTGTCGATCACGCGGCAGAAGATGTCCCAGCTTGCGGCTTGGGAAGATGGGCGCAGGTCCGGCGGCGTCGACGTTCGCATCGGCGGGATTATCCGAGTGCGGTCAGGCGCGGGTGCCCGGCAAGGGCGCCCGTGCGGCGGCAAAATGGCCGGATGCCTTCGACGAACCCGAACGACGCGGCGGCCGGCGACAGCCCCGGCGGCGTCCCGCCTGCCAAGCCCGCCGAGGCTTCGCTTTCCGCTGAGCCCGCCTCCCGCGCCGCGCGGCCCGACCCGCGCCGCGAGCAGGTGCTGGCCGACGTGGCCGCGCTGCCCAGCCTGCCGGGCGTCTACCGCTATTTCGACGCGAACGACGCGCTGCTCTACGTCGGCAAGGCGCGCGACCTGAAGAAACGGGTGTCCAGCTATTTCCAGAAGAACCACGGCGGCACGCGCATCGGCCACATGGTGGGCAAGATCATGCGCCTGGAGACCACCGTGGTGCGCTCGGAGGCCGAGGCGCTGCTGCTGGAGAACAACCTGATCAAGGCCTTGCAGCCGCGCTACAACATCCTGTTCCGCGACGACAAGAGCTACCCCTACCTCAAGATCACCGGCGCGCGCGGCGGCGCGCAGAAGGCGCCGGCCCCGACCGGGGGAGGTCCGGCGTCGACCCCAGGCGCGGGCCCGGAGCCGGGCGCTTTCCCGCGCATGGTCTATTACCGCGGCGCCGTCGATTCCCGCCACCGCTATTTCGGCCCTTACCCGAGCGCCTGGGCGGTCAAGGAATCCATCCAGCTGCTGCAGAAGGTGTTCCGCTTGCGGGTGTGCGAAGACACGGTGTTCAGCAACCGCTCCCGGCCCTGCCTGCTCTACCAGATCAAGCGCTGCTCGGCGCCCTGCGTCGGCCACATCGGCGCGGGCGACTACGCCCAGGACGTGGCCAACGCGGCGCGCTTCCTGCAGGGCGAGCAGAACGAGGTCATGGAAGGACTGCAGGCGCAGATGATGGCCCACGCCGAAGCGCTGCGCTTCGAACAGGCGGCCGAGATCCGCAACCAGCTCGGCGCCTTGTCGAAGGTGCTGCACCAGCAGTCGGTGGAAGACAACTCCGGCCAGCGGGTGAAGGACGCCGACATCCTCGCCGTGAAGGTGCAGGGCGGCCGCGCCTGCGTCAACCTGGCCATGGTGCGCGGCGGCCGGCACCTCGGCGACCGGCCCTATTTCCCCGTTCACGTGGAAGACGCGGTGGAGGCCCCGGCCTTGTCCGCCGATGAGGCGGCCGAAGGGCACGCCGACGCGAAGGCGGCGGCGCAGCCCGACCCCGACGCGCTGCCGCGCCAGGTGCTCGAGGCCTTCATGGCCCAGCATTACCTGGAAGGCGACGTGCCGCCGCTGCTGGTGCTCAGCCACGCCGTCGACAAGGCGCTGATCCAGGCGCTTTCGGAGCAGGCCGGCGCCAAGGTCACCGCGCAGCACCAGCCCCGCGACGCGCGCCGCGCCTGGCTCGACATGTGCATCCGCGGCGCCGAGCTGAAGCTGGCCCAGCTGCTGGCCGAGGAAGGCTCGCAGCAGGCGCGCACCCGCGCGCTCGCCCAGGCGTTGCAGCTGGAGGCCGACAAGCTGGAGCTGCTCCGCATCGAATGCTTCGACATCAGCCACACCGCGGGCGAGGCCACGCAGGCCAGCTGCGTGGTCTTCGAAGGCCACAAGATGCAAAGCGCCCAGTACCGCCGCTACAACATCGACGGCATCGAAGGCGGCGACGACTACGCCGCGATGCGCCAGGTGTTGACAAGGCGCTACGGAAAGCTGGCCGCCGCGCTGGCGGAAGCCGCCCCCGGGGCCGCCGCGGGCGGCGCCCGGCTGCCCGACCTGGTGCTGATCGACGGCGGGCGCGGCCAGGTGGGCGTGGCCCGCGAGGTCTTCGAGGAGCTGGGGCTGGACATCGGCCTGATCGTCGGCGTCGAGAAGGGCGAAGGCCGCAAGGTCGGCCTGGAAGAGCTGGTGTTCGCCGACGGCCGGCCCAAGGTGTCGCTCGGCCACGATTCGGCGGCGCTGATGCTGGTGGCGCAGATCCGCGACGAGGCGCACCGCTTCGCCATCACCGGCATGCGTGCCAGGCGCGCCAGCGTGCGCACCGGCGGCAGCCAGTTGGAAGAGATCGCCGGCGTCGGGCCGCGCAAGCGGGCGCGGCTGCTGCAGCGCTTCGGCGGCGTGCGCGGCGTGGCCAACGCCAGCGTCGAGGACCTGCAGACGGTGGAAGGAATATCCAAGACCCTGGCCCAGGAGATCTACCGTGCGCTTCATTGAGAAACTCAGCCACTACGCCGCCCGGGCCATGGCCCTGCTGCTGGCCGCTTGTTCGACCCCGGTGCCTCAGCGCCAACCCGACCCGTTGCCCGGCGTCGACCCGTTCCCGCAGCCGTCATCGCTGCCCGGCGCCTCGCCGGCGGCCGCGGCCGAAGTGCGCCTGGAGCCCGCGAGGGCCGCTCGCAACTGGCCCGAGTTCAGGGTGCAGGCCGCACGGCGGATGGTCGCGGCCAACCCCAGCCTCACCTACACCGGCGAGCCCCCCGACCCGCTGTTGGCCATCCCCGTCCTGACGATCGAGCTCAACGCCGACGGCAGCGTGCGCCGCATCGAGGTGATGCGACACCCCAGGCAGGCGCGGGACACCACCCAGATCGCCATGGACGCGGTGCGCCGCGCCGCGCCGTTCGGCGATGTCAGCCGCCTGCCCAAGCCCTGGCGCTTCAACGAAACCTTCCTCTTCGACGACGACCGCCGATTCAAGCCCCGCAGCCTGGATTGACGGGGTTCCGCGAGCCGGCCAAGGGATTTGTCGGCACAATCCGCGGATGTTCTTCAATCTGCCAACCCTCCTGACCTGGGCGCGCATCGTCGCCATCCCGCTGGTCGTCGGCGTCTTCTACCTGCGGATGGACGCCGGCATGCAGAACCTGCTGGCCACCGTGCTTTTCGTCGTGGTCGCGCTGACCGACTGGGCCGACGGCTACCTGGCGCGGCGTTTGAACATGACGTCGTCCTTCGGTGCCTTCCTCGACCCGGTGGCAGACAAATTCCTCGTCTGCGCCGCGCTGCTCGTGCTCGTGCACCTGAACCGGCTGCACGCGCTGGTGGCGCTGGTGATCATCGGCCGCGAGATCGCGATCTCGGCGCTGCGCGAATGGATGGCTCAGATCGGCGCCTCCCGCAGCGTCGCCGTCCACATGCTGGGCAAGGTCAAGACGACGGTGCAGATGGTCGCCATCCCCTTCCTGCTGTTCGACGGCCGCTTGTTCGGCGTGGTCGACACGCGCGCCTGGGGCACGGTGCTGATCTACGCGTCGGCCGTGCTCACCATCTGGTCCATGGTCTATTACCTTCAGAAGGCGCTGCCCGAGATCCGCGCCAAGGCGAAGTGACCCGGCCGCCGCCCGATTGAACCGCCGGCCGTCCCCCCCCCCGCACGGGCGACGGCAAGGCCCATCCACCGCATGACCGCAGCTCCCCGATCCCGCCCCAACGATGTGTGGCTGCGCGCCATGCCGGCGGTGTTCGTGCTGATCTGGAGCACCGGCTTCATCGTCGCGCGCTTCGGCATGCCCCACGCGCCGCCGGGCAAGTTCCTCGCCATCCGCTACGCCTTGTCGGCGGCCTGCTTCTGCCTTTGGATCGCCGCCGCGCGCGTGCCATGGCCGCGCGGCCGTTCGCAATGGTTCCACCTGGCCGTGAGCGGCGTGCTGATGCATGCGGGCTACCTCGGCGGCGTCTGGGGCGCGGTCAAGGCCGGCATCGGCGCGGGCACCATCGCCCTGCTCGTGGGCCTGCAGCCGGTGCTGACGGCGCTTTGGCTGAGTTCGCATCCCGCAGAGCGGCGCGAGGGCGCGGTGTCGGCGCGCCAGTGGGCGGGCCTGGCGCTCGGCCTGCTGGGCTTGGCCCTGGTGGTGTGGCGCAAGCTCGGCGCCGGCGAGATCACCGCCTGGAACCTGCTGCTGGCGGCCGGGGCATTGCTCAGCATCACGGTCGGCACGCTCTACCAGAAGCGCCATGTCCAGCCTTGCGACGTGCGCAGCGCCAACGCGGTGCAGTTGCTGGCGGCGCTGGCGGTGAGCCTGCCCTGGGCTTTGGCGGAGGCCGAGCCGGTGCGTCCGCACGCCGAGTTCATCGGCGCCATGGCGTGGTCGGTGCTGGTGTTGACGCTGGGCGGCAGCTCGCTGCTCTACCTGCTGATCCAGCAGGGCGCGGCCACGCGCGTGACCAGCCTGCTCTACCTGGTGCCGCCGACCACCGCGCTGATGGCCTGGGCCATCTTCAAGGAGTCGTTCACGCCGCTCATGGGCCTGGGCATGGCGTTGACGGTGCTGGGTGTGGCGTTGGTGGTCCGCTCGCCGCAGCGGTAAGGCCCGCCGGGCTCAAGCGGCGGGCTTGTTCCAAGCCGCCTTGCCCAGGGCCGCCGACAGGTGACCCTGCAGCAATTGCAGGCGCCGCGGCAGCGGCGAATCGGCGGGGCGCGGCGGCAGCACCCACTGCACGTCGGCGTCGCGCACGCCCCAGCCCGGCAGCACCTGGACCAGCTCGCCGCGGCGCAGCGCGCCGTGCACGTCCCACATCGAACGCAGCATGATCCCGTGGCCCGACAGCGCCCAGTCGCGCACCACCTCGCCGCTGTTGCTCGACAGCGGCCCGGCGACCCGGACCGACACCTGCCACGCGCCGGCCGGCGGCTTCCTCCCCGGCGTTCCCAGGCGCTGGAGCTGCCACAGGGCGGGCGGCTGGTCCGCCTCGCGCACGGTCAGGCAGGCGTGCCGGGCCAGATCCTGCGGGCTGACCGGCCGGCCCGCGCGCTTCAGGTAAGACGGCGCGGCCACCAGCACCCGGTGGTTGCGCGCGAGCGCCTGCACCCTCAGGTCGGACTGCCGCGGGCTCCATAACCAGACAGCGGCGTCCAGGCCGTCGGACGCCAGGTCCGGCAGGCGGTCCACCAGCTGCAGTTGCACCTGGATGAGCGGGTGCTCCGACTGGAAGCCGGCCAGCAGCGGCGCCAGCACGTGCCGCCCGAAGCCGAAGCTGCAAGCCAGCCGGATCCGGCCGCGCAGGCCACTGTGGCGGTCCAGCATGCGGTCGGCCAGACCGTCGAAAGCGGCCAGCACCTCGCGCGCGTTCTGCACGAAGGCTTCGCCGTCGCCGCTGACCCGCAGGCGGCGGGTGCTGCGGTGGAAGAGCTGGAAGCCCAGCCGCGCCTCCAGGGCCGCCAGCTTCTTCGACACCGCCGGAGGTTCCAGCGCCAGCACCCGGGCCGCGCCGTTGAGGCTGCCGGCCTCCAAGACCGCCACCGCCAGCCGCAGGTCGGCGCGCTCCAGGGAGTCGAGGTCGCGGGGAAGGTCGCGTTGCTTGTCTTTCATTCCAGTCTGGAACTTCTGAAGTGGCCCATTGTTTCTTGATGGATCTTAGTCGCAGGTCGAGAATCCGCCCATGTTCGAAGCTTTCCAAACCCAAGATTTCTCCCTGGCGGACGGCGTGCGCATCCGCGGCCGGCTGGGAGGCTCCGGCCCGCCCCTGCTGCTGCTGCATGGCCATCCGCAGACCCATGCCATGTGGCACCGGGTGGCGGACGGGCTGGCGCGGCACTTCAGCGTGGTGGCGCTCGACCTGCGCGGCTACGGCGATTCCTCCCGCCCGCCGGCCGACGAGGCGCACGCCAACCACGGCAAAAGGGCGATGGCGCGCGACGCCGCCGAGGTGATGTCGCAGCTCGGCCACGAGCGGTTCCAAGTCGCCGCCCATGACCGCGGCGCTCGCGTGGCGCACCGCCTGGCCATGGACCACCCCGCGCGCGTGTCGCGCCTGATGCTGCTGGACATCGCGCCCACGCTGGCGATGTACCGCGGCGCCGGCGAGGAATTCGCCAAGGCCTATTGGCACTGGTTCTTCCTCATCCAGCCACCGCCGCTGCCGGAGCGCCTGATCGAGGCCGACCCGGCCGGCTACCTGCGCGACGTGGTGCGCCGCCGCGCCCCGGCCGAGACCTTCTCGCCCGAGGCCTGGGCCGAGTACGAACGCTGCGTCGGCATCCCGGGCACGGCCGCGTCGATCTGCGAAGACTACCGCGCCTCCGCCGGCATCGACCTGGAACACGACCGAGAGGACCTGCGTCTGGGCCGCAGGCTGGAGCCGCCGCTCAGGGTGCTGTGGGGCGCCCGCGGCACCGTCGCCCGCTGCTTCGACGTGCTCGGCCTGTGGCGCGAAGTCGCCGCCGACGTGGGCGGCCGCGCCCTGGATTGCGGCCACTACATCGCGGAGGAAGCGCCGGGCGAACTGCTCGCCGAGATGCTCGGCTTCTTCCTTCCGTCCCATTCCGACCCAACCACCGGCGCCGGCGCCGAGAACGCAACATGAAAAAACAACACCGCATCGCAGTCATCGCCGGCGACGGCATCGGCAAGGAAACCATGCCGGAAGGCATCCGCGTGCTCGACGCCGCGGCCAGGCGCTTCGGCATTTCGCTGCAGTTCGACCACTTCGACTTCTCCAGCGTGGACTATTTCGAGCGCCACGGCCAGATGCTGCCGGACGACTGGAAAGAGCAGATCGGCGGGCACGACGCCATCTACTTCGGCGCGGTGGGCTGGCCGGACAAGGTGCCCGACCACGTGTCGCTCTGGGGCTCACTGCTGAAGTTCCGGCGCGAGTTCGACCAGTACGTGAACCTGAGGCCGGCCAAGCTGATGCCCGGCATCCGCTCGCCGCTGGTCGACCGGCAGGGCAGGCCCCTGCAGCCCGGCGAGATCGACATGCTCATCGTGCGCGAGAACACCGAAGGCGAGTATTCCAGCATCGGCGGCCGCATGTACGAGGGCACCGACCGGGAGATCGCGATCCAGGAGACCGTGATGTCCCGCACCGGCGTCGACCGCGTGCTGAAGTTCGCCTTCGAGTTGGCGCAGGCGCGGCCGCGGCGCAAGCTCACTTCGGCGACCAAGAGCAACGGCATCGCCATCACGATGCCGTTCTGGGACGAGCGGGTGGAAGCGATGGCGCGGCAATACCCCGGGGTCTCGGTCGACCGCTTCCACATCGACATCCTGACCGCCCATTTCGTGCAGAGGCCGCAGCAGTTCGACGTGGTGGTGGCCAGCAACCTGTTCGGCGACATCCTGTCCGACCTCGGCCCCGCCTGCACCGGCACCATCGGCATCGCCCCGTCGGCCAACCTCAACCCGAGCGGGCAGTGGCCCTCATTGTTCGAGCCGGTGCACGGTTCCGCGCCCGACATCGCGGGCCGCGGCATCGCCAACCCGATCGGCCAGATCTGGTCCGGCGCGATGCTGCTCGGCAGCCTCGGCCACGCCGACGCGGAGCAGGCTGTCGTCCAGGCGATCGAGCGCTACCTGCAGCCCGATTCGCAGGCGCCGAAGACGCCCGACATCGGCGGCCAGGCGTGCACTTCCGACGTGGGCAAAGCCATCGCGTCCCTGCTGTAGCGGCCCCGGCCACGCATCAGGGAAAGCAAGCATCCCCCTCGAATCGATTGACATAGAATCCCCCTTCCGCGCTTGACACGTGTGGCGCACGGGGCTGTAATCCCCAGACCGCGCGCCCACCCATCCTGCTTGAACCGCTGCCCAAAAAATCCGCTCGAGCGCGTCATCCCAAGCATCCATGTAAGAAACCTTTGAGAGGGGGTCCCTTCGTGAACAAATCTGAATTGATCGAACACATCGCCAAACAGGCAGACATTTCCAAAGCGGCCGCGGCGCGCGCCCTGGAAGCGCTGATCGGCGGTGTGAAGTCCACGCTCAAGAAGAACAATTCGGTGTCGCTGGTCGGTTTCGGCACCTTCAGCGTCACCAAGCGCGCAGCCCGGTCCGGCCGCAACCCCCGCACCGGCGCCACCATCAAGATCAAGTCAGCCAAGGTTCCGAAGTTCCGTCCGGGCAAGGCCCTGAAAGACGCGCTGAACTGAACAAGCCTTGAACCGGGGTGCTTAGCTCAGTTGGTAGAGCGGCGCCCTTACAAGGCGTAGGTCGGGGGTTCGAACCCCTCAGCACCCACCACCGGTTCCGATGCGCCACCCCCCCGCGGGCCAAGGGCATCTTCAGCGGACGACGCCGCCGCAGGCGTCAGATAAAATCCAAGTTTCACCGTGATGCAAAGGCGAACCCAGGTTCGCCTTTGTCACATCTGCAGCGCCTTCCCAGGCGACCGACCCACCGTTCGAGGCCCACTGATGTTTGACTTCATTCGCTCCAACACGAAGGTGTTCTTCTTCATCTTGTTGGCGCTGATCATCCCGTCGTTCGTTTTCGTAGGCGTGGATGGGTACCGCCGGTTCGACGAGGGCGGCAACGTCGCGGCCGCCAAGGTGGACGGCAAGAAGATCTCGCAGGCCGAGTGGGACGCGGCCCACCGCCAGCAGGCCGACCGCATCCGGGCCCAGCAGCCCGACGTAGACCCGAAGCGGCTCGACAGCCCCGAAGTCAAGATGCAGGTGCTCGAAGAACTGGTGCGCCAGCGCGTGATCCTCGCGGCGATGGACAAGCTCCACTTCGTGACCTCGGACGACCGGCTCAAGCGATTGTTCGCCGTCGACCCGCAATTCGCCTCCATCCGCAACGCCGACGGTTCGGTCAACAAGGAACTGCTCGCGGCCCAGGGCATGTCTTCGGAGATGTTCGCGCAGCGGCTGCGACTGGACTTCTCCGCGCAGCAGGTGCTGCGCGGCATCACCGCCAGCGCCGTCGCGACGCAGGCCACCACCAAGGCCGCGGTCGACCCGCTGTTCCAACAGCGGGAAGTTCAGCTCCTGGCCTTCCCGGCCCAGAAGCACCTGGCAGGCGTCAAGCCCAGCGACGCCGAAGTCGAAGCCTTCTACAAGGACCCCGCCAACGCCGCGCGTTTCAAGGCGGCCGAGAGCGCGGACGTCCAATACGTCGTGCTCGACGTCGAGTCCATGAAAAAGGGCATCGCCGTGAACGAGGAGGAGCTGAAGAAGCACTACGAACAGAACATCGCGCGCTTCACGACGCCGGAAGAGCGCCGCGCCAGCCATGTGCTGGTGAAGGCCGGCAAGGACATGTCGGCCGACGACCGCGCCAAGGCGCGGGCCAAGGCTGAAGGACTGCTGGCGGAGATCAAGGCCAAGCCGTCGAGCTTCGCCGACATCGCGCGCAAGAACTCCGACGACCCCGGCTCGGCCCAGCGCGGCGGCGACCTCGACTTCTTCGGCCGCGGCCTGATGACCAAGCCCTTCGAAGACGCCGTCTACGGCTTGAAGAAAGTCGGTGACCTGACGGACCTGGTGGAAAGCGATTTCGGCTTCCACATCATCCAGCTGACGGGCCAGCGCGGCGGCGAGAAGCGCTCCTTCGAATCGGTGCGTGCCGAGCTGGAGGATGAAGTCCGCACCGAGCAGGCGCAGAAGAAATTCTCCGAGGCGGCGGTGGAGTTCTCCAACACGGTCTACGAGCAATCCGACAGCCTCAAGCCGGTGGCGGACAAATTCAAGCTCGAGATCCAGAGCGCCGCCGCGGTCGCGCGCGAGCCGCGCGCCGGCTCGGAAGGTCCCTTGGCCAACCCGCGTTTCCTGGAGCTTTTGTTCGCCGCCGACAGCGTCGACAAAAAGCGCAACACCGAGGCGGTCGACCTCGGCCGCAGCCGCCTGGTGGCGGGTCGCGTGGTCAAGTACAACCCGGCCCGGCAGCTGCCGCTGGAAGAGGTGCGCGACTCCGTCCGCCAGGCCCTGGCCGCGCAGCAGGCCGCCGCCCTGGCGCGCAAGGAAGGGGAGGCCAAGCTCGCCGCCCTGAAGGAAGCGCCGCAGACGCCGTTGGCCGAGCCGGTGGTGAAAATCTCCCGGCTGCAGTCGCGCGAAGTGCCTCCCGCCGTGCTCGATGCGGTGCTGCGTGCGCCCACCGCGTCCTTGCCGGGTTTCCTGGGTGTGGACCTCGGCGACCAGGGCTATGCCGTGGTGAAACTGATCAGCGTCCTGCCGGTCGACCCCGCGGTTGCCGACCCCGCGCGTGCGCAGGCGCAATACAGCCAAGCCTGGGCCGAAGCAGAAGCCCAGGCCTACTACGCGGCGCTCAAGAAGCGGTTCAAGGCTGAAATCACCGCGAAGCCGCAGGCTGCTTCGACGGCCGCTGGCGGTTCGAACTGAGCGCGCGGCGCGGTGCGGGGACGGGCGCCAAGCGCGCCCCCCAGCGCCTGCCGCGGTGACGCGGCTTGGCCGGTCGGTCCGCACTGGTCTATAATCTTTTGCTCTGCGGTGGCTGTAGCTCAGTTGGTAGAGTCCAGGATTGTGATTCCTGTTGTCGTGGGTTCGAGTCCCATCAGCCACCCCACAGAACGACTCCTGTTAAAGAAATGGCCCTCCGGGGCCATTTTCTTTTTGGGCGCGGCCCGGGCTGCAGTCGGTGCGAGTCAGCGCGATGAGAAACTGTCCACCAGGACTTCGCAGCGGATGCCCCCGCCGGGTTGTTCCGTCCATTGCACCGACCCGCCCAGCTGTTTGACGCGTTTGCGCACCCCGCCCAGGCCGAGCCCGTGCGACCAGACCTGGGGGTCGCGCCCGACGCCGTCGTCACCCACCGACAGGCGCAGCCGGTTGTGCTTGAGTTCGAGCTCGACATCCACCGTGCGGGCTTGCGAATGCGACATCACGTTGTTGACCAGCTCGCGCAACACCCGCGTCAGGGCCGACCACTGCACCACCGAGAGCAGCACGTCCTCGTCCATGTCCAGCTTCCAGCGCAAGACCACGTCGGCCGCCGCCAGGCGCTGGGTGAGGTCGGCCTTCCACTCGGCCGCGGCGTGCGACAACCGCTGGTTGACCACCGCCAGCCCACGCGTCAGTGTCTTGAGGTCTTGAAGCGTGTGGCGCACGTAGGACTCCATCTCCGGCGTGCTGGCCTGGTACATCAGTGTCAGGAGGCGCGCTCCGATGTCGTCGTGCAGGTCCTGCGCCAGCCTCAGACGCTCTTCGCTGCGGCCTTGCTCCACCGCGCGGTCGAACGCCACGGCGCGGCGCAGCTGGTCCACGATGCGGTCGGCCAGCACGGCGTCTTCCGAGTGGAACAGCCGGCGGCCGCGGTGGGCGTAGCGCATCCGGATCGACCGGGCCGCCGGCGCGGTGTCGGGCTGCCCACCGTCGCCCACGCCGATGAGCGGCAATGGCAGCAGCAGGGTCGATCCGCCGTCGACCACCCGCGCCGCCGCGCAAGGCTTGTCGTCGACGACGGCTTCCATCGGGTCGAAAAGGTCGCACAGCAGCTGAAGCATCAGTTCCGTGCCGCGTTCCGGATGGGCCTCCACGGCGCGTGCGATGCGGTAAAGCTGCTCGAACATGCGTTCGGTGGTGTGCATCTGGCTGCCGCGCACCCGGTCGAGCACCCACTGCCTGGCGCCGACATAGACCGCCAAGGCCATGAACAGCGCCAGCGTCAACGAAGTGAACTGGCTTAGCGAGAAGACGGCGACGAAGCCCAGGTCGAGCAAGGTGGCCACCGTGCTGACCAGCGCCAGCAGCGTGAACTCGCGCATCAAGGCCTGCGCTTTCGAGACGAAAGGCAACACGATCAGCATGCACGAGAAGAACACGCACCACATCATCGCCAGCGTGGGGACGAGCTTGTGCTGGATCTGCGGCGCCGCATGGCCGCCCCCGGCGACGATGACCGTCAACAGCAGCCACGCCGACAGGCCCACGGCGGTGAAGCGCCTCAGCACCAGAGAGAACGGGTGCAGGTGCTGCCGGTGCGCGGCGGTGAACAGCGCCGCGACGGCCGCGGCCGTCGCGGCGCCCGTGGCCTGCACCCACCACCAAGCGTTCGGCAGGGATCCCCGAAGGATGAGCAGGGACAGCGCGCCCGCCCACAGCCATCCGGCCGCCGCCAGCCAGTCCGAGCCCGGCAGCCGGCGCGGATGCAAGCCGGCCGCCTGGAGCATGGCGGCGGCCGTGCAGAGGTCCAGCGTCATCGGAAGCCAGGCCTGCAGCGCGACGAAGCCCCACGGGAGACCGAGCAGCGGGCCGGATTCGACGCCCTGGAACAGCAGGTTGGCGGCCTGGCACCCCGCCATCAGCGCGAACAAGGCGTTCGCGCGGCTCGGCTTGGCCAGCACCACGACCATGGCGACGAGGTGCAACAGCAGTGCCAGGCCGCTGACCAGCCACAACATGGAGGGCAGGTCCGACACCCGGCCCTCTGCGGTGCGCACTTTCGCGCTGCCGCCGCCGGAGAAGGTCAAGCGGACTTCGGATTGCGACAAGGCGGCGTTCAGCGCCCGTCTCGCAACGGCATGGGCCAGGCGGTCGCCCTCGGCCACCATCCAACGCGGCGACGGCGCGGCGGCCGGCCGGCCCAAAGGGACGGGGCGACCATCCTCCGTGCCCTGCACGGACACCAGGCTTTGGCCCATGTAGGGCTGCAGCGATGGCTCGCCGCTGCCGACCAGCACCCATTCGCCCCGCGGGTTGATGTGCCATTGCGCGTCGACCGTCGGTGTTTCGGCGATCCAACGCGCGTAGACGAGCAGTGCGATGCAGCCGACGAGCGCGGCCGCGACGAGCAAGCGCAATCGCCAGCCCATCCAGCGCGGCGACAGGGCGGGCTCCCGCGAGGGCGGTGCGCGCCACGGATCGGCGCCCGCGTCGAAAGCGGCGGGCGCCGCCGAGGCGGGGGGCTGCCTGCGACGTTCCACATGCGCCTCTGGGATGGGTCCCTCCATGCGAGCAGCGGTTGGTGTGGACGGGAAGGGGGCCGCTGCGGCCGGTCAACGACGCGCCGCGGCCGGGCGGCGCTACACCAGCCCTTGCTTGCTGGCCAGCACGGCCGCTTCGGCGCGGCTGGAGACGTTGAGCTTCTTGTAGATCGACTTGATGTGGTCGTTGACGGTGAACCACTTGATGCCTGTCAGGCTGGCGATCTCTTTGATGGTGAAGCCTTTGCTCAGGTAGGTGAGCACTTCGGTTTCGCGGGGGGTGAGTTTCTCGTGGTCCAGCGGCGCGCCGCGGCCCAGCGGCATCGGACGGCTGCTGGAAAATCCCGAAGGCGCCGCCGATTGCGGTTCCGGGCCTGCGCCCGTGGCGCCGCCCCGGAAGTGCGTCAGCAACCGCCTGGCGATGGCGGGCGACAAAGGCGGCTGCCCCCTGACGATCTTCTGCAGTTCTTCCACCAGCACCTCGAAGCGGTCTTCCTTGAGCAGGTAGCCGTCGGCGCCGCATTGCAGCGCCGGGAAGAGGTGGTCGTCGTCGGAATACAGGGTGGTCACGATCTTCGTGGCGGGATAACCCGCCAGTTCAGCCAGCAGCTCCATGCCGTTGCCGTCGGGCAGTTCGAGGTCCACCAGGATCAGCTTGAACGGATGGCGGGAGGCGTCGGCCGCCTGGATGGGCGTCGCGGTCTGCGTGGCCGTGATCTGCTTGCGCGCGGATTCGAGGTCACCGGCCTCGGTGATCGCGATCTCATCGCTGAAACTTTCGCGCACGACACGCCCCAGGAAGCCTCGGGCCACCGGGTTGTCTTCAACGATCAGAACCTTGATTTCCATGCCGTCGGAGGCTTTCTTTGCGGACTAGGGAGGTGGGCGCGGGGACGTGAGTGCATGCTAGCAGGCAGGGTGCGCGCCGCACAACCTGGAAACTAGGGGCGTCAGGGCCGATCCGCGCCAGGCTCGCGCCGCTTCCGCGGGGTGGCCGCAGGGACTGCCTACAATCCGCCGATGCGCATTCTTGTTGCCAATGATGACGGGTATTTGGCGCCCGGCCTGGCCGCCCTGGCCAAGGCTTGCGAAGGCTTGGGGCATGTGGATGTGGTCGCGCCGGAGCAAAACGCCAGCGGCACGTCCAACTCCCTGACGCTCAACCGGCCCCTGTCGGTCTACACCGCGCCCAACGGCATCCGGTACATCAACGGCACGCCTTCCGATTGCGTCCATGTGGCCCTCACGGGACTGCTCGACCAGCGGCCGGACCTGGTGGTCTCGGGCATCAACCAAGGCGCGAACATGGGCGACGACACGCTGTATTCCGGCACGGTGGCGGCGGCCATGGAGGGTTACCTTTTCGGCATCCCCGCGATCGCCTTCTCTCAGACGGAAAAGGGCTGGGGCCACCTGGACGCGGCCTCCCGCGCCGTGCGCCTCCTGATCCAGCAAGTCATCCAGTCGCCGCCGGCGGCCGGGCCTTGGTTGTTGAACGTGAACATCCCCAACAGCGCGGATGCGGACCGGCTGCCCCGCCGCGTCACGAGGCTGGGCCGGCGCCACGCCAGCGAGCCGGTGATCCGGCAGACCAGCCCGCGCGGCGAGACGCTTTATTGGATCGGCTCCGCGGGCAATGCGCGAGAGGCGGGGGAGGGGACCGACTTCCACGCCGCGGCCAGCGGCTGGGTGTCCATCACGCCGCTGCAGGTCGACCTGACCGACCACGGCCGCCTGCCCGACTGGGCCGGTTGGGAAGCGGCCCAGCCGCGGCCAGCCTGACCGCCGACATGAGCAACAACGCACCGCCGCGCCCGCCTTCGAAATTCCCGCTGCGTCTGGAGCAGACCGCGCCGCGCCGCGTCGTCGCCGTGCAGTCTTCCGTCCCAGCCCCAGCCCCAGGCCCAGCCCCGGGCCCAGCCTCCGCGCCACAGGCCCAGCATCGGCAGGTTCTACGTCCGCAGGCGCCGCTGGCCCACGCCGCGCTGTCGGCCCGGTCCGCCGCGCGGCCTACCGGGATCGGGATGGATTCGCTCGATGTCCGCCGCCGCATGGTGGGCAAGCTGCAACGCGGCGGCCTGAGGCACCCCGCGGTGCTCGCCGCCTTCGAAGCCGTCCCGCGGCACGCCTTCGTCGACGCGGCGCTGGTGACCCAGGCCTACGAGGACACCAGCCTGCCGATCGGCCACGGGCAGACGATTTCCAAGCCGTCGGTGGTGGGGCGCATGATCGAACTGTTGATGGAGGGCGCGAATGCCCACGCCGCGGGACAGGCGCAGAGCGCCCAGCCGCTGGGTCGCGTGCTGGAGATCGGCACCGGCTGCGGCTACCAGGCGGCGCTGCTGTCGCTGTTGTCCAGGAGCGTCATGTCGGTCGAGCGGCTCAAGCCCTTGCACGACAAGGCGCGGGAGAACCTGGCTCCCCTGCGCAGCGGCAACCTGCGCCTCATCTACGGCGACGGCATGCTCGGCCACCCACCCAACGCGCCCTACGACAGCATCATCGCCGCGGCCGGCGGCGAGGCGTTGCCGCAAGCGTGGCTATCGCAACTGGCCGTCGGCGGCCGCCTGGTGGCGCCGGTCGTCCAGGCGGGGCCGGGCGGCGCCGCGCGCCAGGCGCTGATGGTGCTCGACCGCACGCCGGACGGCGTGCGGCAGCAGGTACTGGAAGCGGTCTTGTTCGTCCCCCTAAAATCCGGCCTTGTCTAGTGTGGTGTCCCGCAGATAACCGACAAATGGAATCGATGGATTGCAAGCCAGGGCAAGGCGCAAACCGCAGCGATGCCAGGGGGTATCGCGAGGATTTGCAACGCGGCCCCGGCTTGCAAGACACGATTCCATCGGCAGTTATCTGCGGGACACCAAACCAGCGCCTGTCGCGATATGCGATATGAGTCACCCCCTGCGCGGCGCCGCCCATCCGGCGCGATCCAGGCGCCAAGCGCAACCGGGTGGGCCCAGTGAGTATTTGCAACGGCGTGTTCGCCTGATGGGCGGCGCCACCTGGAGGGCTGCAGCGGCATGGGGGGCGTCGCGCCACCGCGGCCTTTGGTCGGGCGGCGAATCCGTCGTCACGCGCTCAGCGGTCCGTACCTTTTGCTGCCCCGGCGCAGGGGTGATTCCATGCCAACAGACAACCCTAAAGAAGAAAGCGTTTTTCCAGTGAAAGCCTTTGCGACCTCCCGTTCAGCCCGCTCGCTCGCGCCGGCCTTGTTCGCCCTTCCCGTCGCCCTGGTCCTGGCCGGTTGCGCTTCCAGCGGCCACAAGGCGCCTGTCGAGGAGCGCGGAGTGGCGGGCCGCACCCCTGCTGCGGCGCCGGCCGCCGCACCGGCGGCGCCCTCCTCGCCGGCAGAGGCCGCCAGCAAACCCCTGCCCGGCGTGGAAAACACCGGAAAGCCGGGCTACTACACGATCAAACCCGGCGACACCTTGATCCGCGTCGGGCTGGAGCAGGGGCAGAACTGGAAAGACCTCGTCAAGTGGAACAACTTGGAAAACCCGAACCTCATCGAGGTCGGCCAGGTGATCCGGGTCGTCCCGCCGGGTGTCGAACCTGCCGTGGGCACGCCCGGCACGCGGCCGGTGAGTTCGGCCAAGGTCGAGACCAAACCCCTGGATTCCAAGCCGGCGGCGGCCGCCGCGGCGGCCTCGTCGCCGGTGGCGGCATCGGCTCCCGCGGCGCCGCCACCGGCGGCTCCGCCGGCGCCTGCGCCCGCGAGCCGCGAAGGCGACGATGACGTGAATTGGCAATGGCCCGCCAGCGGTTCCGTGCTGTCCCAGTTCGACGAAGGCCGGACCAAGGGCCTGGCCATCGCCGGCAAGGCCGGCGACCCGGTGCTGGCGGCCGCCGACGGGCGCGTCGTCTACGCGGGCTCCGGTCTGCGGGGCTACGGCAACCTGGTCATCATCAAGCACAACAACACGTACCTGACGGCCTACGCCCACAACCAGAGCCTGCTGGTGAAGGAAGACCAGGTCGTGCGCCGCGGGCAGAAGATCGCCGAGATGGGCTCGTCCGACTCGGAGCGCGTCCAGCTCCATTTCGAAATACGCAAGCAGGGCAAGCCGATCGACCCGTCGAAGCTGCTCCCTTCGCGCTGACACGGCGCGGCCGGCCGGGCGCTCGACGCGCCGGCGGGTGTTTTCATTCAAGCGATTGGTCCATGACCGCACATGACGAATGGCTGAAGGTCGAATCCCTCGACCTCGAAGCCCAGGGCGTTGCCCACAACAGCGAAGGCAAAGTGGTCTTCATCGAGGGCGCCTTGCCCGGCGAGGAAGCGCGGGTGTCCGTGTTCCGGAAGAAAAACAACTGGGAACAGGCCACGCTGCAGGCACTGCGACGCGCGAGCCCGCAGCGCGTCACGCCGGGATGCCGGCATTTCGGCACTTGCGGCGGCTGCAAGATGCAGCACCTGCATGTGGACTCCCAGGTCGCCAGCAAGCAGCGGGCGGTGGAAGACGCGCTTTGGCACCTCGGCAAGGTCAAGCCCGAGCGGGTGCTCAGGCCCATCACCGGGCCGGCTTGGGGCTACCGCTTCCGTGCGCGTCTTTCGGTGCGGCACGTGGTCAAGAAAGGGACCGTGCTGGTCGGTTTCCACGAGCGCAAGTCGAGCTATGTGGCCGACATGGACAGCTGCGAGGTCTTGCCGCCGCACCTGAGCGCGATGCTCGTGCCGCTGCGGCAATTGATCGCGGGCATGCAGCAGCGGGACCGCCTGCCGCAGATCGAAGTCGCCGTGGGCAGCGAAGTCACCGCCCTGGTGCTGCGCCACCTGGAGCCGCTGAGCGACCACGACATGGGCCTGCTGCGCGACTTCGCGCGCACGCACGGCGTGCAATGGTGGCTTCAGGCCAAGGGCCCCGACACCGTCAAACTGCTGGACGACGCCGGCCCGCGGCTCGCCTACACCCTGCCCGAGTTCGGCATCACGATGCCGTTCAAGCCCACCGACTTCACCCAGGTGAACCATGAAATCAACCGGGTGCTGGTCGGCCGCGCCTTGAGGTTGCTGCAGGTCGGCAAGACCGAACGGGTGATCGACTGGTTTTGCGGGCTCGGCAATTTCACGCTGCCGCTGGCGACGCAGGCGCGCGGCGTGCTCGGCCTGGAAGGCAGCGAAACCCTGGTCGCCCGCGCGCGCGAGAACGCGCAATTCAACGGCGTGGCCGACCGTGCCAGCTTCGCCGCCCAGAACCTCTTCGAAGTGACGCCCGCCGACCTGTTGGCCCATGGGCACGCCGAGAAATGGCTGGTCGACCCACCGAGGGAAGGGGCCTTTGCCTTGGCCAAAGCCCTGGCCGACATCCACAACGACCCATCGCTTGCGCCCGGCTACCTGCCGCCCGGGCGCATCGTCTACGTGAGCTGCAACCCCGCCACGCTCGCGCGGGACGCCGGCCTGCTGGTGCACCAGGCGGGTTACCGCTGCACCGCGGCGGGCGCGGTGAACATGTTCCCGCACACCGCGCATGTGGAAAGCATCGCGGTGTTCGAGCGCGGCGGCTGAGCCCAGGCGCGGATCGGTCGGCGAAAAACAAAAGGCCCCGCGATGCGGGGCCTTTTTTTCCGACCGGGGACGGGCGGGTGACGGTCAATCGCTGCTGCTGGTCATGCCCAGGATCGCCAGCAGCGACTGGAACACGTTGTAGATGCTCAGGTACACGTGCAGCGTGGCGGTGATGTAGTTGGTCTCGTAGCCGTCCTGCACCTGCTTCAGGTCGTACAGGATGAAAGCCGAGAAGATGCCGATCGCCAGCACCGACAGCGTGATCATCAGCGGGCCCGATTGGATGAAGAAGTTCGCGATGCCGGCCACGAGCAGCATGATCGCCCCGATGAACAGCCATTTGCCCATCGCGCTCAGGTCGCGCTTGATGACGGACGACAGCGTGGCCATGCCCAGGAAGATGACGCCGGTGCCGGCGAACGCCGTCATGATGAGGCTGGCGCCGTTGTTCAGGCCGAGCACCACGCCCACCAGGCGCGACAGCATCAGCCCCATGAAGAAGGTGAAGCCGAGCAGGACCGGCACGCCCGCGGCGGAATTCTTGGTCTTCTCGATCGCGAACATGAAGCCGAACGCGCCGGCCAGGAACACCACCATGCTGACGCCCGGCGACATGGCGCGGGCGATGCCGGTGGCCACGCCGAGCCAGGCGCCCAGCACCGTCGGCACCATGGACAAGGCCAGCAGCCAATAGGTGTTGCGCAGCACGCGGTTGCGTTGTTCGACGGAAGAGCCATACCCGGAAACCCCGGCGTAGGCGTTTTGCAGGCTTTGGTTCATGGATTGATACTCCGATAGGGTTGATGCAAACCACTGGCTTGCGACGGCTGATTTTAATTGGCGACTCCGCAAACCATTTCAATTCCATGATGGAAATGGCTGATTCCTTCGCGGCCCTGGGTGGGGCTCTTTTGCGAAAACCGGCGGGAAATCCGAGAAAGGGTTGGGTACAGTTCGGCGACTTCTATTTCGTCATACCGAGTGAAAACCCATGATTCAAAAACCAGCATTGACCCTCGACGACATCAAGCGCATGGCCGCGGCCTGCGAGCAGGAGGCTTCCAGGAACCAGTGGGCGGTCACGTTCGCCATCGTCGACGAGGGCGGCCACTTGCTGTGGCTGCAGCGGCTGGACGGGGCCGCGCCGGTCTCCTCGCACATCGCGCCGGCCAAGGCGAGGACGGCGGCGCTGGGCCGGCGGGAAAGCCGGATCTATGAGGAATTGATCAACCAGGGTCGCGTTTCTTTCTTGAGCGCGCCTGAAATCGAGGGGCTGCTCGAAGGCGGCGTGCCCATCATGGTGCAGGGCCATTGCCTGGGCGCGATCGGGGTGAGCGGCGTGAAATCGACCGAGGATGCCCAAATCGCCAAGGCCGGGATCGCCGCGCTGGAAGCGTGAAATCTCCGGGCGGAAGGCCGCCGCGGAGGCATCGGAAGGGCTGGCGGGGCTGCTAAAAGCGGGCCGGTCGGCTATACTTGACGGGTTTACCCGCAACCACCCGCCCTGCTCGAAACCCACCGCAGTTTCCTCCACCGGACTCATGCCAGGACGGCGCCCGATGTCACCCCCGACATGGCGCCCGACGAGGCCGAGCTGGGCGCGCACAAACCGGAGATTCCCGTGCTGCCCGTTCTGCCTCCCGCCCTGCTTGCACTCGCAGACGGCACCATCTTTCAGGGCACTTCCATCGGCGCTCCTGGCCACACCGTCGGCGAAGTCGTGTTCAACACGTCGCTGACCGGTTACCAGGAAATCCTCACCGACCCCAGCTACTGCCGCCAGATCGTCACCCTGACGTATCCGCACATCGGCAACACGGGCGTGAACGATGAAGACGTCGAAGCCTCGAAGGTCCATGCTGCCGGCCTGATCATCAAAAACCTGCCTTTGCTGGCCTCCAACTTCCGCATGGGGCTGACGCTTTCGGCCTACCTCGACCGCGAAGGCACGGTCGCGATCGCCGACATCGACACCCGCCGCCTGACGCGCGTCCTGCGCACCACCGGCGCGCAGAACGGCTGCATCGTCAGCTTCCCCGCGGGGCACGCCGTCAGCGCCGCCGACATCGCCGACGCGGTGGCCAAGGCCAAGGCCGCGCCCAGCATGACGGGCCTGGACCTGGCCAAAGTGGTGTCCCAGAAGGAAACCACGCTCTGGACGGAATCGGAATGGACCCTGGGCAGCGGCTACGGCCGGCAGGAGTCGCCCCGCTTCCACGTGGTGGCCTACGACTACGGCGTCAAGCGCAACATCCTGCGCATGTTGGCCAGCCGCGGCTGCAAGGTCACCGTCGTGCCCGCCCAGACGCCTGCGGCTGAGGTGCTCAAGCTCAAGCCCGACGGCATCTTCCTGAGCAACGGCCCGGGCGACCCCGAACCCTGCGATTACGCCATCGCCGCCACGCGCGAGCTGATCGACACCGGCACGCCCACCTTCGGCATCTGCCTGGGTCACCAGATCATGGCGCTGGCCTCCGGCGCCAGGACCTTCAAGATGAAGTTCGGCCACCACGGCGCCAACCACCCGGTGAAAGACCTCGACAACGGCCGCGTCAGCATCACCAGCCAGAACCACGGCTTCGCGGTCGACGAGAAGTCGCTGCCGGCCAACCTGCGCGCCACCCACGTCTCGCTCTTCGACGGCACCTTGCAAGGCCTGGCCCGCACCGATCGACCTGCTTTCTGCTTCCAAGGCCACCCGGAGGCCTCGCCCGGACCCCATGACATCGGCTACCTGTTCGACCGCTTCATCGCGCTAATGGAGAAAAAAGTATGAGCCCCCACGTTTGCGGCTGCGCCGCTGCACTGCCCCCCGAGGGGGCGCACGCCGCCCTTGGGGCGGCCCGGCGGGAGGCGTGCCATGCCTAAGCGCAACGACCTGAAATCCATCCTCATCATCGGCGCCGGCCCCATCGTCATCGGGCAGGCGTGCGAATTCGACTACTCCGGCGCACAGGCCTGCAAGGCGCTGCGCGAAGAGGGCTACCGCGTCATCCTGGTCAACAGCAACCCCGCGACCATCATGACCGACCCGAACATGGCCGATGCCACCTACATCGAGCCCATCACCTGGCAGGTGGTCGAGAAGATCATCGCCAAGGAGCGGCAGGCTTTTCCGGACGAGAAAATGGCGGTGCTGCCCACCATGGGCGGCCAGACGGCTTTGAACTGCGCGCTGGACCTGCACAAGCACGGCGTGCTGGCGAAATACGGCGTCGAGATGATCGGCGCCAACGAGCACGCGATCGAAAAGGCCGAAGACCGCCTGAAGTTCAAGGACGCGATGACCAAGATCGGCCTGGGTTCGGCCAAGAGCGGCATCGCCCACTCGATGGAAGAGGCTTGGGTCGTGCAGAAGTCCATCCAGGCCGAGATCGGCGGCTCCGGCTTCCCGATGGTGATCCGCCCGAGCTTCACGCTCGGCGGCACCGGCGGCGGCATCGCCTACAACCCCGACGAATTCGAAGAGATCTGCAAGCGCGGCCTGGACCTTTCGCCCACGAAGGAGCTGCTGATCGAGGAATCGCTCATCGGCTGGAAGGAATACGAGATGGAGGTCGTCCGCGACAAGGCGGACAACTGCATCATCGTCTGCTCGATCGAGAACCTGGACCCGATGGGCATCCACACCGGCGACTCGATCACGGTCGCGCCCTCGCAGACGCTCACCGACAAGGAATACCAGCTGCTGCGCAACGCCAGCATCGCCATCCTGCGCGAGATCGGCGTGGACACCGGCGGCTCCAACGTGCAGTTCTCCATCAACCCGAAAGACGGCCGCATGGTCGTCATCGAGATGAACCCGCGCGTGTCGCGTTCGTCGGCCCTTGCATCCAAGGCTACCGGCTTCCCGATCGCCAAGGTGGCGGCCAAGCTGGCGGTGGGCTACACCCTCGACGAGCTGCGCAACGACATCACCGGCGGCGCCACGCCGGCCAGCTTCGAGCCCAGCATCGACTACGTCGTCACCAAGATCCCGCGCTTCGCCTTCGAGAAGTTCCCGGCGGCCGATTCCCACCTGACCACGCAGATGAAGTCGGTGGGCGAAGTGATGGCCATGGGCCGCACTTTCCAGGAAAGCTTCCAGAAGGCGCTGCGCGGCCTGGAGACCGGCATCGACGGCCTGACCGAGCGCAGCACCGACCGCGACGAGATCATCGAGGAGATCGGCGAAGCCGGCCCCGAGCGCATCCTGTACGTGGCCGACGCCTTCCGCATCGGCCTGAGCCTGCAGGAAGTGTTCGAGGAGACCTCGATCGACCCATGGTTCCTGGCGCAGATCCAAGACCTGGTGAAGACCGAAGACCTGGTGGCCCAGCGCGAGCTGGACGCCCTGACGGCCGCCGAGCTGCGCTTCCTCAAGCAAAAGGGCTTCTCCGACAGGCGCCTGGCCAAGCTGCTGCAGACCAACCAGCACGAAGTTCGCGCCAAGCGCCACGCGTTGAACGTGCGCCCGGTCTACAAGCGGGTGGACACCTGCGCGGCCGAGTTCGCGACCCAGACCGCCTACATGTATTCCACTTATGACGAGGAATGCGAGGCGGCGCCCACCGGCAAGAAGAAGATCATGGTGCTCGGCGGCGGCCCCAACCGCATCGGCCAGGGCATCGAGTTCGACTACTGCTGCGTGCACGCGGCGCTGGCGATGCGCGAAGACGGCTACGAGACCATCATGGTCAACTGCAACCCGGAGACCGTCTCCACCGACTACGACACCTCCGACCGCCTCTACTTCGAGCCCGTCACGCTGGAGGACGTGCTCGAGATCGTCGACAAGGAAAAGCCTTTCGGCGTGATCGTGCAGTACGGCGGCCAGACGCCGCTGAAACTGGCCCTCGACCTGGAGCGCGCAGGCGTGCCCATCGTCGGCACCTCGCCCGACAGCATCGACGTCGCCGAAGACCGCGAGCGCTTCCAGGCGCTGCTGCATTCCCTGGGCCTGAAGCAGCCGCCCAACCGCACCGCGCGCACCGAGGAGCAGGCGCTCAGCCTGGCCCATGAGATCGGCTACCCGCTGGTGGTGCGCCCGAGCTATGTGCTCGGCGGCCGGGCGATGGAGATCGTGCACGGCGACAAGGACCTGGAGCGCTACATGCGCGAGGCGGTCAAGGTCAGCGAGAAGTCGCCGGTCTTGCTCGACCGTTTCCTGGACGACGCGATCGAAGTGGACGTGGACTGCATCGCCGACGGCACCGATGGTCCCGAAGGCTGCATGATCGGCGGCATCATGGAGCACGTCGAGCAGGCCGGCATCCACTCCGGCGACTCCGCCTGCTCGCTGCCGCCTTACTCGCTGCCCGCGGCGCTGCAGGACGAACTGCGCCGGCAGACGGTGCTGATGGCGCGCGCGCTGAAGGTCAAAGGCTTGATGAACGTGCAATTCGCCATCCAGGGCGAAGGCGCGCAAGCCATCGTCTACGTGCTCGAAGTGAACCCGCGCGCCTCGCGCACGGTGCCTTTCGTGTCCAAGGCCACCGGCCAGCCGCTGGCCAAGATCGCCGCCCGCTGCATGGTGGGCCAGCCGCTGAAGGACCAGAAGGCGCTCAACGGCCGGCCGCCGGTCGAGGTGGTGCCGCCTTACTTCAGCGTCAAGGAAGCGGTGTTCCCGTTCAACAAGTTCCCCGGCGTCGACCCGATCCTCGGCCCCGAGATGCGTTCGACCGGCGAAGTGATGGGCGCCGGCCGCACCTTCGGAGAAGCCATGCTGAAGAGCCAGCTCGGCGCGGGCTCGCGCCTGCCCGCCAGCGGCACGGTCTGCCTGACGGTGAAGAACACCGACAAGGACCGCACCGTGGCGGTCGCCCGCGACCTGCACGCGTTGGGTTACCAATTGGTGGCGACCAAGGGCACCGCGGCCGCCATCGCCGCCGGCGGCGTGCCCGTGCGAACCGTCAACAAGGTCAAGGACGGCAGGCCCAACATCGTCGACATGCTCAAAGCGGGCGAGATCCAGCTGGTGTTCACCACCGTGGACGAAACCCGCACCGCCATCGCGGATTCCCGCCACATCCGGCAGGCCGCCCTGGCCAACCGCATCACCTACTACACCAGCATGGCGGGGTGCGAGGCCGCGGTGGAAGGCATGAAGCACCAGGACGACCTGGTGGTGAAGTCCCTGCAAGAGCTGCACGCCGAGTTGAACTAAACTCGTCCCATTGTTCGATGTACCAGCCCGCCGCCAGGATTCCTGGCGGCGGCCTCACTTTTGGCTTCAGGATTTGCGATGAACACCATCCCCATCACCAAACGCGGCGCGGAGAAACTCAAGGAAGAGCTGCACCGGCTCAAGTCGGTCGAGCGCCACGCGGTCATCCAGGCCATCGCCGAAGCTCGCGCGCAGGGCGACCTGTCCGAGAACGCGGAGTACGACGCCGCCAAGGACAAGCAAGGCTTCATCGAAGGCCGCATCCTCGAGATCGAGGGCAAGCTGGCCACCGCCCAGATCATCGACCCGTCCACGCTGGATGCCGGCGGCCGCGTGGTCTTCGGCTCGACGGTCGACCTGGAGGACGAGGACAGCGGCGCGGCCGTGACCTACCAGATCGTCGGCGACGACGAGGCCGACCTCAAGCAAGGCCTGATCTCCATCAGCTCCCCGATCGCCCGGGCCATGATCGGCAAGGAAGCCGGCGACGTGGCAGACGTGCAGGCGCCCGGCGGCGTCAAGCACTACGAGATCGTCGGGGTGCGCTATCTCTGACACGGCAGCCGCGCCGCGGCCGGGCGGCACCGCCCGGCGCTTGGCGCTGGTGGTGGCGCTGTGCTGGCTGGGCCTGCTGCTGACGCTGGCGCTTTCAGCGGCGCCCAGCGCATTCGCCGTGCTGCCGCACGACCAGGCGGGGCGCTTCGTCAGCCGGGTCTTCAAACAGGAGGCGCATGCGGGCCTGGCCTTCGGCGCGTTCTTGTTGATCGCGCTGCGCGGCAGGGCGGAGGGCGCCAAGGTCAATGCCGAGACGATCCTGGTGTTCGCCGCCGTGTTCTGCACGGTGGCGGGTTATTTCGCGCTGCAGCCCATCCTGGCGCAGGCGAAAGCCGGCCAGACGGCTTGGCCGTTCGCCGCCTGGCACGGCGTGTCGATGGTTTTTTTCTCGGTGAAGGCTTTGCTGGTCGGCGCCCTGGGCTGGCGCTTGTCGGCGCATCGGCCCTGACCTCACCCCGGGCCCAAGCCCGGCGAGGCGTCACTCGGCCGCGGTCTTCTTCACGCTGGTGTTGCGTTTCCTCGCGCGCTTGACCTCGCCGCCGGCCGCCAGCCGCTCGTTGCCTAGGATGGTGATTTTCTTCACCTGAGCGCGGTGGTTGCCGCTCTTGGAGAACTTCACCACTTTGACGACTTTCGGGCCCGGCATGCGCCCTTCGCGCTCGACCTTTTCCTTCTCGGGCACCGGGCGCCAGAACACCAGCAGCTTGCCGATGTGTTGAACCGGCGCGGCGTCCAAAGCGTCCGCCAGTTCGGTGAACATGGATTCGCGGGTGGCGCGTTCGTCGGAGAACACGCGAACCTTGATCAAACCGTGGGCGTTCAAGGCGGCGTCGATTTCCTTCTTGACGGAGGCGGTCAAGCCTTCGTTGCCGATGAGGACGATGGGATTCAGGTGGTGTGCGTCGGCGCGCTTGGAACGGCGTTCCGCCGTGGTCAGGATGAGGGCAGGCATCCGCCTATTATCAAGGCAGTATGAAAATCCAATCCAAAAGTAAGAAAGTAAAGGCCTGGTTGCATGACCACGTGGGCGACCCCTACGTGAAATTGGCTCAGAAAGACGGCTACCGCGCCCGGGCCGCCTACAAACTCAAGGAAATCGACGAAGCTTTCGGCCTGTTGAAACCCGGCCAGACGGTGGTCGACCTGGGGGCCGCGCCGGGCGCATGGAGCCAGTACGTCCGGCGCAAATTCGCGCCCCGGCAGGCGGGCGTCGGCGGGGCCGCCGTCGGCGAATTGCAAGGCGCCATCATCGCGCTGGACATCCTCGAATTCGAGCCGATCGAAGGCGTTCATTTCATCCAGGGGGATTTCCGCGAGGAGTCGGTGGCGGCCCAGTTGCACGAGGCGTTGCAGGGCCGGTCCGTGGATGTGGTGATCTCCGACATGGCCCCCAACTTGTCGGGCATCGAGAGCGCGGACGCCGCGCGCATGGTGCACCTGGTCGAGTTGGCGGTGGCTTTCGCCTTGGACCACCTCATCGACAAGGGGGCGCTGGTGTGCAAGGTTTTCCATGGCAGCGGCCACGCCGAAGTCGTCAAACTCTTCAAGGACAGTTTCAAAGTGGTCAAACCCGTGAAACCGAAGGCTTCCCGGGACAGGTCGTCCGAAACATTCCTCGTCGGCATTGGCCCGAAACGGTGAAAACCCTAGGGCAATCCCCCCGGTTCGATGCCATTCCGTCAAGAAGACACATCTATGCCGTGGATATTCGCGGCTTGCCGCGGGCTTGACTGGCATAAACTACGCCTCATATACCGACCGTGGCGGCAAATGCTTGCGCGCGCATGAAAAAAATGCGCCGGGCACGCGCCTTGAAGCGGAAGCTAATGGAAAGAAGGACGCGCGGTGAACAATCAATGGTTTTCTAAAGTCGCTGTGTGGTTGGTGATTGCGCTGGTGCTGTTCACGGTGTTCAAACAGTTCGACCGCGGCGCAGCCCAGGCCAACCAGATCGGCTATTCCGATTTCCTCGAAGAGGTGCGCAGCAAGCGCATCAAGAGCGTCGTCCTGCAGGAAGGCCCGGCTGGCACCGAGATCGTGGCCGTCACCTCGGACGACAAGCGCTTGCGCAGCACCGCCACCTACCTCGATCGCGGCCTGGTGGGCGACCTGATCAACAACGGCGTGAAATTCGACGTCAAGCCGCGCGAAGAGCCGTCGATCCTCATGAGCATCCTGGTCTCGTGGGGGCCGATGCTGCTGCTGATCGGCGTCTGGATCTATTTCATGCGCCAGATGCAGGGCGGCGGCAAGGGCGGGGCGTTCAGCTTCGGCAAGTCCAAGGCGCGGATGCTCGACGAGGCCAACAATTCCACCACCTTCGCCGACGTCGCCGGTTGCGACGAGGCCAAGGAAGAGGTCAAGGAACTGGTCGACTTCCTGAAAGACCCGCAGAAGTTCCAGAAATTGGGCGGCCGCATCCCCCGCGGCGTCCTGCTGGTCGGCCCTCCCGGCACCGGCAAGACCCTGCTGGCCAAGGCGATCGCCGGCGAGGCCAAGGTGCCTTTCTTCAGCATTTCGGGCTCCGACTTCGTCGAGATGTTCGTCGGCGTGGGCGCGGCCCGCGTTCGCGACATGTTCGAGCAGGCCAAGAAGAGCGCGCCTTGCATCATCTTCGTCGACGAAATCGACGCTGTCGGCCGCCACCGTGGCGCCGGCCTGGGCGGCGGCAACGACGAGCGCGAGCAGACCCTGAACCAGATGCTGGTCGAGATGGACGGCTTCGAGACCAACCTCGGCGTGATCGTGATGGCCGCGACCAACCGCCCCGACATCCTCGACCCCGCCTTGCTGCGCCCCGGCCGCTTCGACCGCCAGGTCTACGTGACCCTGCCCGACGTGCGCGGCCGCGAGCAGATCCTCAACGTCCACATGCGCAAGGTGCCGGTGGGCCAGGACATCCGCGCCGACATCCTGGCGCGCGGCACGCCGGGTTTCTCGGGCGCCGATCTGGCCAACCTGGTCAACGAAGCCGCGCTTTTCGCCGCCCGCCGGAATGGCCGGGTCGTCGAGATGGCCGACTTCGAGAAGGCCAAGGACAAGATCATGATGGGCCCCGAGCGCAAGTCCATGATCATGCCGGAGGAAGAGCGCAAGAACACCGCCTACCACGAAGCGGGCCATGCCCTGGTGGCGCGGTTGATGCCCAAGACCGATCCGGTGCACAAGGTCACGGTGATCCCCCGCGGCCGCGCGCTGGGCGTGACGATGCAACTGCCCGAGAACGACCGCTACAGCCTCGACAAGGAGCGCATGCTTTCCACCATTTCGGTGCTGTTCGGCGGGCGCATCGCGGAAGAGGTGTTCATGAACCAGATGACCACCGGCGCCTCCAACGACTTCGAGCGGGCCACCCAGATCGCCCGCGACATGGTCACCCGCTACGGCATGACCGACGAGCTCGGCCCGATGGTCTATGCCGAGAACGAAGGCGAAGTGTTCCTGGGGCGGTCCGTCACGAAGACGACGTCGATGTCCGAAGAGACGATGCGCAAGGTCGATGCGGTGATCCGCCGCATCATCGACGAGCAGTACCACATCGCCCGCAAGCTCATCGAAGACAACCAGGACAAGATGCACGTGATGGCCAAGGCCCTGCTGGAATGGGAAACCATCGATTCGGAGCAGATCGACGACATCATGAGCGGCCGTCCGCCGCGTCCGCCCAAGGACTGGACGCCTGGCGCGAACAACCGGCCTCCCGGTGGCGGGCCCGCTGCTCCGGTCGCCGACGGCGCGCCGGCCGCGGCTTGACGACGACCGCGCCGGGCAGCCTTTCGACGCGTCAAACGGGGCTTCGGCCCCGTTTCTTCATCCAGGCCCGAGTTTTCACTTTCAACCGCCGATGGACACCTGGCAAACCACCCGCCACCGGATAGACCTGTCCACGCCGCGGGTGATGGGCATCGTCAATGTCACGCCCGACTCTTTTTCCGATGGGGGGGCCCATGGCGATGTGGGCCGGGACGCGCGGTCGGCCATCCGTCATTGCGAACAGCTGCTGCGCGACGGCGCGGACATCCTGGACATCGGGGGCGAATCCAGCCGGCCCGGCGCCCAGGCGGTCCCGTTGGAAGAAGAGACGCGGCGCGTCTGGCCCGTGCTGCAGGCCGCCCTGGGCATGGGATGCCCGGTTTCCCTCGACACCGTCAAACCCGAGCTGATGCGCAAGGCGCTCGACATCGGTGTGGACATCGTCAATGACATCCATGCATTGCGCGCCGAGGGCGCCCTGGAGCTGGTCGCCGCGCATCCGTCGTGCGGTGTCTGCCTGATGCACATGCAGGGCAGCCCCGCCGACATGCAGGTCGCGCCGAGTTACGCCGGCGGCGACGTCGTCGGCCAGGTGGCGGACTTCCTCAGGCTTCGCGCGCGGAGCCTGCGGGCGGCCGGTGTGGCGCCCGAGCGGGTGGTGCTGGACCCCGGCATCGGCTTCGGCAAGACGCCGCAGGACAACTGGAGCCTGCTCCGGCGCCAGGACGAGTTCTTGGCGCTGGGCCATGCTTTGCTCGTGGGGTGGTCCCGCAAATCCACGCTCGGCGAACTCACCGGCCGCCCGGTGGGCCAGCGCTCGGCCGCCAGCCTGGCGGCGGCCTTGGCCGCGGTGCACCGCGGCGCGCGCGTCGTCCGCGTGCACGACGTCGCCCAAACGGTGGATGCCTTGAAAGTCTGGGCCGCCGCGGGAAATTTGGCACTGAAATGAAGCCGGTGCCGCGCAGGGAAACCCGCTTGCATGACAGACAATGCCGCGCTGGCGGTGGTGCCGGGTGCCCGGCCATCGTCGATCAGGACAGCGTTCAGTCGCCATAAGAACAGGAGGCAGGCAGCCATGACAGCGAGTCGCAACTATTTCGGAACCGACGGCATCCGCGGCACTGTGGGCCAATACCCCATCACCGCTGATTTCATGCTGCGCCTGGGCCACGCCGTGGGCCGGGTCCTGCGGCAGACGGAGAGCCGGCCGACCGTGCTGATCGGCAAGGACACCCGGGTTTCCGGCTACATGATCGAATCGGCTTTGGAGGCGGGTTTCGCATCCGCCGGCGTGGATGTGCTGCTGACGGGGCCGCTGCCGACCCCAGGGGTGGCTTATCTGACCCGGGCATTGCGCTTGAGCCTCGGCGTCGTCATCAGCGCATCCCACAACCCCTTCGGCGACAACGGGGTGAAATTCTTCTCCGCACGCGGAGAGAAACTGCCGGACGCCTGGGAGCAAAGCGTCGAAACGGCCATCGGCGAGCCGCGGCAGTGGGTGGATTCCGCGGCGCTGGGCCGCGCGCGGCGCCTCGGGGACGCGCAAGGCCGTTACATCGAGTTTTGCAAAAGCACGATCGACAGCGACCTGACGCTCAAAGGCCTGAAGATCGTCGTCGACGCCGCCCATGGCGCCGCCTACCATGTCGCGCCCGATGTTTTCCACGAGTTGGGCGCCGAAGTCGTTTCCATCGGCTGCCAGCCGGACGGTTTCAACATCAACAAAGGCTTCGGCGCGACCGCGCCGGAAGCGCTGCTGCAGGCGGTCAAGGAGCACGGCGCCGACTATGGCGTCGCCCTGGACGGCGATGCCGACCGCCTGCAACTCGTCGATGCGGCAGGCCGGCTCTACAACGGGGACGAGTTGCTTTACCTCATGCTGGCCGACAGGCTGGCCCAGGGGCAGGCCGTGCCGGGCGTCGTCGGAACTTTGATGACCAACATGGCGGTGGAGTTGGCGGTGCGCTCGTCCGGCGTGGATTTCATCCGGGCGAAGGTGGGCGACCGCTATGTCCTGGAAGAACTCGCCGCGCGCGGTTGGCTGCTGGGCGGGGAAGGGTCGGGCCATTTGCTGGCGCTCGACAAGCACACCACCGGCGACGGCATCGTCAGCGCGCTGCAGGTGCTGCAGACGGTCAAGCGCAGCGGGCGTTCCCTGGCCCAGCAATTGGAAAAGGTGGTGCTGTTCCCGCAAACCCTGGTCAATGTCAGGCTGCAGCCCGGCCAGGACTGGAAATCCAGCCCCGGCCTGGAGGAGGCCCAGGCGGCGGTGCTCAAGGAGCTGGGTTCAGACGGCCGGGTGCTGATCCGGCCTTCCGGCACCGAGCCGCTGGTGCGGGTGATGGTCGAAGCCCGGGAGGCAGGGCAGGCCCGGGAGTGCGCCGAGCGCATTGCTTCCACATTGCGCCGGCCCGGCGAGTCCGCCGGGGCCGCAGCGCATTGAGGGAACAAAAAAGAGGCGTGCCGACCTGCCGCTCGGTACGCCGACGGTCGTCGGCTTTTGTCGCAACGCACGGCTGATTTCCGATGCCGTCCGCGATCCCGTGGCGGTTTCCTCGCAGGCACTGCTCTTGCTTGTCGTTTTGAACAGCTTGCTCGCCGCCGCATGATGGGTCCATCGGCTCATCGGGCGTCCGGGCGCGACAAAGGAGACAAGCAAGTGTCACATTGGAACCGCTCCGCACCCGACAAGCCCATGGCACCGCCCGGCGCTCCCGCCCCCCTGGAAACAGGCGTGTCGGCGGATTGGGTCGATGAAGTCAAGCAGTGGTATCTGACGGGCAGCAGGCGGTTGGCGCCCCTTGCCGGAAGCCGCCCCATTCGTCCCGATTCCACCGCCCATCCCCTCGAAGACGCATCCGGGCCGGACGCCGTGCCGTCGTTCCGGCATCCGCCGAAAGATTGACATCCACTTCGTTTTGTGACGATGTCATGAATCCAATGTGACACCCTAAGTGCTTGTCTGGAAAGGGAAAACCTTCAGACTCCCGGTATGGGTGACCGCTGTCGCCGCTCACGTCACAGGGTTGTCACAAAAGGCTCCTAAAGTCTCGCCGATCCCAACCCACCACCCCTCGAAGGATTGAAAGGCGAGCCCATGACCTCTTCCTTGTTCCGCAGCACTGTCGGTGCGATCGCCCTTGGTTTTTGCACCACCGCCGTGCTGGCCCAGGATGTGACCGGTGCAGGCGCCAGCTTCCCCGCGCCGCTTTACGCCAAATGGGCCGACGCCTACAACAAGGCCACCGGCGCCCGCATCAACTACCAGTCCGTCGGTTCCGGTGCAGGCCTGCGCCAGATCCGCGGCAAGACGGTGGACTTCGGCGCCTCCGATGCGCCTCTGACCGACGAAGAATTGGCCAAGGACGGCCTGGTCCAGTTCCCGACGGTGATCGGCGGCGTGGTGCCTGTCGTCAACATCGCCGGCATCGCCCCCGGCCAGATCAAGCTGAGCGGCCAGGTCCTCGGCAACATCTACCTGGGCAAGATCACGAAGTGGAACGACGCGGCCGTCACCGCGCTGAATCCCGGCGTGTCGCTGCCCGACGCGCAGATCCAAGTGGTGCGCCGCGCCGACGGCTCCGGCACCAGCTTCATCTTCACCAACTACCTCTCCAAGGTGAACGCCGAATGGAAGAGCAAGGTGGGCGAGGGCACGGCCGTGAACTGGCCGATCGGCGCCGGTGGCAAGGGCAACGAAGGTGTGGCCGCTTTCGTTGGCCGTCTGCCCAACTCGATCGGCTACGTCGAATACGCCTATGTGAAGCAGAACAAGATGACTTACGCCCTGCTGCGCAACAAGGACGGCAACTTCGTCGGGCCCGACGATGTCAACTTCAAAGCCGCGGCCGCGAACGCCGAATGGTCCAAGTCGTTCTACCAGGTGCTCACCGAGCAGTCCGGCAAGGATGCCTGGCCGATCACCGGCGCGACCTTCATCATGATGCACAAGGCCCAGGACAAGCCCGCCCAGGCCGCCAACACGCTCAAGTTCTTCGACTGGGCCTACGCCAACGGCGACCAGATGGCCACCGACCTGGAGTACGTCGCCCTGCCCGACAGCGTCAAGCAACTGGTGCGCAAGCAGTGGGGCGAGGTCAAGGACGCCGCCGGCAAGGCCGTCGCATTCAAGTGACCCCGCACTGACGGTGAGAAGCCGTCCGGGCGGGGCCCCGAGCCCCGCCCGCACACCTTGACGAAGACGCCGATCCACCCTCTATCGGAGGCAACGTGGCCGCTACACTCCCAGCCTCTCCATTTGACAAGAACGAGATGGACCGGTCTGACCCCATGAACTCGCCGCCCACGGTGAGGCGCACTTCCCCCTGGCCGGACCGCATCTTCGCGCTTTGCGCCCATGGCGCCGCCTGGCTCACGCTGAGCCTGCTGGCCGGGATCATCGTCTCGCTGGTCATCGGCGCCTGGCCCGCCATCCATGAATACGGGTTGAGCTTCCTGTGGCGCAGCGAATGGGACCCCGTCAAGGAAAGCTACGGCGGCCTGGTGATGATCTACGGCACGCTGATCACCTCCCTAATCGCCCTGGTGATCGCCGTGCCCGTGAGCTTCGGCATCGCGCTGTTCCTGACCGAGATGTCGCCGAACTGGCTGCGGCGCCCGCTCGGCGTGGCGATCGAGCTGCTGGCCGCCGTGCCGTCCATCGTTTACGGGATGTGGGGGCTGCTGGTGTTCGCGCCGGTGCTGTCCACCTATGTGCAGATCCCGATGCAGGGCCTGCTCGGCAATGTGCCGGTGCTCAAGGAGCTGGTCACCGGCGCCCCGGTCGGCATCGGCGTGCTGTCGGCCGGCATCATCCTGGCCATCATGATCATCCCCTTCATCGCTTCGGTGATGCGGGACGTGTTCGAAGTCACCCCCAGCATGCTGAAGGAGTCGGCCTACGGCCTGGGCGCCACCACCTGGGAGGTCGTCTTCAAGGTGGTGCTCCCTTACACGAAGACCGGCGTGATCGGCGGGATCATGCTCGGCCTGGGCCGAGCGCTGGGCGAGACGATGGCGGTCACCTTCGTGATCGGCAACTTCAACCAGCTCGACAGCGTGTCGCTCTTCGCCGCGGCCAACAGCATCACGTCCGCGCTGGCCAATGAATTCGCCGAAGCTTCGCCCGGCCTGCACCAGGCTTCCCTGATCTACCTCGGCCTCGTGCTGTTCTTCATCACCTTCGTGGTGCTGTCGTTGTCCAAGCTGCTGCTGTCGAGGCTGCGCAAGAACGAAGGAGCCCGCTCATGAGCCAAGCCGTCTCGATGGCGCCGCAGAAGCTGGCCAAGCACAAGCGCCGCAAAGTCGTGAACGTGGTGGCCCTGACCCTGTCGATGGGCGCGATGGCCTTCGGCCTGTTCTGGCTGGCCTGGATCCTCCTGCAGACCTTGATCATGGGCGTGGACGGCCTGGCGCTCACCGTGTTCACGCAGATGACGCCGCCTCCGATGGCCGAGGGCGGCCTGCTCAACGCGATCTTCGGTTCCCTGGTCATGGTGACCCTGGCCACGATGCTGGGCACGCCGATCGGCATCCTGGCCGGCATCTACCTGGCCGAGTACGGCCGCAACAGCTGGCTGGGCAACGCGGTGCGCTTCATCAACGACATCCTGCTGTCGGCGCCGTCGATCGTGATCGGGCTGTTCATCTATTCGGTGGTGGTGGCGCAGATGCGCAAGTTCTCCGCTTTCGCCGGCATCCTGGCGCTCGCGCTGATCGTGATCCCGGTGGTGATCCGCACCACCGAGAACATGCTCGCCCTGATCCCCAACGCCCTTCGCGAAGCCGCCTACGCGCTGGGCACGCCGAAGTGGAAGGTCATCCTGAAGATCACCCTGAGCGCCGCCCGCGCCGGCGTCATCACCGGCGTGCTGCTGGCCTTCGCCCGCATCGCCGGCGAGACGGCGCCGCTGCTGTTCACCGCGCTGTCCAACCAGTTCTGGACGTCGAGCCTGGCCGAGCCGATGGCCAGCCTGCCGGTGACGATCTTCAAGTTCGCGATGAGCCCGTACGAGAACTGGCAGAAGCTGGCCTGGGCGGGCGTGTTCCTGATCACGCTCGGCGTGCTGGCCCTCAACATCCTGGCGCGGGTCATGTTCCGCCGCAAAAACTGATTCGATCGATCCCGAGGACACCATCCCCATGGAAACCAAAGTCGACACCCGCGCGGCCGAGAAGGTCAAGCTCTCGGTGCGCAACCTGAACTTCTATTACGGCAAGTTCCATGCGCTGAAGAACATCAACCTCGAGATCCCCGAGAAGAAGGTCACCGCGTTCATCGGCCCCTCGGGTTGCGGCAAGTCCACGCTCCTGCGCACGTTCAACCGCATGTTCGAGCTCTACCCGGAGCAGCGCGCCGAGGGCGAGATCGTGCTGGACGGCGAGAACGTGCTGCAGTCCAAGTTCGACGTGTCGCTGATCCGCGCCAAGGTGGGCATGGTGTTCCAGAAACCCACGCCTTTCCCGATGTCGATCTACGACAACATCGCCTTCGGCGTGCAGCTGTTCGAGTCGCTGCCGCGCGTCGAGATGGACGAGCGCGTCGAGTGGGCGCTGAAGAAGGCCGCCCTGTGGAACGAGGTCAAGGACAAGCTCAACCAGAGCGGATCCGGCCTGTCCGGCGGCCAGCAGCAGCGCCTGTGCATCGCCCGCGGCATCGCCATCAAGCCCGAAGTGCTGCTGCTGGACGAGCCTTGCTCCGCCCTGGACCCGATCTCCACCGGCAAGATCGAGGAACTGATCCACGAATTGAAGAACGACTACACCGTCGTGATCGTGACCCACAACATGCAGCAGGCGGCGCGCTGCTCGGACTACACCGCCTACATGTACCTCGGCGACCTCGTGGAATTCGGCCCGACTTCCGAGCTGTTCATGAAGCCCAAGAAGAAGGACACTGAGGACTACATCACCGGCCGCTTCGGCTGAGGGCCGCCGTTCAACCCGACCGAGACGAGGGAATGCCATGACGGAAAAACACATGTCCACGCAGTTCGATGCCGAGCTCAGCGCCATCTCGACGCGCGTGCTGGAAATGGGCGGCCTGGTGGAGTCCCAGGTGTCCCAGGCGGTCTACGCGCTGACGAACTTCAGCGGCGAGATCGCCTCGCAGGTGCTGACCAAGGAAGAAGTGGTCAACGCGATGGAGGTCGAGATCGACCGCGACCTGTCCAGCATCATCGCCCGCCGCCAGCCCACCGCCCGCGACCTGCGCCTGCTGATCGCCATCAGCAAGGCCATCGCCAACCTCGAACGCGTGGGCGACGAGGCGGCCCGTGTGGCGCGCACGGTGCAGCGGTTGATCAACTCCGGCGTCTCCAGCCGCATGCGGCTGCCGGTGAGCGACCTGTCGTTCGAATCCGAGCTGGCGGTGGCGCAGCTGCGCAAGGCGCTGGACGCCTTCGCCCGGCTGGACGTCGACCGCGCGCTCGAAGTGCTCAAGCAGGACGACCAGATCGACCAGGAGTTCGAAGGACTGCTGCGCAAGCTCATCACGTTCATGATGGAGGACCCGCGCACCATCTCCTCCAGCATCGACCTGGTCTTCGTCGCCAAGGCCATCGAGCGCGTGGGCGACCACGCCAAGAACCTGGCCGAGGTCATCATCTACGTGGTCAAAGGCACCGACGTGCGCCACAACCCCGTCGATGCCGTCGAAAGCATGATGAAGTAGCAACCAAGCGGCCGCGGCCCGGCCGCGGCTTCGGAGGAAACGATGAGCAAGGTGTTGGTGGTGGAAGACGAGCCGGCGATCGCCGAGCTGATCTCTATCAATCTGCGGCACGCCGGTTTCGAGGTGACCATGGCCGCCACCGCCGACCAGGCGGCGTCCGAGGTGGACCGTGTGCTTCCCGACCTGGTCGTGCTGGACTGGATGCTGCCCGGCCAGCCCGGCGTCGCGCTGGCCAAGCGCTGGCGCTCGCAGTCCCGTACCAAGGATCTGCCCATCATCATGCTCACCGCCCGGGCCGAGGAGGGCGACAAGGTCGCAGGCCTGGACGCCGGCGCCGACGACTACCTGACCAAACCCTTTTCGACCAACGAGCTGCTGGCACGCATCCGGGCCGTGCTCAGGCGCAAGGCGCCCGAGGCGCTCGACACCGTGGTGAGCGTCGGTGGGCTGAACGTCGACCCCGCCACCCGCCGGGTGACGCGCGACGACAAGGAGGTCAAGGTCGGGCCGACCGAGTTCCGCCTGCTGCATTTCTTCATGACCCACCCGGAGCGCGTGCACAGCCGCGCCCAGCTCTTGGACCGCGTCTGGGGCGACCATGTCTTCATCGAAGAACGCACCGTCGACGTCCACGTCAAGCGCCTGCGCGAGGCTCTGGAAACGGTCCAGTGCTCGCGGATGATCGAAACCGTCCGCGGCGCCGGCTACCGCTTGACGCAGCAGGCGGCGGTCGCCGCAGGCTGATGAGGGGCTCTCGGCCCGCCCGCGTCGTTTTCCCAAGGGTTCTTCACCGATGACTGGTTTGTTGGGGCGGCTGGCCTGGAGCGCCGCGTTCGCGCTGCTGGGTGGCCTGTCGGGTTTCATCGTCGGCAGCGGATTGCACGCGCCGACGCTGCTGGCGGTGCTCGGCGCCGCCGTGGGCGCCGCGCTGAGCGTGGTGCGCGACGCCGTGCGGGGCCAGCGTTTCATGAACTGGCTGCGCCAGCCGGATCAGACACCCGCCCCGCGCAACGCCGGGTTCTGGGGCGAGGTGGGTTACCGCGTCGAGCGCGCTTCGCGCCTCCTGGAGAAGCAGCTCAACGTCGAGCGCGACCGCCTCGACCAGTTCCTCTCCGCGATCGAAGCCTCGCCCAACGGCGTGATGATGCTCGACGCGGGCGGGCAGATCGAATGGTGCAATTCGGTGGCCGCCGGCCACTTCGGGCTGAATCCGCAGCGCGACCGCCGGCAGCACGTCACCAACCTGGTCCGCGCCCCGGTGTTCGTGGCCTACCTGCAGTCCCAGTCGTTCGACGATCCGATCACGATGCAGGGCATGGGCGTGCACCGCCTGCTGTCGGTGCTGATCCGCCCCTACGGCGAGGGCATGAAACTGGTCTTGACGCAGGACATCACCGAACGCGACCGCAACGAAGCCATGCGGCGCGATTTCGTGGCCAACGTGTCGCACGAGATCCGCACGCCGCTGACGGTGCTCTCGGGCTTCATCGAGACGCTCGGCTCGCTGCCGCTGACCGAGGTGGAGCGGCGCCGGGTGATCGAATTGATGTCCCAGCAGACCCACCGCATGCAGACGCTGGTCGCCGACCTGTTGATCCTGGCCCAACTGGAAGGCAGCCCCAACCCGTCCGCCGACCGATGGGTGCCCCTGCGGCGCCTGCTGGACCAGGTGCAAGCCGACGCGCAGGCGCTGTCCGGTGGCCGACACGACATCTGCTTCAAGGGCGGCGACGGCGTCCAGCTGGCCGGCGTGGAGAGTGAATTGCTCAGCGCCATCGCCAACCTGGTCAGCAACGCCGTCCGCTACACCCCGCCTTCCGGCGCCGTGAACGTCGCCTGGACCCTTCGAAAGGATGGCGGCGGCGAGCTGGAGGTCAGCGACACCGGCCTGGGCATCGCCAAGGAACACCTGCCGCGCCTGACGGAGCGCTTCTACCGGGTGGATGGCAGCCGCTCGCGCGACACCGGCGGCACCGGCTTGGGCCTGTCCATCGTCAAGCATGTCGTGCAACGACACGGCGGGGAACTGGAGATCCGCAGCGAAATGGGGAAAGGGTCCAGTTTCAAGCTCGTGTTCCCGGCTTTGAGGGTCCGTTGCGAGGCGGCCGCCGACAACGCCGCGTCGGCGGAGCCCAGCGCCGGCGCCGACGTCCCAGACGTGGCCGGCGACGCCTCTCCGGACCGCCGCCGCTCGGGAATTCCTCCTGGCCGCAGCGGGGCATTGGACGCCACCTCCGCCGGTTGACGGCATGCGGCGGTGCGGACGCGGGTCCTGGCCGGTTTCGCCGGCGTCGCTCGCTGGCCTGGGCCGCGCTTGTCGTTAAGGCCGGCCGGCCGCGCCGTTGCGCCGGTAGATCCCGATGAGCTCATCCTTGTCGACCGCGCGTTGCACCTGGGCCACCGCGGACCACTCGGCAGGCGGCGGGGGCTCGTTGCCCGGGGCGCGCGGCCCGTCTGCGCGCAGCAGGAATTCGCAGGAACTCTTCATCGCGCCTGGTTGCGCCTCCACCCGGTAGTGGCCCATGTATTCCAGCGAAGCCAGCAAGGGCCGGGGCAGTCCGCTGGCGGCGATGCACGAATCGCCGGGCACGTAGGCCGAGATGCGCTGCACCAGGCTGCGGTAGCTGCGCGCGTAGTCGACGGGCGACAGCAGCAGGGTGGTCGCCAGCAACCAGCACAACGCCACACCGCCCGCCGGCAGCACCATGCTCTTCCAGAGCGGATGCCGGTTGCGGCCGGTGCGCCAGCCCACCAGCCACAGCCAGGCCAGCGTGCCGCCGATGCCGACCGCCAGGCCCACGACCGAGAACGAAGGCGCGTAGCCCGGCACCAACCGGGCCATGTTGGCCGCCGGCTTGACCGGCGTGCCGGTCTGCAAGGCGACGTAGTGCACCCACAGCAGCAACGCGCCGCCGCTGAAGAAGAACACCGAGAACCAGTCGATGGCCGAGGACGTGGCCCGCTGCAGTGTCGGCAAGGCGAAGGCCGCCAGGATGGCCAGTGCCGGCACACCCAGCATCAAGGCGCGGTCGGATCCGCCCATCACCACATTGCTGACCAGGCAGACCAGGGCGCACGACAGCGGGATCGCGATGTGCCGGTTCTTGAGGTACTTGCGCCAGCGCCAGAGCGTGAGCAGCGCCAGCGGACCCACCGGCCAGAGGAACCACGCCCATTGGCGGAGCACCCCGACCACCTTGCCCCAATCTTGGAAGGCCCCTGTGCGCCAGGCCCATGCCCTCAACGCATAACCTGCCGCCAGCGCCAGCACCGCGCTCAGCAGCACCCAGGCGGAAAAGCGGCGCACTTGCTCGTAGCTGGACAGGCCGCACACCGCCATCCCGCAAAGCCCCAGCCCGAGCGCCATGCTGGGGGCACCGCTGGCCGCCAAGGCCGGCAGCGAGACGGTCAGCGCCAGTTTCGCCTGGAGGTCGCGGTAGGGACGGGCCGAAAGGCCGTACAGGAAAAGGCCGACGCAGGCCAGCTGGACGAGTTCCGGGGTGGTCTCATGGCCGAGTTGCAGCAATCCGAGGCTGGCGATGACGCCCAGGACGGCGCCGTCGGCGATGGCCCGCGCATAGTCCACTTCGTTGGCTTCGCCGCCGAAGGCGAAGGGCAGGGGTTGGGCGGCTTCGGTGCGGGCCAAGTGGTAAGTGCTGTACCAGGTGAGCATCAGCACGATGAGCAGCATCGAGGCGAAAGGCAGGCGGGCCGCCAGCGCGGGGTCCACCCAGGGCGACAGCAGCTTGATGAAGCCCGCGCCCAGCCAGTAGGGCACAAGCGCCGCGTCGGCGGGCAGGTTGGCGATGGACGGCGCCGTCCAGGGGCTGCGACCGTCGGCGATGCTGAACATATAGCCGAATGCGGTGACGTCGGCGCTCTTCCAAGGATCGCGGCCGATCAAGCCGGGCAGCACGTAGGCCGCGCAGAACAGCAGCAGCGCCCAGCGTGGCATGCGCTGCGCGGCTCGGTGCGACACCAGGGCGGGTTTGGGGATGTTCAAGTCAGGATCGGCCGGGGCCGGCGCATCAGGCGAGGCGTGCATCATGCCGCATTCGCGCTGGGGGTTGAAGCCGCGCCGGCAATAAAAAAAGGCAGCCTGAAGCTGCCTTTCTTTCGGGGCTGGGCCGGTGTGCCGGCCGCGCCTTCTTACTTCTTCATGCCCACGTGCGCGAACTTGTTGCGGAACTTCTCGACGCGGCCGCCCAGCGAGTCGACGCTCTTTTGAGTGCCGGTGTAGAAGGGGTGGGATTCGCTGGTGGTTTCCAGCTTGAACAAAGGCACTTCACGGCCGTCGTCCAGCTTGATGGTTTCCTTGGTCTGCGCGCAGGAACGCGTCACGAACTTGAAACCGTTGGACAGGTCCACGAAGCAGACGTCGCGGTAGTTGGGGTGAATGCCTTCTTTCATAGCGGTACCTTCTTTTGCGCGCCAGCGCGTTCGTGACGGAAGCCACGCCGAACCTCTCGGCGCACTTTCCGAATCCTGGAAAACCCAGGAGTATACCTCAACCTTGCCTCAACCACCCCGACGCATCATGTCGAAGAAGTCGTGGTTGGTCTTGGTCGACTTCATCTTGTCGAGGATGAACTCCATCGCCTCGATCTCGTCCATGGGGTAGAGCAATTTGCGCAGGATCCAGGTCTTCTGCAGGATTTCGGGCTTGAGCAGCAGCTCTTCGCGCCGCGTGCCGCTCTTGTTCAGCAGGATGGACGGGTAGACGCGCTTCTCGGCCATGCGGCGGTCGAGGTGGATCTCGCAGTTGCCGGTGCCCTTGAATTCTTCGTAGATCACCTCGTCCATCCGGCTGCCGGTGTCGACCAGCGCGGTGCCGATGATGGTGAGGGAGCCGCCTTCCTCGATGTTGCGTGCCGCGCCGAAGAAACGCTTGGGGCGCTGCAGCGCGTTGGCGTCGACGCCGCCGGTCAACACCTTGCCGCTGGAAGGCAGCACGTTGTTGTAGGCGCGGGCCAGCCGGGTGATCGAGTCGAGCAGGATGACCACGTCCTTTTTCAGCTCGACCAGGCGCTTGGCGCGCTCGATCACCATCTCGGCGACCTGCACGTGGCGGGCCGCGGGTTCGTCGAAGGTGGAGCTGATGACCTCGCCGCGCACGGTGCGCTGCATCTCGGTCACTTCCTCGGGGCGCTCGTCGACCAGCAGCACGATCATGTGCGCCTCGGGGTAGTTGGCGACGATCGCGTGCGCGAGCTGCTGCATCATCACCGTCTTGCCGCTCTTGGGCGCTGCCACCAGCAGCGCGCGCTGGCCTTTGCCGATGGGGGCGATCAGGTCGATGATCCGGGAGGTGACGTTCTCCTCGGACTTGACCTCGCGCTCGAGCCTGAACTGCTCCTTCGGGAAGAGCGGCGTCAGGTTGTCGAACATGATCTTGTTCTTGCTCTCCTCGGGCGTCAGGCCGTTGACCTTGTCGACCTTCACCAGCGCGAAATAACGTTCGCCGTCCTTGGGGACGCGCACTTCGCCTTCCACGTCGTCACCGGTGTGCAGGTTGAAACGGCGGATCTGGCTCGGGCTCAGGTAGATGTCGTCGGTCGACGCCATGTAGCTGGTGTCGGGCGCGCGCAGGAAGCCGAAACCGTCGGGCAGGACTTCGAGCACGCCGTCGCCGAACACCTGTTCGCCCGCTTTGGCGCGCTTCTTCATGATCGCGAACATCAGCTCCTGCTTGCGCATGCGGGTGACGTTCTCGATCTCCAGCGCCTCGCCCATCTTGATGAGTTCGGAGACGTGTAGGGCTTTGAGTTCTGATAGGTGCATGGGCATGACCCTGGTGTGTGGCCGAGGGCTCCGACGGACGAGCCTTCAGCCGGTGCGCGGCATGCGCTGAGCCATGCCTGCCGCGGGCTTGCGCCGCCCTTCGCGGGCGAGACGCGCACAACTGGAAATCTTGGGAAGGAGTGTGTGGCCGAAACCGCGCTTTGTCCGGGACCGCCTTGCTTGACGGCGGTGGGTGTTCAGGTGCGCAGTGGCTCGAATCTCTGAACTTGCGGCGCCGTCCTCAACCCTGTCCTCGACACGTCACAGGCTGGGAAAGCGCCGCATGGCTCTCGGCGGATTATAGGTTACCGTCGATGAAGGCTGTCAACTGCGCCTTGGAGAGCGCGCCGACCTTGGTGGCCGCCAATTGGCCGCCTTTGAAGAGCATGAGCGTGGGGATGCCGCGGATGCCGAACTTGGCGGGCACGTCTCGGTTCTCGTCCACGTTCATCTTGGCGATCTGCAGCTTGTCGCCGTAGTCCTTGGCGACGTCGTCCAGGATGGGCGCGATCATCTTGCAGGGGCCGCACCACTCTGCCCAGTAGTCCACCAGCACCGGCTTTTCGGCCTGAAGCACATCGGCTTCGAAGGAGGCGTCGGTGGTGTGTTTGATCAGTTCGCTGCTCATGGTCATCCTCAGGCTGATGCCGCCCAGAAGCGGGCGGCAAGGCACAATGATTCTGACATAAAGCCTCGTTCCATCGGCCCCATGCGGCTTTTCCCGCGCCGGGTTTTTCGCTATGGCGCCCATCGTCACCAGCCCAACCATCCCCTTGCACACGCGGTCGATCGACCCGCTCTCCCCCGACCCCTGGGCCGAGGTCGCGCGGGCCGCGCAAGCCTGGTGCGCGGAGGCCGGCGTCGAGGCGCGCGACATGCAGGTGCTGGTGCCTTTCGCGCAGCACCTGGCGCTGGCGCGGCAGGCGTGGGCGCAACGCCGCGGCTGGGTGCCGCGCATCGACACCACGCGCACCCTGGCCCAGTCGCTGGTGCCGCCGCAGCAACCCCAGCCGCGCCAGATCAGCTTCGACGTCGCCACCGACCGGCTGTGCGCCGCCCAGCTGTTGGCGCCGTCGGTCGGGCGCAGTGCCTGGGCCCGGCAGGACGGCCCGGGGCATGCGATGGCGGTGGCGCAGTTGACGCAGGCCGCCCACGCGTTGGCCGGCGCGTCGTTCGCATCGCCGCCCGGCGGGCGCGACGCCTATTTCGCGAAGGCGCGCCAATGGCTGCGGGAAGGCCACTCGCCGGACGCGCCGGGCCACGGCGAGCGCTTGCTGGCCCAGGTCGCGCTGGAATGGGCCGCCCTGGCGCCGGCACCGCAGACCGACGCCTTGTTCGACCATGCCGCGGCCGCGTGGGTGCTGGTGGAGGCGGGCGGCGCCGACTCTTTGGCGCGGTCGGTGCTGGCGCATGCGGCGTCGCGCGGTGTGCCGGTCCTGGTTTTGCAGGCCGACCTGCCCGCGGCGGACGCCGCCCCGGCCGCGGGTGCTTTGCAAGCCGTCGCCGGCCGGGTCCAGCAAGCGGTGTGCGACGACTTCGAGGCCGAGGCCCAGGCTGCGGCCTCGCAGGTGCTGTCCCACTTGAAAGCCGGCGAGGCGCCGGTGGCGCTGGTGGCGCAGGACCGCCTGCTCGTGCGCCGCGTGCGCGCGCTGCTGGCGCGGCAGGCGGTGCCGCTGTCCGACGAGACGGGCTGGACACTGTCGACCACGCGGGCGGCGGCCCTGGTGGCGTCGGTGCTCCGCCTGGCCGACGCCGAGGCCGGGCCGGACGACCTGCTCGACGGCCTCAAAGCCTGCGTCCAGCCGTTCGGCCGCGCCGCGCCGCTACCGGCCGGCGCGCTCGCCGCCCTGGAATCGGCCTGGCGGCGCCACGGCTGGCGCACCCCGCGGGCGGTGCAGCCGGGCAAGCTGCCCGCCGAGGCGGCCGCCCTGTGGTGCCGGGTGCAATCGCTGGCCGTGGGGGTGGAGGCCTCGGCGCCGAAGTCGCTGGCCGCCTGGGTGCAGTCGCTCGACCGGTTGTTGCAGGGCCTGGGCGTGGCCGAGGCCCTGCAGGAGGACGACGCCGGACGCCAGGTCTGGCAACGCCTGCACCCCGCGGACGGCTGGTCGGCGTTTGGCGCGTCCGTGTTGAACTGGAAGGCGTTCAATGCCTGGCTGGACGACCTGATGGAGCAGACGACCTTCGTGCCCGCGGAGCCCGCGGACGCGCGGGTCGTCATCACGCCGCTGTCCCGCATGCCGCTGCGGCCTTTCTCAGCCGTGGTGTTCCCCGGAGCGGACGAAAGGCACCTCGGCGCATGGCCGGCCGGCCAGCCTCTGCTGGCCGCGCCGGCCGCCGCGGCCCTCGGCCTGCCGTCGCCCCAGCAGCAGCGCGACGCGCAATGGCTCGCCTTCTGCCAGCTCCTGCGTTCGCCGCGGCTGACGCTGCTGCGCCGCGTCTCGGACCAGGGCGAGGCACTCGACGCCAGCTCGTTCGTCCACGCGCTGGCCCGCGCCCTCGGCGGCCCGGGCGCGTTGCGCGAGGCGCCGGCGGTGCGGGAGCGCCGCGGTTTCTCGCCGCGGGCGCCGAGCCCGCCGTTGCCCGTGGCGGCCGGCCACCTGCCGGCGCGTTTGACCGCCAGCAGTTACGAGGCGCTGCGACAGTGCCCCTACCGCTTCTACGCCTTGCACATGCTGGGGCTGCGCGCCGAGGACGAACTCGACGAGGAGGTCGCCAAGCGCGACTACGGCACCTGGCTGCACGAGGTGCTGCTGCGTTTCCACCAGCAACGCGCGGCCCGGCCCGGCCCTGCGGGCGTCGACGAAGAGGCGCGTTCGCTGCACGAGATCGCCCTGGCGGTGCAGGCGGAGCAGGGCCTGGACGGCGCCGAGTTCCTTCCCTACGCCGCCACCTTCCGCCGGTTCGTGCCGCGCTACCTGCATTGGCTGGCGCGGCGCGACGCCGAAGGCGCCGCCTGGCTGGACGGTGAACGCGCCTTGACCGCCTTGCCGGAAAGCTGGGGCGGCACCGAGATGTTCGGCGTCATCGACCGCGTGGACAGCGTCCCGGGCGACGACGGCCCGGTGACCCAGCTCATCGACTACAAGACCGGTTCCTCCACCGCCTTGCGGCAAAAGACGAAACAGCCGCTGGAGGACACCCAGCTCGCTTTCTACGCCGGCTTGATGGCTCAGCAGTCGGAATCGGTGGGACCGCTCGGCGCCGCCTACGTCGCGCTGGACGACGGCGACGCGATCCAGACCCTGGTGCACGCCGATGTCGAGCACAGCGCCGCCAGGTTGATGGAAGGCGTCGCCCACGACCTGGACAGGCTGCGCCGCGGCGCGCCGCTGCCGGCCTTGGGCGAAGGCGCGGTCTGCGAGACCTGCGACGCGCGCGGCCTGTGCCGCCGCGACGAGTGGGCGGGCCTGGCGGCGCCCGGCGGCCCCGTGCCCATGCGAGGGCCGAAGCGGTGACGGCCGCGCCCGCCTACCGCATCGACGGCCGTCCCGCTTCGCGCGAAGGCTTCTACGCCGCCGCCTGCGACCCGTCGCGCAGCGTGGTGGTCGAGGCCTGCGCGGGCGCGGGCAAGACCTGGATGCTGGTCTCCCGCATCCTGCGCGCGCTGCTTGAAGGCGCCAAGCCGCAGGAGGTCCTGGCCATCACCTTCACCCGCAAGGCCGCCGGCGAGATGCGCCAGCGGCTGAACGACTGGCTGGAAGCCTTCGGCGATGCCCGCTGCGGCGACGCCGAGCGCGAAGCGGCGCTGCGCATGCGCGGCATGGACGCCGCCCAGGCGCGCCTGCTCGCGCCGCGGCTGGCCGGACTGCAGGCCGAGCTACTCCAGTCGGGCCGGGCGCCGCAGATCCACACCTTCCACCGCTGGTTCTTCCAGCTGCTGCGCGCCGCGCCGCTGGAGCTGTTGGGCGAGCTGGGCCTGAGCGCCGACATGCAGCTGGTGGAAGACTGGGCGGACCATGAAAGCGAGGTCTACCGCCGCTTCCACGCCGCGGTGATGCAAGACCCGTCCCTGCGCGACGACTTCGACACCCTGGTCGGCCAGCATGGCCGCGGCCAGCTGCGCAAATGGCTGGACGCCGCCTGGCAAAAGCGTGTCGAACTGGCCTTGACCGACGCCGCGGGGCGGCTGGAGGACAGCGTGCCGCCGGCCGCGTCGCAGTGGGCTTTCTGCGCCGGGCTGGTCCATCCTTCGGAGCGCCTGGACGCGCCGCTGGTGCGCCAGGCGCTCGACGAACTGGCCTGCGAGCTGTGCGCCAAGTCCGGCGCCACGGCGCAGAAGCAGGGCGGCCTGCTGCGGCAGGCGCTTTCCCTGCCCGGCGGCGACGCGCCCGGCCGCCTGCAGGCGGTGCGCGCCGCGCTCTACACCGCCGCCGGCACGCTGCGCAAGAACATCGACACCGCCGGCCTGCCGCTGGCCGCGGCCCACCTCGACGACATCCACGCCGCGTGCGAGCAGCAGGACGCCCACGAACGGCACATGCGCATGGTGCGGTTGTCGCGCCGCCTGCTGGGCGAGCTGGCCGCTTACAAGCGCCAGCGCGGCCTCACCGACATGGCCGACCTGGAACTCTGCGCGTTGCGCCTGCTGCGCGACGCCAGCCTGTCGGGCTGGGTGCAGGAACGGTTGGACACCCAGGTGCGCTATTTGCTGGTCGACGAGTTCCAGGACACCAGCCCGCTGCAATGGCACGCGCTGCATGCCTGGCTGTCGTCCTACGCCGGGGCCGGCGGCGGCGCCAGCGGCGCGCGGCCGCCGTCGGTTTTCATCGTCGGAGACCCCAAGCAGAGCATCTACCGCTTCCGGCGCGCCGAGCCCAAGGTTTTCGAGGCGGCCCAGGCTTTCGTGCGGCAGGCCCTGGACGGCCTGATGCTGGCCTGCGACCACACCCACCGCAACGCGCCGGGCGTGCTGTCCGCGGTGAACGCGGTGTTCGGGGCGGCGCAGTCGCAGGGCGAATACGCCGGCTTCCGGCCCCACACGACGGAGAAAGCCGCGCTGGGCGCCGAAGCGGGGCAGGGCGCCGTCTGGGCGCTGCCTCCGGACGACGGCGCGGGGGAGGGCGACGGCGGGCCCGCGTCCGCTTCCGCCGCCGGGGACGACTGGCGCGACAGCCTGGCCACCCCGCGCGTGGAGCCCGAGGAGGCGCGCCGCCAGGCCGAGGCGCGCCAGGTGGCTCGCGCCGTCGCCCAACTGGTGCGGGAAGAGGGCGTGCCGCCGCGGGACATCAAAGTGCTCAGCCGCAAGCGGGCCGTGCTGGCGGCGGTCCAGCAGGAGCTGCAGGCGCTGGGCCTGCCCTTCGCCGCGGTGGGCGACTACCGTCTGGCCGGCCACATCGTCGCGCGCGACCTGCTGGCCCTGCTCGACGCGCTGGTCTCGCCGCAGCACCGCCTGTCGCTCGCGCACGCGCTGCGCAGTCCGGTGTTCGGGGTGGGCGACGACGACCTCACCGCGCTGGCCGAGGCCAGCCGGGCGTCGCAGCCGCCGGGCCACTGGTGGGCCGCGTTGATGGCCATGCCCGCGCCGAGCCCGGCGCTGGGCCGGGCGGCGGCGCTCCTGTCGCGTTGGCAGGCGGCCGCGCGGCAGTTGCCGCCCCACGACCTGCTGGACCGCATCGTCTCCGAAGGCGAGGTCGCCGAGCGGGTGGCCGCCGCCTTCCCGGCCAGCGCGCGGCGGCAGGCGCTGGCGGTGGTCGACGCCCTGCTCGAACAATCCCTGACGCTGGACGGCGCCCGCTACGCCACGCCCTACCGCTTCGTGCGCGCCTTGCGCCGGCGCGCCATCGAAGTGGCCGCGCCGGTGCCGGCGCAGGCCGTAGAGCTGCTCACCGTGCACGGCGCCAAGGGGCTGGAGTCGCCCTGGGTGTTCCTGATGGACACCGACCCGCCGCCGCCGGCGGCCGACACCGTCACCGCTTTGGTCGACTGGCCGGTCGAAGAGGCCGCGCCGCTGGTGTGCGGCTTCGTCTACGCCACGCGCCAATGCCCGCCCTCGCTGCAACCCTTGCTGGCCCGGGAGCAGGAGGCGCGGCTGCGCGAAGAACTGAACGGCTTGTACGTGGCGATGACGCGCGCCGAGTCGCAACTGGTGGTCAGCGCCACGCCGGGCGCCAGCCGCAAGGCCGCGTCCGCGGCGGCGCAGGTCCGGCTTTCCTGGTGGCAGCGCCTGCTGCCGCTGTCGCGCGAGTGGGGCCAGCGGCCGCGGTCCGCCGCGGCGCAGGTCGCGGGGGAGGCGGAAGAGTCGACCGACTGGCTTTGGACGCTGCCGGTCCTGTCCGCGCCGATCGACGCCGGGGAGGACGTTTCAGCGCCAGGGCCCGCCGCCCCTGACGACGGCCGGCTCGGCCGATTGGGCGAGGCGGTCCATCTCGCATTGCAGTGGGCCAGCGGGGAAGTCGACCGGTTGCGCCTGGGTGCAGGGGCCGACGCAGGCGTCAGCCGGCCCGGCGCGGCCGCGTCGACGGCGCTGCCCGACATCTCGCCCTGGGCCGAAGCGGCGGCGCGTTCCCACGGCGCGCCGGCCGACGAGGTCGTGCGGCACGCCCGCGCCATCTGGCACAACCCGGACTGCGAACGGTTTTTCACCGGCGCCGCGCTGCGCTGGGCAGGCAACGAAGTGCCGGTGCCGGTGGAGGGCCGCACCTTGCGCATCGACCGCCTGGTGGCGCTGGGCGAAAGTGGGGGCGCCGCCGCGGGGGCCAGAGCGGCCACCACCTGGTGGGTGCTCGACTACAAACACCATGCCGCGCCGCACCGCGTGCCCGAATACCGGGCGCAGCTGTCGGCCTATGGGCGCGCCGTCCTGGCCTTGCAGCCCGGCGATGCGGTGCGCTGCGCCTTCATCGCGGGCGGGGGCGGGGTGGTCGAGGTGCCGCTGGACTGAAAGCTTGAGAAGCCGCCCCGCCTGAAAGGCCGGGCCCGCGCAAGGCCCGCGGGTGTCGTGAATCCGCCTCACGGGAGCCGGCCGGCAGCCGGTGCGCAGCTCCGTGTTTACCCCAAGACCGCCTGGCGCATGGCGCACTCCGCGCATGTCCCCGCCCGGGACAACCGGCGGATCGGGTTCGGGAAGGCCGGGTCGCGTCTCGAATTGCCCGCCATTCACCAGCCAAATTCAACTATCGTTCCGCGGCGCTTCGCGATCAAATTGGCCAATCTGGACCCATTCCGAATGGCTGCCCCCTTGCCTCCACAGAACAACACCGCTTCCGCGCCGGCCCGGTCCGCCCCAGGCGGGCAGCCGGCCGCCGCGCCGGCTCCGCGTGCCGCGGGCCCCCGGGCGTTCGGGCGCTTCCAGTTGACCCAGTTGCTGGGCAAGAGCGACAGCACGATGGTGTGGCTGGCCCAGGACCCGCGCGTCGGCCAGGAAGTGATGCTGTCCATGCCGCGCGTGCAGCCGTTCAACGAGGCCGCGCTGGAGGCGTGGGAGCGCGACGCGCGCAAGGCGGCGCGGCTGAACCACCCGCACCTGGCCCATGTCTCGGAAGTGGGCGTGCAGGACAACTGGCCTTTCATGGTGTTCGACCGCGAACTCGGCGCCACGCTCACCGAATGGCTCGCCACCCATCCCAACACGCCGTTGCTGGAAGCGGTCGGCTGGCTCTGCCAAGTGCTGGAGGGCCTGGCTTTCGCGCACGAAGCCGGCATCGCCCACGGCGACGTGCAACTGCACCACATCCTGATCAACGAGCACGGCACGGTGCGCCTGATGGCGCTGGCCTGCGGCAGCGAGCCGGTGGGCGACGACGCCCACGGCGGCGCCAAACGCGCGCAGGGCAGCGCCCTGGCGGTGGACACCCACCAGCTGCGCGCCCAGCGGGCGTCCGCCGAGCGCGACCTGCTGGCCTGCGGACTGGCGCTTTACGCGCTGCTGACCGGGGAAAACCCGCTGGACGAGGCCGACCTGTCGCGCGCCGTGGCCCGCATGCCGCCGATGGGGCGCGACATCCTGCGCCTGCCCTGGACCACGCCGCAACCGGTCTCCGAGACGCTGCGCGCCATCGCCAACCGCTCGGTGGCGCTGCAGGAGCGCCAGCGCTACCTCAACGCCCGCACCTTCCTGCGGGCGCTGCAGGGCTGGCGCGAGGTCGAGGGCCACGACAACGGCGGACCGCTGGTGCTGCTGCTCGACCGGCTGCGCACCGTCGGCCACCTGCCCGCCATGCCGGGGGTGAGCGCGCGCGTGTCGCGGCTGGCCGCCATGGACGCCCAGCACACCGACAGCATCGCCGAGCAGATCCTGCAGGACATGGCGCTGAGCTTCGAGCTGCTGCGCCAGGTGAACGCGGCCCACATCGCCGGCGGGGGGCGGGCCGGCGGCGGGGCCGGGGGGACGGGGCGGCGCGCGGGGGCGCGGCGGGGCGGGGACGGGGGGGGGGCGGGGGGCGGCCCCCCGCCCCCCCCCCCCCCCCGGGGGCGCCCCGGGGGCGGGGGGCCGGGCCGGTGCTGACGGTGCGCCGCGCGGTGGCCATGCTCGGACTGAACGGGGTGCGGCAGTGTGGCAACAACCTGCGCGCCTGGCCGGGGCCCTTGTCCGAGGCGGCGGCCGCCGCGATGGAGCGCACCGTCGACCGGGTGCGCCTAGCCGGCCAGCTGGCCCAGCTCATCCGTCCGGCGGGCTACGACCCCGAGATGGTCTACCTCGTCACCGCGCTGCAGAACCTCGGCCGCCTGCTGGTGCAGTACCACTTCCCCGAGGAGGCCGAGCAGGTGCGCCAGCTCATGCGCGCCGCGCCGCCGCCGCCGGACAGCCCGCCCGGCACGCCCGAACAGCCCGGCATGCCGGAGCAGACCGCTTCGCTGGCCGTGATGGGCGCCGACATCGAGGCCCTGGGCGCCGCCGTCGCGAAATACTGGGGCCTGGGCGACGAAGTGCAGCACATGATGCGCCGCCTGCCCGGCAACCGGCCGGTGCGCACCGCCGACAGCGACGGCGACCTGCTGCGCGCCACCGCCAGCGCCGCCAACGAGGCGGTCGACGTGCTCACCTTCCTGCCGCAATCCAAGATGGCGCCCGCCCTGGCCCAGATCACGCAGCGCTACGCGCGGCTGCTCCACCTGGAGCCCGCCACCCTCGCCCAGTCTTTGCAGCGGGCGCGCGCCTTGCTGCGCGGCGGTGCGCCCGCGGAAACGGCGCCGCGCACGGCTGCGCCGGCCTCACCGGTCGCCGCGGCCCGGGCGCCGGCGGCCGCGGCGCCACCGGACAGGCCGCCGGGGCCGGCCCACGGCGCCGCCAGCCCCACCCACGCCAACCGGACCCCCATGCCAGCCCCCACCAGCACCCCCCCCGAG
>CBIHOD010000013.1:0-72427 GCA_966211815.1 uncultured Burkholderiales bacterium
AGGTGCGGGTGCGGGTGCGGGTGCAGGTGCGGGTGCAGGTGCGGGTGCGGGTGCGGGTGCAAATACAGGCGCAGTTGAAGGTGCGGGTACAGGCGTAGGTGCTGTTGCCGGTGCAAGTGCAGGTGCGGGTGCTTGTGATGATGAAGAAGGGTCCATGGAATCTGATTCGCTCTTGCCCCCACCGCAGCCGGTTGTCAGCATTGCACTGAAGGCGAGCCAGATCCACTTCGTCTGAACATTAAACATGTGTCGATGTCTCGAAGGTCCATCTGCAGGGAGGCCATTGGCCGTCCCACCCTGATGTGTAGACGGACCGTCTTAAACACATCCAAAGGAAAGTTTATATGCATCAATAAATAAACCAATCAATAACTACCCTAATCAAATCAGTCGGGCTGAGGCGGTGTCCCATCCATGGCCATGCCAGCCGCCGCGCTGCCACGTGCAACCGATCGGCCCTCTGCATGAATGGTTAGCTTCAACAAACAGTCGTGCATGAAAATGGTCCAAGCCGGCACAACGGCAAGGCCGATGCGCCTGTTGGACCCCTTGACGAACTGGAAGCTGCCGGCTTGGAAGGCCTGATTCCCACTGCGAGAAGTCAGGTTTGCTTCCGTGTCGCGCACCCGTGGCCAAAAGGCGTCAGCGAAAACCTGGCAAGTTGCTGGCAGGCCCTTCCGCACGGAACGGATACCAGTCGTATTGAGGAGCCGATCCGCAAGCTGCGGCGCCTGCCTTGAACGGACGCCCCATGAGGCCACCACCTGCCACCTTGTTCCGCCGTCCCGACGACAGCCCGGCGCTGCATGCCAGCCAGGCGCGCGGCGGAAGGCGCGCAACTGGATGCAATTGGAAAAAGAGGGATCGAAGGAGTTTGCCGGACAGGACGACTTTCTGGTTGCTCGACCAAGCGGTCAAGGGAAGTGGCCTTTCATGGCGGGCCGAAGGCCAGCAGACCGGGCTTCCGGTGGAGGCGGCCCTGGCCAAAAGAACGCGCCCGTTGCGGGCGCTCACGCTGTCTAGGACTTGCCGCCCGCCTCGCCTTCGACCCCGTGCGCTGAGGAGAAAAGGTCCCACACGGCGATGAACATCGCGGCGATGGCCGGGCCGATGACGAAGCCGTTCAAGCCGAACAGCGCCATGCCGCCCACGGTGGAAACCAGCACCAGCCAATCGGGCATTTTCGTGTCCTTGCCGACAAGCAAAGGCCGCAACAGGTTGTCGACCAGCCCGATGACGACGACGCCCCACACGACCAGCCCCAGCCCTTGGGCCAGCTCCCCGGTCGCGAGCAGGTAGGCCGCCACCGGTCCCCACACCAAGCCCGCGCCCACGGCCGGCAGCAGTGACAACACCGCCATCAGCACCGACCACAGCAGCGCGCCGTGGATGTCGAGGAACCAGAATGCGACGCCGCCCAACGCGCCCTGCGTGGCCGCCACCACGACGTTGCCTTTGACGGTGGCGCGGATCACGGTGGCGAACTTCGTGCCCAGTTGCCGCTTGTGCGCCGTCTCCAGCGGCACGGCGTCGAAAATTCGCCGTTGCAGCGCCGTGCCGTCGCGCAGCAGGAAGTACAGCACGTACAGCATGACGAAGAAGTCGACGACCAGGTCGAACGTGACCTGGCCGATCAGCAACGCTTTCGCGGCGATGGCCTGGCTGCCCGCGGTCATCGCCCCCACCACCCGCTTTTGCAGGCCGGCGAAGTCGTGCAGGCCGAAGCGCCGGAGCAAATCAGACAACCAATGTGGCAGCGAATCGAACACCTGCCGCGCATAGCGCCCGATGTCGATCTCGCCCGACTGCACATGTTGCACCAGGGTGCCCGCCTCCCCGGCGAGCGATGCGGCCACCAGGCTCACCGGCAGCACGACCACCAGCATGCAAACGCCGATGGTCGCGAATGTCGCCAGGTTGGGCCGGTCGCCCACACGCCGCAGGAACCAACGCCGCATCGGGGCGAACAACAACGCCAGCACGGCCGCCCAGAACAGCGCGCCGGCGAATGGCCAGAGGATCCAGATGAATGCCAGCGTGACGACGACGAGCAGCAGGAGGAAGGTGGCACGCTCGAGTTTGAAGGGCCGCATGGCGAGGTGGGCTCGTTGGAGGGGCCAGATGATAACCACCGCGGGAGGGCAGGTCCGCGGTTTGAATCGACCGGGGTGTGGAGGACGCCCGCCGCCCAGGAGGACCCACGCGCCTTTCAGAACGTGGCGCCCTCCAATTCCTGGGCCGCGGCGACGGGAGGGGCCTGCGGAATGACCCAGCGCGGCACCAGCGCGGCGGCCAGTCGCAGTACACGGGTCGGCAACATCAGCACGAGCGGGCGCGTCCATTGGAAAGGCACCCGGGTGCGCAGGATGGCGCCGTGGTCTCGCGAAGCTTCGTGGGGAAAGTAGTTCTCCCGCACCGCGACGACTTCCCGGAACCCTTTGCCATGGTAGTAACGCAGCTGGGGGTCCAGGGGCAGGCCGGCCCGCGTGGCCCGCGCATACGCTTCAACCGACGCGCCGGGATTGCGAGACAGATGGCGCGACAGGCCCGGCATCGGGGAGCCCAGGTAGGCGTGACGCTGGCCGCGCCGGATGGCGTCGAGGTATTGGAACGCGATCAGCTGCAATGCCGCGGCGGGCTCGATGCTGGTCAGGCTGATCCCGAAGAGCGCACGTCCAGCGTAGGGCGTGCGCGGCGAGTCCGTGCCGGAGAGTTCGGCGCTGGTCTTCCAGTCGCCGGGCTTGACCCATTCGGCCTCGTTCGTGGGTTTGCAGAACAGCGAGGCGAGCAATTCCCCGGTTTCTTCATCGAAGGCCCCGTTGCACAACTCGGGGAACGCGGCGAGGCGGGCGCGGAAATCTTCCGCCGAAGCGGCTTGTTCCCGGGTCCATTGACTGCGCTCCAGGGCGAGCAGCGCGGGAATGTCGCCGAGGCGGAGGTAACGGGTGGTGATGCGACGTGGTGGGTTCATGGCTGGGGCAAGAAAGTTGATGGTGTCTACCGGAGACCGGGGGCGCCGAAGATCATTCGCTGCGTTGCCGGCCTCTTGCCGAGCCGCGCATGTTGGGCGTCGCATGTGACCCTGTCGTTAAGTATGCGTGACACCGCACCGGGCCGAAGCGCCCGGCGCCGACGGAGACGGTGCGGGACCGGCGTGCCGCCGGCGCCATGCCAAGGTCGCCATGGCCAGGGTGGTGGCCGCCCCGAGGCCCGCCAACACGATCGAGGCGGGCAAATCGAGCCACAGCAGCCCGGCATAGACCGCCAGCATCGCCAGGAGGCTGAGGTTTTCATTGAATCCCTGGACCGCGATCGCTCCCCCCGCCCCGGCCAGCGCCAGGCCGCGCTGCTGCAGCAGCGCGTTCATCGGCACGGCGACCACGCCCCCGAGCGATCCCATCAGCAGGAACACCGGCCAAGCGAACCCGAAGCTGGACGCCGTGGCGGCCAAAGGCGGCAACAGCCCCAATGCCATGCCGACGGGCAACACCCGCTTCGACCGAGCCAATGGAATCCAACGTCCCGCCGCGGCCGCGCCGGCGATGAAGCCGACGGCGATCGCTACTTGGAGCCAGGCGGCTTTGCCCAAGGGCATTCCCAGGGCTTCGGTTCCCCAGCGCAAAGCCACGAGCTGCAGCACGGCGGTGATGCCCCAAAGCCAGGCGCACACGGCCAATGCCAGGCCGCTGTCGGCGTCCCGCCAAATCCTGCAATGGCCCTTCCAGAACTCGCCGGCCAGCCTGCCGGGTTGGAGTTCAGCGCCCGCGCGGCGGCCCAACCCGGAAGGCGCCGCCAGATCCAGGAGCAAAGCCAAGCCATAGGCCAGGGTCAACCCCGCGATCGGTCCCTCCAGCCCCATCAAACCCGGCGTCTCCAATCCCAGCCATTGGGCAGGCGCCATGGGCGACGGCGGGCGTGGGTGCGACTGCCAGTGACTCAACGACACACCCCCCAGGACGGTGCCGAGCAACCCGGCGCCGACAGTCGCTGTTTCGAACCACGCATTCATCGCGACCCGCCGGGATGCAGGAGTCAGCTCGGATGCCAACCCCATCTTGGCCGGGCCGTGCACCGCGGCGCCGAGTCCGAGAGCGGCAAACGCGGCCAAGGGATGCCACCCCATCCACAACGCCGCCATGCCTGCCAGCTTGACCAGATTCATGCAAAGCATCAGGGATCTTTTCCGGAAGAAATCCGCCAGGGGCCCCGCGAATGGCGCGAACGCCACGCACGACACGGTGGCCGACAGTTTGAGCACCGGTGCCCACCAGGCCGGCCGGCCTTGCCGGGCGAGCAGCTCCATCGCGACGATCAGCAAGGCGCTGTCGGCCAGCACGGCGGTGAACTGCCCGCCCACCAACCGGAAAAATCCCGCGTGCATGCCGCGCATCAGTCTTGCCCTTCCCGATGGTCGCCGAGCGATGGCGCGAAGGCGGTCTCGCACGGCGACGATTTCGGCCCAGGGACTGGTCGGCCGCGCGTTGGCGAAGGCAGAGACGCGGCCGGGTCGAGCGAAGGGAACCTGGAAGAGGGTGGAAGGAGCAGGGCGCGGATGCTCTGCGCAGGAGAGGCGGTGGGTGTGCGATGACGCATGGGAGTCGGGCCCGGGGAACCGCTTTTGGCAGTGCCCTTCCCGTCTGGAGTGGGTAGGCGCGCATCGTCTTGTCTGCCGATGACAGGGCCGTGTCAGGTGGAGAATGACGATTTACTTCGGTTGGACACCGAAGATGAGGCATCTCGAAAACCGAGTGGAATGGATCAGAAAGAATCCATTGCATGTCTTGTCGATCAGATCGACCCTGATTGGTCGGAAGGCATCAAACCATGCGCAATGTCAAAGGTGCGGCAGTCGACCCTGACTCACCAGCAGTATCGAAATTCAAATCGAGCCATCGCCGGTTCGTCTTCTGCATCGCCCTCGTGGCGGCGTATTCCCTGTGCGTCGGCCTGGCATCGAGGTTCGTCGATTTGGAGCCGTACGCGCCGTGCCTCACGATCGGTGTTTTTGTCGTCGTCTTGGTGGCCCTTTGGGGCGCGTTCGGATTCCGGTGCCCCGTCTGCGGCGCGGTCCCCAAAGCGCGTCAGGCCTCCCTCACGAGCCATGAAATCGCCTATTCGTCTTCGGTCGCGCTCATCCCCAAGCAGTGCGGCAAATGCGGCGTGAGCTTCCAGGCCCCTGGACCGACCCCGGAGAAGCCCACCGACAGCGGCCACGCGTCGTGAGCCGCCCGAGCTTGGGCAAGCGTCCGCAAACGGCCGACGTCCGAAAACCAGGATGAGCGCTTCGGGCACCGGTCCACCGCGGGGCCAGGTCGTCCGCCTCGCCGATGCCTTTGCGGTTCGCCCGCCACCTCCCGGCCTGTGCGGACCAGGCCCGGCGCACCGGGGCGGCGGTTTTCCGGTGGCGCCTGGCGACGGGAAGTCTTTTCCAGTCGGGCCGTCCCGCTGGGGATTCCCGGGGGGCCGCCCCCACGAGGCGGCGAGCGCCTCTGTCGTACGCCAGCGCGGCCGGCTGTCTGACGCGGCGACCGGGCCCGGCGGCTTACGCTGGCGGCATCGACAGGCCACAACGCCTTTTGCAACTTCAGTGCCGCTCGCCCAGCCGAATGCGACCGACTTTCCGGAAAAACAAAAACCGAACACAACGGCCGCCCCGGCTGTCCATGGCGGCCTGGCTCCAATTCCTGCGGCTGGCCAAGCCCTATTGGCAGGGCGACAAGAAGAGGGCGGCATGGACCATGCTCGGCCTGATCGCCTTGCTGATGCTGGCCGAGACCCAGTTGGCGGTGCTGTTGAACGCGCGCACCGGGGAGATGATCTCGGCCCTGGCCGCGCGCGAATCCGACCGATTCTGGAGCGCCGTGGCGAGCTGCCTGCTGGTGCTGGCCTTCGCCGTGCCGGTCTACGCCATCTACTACTACATGCGCGACGTGTTCTCGAACCACTGGCGCAAGTGGCTCACCGGGCGCTTCCTCGACGGCTACCTCGGCAGGCGCCGCTACTACGAGCTGGGCATGCAGGGGGATATCGACAACCCCGACCAGCGAATCAGCGAGGACATCAACGCCTTCACCGGCCGGTCGATCCACTTCCTGCTGATCTTCCTCGGCGCCTTGATGCAGCTCGTGGCTTTCAGCGCGGTGCTGTGGTCCATCTCCAAGCTGCTGGTGGCCCTTCTCGCGGTCTACGCGACGCTGGGCACTTTCGTGGCGCTGTATGTGTTCGGCTCGCCGCTGATCCAGTTGAACTTCTGGCAGCTGCGGCGCGAGGCGGACTTCCGCTTCGGGCTCATGCGGCTGCGCGAGAACGCCGAGTCGATCGCCTTCTACCGCGGCGAAGCCCAGGAGCGGTCCCACATCGAGGGCCGCTTCGAACTGGTTTTCCAGAACTACGCCAGGTTGATCAAGAAACAGCGGTCGCTCAACCTCTACCAGCGCGCGTTCAGCCAACTCACCCTGGTGGTGCCGAGCGTGGTGCTGGCCGCCGATGTGCTGGCCGGGCGGATGGAAGTGGGCCGCGCGGTGCAGGCCGCCGGCGCGTTCACCGTCATCCTCGCGGCAGTCTCCCTGATCGTCGACAACTTCGAAAGCCTGAGCCGTTTCGTTGCGGGCATCGGCCGGCTCGACGCGTTGTCCCAGTGGGTGCTCGAACCGCGGCAGGGCCAGGCGCCGGGCGGCGACGGCGGGAGTGAGATCCAGAGCCGGGAGGGCGATTCGATCCGGCTGGAAACGCTGACGCTCTTCACGCCCGGGCGGGAGCAGCTGTTGATCCAGGACCTGGACCTGGCCCTGGCGCCCGGCGAGGGCTTGCTGATCACCGGCGTCAGCGGTTGCGGCAAGAGTTCGCTGTTGCGCGCGATCGCGGGGCTGTGGCGCTGCGGGACCGGCGTGGTGCACACGCCCGGCCACCAGGACGTCCTCTTCCTGCCGCAACGCCCCTACCTGCAGGTGGGCACGCTGCGCAGCCAACTGATCTACCCCGGCAGGCAGACCGACCTGACCGACGAACGCCTGCTGGCCATCCTCGACGACGTGCATTTGTCAGGCCTGGCCGAGCGCATGGGCGGCCTCGACGCCGAGCATGAATGGGAGAAGGTGCTTTCCGCGGGCGAACAGCAGCGCCTGGCCTTCGCCCGCGTGCTGGTCCGGCGGCCGCGCATCGCCATCCTCGACGAAGCCACCAGCGCGCTGGACAGCGGCAACGAGGCTTCGCTCTACAAGCGCCTGGTGGACGAGGGCATCACGCTGGTCAGCATCGCCCACCGCCCGGCGGTGTTGCGCTACCACACCCAGGTGCTCGAACTCAAAGGCGGCGGGCGGTGGGAACTGCATCCCGCCCAGGGTTATCGGTTCGCGGCCTGACAGCGCGGCGCGTCTCCGGCGCGAAGCCCTACAGTCCGCGGTTTTCCGACTTTCGACAGCACCCAGGGAAAGGCCAAGCCGTGTACTCGTCCACTTTCATCTTCGCGACCAGGCAATTCGACGACGCGTTCCACCGCCTGGACCATGAGATTGCCGCCGCGGCCAAGCGGATCCCGGGCTACCTGGGCGAAGAGTCCTGGGAGAACCCCGCCAACGGCCTGGTCTCGAATGTCTACTACTGGGAATCGCTTGAAGCGCTGCAGCAACTGGTGCGGCATCCCCTCCACCTGCGGGCCAAAGCCGCGCAGGAAAACTGGCTGGCCGGCTACCAGGTCGTCGTCTCGCAGGTGATCCGCACCTATGGCGACTCGGCGCTCGCCCACCTCCTGCCCGTCCACGCCGCGGGCTGAGAACACGGGCCGGTGCCGGTACGCCGCTCACAAGGACGACGCCGCCCGGGCGGCCTGGTCATAAAGACCGGACAACATGCGCAGGTGGCGCGCCAGCCCCGACAGCGATTCGGCGTTGGACAACTCGCCCTCGACACCGGGCAGCAGGCAGCGGCCGCGCACGGCGCGGAAACGTTCGATCAAGGCAGCGCCTCCCGGCGTCGTGGCGTAGAAGACTTCCTTCCCCACCTTGCCGCCGCTGACCAGGCCGAGGTTCTGCAGCTTCTTCAGCGAATAGTTGATGACGTGGGTGTCTTCGAAGTTCAGCGTGAAGCAGATGTCTGCCAGTTTTTTGCCGCGCCCCCGGTGGTGCACGTGGTGCAGCACGAGGATGTCGTTCGCCGCCAGTTCGGATTCGCCCGCCGCCGTCATGCACCTGGCGATCCAGCGGCTGAACGCGTTGTGGGAAATGATCAATCCGAATTCGAGCTCCGACAGCTCGGCGTGCGGACCGGTGGCCAGGTGCGCGGACGAGAGGATGCGCAGGCGGCTGTCGGTGTCCGGTGTTTTTTCCTCGAGGGCGGTTTTGTCGGCGGGTCTGGATCGGGGCATGCGGGGCCTGTCTGGAAAAGGGGGTTGGGAAGGGGGGGCGCCGCGCCGGGCGGTCCCGGCGTCGGGATGACGCGCCCGTCCGGCACGCGTGCGGAATAAAAGAGAAACATCATCGTTACATAAATAAAATGATAACGATTCATCGTTAATATTGATGTCGAAGCCGGTGCCGAACCGGCCGCGTCCTTCAAACGCGTCCGCGCCGCCGCTGCGCCGATTCACGCCGGAAGGCGACGCCTTCCGTTCCAATCCACATCAAGGGACTGTTCATGAAGAGAGAAAAACACGGGTGGGCTTTCACCGCGCTGGCCCTGGCCGGCGCGGCCGCGCTGGTCGGCTGCGGCGGCGGGTCCGGCGCGGGCCTGGACGCCGACGCGGCTGCGGCCGGCGACGGCGCGGACGGCCTGAGGCAGGCGCAGGCCGCCCTCACCACCTGGAACCGCTGCGCCGTGGAGGGCGCGCACTGTTCCTTCACCGGGACGCGGACCGTGCGCTACGGCTACAACGGGCGCTACCTGTACAAGAAGCTGGCGGGGGGGATCGCCTGCACCAACGAAGCCTTCGGCGGCGACCCGGTCCGCGGCGCGGACAAGTTCTGCGAGCTGGCCGTGGAACCCACCGCGCCGCCGCCGGCGGCCGAAACCTGGACCCAGTGCGCCGTCGAAGACGGACGCTGCTCGTTCACCGGCACCAGGGAAGTCCGCTACGGCGCCGCCGCGAAATACGCGTACCGGACAGCCACCGGCGGCATCGACTGCAACAACAACGTCTTCGGCGACCCGAACCCCGGGGCCGACAAGGTCTGCGAGGTGAAGTCCGGGACGCCCACGACGCCGCCGCCCACCGTGAAGTCGCCTGTCGGCCAGAACGCGGCCGACTACGTGCTGACGTTCTCGGAGGAGTTCGACGGCGCCACCTACGACAAGGGCAAGTGGAACGACCGGCTCTGGTACACCACCTACCCGGACCCCGACCAGACCCCGAACTGGGCCGTCAACGACGGCAAGCTGAAGATGTTCCCGGTCCAGGGCACCAGCCTCGAGCGCGACTACCGCCATTTCACGACGGATGGGAAGTTCGAGCAGACCTACGGCTACTTCGAGATGGAAGCCAAGCTGCCCTACGGCAACGGCGTCTGGCCGGCGTTCTGGCTGTACAACCACAAGTCGCCCGACGGGGCGGTGCGCCCGGAGATCGACGTCATCGAAACCTATCCGGGCGGCGGCACCGACTACGGCTACGGCGACGACAAGCTGCGTCCCACCGTCTTCGCCGCCACCGTGCACCGCGGCGACAACAACCAGGTCGGGACCAAGATGCACGCCACCGGGCTGGACCTGTCCGCCGGTTTCCACCAGTACGCGGTCAAGTGGGAACCCGACCGCATGACGTTCTACTTCGACGGCAAGCCGATCTACACCCTGAACGAAAGCATGGGCGATCCGATGTTCCTGCTGCTGAGCCTGCAGATGTGCGGGCCCAACCAGGCGGGCTGGTGCCCGGTCGCCCACCCGAACCTGATCGTGCCCGGCCAGGCCAATTCGTTCGAGGTCAACTACGTGCGTGCCTGGCAGTTCAAGAAGTAGCCGGCCGGTGCGCCTGGCCCGGCGCGGGAGGCGGGCCACCGCAGCCCGCCAGGCGCCGGGCGCCGCTTGATGCCAGGCGGCGCCCGTATTTCGCGGCCGTTGCCGCTGTCGCGTCCGGGGGCTGATCCCGCCGTGGCGACCGGAGCCGCGATGCGGCGGCACGCGGGCCACGGGTCGCCGTCAGTCCACGATGCGGCCGTCGGCCGAGATCATCACGAAATTCACGTATTGGCTGCCCACGCGGCCGCCGGGAGCGAACCGGATGCGGTAGTGCCCCGGGCCTTCCAGGCGCTCGGCTTCCAGCGCCTGCATGAAACCCTTGCGGTCGAGTTCGCGGCCGGCCCGGCGCAGGGCCTGCGCCACGAATTTGCCCGCGATGAAGCCTTCGAATTCCACGAAGTCGGGCGTCGCGCCGGACTGGCGCTTTCCCAGCAACTGCCGGTATTCCTGGACCAGGGGATGCACGCTGGCCCGGAAGGGGTTGGGCACGAGCTGCGACACCATGACGCCGCGGGCCTCCTTGCCCAGTTCGCCCACCAGCACGTTGATGTCGACCAGGCTGCGCGCCAGGTACTGGATGGAGGGGCACCCGGCCGCCTTCATCGCCCGCACCGCCGCCGCCGCGTCTTTGCCCGACACGCCGAGAATGACCACCTTCGGGCAGTCCTTGGCCAGCGCGGCGGCGGCGGGCCGCACCGCTTGCGCGGGGTCCGGAGAATTGATCTGCATGCTGGCGGACGCCACCAGCTCGCGGCCGGTGGCCTTGAGTTTCAGCACCACGTCCTTTTTGAGCGCCTGGCCGACCTGGGTGTCGTAGTGGATGAGCGCCACCCGTTCGAAAGCGACGGTGTCGATGTGGCGGACCAGGGTCTCCAGCTCCGCGTCGAAACTGGCCCGCAGCATGAAAACGTTGCGCTGGGAGCCGTCGTAAAGCTCGGGGAAGCCGGCATAGGGCGCGACCAGCGGCACGCCGGCCTCGCGCACGATGGGCAGCACGGCCTTGACCGAGGCGGTGAACGTCACGCCCACTAGCGCGAAGACGCGCTGCTTGTCGACCAGCGCGCGCGCGTTGGCGGCGGCCTGTTCCGCGGTGTTGCCGTCGTCCACCGAGACCAGCTCGATGCGGCGGCCGTTCACGCCGCCGGCCGCGTTGGCCGCGTCGAAGGCCAGCAGCATGCCGTCGCGGTACTGCGCGCCGGCCTGGGTGCCGCCGCCGGTGCTGGCGAGCTTGGCGGATTGCCCCAGCACGATCCGGTCAGGGTGGACGCCGGGCACGGCGTTGTCCGCGGCCAAGGCGACAGGGGCGGTGCCGCCGGCCAGCAAGGCGGCGACGGCGAGCGTGAGGAAGGCGAATCGGCGTGGCATGTCGGCGGCTCCTTGTGGAAATCGGCAAGCGACTGGTGGACTAGGGGCGCGGCCCCGCGCGGTCTCGCACGAAGCCGGCGACTTCGCCCAGCACGTGCCCGATGTCGGCTTTCAGCGCCGCGAAACCGGCGCTGGGCTCGCGCGTCTTTTCATCCATGTAGAGGGCGCGGTTGAGCTCGATCTGCAGGCTGTGGCGGTTCTCCCCGGGGCGTCCGGCGGCGCGGATCAGATCCTGGCCTTTGTAGGGGTCGTTGACGGAGACGCTGTAGCCGCGGTCGGCGAAGGCGCGCCGCACCGCGTCGAGGAAGTCCGGGGCGCAGGTGCGCCCGTCCAGGTCGCCGAGCACCACGTCGGGCGCGCGCCTGGCGGGCAGGCCCAGGCGCTCGTAGGCATTGCTCGGCATCGAGTGCAGGTTCAGGTGCCAGTAGCCGCCGAAGCGTCCGGCGGCCTGTTCGAGTTGTTCATCCACCGCGCGGCGGTAGGGGCGCCAGTAGCGCTCGATCCGGTGGGCGAGTTCATGCGTGCCCAGGCGCCGGTCGTAGATGGGCAGCATCTCCGGCGTGAGGCGCCAGACCAGGCCGTTGCCCAGGGCCACGCAGCGGGGCGAGGGCTCCGCCGGGCCGGTCCACTCGCCGTCCAGCATCGACACGTCCACGTCGGTCTCCACGCGGTTGGCGTCGATGTAGCTGCGGGGGAAGGTCGCGCAGACCAGGCTGCCCCCCCAGCTCGGGACGGCCGACCACAGGGTGTCGACGTGGGTGTCCTCGCTCATGCGCAGCGCGGCGCGGTCCACCGCATGGCCGAAGTCGCCGGGGTAGTCGGTTCCGCTGTGAGGCGAATCGCACACCAGCGGGATGGCGGCGACGCCGGCTTCGGGGCCGAAAAGGGTGAAAGGGGGCATGGGTTACTCCGTGGAAAGTGAATCAGGATGGAAAAAATCGAACGTCCGGTGGCGGCTCGGAAGGGCCCGGGGCGGGCCCGCCGCCGGCTCGGCGCGCACGCTTGCGGTGTGCGGCACCGCACGGCGCTTGCCCGGAAGACGGGTGCGGATGAGAAAGACCCGCGGCACCTCGAAAACCACCTCCCAAAGCGGCGGGCGAGCGGCTATATTCGCGGGCTTGTTCCAAACCCCCACCGCCATGCCATGACGAGCGAACCGCGAGCCGTGCTTCCTTCCACCACGGCGCTCCGGGTGTTCGAGGCGGCGGCCCGCCACCTCACCTGCACCGGGGCCGGCGGCGAGCTGTTCATGACCCAGAGCGCGGTCAGCAAGCAGATCCGGGCCCTGGAAGAAAGCCTGGGGTTGACGCTGTTCGTGCGCGTGAACCGCGGCCTGGTGCTGACCGAGCTGGGGCAGGTCTACCTGAACGAGGTCCGCCCGGTGCTGGCCATGCTGCGCGCGGCTTCGGTCAAGGTGGCCACCCATGGCGCCACCCAGCGCACGCTGACCCTGCGGGTGTTGTCCACGCTCGGCGACCGCTGGCTGCTGCCGAGGTTCGGCGGCTTCGCCGAGAAGCACCCCCACATCAGCGTGCAGTTCACCGGCTTCCTGTCCCGGGACAGGCAGGACCAGATGCCGCCCGACGGCGAGTTCCTCGGCGGCGAAGGGGGTTGGCCCGGCCATGTGGCCGACTATCTGTTCGGGCGTCATATGGTCCTGGTCGGCGCGCCCAGCCTGCTGGAGCGCAAAGGGGCCATCCGGCAAGCGGGCGACCTGTTGAATTTCCCCAAGCTCATGCATTACCGGGCGCCCACGGTGTGGGCCGATTTCTGCGCGGGCCTGGGCCTGGCGCTGCCCCAGGACAACGCCGCGATGCGCTACGAGTTCTATTCGACCCTGGTGCGCGGCGCCGTCGCCGGCCTGGGCCTGGCGCTGGTACCGCTGGTGTGGGTCCGCGAGGAGCTGGGCCGTGGCGAGTTGGTCAACCCGCTGGCCCTGAGCCACGAGCACCGCGTGGGCTACTACTTCGTCGTGCCGGAGAGCAAGCAGCACGACCCGGCGCTGGCCGCGCTGCGGGCCTGGCTGATCGAGGAAGCCGAGCACACGCGCCGGGATTGCAAGGAAGCCCCCTGAGGAACTGTGGTGCCCAGGCGCGCCGCCCTCACGGCTGCACCACGAAGTCGAAGCCGTAGGTGCGCTCGTCGGAGCGGCCGGAGAACTGGATGCCCTTGCGCGTCGCCCACAGGTTCACCTGGTGGTGGATGGGGATGATGGCGTTGTCGGCCATGGCGATCTCGGTGGCCTGGGCCAGCAGCTTGTCGCGCGCCGCGTCGTCGAGCGTCTGCAGCGCCTTGTCCAGCACCTCTTCCATCTTGGGGTTGTGGTACTTGCCGGCGTTGACGGCGCCGGTGCCCTTGGCCTTGTCCTCGGCCGACATCACGGCCCTCAGCGGGGAAGAGGCTTCGAAGGTGCCCGAACTCCAGCCCGACATCGACAGCGAATAGGTGTGCTTGGCCTGCGCCGGGAAGAACATCGCCGAGGGTTGCGCGGCCACGCTCGTCTTGATGCCGACGCGGCTGAGCATCTGGGCCAGGGTCTGCAGGATCTGGTCGTCCTGCACATAGCGGTTGTTCGGGCCGTGGATGGTGATGCCGAAACCGTTGGGGTAGCCCGCCTCGGCCAGCAGCTTCTTGGCGCCCTCGACGTCCACCGGCTCCGGCTTGAGCGCTTCGCTGTGGCCGGACAGGCCGGGGATCATCAACTGCCCGGTCGGCCGCGACGCCCCTTCCATCACCCGGGCGCGGATCTGCTCGCGGTCGATGGCCTTGGAGATGGCGCGGCGCACGCGGGCGTCTTTCAGCGGGTTGGCCGCCAGGGGTTTGCCTTCCGTGTCGGTGATGAAGGGGCTCTGGTCCCGGAACTGGTCCATGTTGAGGAAGATCAGCCGGGTGCCGACGCGCTGGATCACCGCCAGGTCGGGGTTGGCGCCCAGGCGCTTGATGTCGGCCACGGGCAGGCCGTCGATCACTTGCACGTCGTTGGACATCAGCGCCGCCACGCGCGCCGCGTCGTTGGTCAGGATCTTGAACGTCAGCTTCTCCACCTGGGGCTTCTTGCCGAAGTAGGCGTCGTTGCGCACCAGCTCGACCCGGTCGCCCCGCGCGTAGCGCACCAGCTTGTAGGGGCCCGTGCCGATGGCGGCCTTGCCGGAGTTGAAGTCCGCGGTGGAGGCGCCGGCCGCCGCTTTCTTGGAGACGATGGCGAAGGTGCCCATCTCGGCGGGTAGCAGCGGGTAGGGCGTGGCGGTCTTGAAACGGATGGTCAGGGGGTCGACGATGGAGACCTGGGTGATCGCCTTGGTGTAGATCGCGAACGACCCGGGGCTGTCCTTGATCGTGGGGATGCGCTCGATGGAGAAGGCCACGTCCTCCGCGGTGAAGGGGCTGCCGTCGTGGAACTTCACGTCCGGGCGCAGTTTGAACTCCCAGGTCAGCGGGTCGACGGGCCGCCAGGACAAGGCCAGCCCGGGCAGCATGCGGAGCTGGTCGTTGCGCTCGATCAGGCGGCTGAAGACGTGCTCGGCCACGTTCTGGTTGCTCGTCACCAGGTGGTAGTGCGGGTCCATCGAGGTGACGTCGGCGGACAGGCCGACAGTGACGCTCTGGGCCTGGGCGCACACGCCGGCCACGGACAGCACCGCCAGACAGGTGATTCGTTGCAAGGCCGCTTTGAACATTTGGATTCCCCTTAAGGCAAATTCGGAAACAATAGTTTCTTGGCCGCGGCCGCCCGGGACAACCGAAAAAATGGCTACCGCCAAGTCCGTTCCGGAATAGCCGCGCAAGGCCGGGCCGGCGCTCAAAGCGCCCGGGGCGGGGCCGTCACCTGGTTGCGCCCCGCGCGCTTGGACTCATAAAGCGCGGCGTCGGCCGCGCCGACCAGGCCGGCCGCGTCCGTCTCCGGGCTGGGCACGGCCGAGGCGATGCCCACGCTGACGGTCACGGCGCCGAGCGGCGAGCGCGAATGCGGCTCGTCCAGCGCGTGCACCGCGGCGCGGAGCCGCTCGGCCACGAGCAAGGCGCCTTCGGGTTCGGTGTCGGGCAGCAGCAGCACGAATTCTTCGCCGCCGTAGCGGGCCAGCAGGTCGGTGGCGCGCAACTCGGCGTTCATCGCGTCGGCCACGAGCTGCAGGCAGGCGTCGCCGCCCTGGTGGCCGTAGTGGTCGTTGTAGAGCTTGAAATGGTCGATGTCGATCATCGCCAGGCCCAGCGGCCGCTGGCTGCGCAGGGCGCGCACCCATTCGGCCTGCAGCGCGTCGTTGAATCGCCTGCGGTTGGGCAGGCCGGTGAGCGCGTCCGTCAGGCTCAACTGCTCCATGCGGCGGTTGGCTTCTTCGAGCGCCGCGGTGCGTTCGGCCACCTTGCGTTCCAGCGAAGCGTAGAGCAGGGCGTTGTCCAGCGAAACGGAAAGCTGGCCGGCGATCAGGGTGACCAGGTCGAGCCGGTCGGCGGTGAAGGCGCCGCGCATCTGGCGGCTTTCCAGCAACAGCATCGCATGCAGCCGGCCTTGCTTCATGACCGGCGCCAGCAGCATCGCGCATGGGCCGGGCCCGGCCAGGTAGGGATCGGCCGAGAAACGGTCGTCGCGCATGGCGTCCTCGATCACCAGGACCTCGCCGGTGCGTTCGGCGTAGCGGAACACCGACAGCGGCAGCTCGCCGCGCGCGCCGGCCTCTTCGGCCGTCATGGCGCTGCCGTCGACGCCCAGCGAAGCCGACATGAACCAGTCCTCGCCGCCGTCCGGCCGCACGACCAGCCGCACCCCGGTGGCGCCGGTCATCGCGCTGAGCACCAGGGCGACGCGGTCGGTCAGCCGCGCCAGGCTGGTTTCCGAGCTGAGCGCCTGCGAGGCGCGCAGCACGGCCATCATGTCGACGACCTCGGACGACACGGTGGTGCTGCGCACGCCCACCTGCCCCAGCAGAGTGCTTGCGCCGCGGCGCAGGCAGGCGTGGCCTCGCCGCAGCGCCTCCACCTTGCCGGACGCGCCCCAGGCCTCGTACAGGCCGCAGGCCCGCGCCAGCAGCGCGCCGCCGCTGGCCTCCATGCCCTGCGCCAAGTGGAAGAGCGCGGCCCGTTCGACGATCAATGCGCGGTGCCAGGGCCGGGGGTGCAGCGCCGCCTCGTCCATCGCGGCGTCGAAGGCGGCGCCCGCCGCCCAGGTCTGGCCCGCCGCCCAGGCGCGCTCCGCCTGCAGCCATCGCGCGAGGTGCAGGAAATTCACGGGCGAGTCGGCCGCGCGTCGGGCGATCCACGGCAGGCAGTCCTCGTCCAGTTCGCGCAGCAGCGTGGCGCCTTCGCCGGGCGGCAGCGCGCGGGCCTGGTCGGCCAGCGACAAGCCGCGCAGCGCTCGCGCCACCGCGGTGAGGTAGTAGCCGGGCAGCCGGGCCAGCACCGGCATGGCCTGCGCGGTGTGGTGCGCCAGGCGCGGCATGTCGCCGAAGACAGTGGCCGAGACCGCGCGGAGGATGTGGTAGGTGGCCGACTTGATGCCGGGCTCGCCGAGCTCGGCGACGTAGCCGTCCTCATCGAAGCCGTCGTCGCCGAACGCGCCCGGCGCGCGCGTCTGGCCGCGCAGCGCGCGGGTCAGCTGGCGGCGCGGCAGGTAGCGCTGGGTGTAGGCCACGTTGCCCGTGCGCGCGGCAAACGCCAGGCCCGCTTCCACCTCGGTCGCCGCGGGGTCGAGCGTGGCGGCGCAGTCCAGCAGCAGGTCGCTGGCCATGTGGGTGTAGGAGGCGAAATTGAAGTCGCCCTCGCGCATCAGCTCGGCGCGTGCCTGGCGGAAGGCCGCGACGCCGTTCTCGATCGGCTCCATCCAGTGGCTCGCGGCGAGCGCGAAGATGTAGCGCGCGACGGACGTGCCGGGTTCGAATCCACGCGCCTCGCCCACCGCCACCAGGTGGCGCGCCGACTCGTAGGCGCCGCGGTGGTCCTGGCGCACGCCGGCCAGCAGGAAAGGGATGAAGCCCATGCTGGGCATGAGCTGGCTGCAGGGCCCGTGCTCGGTCCACAGCCGGTGCGATTCGAGCACCAGCCAGGCCAGGGTGGTGGTGTCGCTGAAATAAGCGGCGTTGGCCGTCTTCACGATCAGTTGGGCCCAGGCCAGCACGCGCGGCTCGCCGGCCGGCGGGCGCTCGAAATCCACCTGCTTGCCGCTGCCGGCGTTCCAGGCGGCGAGGCGGCGAAATCCCGTGTCGATCACCGGCCCGGGGTCGGCCGGCATCGGCAGGCCGAGCTCGGCCAACAGCTTCAGGCCCAGGGCGACGCCTTCCGGGTAGCGGCTGCGGTTGTGCAGGCTGTACATCTGGACGCCGGCGGATTCGACCCGGTCCATCGGGTCCGCGCAGCGGCGGACGATGGATTCGTAGACCGCGTCGGCCTCGTCGAGCCGGCCCAGGCCGTAGAGCGCCCGGTGCCGCTCGACTTCGAGCCGGTGAAGCAGCCTGTCGTCCTGCGGCGACTCGTCGGCCCGGATCAGGGCGATGGCGCTGGCCAGGAAACGTTCGGTGACGTCGAAGTTCAAAGCCCGCACCCGCGCCGCGGCGCGGTGGAAGAGGGCGGCCGCGCGGCGGCGCTCGGGCTTGGGGCCGGCGTCGCCGGGACGCGCCAAGGCCGGGTCGAGCAACGCCTCGACCGCCGGGAGGTATTGCTCGGCCGCTTCCGACTGCAGCGCCGGATGCTCGACCAACCGGCGCGCCAGCGACAAGTGGCGGCCGCGGCGGGCGGCGGCGTCCATCCCTTCGAAGACCGCCTGTTGCACGCGGTCGTGCCGGAAGCGCAGCAAGGTCTCGCTGCTTTGCTCGGCGACGAGCAGGCTGTCCTCCAGCGCGGGCGCCAAGAGGCGCCTCAGCGCGTCGTCGTCCAGGCCGGTGGCCAGCCGCAGCAGCGCGGGGCGCACGTCGCCGCCCAGGCAGGCCATGGTTTCGAGCACGGCGCGGCTTTCCGGCGGCAGCCGGGCGATGCGGCGGCCGAGCAAGTCCACCACGCCGCAGTCGCCGATGTGGTCCCGGATGGACCCGGCGTCCCAGGCCCAGCCGCCGCCCTGCGGCACCAGCAGGCCGTCTTGGCGCAGGGCGTTGACCAGCTCCACCGTGTCGTAGGGGTTGCCGCCGGTGCGCTCCGCGAGCGCGGCGGCCAGCTCGCCGGCCCGCGCCTCGGGCAGGCGCAGCATTTCGCCGATCAGCGCGCCGGCGTGGCTGGGCGGCAAGTTGCCCAGCACCAGCCGGGGCACGGCCAGGCCCAGGTCTTCCCAGCGGGCGAGCAAGGCGCTCAACGGGTGGGCGGCGTCGACCGACTGCTCGCGGTAGGCGCCCACCAGCAGCAGGCCGGGGACCGGGTCGGCGGCGGTCACCACCGCGTCGATGAGCCGCAGCGTGATCGCCGGCGCCCATTGGATGTCGTCATAGACCATCACCACCGGCCGCTCGGCGCTGGCGATGCCGCGCAGCAGGTCGATCGTCGACTGCACCATCCGGGCCTCCGCCTCGCGCGGGTTGGGCACCTCGACCGGCGGGTGCCGCCCCAGCAGCAGGGCGAACTCGGGCAGCAGGCAGGGACCGAAGCCGAGGTTGCCGCCGAGCCGCTGCGCCATCCGGGCGCGGTCCAGCGCCAATTGCGCCTCGGGCTCGGCCAACAGCAGCCGGCCCAACGCGCGCAGGGCCTCGACGGCGGCGGCGGGCGCGTCCTGCCGGTATTGGTCGAACTTGCAGGAGACGAACCAGCCGCGCCGGGCGGTGACCATCGGCCGCAGCTCGTCGATCAGCGCGGTCTTGCCCACGCCCGGCATGCCGGCCACCAACAGGCAGGGGCCGGAGCCGCCGACCGAACGCTCGACCGCTTCCCGCAGCACGGCGATCTCGGTGTCGCGCCCGATCAGCCGCGACGGCGGCTTCAGGCGCGGCGCGAAGTCGTGCCGGCCGAGCGGGAAGTCGGGGTCCGCCTCGCCGTCCGCCACCGCGTCGCGCAGGCGTTGCAGGTCTTGCGCCAGGCCGTCGGCGCTCTGGTAGCGGTGGTCGGGTTCTTTTTCGAGCAGCCGCATGACCAGGTCGGACAGCAGCCGCGGCAGGCCCGGCGAGACTTCGACTGGCGGCCTGGGCCGCTGCACCAGGTGGCAATGCACCAGTTCCAGCAGGTCGCCGCTCTCGAAGGGCTTTCGCCCGGTGGCCAGCTCGTAGAGGGTGGCGCCGAGCGAATACAGGTCGGCGCGCTGGTCCACGGCGCGGCCGGTGCGGCCGGTCTGCTCGGGCGCCATGTAGGGCAGCGTGCCGGCGATGTGGCGCTGGTGGGTGAAACCGGGCCGCTCCTCGGCCAGGTCGCTGGCGATGTTGAAGTCGATCAGCGTCGGCACCAACCCGGGGCCATCGACGAGGATGTTGGAGGGGTTGACGTCCTTGTGGACCACGCCGGCCCGGTGCACGCCGGCCAGCACCCGCGCCAGCGCGCAGGCCAGGTCGAGCAGGGGCGCCAGCGCGAGTCCGCCGCTTTCCCCGCTCCGGCGGGCCTGCAGCAAGCGCGACAGCGGCGCGCCGCCGGCGTCCTGCAGCGCGAGCAGGTCTTCCGGTGTGGGCCCCGGCGCCAACCGCGCCACGCCGTCCACGCCCGCCAGGCGCTCCAGGATCGCGGCTTCGTGGCGCAAGCGGCGCACGGCTTCGGCGCCGATGGCGCGCTTGAGCACGACGCCGCCGCCGTTCCCGGCCGGCCGCAGGCGCGTGATGAGGGTGCGTTCGCTGCGGTACAGGACCTCTTCGCCGGGGGGCGCGGTTTCGTCGGCAGGCGTCGCTGCGCGTGGCGTGGTATTCCCCGACATAGCCATCCAATGCCACCTTTGCACCCAGTCATTCGACCGATCCGTGGAACCCAGCCATTCCAGCGGGCCAAGCCCGTCCCACGGCGCCTACGTTCGCCTTCGTTATCGACACCCGGCGCGGCGCGTTGAGCGGCGGCCGGCGGTGCGGTGTGCATTACGGCCAGTTAGGGCTTGTCGGCACGAAAGAAAGGGGCGCCGCAGTGTGGCCGGGGAGGCGACCGCTTTCCGGAAGCTTCTTTCAGTCCGGGATGCAGTCCATCCTCCCGGTTGGGACTTTTTCACCGGCGCAAGGGGCGGTCGCCGTCGGGGCTTTCCCGTAGGCGTCGAACAATCCCTGGACGGCCGGATTGGATTTCGGGGCCCACACCGCCGTCGCGCTTCCCGAACCCCGGCGGAAGAAATACAGCAGCTTGTCATCGGGGCTGGCCGGCAGGGCCGTGGCGGCCGCGGTGAGGGCCGCGTAGGCGGCCGCGAAATCGGCCACGGGCCGCCGGGTGGAACGCGATCCGACCGGGAACCGGCTCATCGCCGAGCGGTGGGGCACATGGGTGACGAAGCCGCTCGGATACAGGACCAGGTAGGCGCCGCTGTCGGACGCGGTCGTCGAAAGCTCGATCGTGTCGATCTCGGACATCGGCGCGATGCGGTCTTTGATTCGGTCCTCGGCGGCCGTCCCTTGCCCGGCGGCTTGCGCGCCCTCGCGGGCCTGACCGGCCGCCTGCGCGCCGCCGCAGAGCACGGCGCAGGCGAAACCCCAAAGGGGCCATGAAGTGGTGCTGCTTTTCATGGGTGGGCCGCGGCGGAGGAATCACCCGAGGCTATACCAGCCCCGGCAGTCCCGCCACATCCGCCGGCGACGGGGCGCCGCGTTGACCGACCGGAAGTTTAGAGGCCAAAATAGCGTTCTTGCCGGTTCGCTTGGCGCGGAAAATCCGTTACCGATCAATGGGTTGGAAATGCTCCTTGTTTCCTTCGCACGCGCCACGGCCTCCATCCCCAATCCAACGCCTTCCAGGCCGCTCGTCCGCCCACCGGCGGGCGCGGGCGGCGTGGCGCAGGCCAAGCACGGTGCATGCATGACCCCTTCTTTCGTCTTCCTTCGAGGCCGCGGCTGGATTGGCGCGCTTGCCGTCCTCCTGGCTGCTGTCCTGGCGGGTTGTGCCACGCCGGAGCGGCCCGCCGCGCCCACTGGCGATCTGGGCCTGGAACAAGGCATCTCTTATGCGGTGGAAGACCTGCTGGTGCAGGCCCGGCGCCTGCCCCAGTTCCAGCCCGGCAAGGCCCTGCTGGGCACGATCACCGGCGCGGGCAAGCCCATCATCGTGCTGGACGCGGTGATCGACGGTGTGACCGGCCAGCAGACCACAGCCACGCGGTTGCTCGACACCCGCCTGTTGGAGCGCGCCAAGGCCGGCTTCGAGCAGTTCGATGTGGTGTCGGTGTCGGCCGACAACCTGCGCAAGGCGCAATTCCTGATCGCCGGCACGCTGACCACCGGCAGCACCTCCGGCGGCGACACCGGCTACCGCATCAACCTGTCGCTCACCGAGATCCGCAACGGCCTGGTGGTGGCGCAGGCGGCCGCCCGCGTCATGTCCAAGGGTGTCGATTCCACGCCGACGAGCTTCTTCCGCGACAGCCCGTCGCTCACCAAGGACCGGGTGATCGAAGGCCAGATCCGCACCGCGCAGGCGGCGGCCGGATCCGAGGCCGACCAGGTCTACCTCGCCAGGCTGCCGGTGGCGGCGCTGGTCTCCGAGGCCGCCAAGTTCTATGAAGAAGGCAACCACGCCGAAGCGCTGCGCTATTACGAAGCCGCCGCCGAGCGCGCCGAGGGCCGGCAGATGCGGGTGCTGGTCGGCATCTACCTGAGCAACACCCAGCTGGGCCGCGTCGACGCCGCGGCGGCCGCCTTCGGCCGCATCGTGGCCCTGGGCCTGGCGACCAACAACCTGTCGGTGAAATTCCTCTTCCGCCCCGGGTCGACCGACTTCTTCCCCGACCCCAAGGTGAGCGGCCCCTATGCGATGTGGCTCAAGCAGCTCTCGCAGGAGCTGGCCGCCTCCAAGAGCTGCCTGGTGATCGTCGGCCACACCAGCCGCACCGGTTCCGAGCAGTTCAACGAGCGCCTGTCGCTGCAGCGCGCCGCTTCCATCCAGAAGCGCATCGAGGCGATGACGCCTGAAACCGTGGGCCGCTTCCAGCCGGTCGGCATGGGCTTCCGCGAGAACCTCATCGGCTCGGGCACCGACGACCAGCAGGACGCGCTGGACCGCCGGGTGGAGTTCAAGGTGCGCAACTGCGGTTGAGCCCCGCCCGCCCGTTCACGCCGCTGGCGGGCAACGCTCAGAAGGCTTCGTCGTTCCGCAAATAGCGCCACTGCCCCACCGGCAGGTCGCCCAGCATCACGCGGCCGATGCGCACGCGCTTCAGGCCGGTGACCTTCAACCCGACCGCTTCGCACATGCGGCGGATCTGGCGCTTCTTGCCTTCCACCAGCACGAAGCGCAGCTGGTCTTCGTTGACCCATTCCACCTTGGCGGGGCGCAGCGGCTGGCCATCCAGCTCGAGCCCGTGGTTCAGCTGGGCCAGCTGCCGGGGCGAGAGGCATTGCTGCGCGGGCAGCCCGCCGTCCAGGCTTTGCACGCGCACCAGGTATTCCTTGTCGACGGGGCTGTCTTCGCCGATCAGCGCCTTGGCGACGCGCCCGTCCTGCGTCAGCACCAGCAGGCCGGTGGAATCGATGTCCAGCCGGCCGGCGGGCACCAGGCTGCGCAGGTGGTCGCGCTGGAAGCGCACGCCGCTGACGTCGTCGCGCCACTGGTTCTGCGGCGTGACCAGCACGAAGGCGGGCTCATAGCCGTCCTCCGCCTGGCCGCTGACGAAACCGATCGGCTTGTTCAGCAGCACGGTGACCTGCCTGGCCTGCTGCAAGCGGGCCTGGCTGTCGACGGTCACCGCCTGGCCGGGCAGCACCCGCGAGCCCAGCTCGCGCACCACCTCGCCGTCGACGCGCACCCAGCCTTTCTCGATCCATTCGTCGGCTTCGCGGCGCGAGGCCAGGCCGAGTTCGCTCATGCGCTTGGACAGGCGCACGCTGCCGGGGGCGTGCCCGGGCGCCGGTTGCGCCGGGGTTTGCCCTTCGGTTTCCGCGGCGGCCGCGGGTTTCCGGGGCCGGGAGGGGACAGGCGCGGCGACCGGCAGCCCTGCGCGCGCGACGGACCGTTTCAGCGCGCGGTCTTCCTTGAAGGCGGGTTCCGTGGCGCGCGGTTTTCGTGCTTGGGCCGCGCCGCGGGTTGCCGGCCGGGCCGGGTCGCCGGCGCGCCCGCCGTCGTCGAACGCGCGTGCCGGTGGTGATTTCTCGAAGGTGGCCGGCGCTTCACGGCTCGGGGCGTTGTCGCGGCCGAAGGCAGTGTTGCCGCTTCTTGGCCGCGGCGGCGCGTCGTCGCGCCGGGATGGCTCGAAAGCTTTCGATGGAGAGCCGGCGCCGGCGCGTGCCGGAGGCCGCGTGTCGCGGCCCGGCGCCGCAGCGCCTGTGGAGCGCGGCGAGGACCGGTCGCGCGTGTCGCCGGCGCCGGGCCGGGCATCGCCACGCGGACCGCGGCCCGCTTCCGCGCGCCTGGGGTCCCGCGAAGGTGGGGCTGGGCGGCGGTCATCGGCCGGCCGGGCCCGCCGGGCATCCGGACGATGGGCCGGCGCGGGGCTTTGGCGCTCGCGCCGCTGTTCTTGCCGTTCCTGCCGCATCGCGGCTTCCCGTTCCGCGCGCTGGGCCTGGGCTTCGGCCAACGTGGGGCGTTGGCGCAAGCCGCTGCCGGCGCCGCGCACCGGAGGCCGGGACGGCTTGGCACTGGGCCGGCGGGTGTTGTCGGATGACTCCGTCGGGCTTTTCTTGAGTTTCAGCGTGGTGGCCATGCGTGGGTCGTCTCGGGGAGCGGGTGGGAATTGGAACACGCCCGGCAGCGCCATGGTGGGCAAGGCGCCGGGCGGGACAGGGTGCGGCGACGGGCCGCGAAAGGGTGCGGAAAGGCTTTCCCGGCCTCAGCGGCCACGCAGGAACAGGGCGTCGAGTTCCTTGACCGTGACCTGGCGCCAGGTTGGACGGCCATGGTTGCATTGGTCGGAACGCTCGGTGCGTTCCATGTCGCGCAGCAGCGCGTTCATCTCGGCCAGCGTCAGCTGTCGGTTGGCCCGCACCGCGCCGTGGCAGGCCATGGTGGCGAGGATTTCGTGCTGTGCGCGCTCGACGAGGTTGCTGGCTTCGAACTGGGCCAGGTCGGCGAGCACGCTGCGGGCCAGCTCGACCACATCGCCCTGGGAAAGCGCGGCCGGTCGCGAACGCACCGCCAGCGTTTGCGGGCCGAGCGGCGAGATGTCCAGGCCCAGGGCCTGCAGCGTGGCGGCGTGGGCCTGGGCGGCGGCCAGCTCGGCGGGCGTCGCGGGGAAGGTGACCGGGATCAGCAACGGCTGGGATTCGATCGCCGCCGCGCCCAGGCCGGCCTTGAGCCGTTCGTAGACCACGCGCTCGTGGGCGGCGTGCATGTCGACCACGACCAGGCCATCGCGGTTCTCGGCCAGGATGTAGATGCCGGCGATCTGCGCGATCGCCCGGCCGAGCGGCCAGTCGTCGGGATGGACTTCGGCGGCGGCCTGGACGGTGATTCCTTCCGGCGCGCGGGCCTGCAGGCCGGCCGGGGCGTCGCTCCGCGCGTCGGGGCGCTGGCCCGCCGCGTCGCCGTCGAGCGGGCGGCCGGCGCGGTCGGCCGCACCGCCGCCGGCCATGGCGGGCGGCGACGGGCGCCATGCGGAGGGCACTTCCTGCGCATGCAGCACCGATGCCTGCTGCAAGCCGAGGCGGCCTTGCTGGTAGGGGCGGCTGGCGAAACCACCGGTCCACGCGGCCGGCCCCGCGCCCGCGGCGGGGCCGGCGCCAGGGGCATCCGCCGCCGGGGCGAAGGCGAGGGGGCGCTGCGGCGCGGCGTCGGCGCTTTCGCCCGCCGGATTCGCGCCGGGCGGGGCGGCCAGCGCTTTGGACGGCGCCAGCACCGACACCACCGCCTTGTGCACCGCCTGGTGCACGGCGCGCGACTCTCGGAAGCGAACCTCGATCTTGGTGGGGTGCACGTTCACGTCGACCTGCTCGGGCGCGATGTCGATGAACAGCACGTAGCTCGGCTGGCGCTGGCCGTGCAGCACGTCGTCGAAGGCGGAACGCACCGCGTGGGCGATCAGCTTGTCGCGCACGTAGCGGCCATTGACATACACGTACTGCTGGTCGGCGCGCGAACGCGCCGCCTCGGGCGTGCCGACGCGGCCGCTGATGCGCATCACGCCCGCGTCCCAGGCCACCGGGCGGCTCTGCTCGATGAAATCGCGGCCGAGCACGTCCTGCAGGCGCGTCTCGGGGACGGCGGTGCGCCACTGCTGGGACAGCTTGCCTTCGTGCCAGATGGCGAAGCCGACGCCGGGCCGGGCCAGGGCGTGGCGACGCACCGCCTCGACGCAGTGCGCCAGTTCCGTGGCCTCGGATTTCAGGAACTTGCGGCGCGCCGGCGTGTTGAAGAAAAGCTCGCGCACCTCGACGCTGGTGCCCACGCCGCGCGCCACCGGTTGCAGTTCGCCGGAGCGGGCGTCCAGGCGCAGCGCGTGGCCTTCGCCGCGCGGCCGGCTGGCCAGCGCGACCTCGGCCACCGAGCTGATCGCCGCCAGCGCCTCGCCGCGGAACCCCATGGTGGCGACCTGCTCCAGGTCGTCCAGGCTGCCGATCTTGCTGGTGGCGTGGCGCTTCAGGGCCAGGGGCAGTTCGTCGGCGGGGATGCCGCAGCCGTCGTCTTCGACCACCACCGCCCGGATGCCGCCGGCCACCAGTTTGAGCGTCACCTGGGCGGCGCCGGAATCGAGGGCGTTGTCGACCAGCTCGCGCACCACCGAGGCGGGCCGCTCGACGACCTCGCCGGCGGCGATCTGGCTCACCAGTTCGTCGGGCAGTTCGCGGATCGGGCGGCGCGGGGCGGAGGCCGGCCCGGCGGGCCGGGCGTCGTGGAGTGCAGCGGTCATCGCCCGATTTTAGGCAGCCGGGGGTTCCGGGCCACCCTTTGGGGAATGGGCGGGCGATTGGCTTGTCGGCACCGCCTGGCATCGCCGCGGGCCATGCGCGCCGCTCGGGCGAAAACCGTGTTTCTCAGGCCGCCTCGGGCTGGTAGTGCGGCGTCGCTCCGATGGGGTTCTCGGGAATGTGGAAACGCGGCGCCAGCGCGGCGAGCCACCGGAGCCATGCCAAGGGGACGAAGCGCATCAAGGGGTGCAACCCGATGTGGGGGACCTGCGCCTTGACGATGGCGCCGTAATCGCAAGAGGCCTCGTGCGGGAAGTAACCCGGCACCACGGCCACCAGTTCGGTGAAGCCCTTGCCCGCGTAGTAGCGCAGCTGCGGGTCCAGAGGCAGTCCGGAGCGCGTCGCCTGGGCATAGGACTTGGCCGACGCGCCGGGGTTCTTTTCCAGGTGGCGCCTGAGGCCCGGCATCGGCGAGCCGAGGTAGACCTCGCGGTCGCCGCGTTTGACCGCGTACAGGTAGGCGAAGGCGATCAACTGCATCGCGGCTGCGGGGTCGACGCTCGTCAGGCTGACGCCGAAAAGCGCGCCGGTGCGCCGGTTCTTCTCGCCGTCCAGGCCGAGGTCGGCGCTTTTCGCCCAGTCGGAAGGACGGATCCAATGCTCGGCGATGGTCGGCTTGCAGAACAGCGAGGCCAGCAGCTCGCCGGTCTCCGCGCAAAAGGCGCCGCCGCACAGCAGCGGGTTGGCCCGGATGCGCGCGCGGAAGTCTTCCGCCGTGGCCGATTGCTCCTGCGTCCACTGCTTGCTTTCCAGGTCGAGCAGGGCGGGCACGTCTCCCAGGCGCAGGAAACGCGTGGCGTAGCGGCGGCGTCGAGCCTCGTCGGTTTTCTTCGTCTTGTTCATGGGGGCGAAGGGGTCGGACTGGAAATCAAAGTCGGTGCGCCGCGGGCATGCCGGTATGGCAGGTACAGCAGCGGCGGCCGAATGGATTGACGTCGTGAACCAGCTGGCGCGCGCCGGTGGCCAGCCAGAGGGGCCGCAACCGCGAAGCCGGCCCGAAGAAACCGCTGACGAAGACGCTGGCCCGCAGGTTGGACACCTCGTGCCACCATCCGCGGGGGACGTAGATCGCGTCGCCCGGCGCCAGGTCGGCCTGGAAGAGCGCGCCGGCGGTGCCCGGCGCGCCGGCCAGGTCGCGCATGCCGATGCGGGCCAGGCGCGCCCACCGGTCGTACTTCCGTGAAAGCGCGCCCAGGGCCTCCACCGTGCCCGGGCGGGCCAGTTGGAAGCGCTTGGCGCCCCGCGCCAGCACGGCGAGGTTGTCGACCAAGTCGTAGTGCAAACCGGTGCGTGCGGCCGGCGGGCCGATCCAGGCACTGCGGTAGACCATTCGGCCAGGGGGGAATAGGCCGTCGGCCGGCGCGTCTCGCGCGAGCGCCGGCAGTTCCTTGAAGAGGTCGAATTCCTTGAGGTGGCCGATCGCTTCGGGGTTTGCGCTGCCGGCCGCGTCGAGCTTGGCGAGGTAGTCGGACCAGGTCGAGGTGGAAAAGACCGTCGCGCCGAGTTCGCGGTTGCCGTGGACCAGCGTGACAGGCCGGGTGCCGCCGCATGCGGCCAGGTGGGGGAAAGTCCAGCGCTCCAGCGCGGGCCAATGCCGGGCAGCGCCGCGCAACACCACTGGGCAGGGCCCGCCGACCGCGTTCTCCCACGCCCGGAAAGATTCGGGGACGGGGAGGAACACCGCCGGTGCCCCGCCGTCCCCGACCCCGGGGCAGGGGGCCATGGCTTCAGAAAACGTCTGCACCTGGTTGACTCCTGTTTCGCACGGGTGGGAGTTTTCCGGGGCCATGTGAAACGGCGTTGACGGGTCTGTGACAGACGCGGCGCCCGCTCAGATCAGGGACACGGCGCCGCCACCATCATCATGCTGTCACCGAGGCGCTCCAACATCGCGGCCGTCCACCCCGAGTCGAAAGAGAGGTTAAAGATGACAGCGCAAGCCCCACAAACCGCGCAAAGGCAGCAACACACTTTGCTCAAGCACCAGATCGCCCAGGAACTGGCCCATGGCGGCAAATGGCACCGGATGCCGGAGCTGCTCAACCGCATGCATGAAGCCCGGGTCGCCCTGCAGGCCAGGCGGCCTGTTCCGGACTGCCGGGGCGCCGTGGAACAGCAGCCAGCCGGCTGAAGGGCGGATGAGCGGGCGCATTGGCGCCTTCCCCCCTCAACCGATCAGCTTGCCCTTGGGGCTCATCATCGCCTGGCTGACGAAACGACTGCCGCGGCCTTCATTCGAATAATCGATGCGCACGCCACCCAGGTCCACGGGCGACTTGCGCTGGAACTCGGCCAGCACCGCGGCGCGGGTGGCGCCGGCGTCCAGGCGCGCCAGGGTCTGCGCCGCGTAAAGCCCCGCCACGTAACCGGCCAGACTGACGCTGGAAGGCGCTTCGTCGTAATACTGTTTCAAACCGGCACGGTAGGCGCGCACGACTGGCGTGCTGTTGGTGTCGGGGTTGGGCACCACCTGAGTGAAGATGAGCGGCACGCCCGCTCCCGCGCCCACCTGCTGCAGCGTGGTGGTGTCGACGTCGGACAGGCAGACCACGTAGCGCTGGAAGTTGCGCCGGCTCAGGCCCTTGGTGAACTGGGCCAGCTCAAGCGTCCCACCCAGGAACAGCAGGATGGCCGGCATCGTCGGCGGCAACCCGGCGCCGAAGCGCTCCAGGTCTTGGCCCGGCCCGGCGGTGAATTGCTGCGTGCCCAGCTGCAGCGAATGCGTCGTCTGCAGGATGCCGGGGCGCATCGAGCGGGCGAGTTCATCCGACGCATAAACCAAACCGATGTCCTTGAACCCGACGGTAGCCAGGTTGCGCAGCGCGTGTCGGATCTGCGCATCGCGCGAAGCGAAGATGGGGAAGACCTGCGGGTCCGAATCGAAGCGGGTGTCGGCCATCCACGGCGCCACGTGCGCGATCTCCAGACCGATCTGCTTGGCCGCGTCGATGCTGTCCAGCGCGAGCCTCTCGCCCACGGTGCCGAGCAACAGCACCTGGCCCGGGTCGGCCTGCACACTGCGCAGCACCTGGCGCATCGAGGCTGCGGTGCCGTCGGTCTGCCCCGAAACCAGCTGCGGCACGCGCACGCCGGCCTTCCAAAGCTCGGTGAAGGCCAGGCGCACGCCGGTGGAATAGTCGCGCGCCAGTTCCTGCTGCCCGGCCGAGGTGTCGAGCAACTGCACCACGCGCGACGGCCTGCCGCCCGCGGGCTTGGCGGTGGCCTGGGCCGAGGCGGCGGCCGGCGCCGCGCCGAGGCAAGCCAGCGCGGCCATGTGCGCAGAAGAAACGATGGCCCGCGAGAGTAGAAGGCGCCGGCACGGCGAGTCGGGGGTCGAAGAAGGCATGGGGCGGAAGAGGCAGGGGGTCTGCGCCGGATTTTCGAGAGCCCCGGCGACACGCCTGTGACAGCCCCGGGTTGCAGTGGGCCGCCGGCCCGCGGGGGCATTCCGGATGCGGCCGATAATCCGCGCCCATGGAAACCATAACCTTCTTGATCGATTTCATCCTGCACGTAGACGCCCACCTGTCGGAGTTCGTGCAGGCCTACGGCGCCTGGGTCTACGCCCTGTTGTTCGCGATCATCTTCGTCGAGACCGGGCTCATCGTGATGCCATTTCTGCCGGGGGATTCGCTGCTGTTCGTCGTCGGCGCGTTGTGCGGGGCCGGCCTCATGTCGCTGCCGCTGGCCATGGCGCTGCTGGTGGCAGCCGCCGTGCTGGGCGACCAGACGAACTACAGCATCGGCCGTTACATCGGGCCCAAGGTGTTCGGCTGGAAGCAGTCGCGATGGTTCGACAAGGCGGCCTTCGACGCCGCGCACGGGTTCTACGAGAAACACGGCGGCGTCACCATCATCCTGGCGCGCTTTATGCCTTTCGTGCGCACCTTCGCGCCTTTCGTCGCGGGCGTGGCGGCGATGACGCGTTCCAAGTTCACCCTTTTCAACGTGGTGGGCGCCCTGATCTGGGTGGTGGGCCTGACGACCGCGGGTTATCTCTTCGGGAACATGCCCTGGGTGCAAAAGAACCTGGGCATGATCATCTGGGCCCTGATCCTGATTCCCGGCCTGATCGCGCTGTGGGGCGGCTGGAAGGCGAAGAAGCAGGCGCGGCAGGCCGCGGCGGCGCAAGGCGCCGGCGGCTGATCACCAGCGCCACGGGCGCTCAAGAAACGCGCAGAATGGGCGATATGCGTTGAACCCGCATCCAGGAGCCGCCCGATGAAGATCGTCATCGTCGATGACAACCCGGTCAACGTCGTCGTCGTCAAGTCGCTGGTCCGGCAATTGCCCGACTGCGAGTCGGTCGAATTCACCGACCCGATGCTGGCCATCGACTGGTGCCTGGTGAACGACCCCGACCTGTTGGTGGTCGACTACATGATGCCCACCCTCGACGGACTGGCCTTCATCAAGATGTTCCGGGCCTATCCTGGCAAGGAAGAGGTCCCCATCCTGATGGTGACCGCCAGCCACGAGACGGCCATCCGCTACGAGGCGCTGACCATCGGCGCCAACGACTTCCTCACCAAGCCGATCGACCGCATCGAGTTCCTGGCGCGGTCGCGCAACATGCTGGCCCTGCGCAAAGGCCAAGTGGCCCTGGCCTACCGCGCCGACGCGCTGGCCGAAGACGTCTACCAGGCCACGCACAGCTCGGCCGAAGCGGAGCGCGACACCATGCTGCGCATGGCGCGCTGGGCCGAACGCGGCGATCCTTTCCTCGGGCAGCACCTTGAGCGCGTCTGCCACTACGCGCGGCTGATCGCCCGCCGGCTGCGGATGCCGCCCGCCGAGCAGCAGGCCTTATTCGACGCCGCGTCGCTGCACGACGTGGGCAAGCTCTTCCTGCCGGAGGCGCTGCGCTGCCACGGCGGAGTCTTCAGCGACGAGGAACGCGCGGCGATGCAGCTGCACGCCGCCCACGGCTTCGAGATGCTGCGCACCAGCCCCTCCAAGGCCCTGCGCCTGGCGGCGCTGGTCGCGCACAGCCACCACGAGCGGTTCGACGGCACCGGCTACCCGCAAGGCCTGGCGGGACGCGAGATACCGCTGGTGGGCCGCATCGTCGCCGTCGCCGACGTGTTCGACGCGCTGACCAGCGACCGGCCCCACCGGCCCGCGATCGGCGCGCAAGAAGCGCTGGAACACCTGAAGAGCCACGCGGGCCGCCATTTCGACCCCGACTGCGTCGCCGCGTTCGCGCACGACTGGAGCGAGGTGCTCGAGATACGGGAGCGGTTCGGCGACGCTGCTGTACCGGCGTGACGCCGCCCGAGCTCCGGCCCGTGCAGTGACGAGGGCCCGTCGACAGGCTCAGGGTGAACGGGCTACTTTTCTCAGAGCGGGCGGGCCACTTTTCAGAGGGTGAACAAGCCACCTTTCCGAGGGTGAACAAGCCACTTTTCTGAGGGCGAACACGCCACTTTTTCCGTTCGCCCTGAGCCTGTCGAAGGGCCCCGGCCGCTCCCTTTCATCGAAGCTTGAGGAGGGCACCCCGGCCTTGGACAAGCCCAGCCCGAACGGCCATAGCGCACCGCCTACAGCTGCCGATCCCGCGCCAGCGGCGGGTTCTTCGCGAAATAGCGCTGGATGCCGGTGGACAACGCCTTCACCAGTTCGGCCTGGTAGTCGGGGTCCCTCAGCTTGGCCTCCTCCTCCGGGTTGGAGATGAAGGCCGTCTCCACCAGGATGGACGGGATGTCCGGCGCCTTGAGCACCGCGAAGCCGGCTTGTTCGACCTGGGCCTTGTGCAACCGGCCGACCTTGCCGATCTGCCCCAGCACCTCGCGGCCGACGTGAAGGCTGTCCTTGATCTGCGCGGTGGTGCTCATGTCGAGCATGGCCCGCAGCACTTCGGCGTCCTTGGCCTTGATGTTGGCGCCGCCGACGACGTCGGCCGCGTTCTCGCGGTTGGCCATCCAGCGCGCGGCGGTGCTGGTGGCGCCGCTCTGGCTGAGCGCGAACACCGAGGCGCCGCGCGCCTGCGGCGTGAAGAAGGCGTCGGCGTGGATGGAGACGAAGAGGTCGGCCTGGACGCGCCTGGCCTTCTTCACGCGGTCCTGCAGCGGCACGAAGAAATCGGCGTCGCGGGTGAGCATGGCGCGCATGCCGGGCACGGCGTTCAGCCGCTCTTGCAGCTGCTTGGCCACCGCCAGGACCACGTCTTTCTCGCGCAGTCCGGTGGGGCCCACCGCGCCGGGGTCCTCGCCGCCGTGGCCGGGGTCGAGCGCGACCACGACCAGGCGGTTGATCTTCTGCTGAAGGGAAGGCGGCAGCGGCGTGGGTTTGGCCGTGTCCGCCGGCGGGGGCGACGGTGGCTGGCCGGCGTCCGGCGGCGCCTTGCCGCTGCCGCCGCCCTCGTTCTTCCTCATGCGGTCGATGAACTCGCCGAGCGCGTCCTGCACCGTTTGGGCCGCTTGCCGCTCGGATTGGTCTTTGTCCTGGATCAATTGCAGCAGTGGATCGGGCTCGGCCGCCGGGCGCAGGTCGAAAACGAGCCGGTGCTGGTAGGCAGCCACCGGTTCGAGCGTGAACACCTCGGGCACGATGCCCTGCTTGAGGTCGAGCACCAGGCGCACCACGCGCGGCTGGTTCTGGCCGACGCGCAGGCCGGCGATGTAAGGGTCGTCGGACTTGACCTTGCCGACCAGCTCGCGCAGCGCCGGGCTCAGCTCCAGGCCGGTGACGTCGATCACCAGGCGCGAGGGGTTCTCGGCCAGGAAGTGCCTGGCCGACAGCGCGGTGTCGCTTTCGATCGTGACCCGGGTGTAGTCGTCGGCGGGCCAGACCCGCACCGCCACGATGGTGGCGCCGAGCGCCAGCTCGGCGGCGCCCAGGCTCAGCGCCAGCGCGCCCATGCGGCGCAGCGCCTGGCGGCGCGTGGCGGCCGCGGTCAGCAAGGCCGGGGGCGGGCAGGGCGGCTGGTGGCTCACGGCAGCAAACTCCGTCCGAGCGGCGTGCAGGCCTGCAGGCGGACTTGCCGCCGCTCGCCGCCTTGCGTGGCCAGCGCGATGTCGATCCGCAGGTCGGGCGTGGGCAGCAGGCCCTCGGCCTTGTCGGGCCATTCCACCAGCTTCAGCCCGCTGTCGGCGAAGACGTCGCGGAAACCCGCGTCCTCCCATTCCTGCGGGTCGTCGAAGCGGTAGAAGTCGAAGTGCGAGACCCGCATCGCCGGCAGCTCGTAGCTTTCCAGCACCGAGTAGCTGGGGCTCTTGACCGTGCCGCGCACGCCCAGCGCGCGCAGCAGGTGGCGGGCGAAGGTGGTCTTGCCTGCGCCGAGGTCGCCCCGCAGTTCGACGACCGCATCGGCGAGCGCCGGGCGCACGGCCAGCTGCCGCGCCATGAGGGCGCAGGCGGCTTCGTCGGGCCAGGCGGTGTCGCGGGTTTCTAAAATCGGCAAATGGAACAACCTCGGGTGTTGGACGGCCAGGAAGTGCTGCGCGCATTGCGGGCTCGGGCGGCCGAGCTGGGATTTTCCCAGATTGGTGTGGCCGACGTGGACCTGAGTTCCGCGGAAGCCGGGTTGGCGCAGTGGCTGGCGCAGGGCTTCCACGGCGGCATGCACTACATGGCGGCGCACGGCGTCAAGCGCGCCCGCCCGCAGGAGCTGGTGCCCGGCACGGTGCGGGTCATCACCGCGCGCATGAACTACCTGCCCCGCGGCGCCACCGACGCTGCGGCCGACGGCAGCGGGGACTGGCGGGCGGTGGAATGGCGGCGCCTGGAAAGCCCGCACAGGGCGACCGTGTCGATGTATGCCCGCGGCCGCGATTACCACAAAGTGCTGCGGGCGAGGCTGCAGCAGCTCGCGACCTGGCTGGCCGGGCGGGTGGGGCCGCTGGGCTTCCGCGTCTTCACCGACTCGGCGCCGGTGCTCGAAGTCGAACTGGCCAGCCGCAGCGGCATCGGCTGGCGCGGCAAGCACACGTTGGCGCTGCATCGCGAGGCCGGCTCGATGTTCTTCCTGGGCGAGATCTACATCGACCTGCCGTTGCCGCTGACGCCGCCGGTCGAACCCCACTGCGGCAGCTGCCGGGCCTGCATCGACGTCTGCCCGACCCAGGCCATCCTCGGACCCTACCGGCTCGACGCGCGGCGCTGCATCTCCTACCTGACGATCGAACACGACGGGCCGATCCCCCAGGCGCTGCGGCCGCTGATCGGCAACCGCGTCTATGGCTGCGACGACTGCCAGCTCGCCTGCCCCTGGAACAAATACGCCCAGTCGGCCAGCCTGCCGGACTTCGACGTGCGCGGCCCCCTGGGCGATCCGACCCTGTTGTCGTTGTGGGCTTGGACCGAAGCGGAATTCCTCGGCCGCACCGAAGGCAGCGCGATCCGCCGCATCGGCTTCGAACGTTGGCGCCGCAACCTGGCGGTCGCCATGGGCAACGCGCTGGGCTCGGCCTTGGAGCCGGCGCAAGCCGCGGCCATCCGCCTCGCGTTGAGCGAGTCGCGCGACGCCGCCACGCCGATGGTCCGCGAGCACATCGATTGGGCCCTGTCAGAGCGTGCAGATCGACCTGGAATTGCGGGACAACCCTGAGGGCACCGGGCTTGCCGCGCACTTGTAATCCGGTCTCGCAGCCGGAAATGCGTAGTTCCCACAATGCCGGCCCGACGCCGGACGGCGACCATGTCCCGGTCTCGCGGTGAAAAGACCTGCTCACGACCGGGCAAGCGCCGATAACGAGTCCGCCCTCTCTCACCTGCACTGGAGTACTTGTATGCAACGGAGACACCTCACCACCGCGCTGCTCGGCTTGGCCGCGGCCACTTTCGCCACCGGCGCCTTCGCCCAGGCCTATCCCAGCAAACCCATCCGGCTGGTGGTGCCTTTCGCACCGGGCGGCACCACCGACATCATCGCCCGCATCGTGGCCGAGAAGATGGGCGCCTCGCTGGGCCAGACCGTGGTGGTCGAGAACAAAGCGGGCGCGGGTGGAATCGTCGGGGCGATGGAAGTCGTCAAGTCGGCCCCGGACGGCTACACGCTGAGCGTGGCCACGGTGTCCACCACGGCGTCCAACCCCGCCATCAACCCGAAGACGCCCTATGACCCGCTGGTCGACTTCGTGCCCATCATCAACATCGCCGCCACGCCCAACGTGATCGCGGTGCACCCGTCGTTCCCTGCGAAGGACTACAAGTCCTTCGTCGAAGCGCTGCAGAAGAACCCGGGCAAGTACAGCTACGGCAGCTCCGGCACCGGCGGCATCGGGCACATGCAGATGGAGCTGTACAAAAGCATGTCCAAGACCTTCGTCACCCACATCCCGTACCGCGGCGCGGGCCCGGCGCTGAACGACACGGTGGCGGGGCAGATCCCGATGATCTTCGACAACCTGCCGTCCGCACTGCCTTTCATCAAGGACGGCCGCCTGGTGCCCATCGTGGTGGCCGCGCCGCAGCGCCTGGCCGTGCTGCCGAACGTGCCGACCTTCAAGGAAGTCGGCCTGGACCCGGTGAACCGCATGGCCTTCTACGGCGTGCTCGCGCCCAAGGGCACGCCGAAGGAGGTGGTGGACAAGGTGCACGCGGCCGTCAAGGCCGCGCTGGCCGACGCCAATGTCAAAAAACGCATCGAGGACACCGGTTCGATCATCATCGGCAACACGCCGGCCGAGTTCGAGAAGCAGATCAAGGACGAGCTGACCACCTACAAGAAGGTCGTCTACCTGCAGAAGCTCACGCTGGATTGACGCGGCCCGCCGGCGGGGCGAGCACAATCCAGGGGAGCCCGCCCGGGCTCCCTTTTCCTTTATGGCAACGCTGAACAAGTCCCTCGCAGCGCGCGGATCCTCGAGTTCGGGCGGTCTGCGTCGTTGCAAATGCTCGCGATACCTACGGGTATCGCTGCGCTTTGCGCCTTGCAGCCCATCCCGAATCGAGGCCCGCGCATCTGCGGGGACTTATTCAACGTCGCCTTAGCGAGATGAACGAAGACAAACCCGGCGGGGAAGCCCTGCGCGCCAGCGAACGATCGATCGAAAGCTTCATCGGCAGCCTGTGGCTGGAGGACGGCCTGTCCGCCAACACCCAGGCCGCCTACCGGCGCGACCTGCGGCTGTTCGGCGCCTGGCTGGCCCAAGCGCAGGCGCGCAGCCTCGACGAAGCCACCGCGTCCGACCTGCAGGCCTATGCCTTGAGCCGGCATGCGCAGAGCAAAACCAGCAGCGCCAACCGCCGGTTGACGGTGTTCAAGCGCTATTTCCGCTGGGCGCTGCGCGAGCGGCTGGTGCAGGCCGACCCCACGCTCAGGCTGCTGATGGCCAAGCCGGCGCAGCGCTTGCCCAGGACGCTGAGCGAAGCGCAGGTCGAAGCCTTGCTTGCGGCGCCCGACACCGGCGCGCCGCTGGGCCTGCGCGACCGGGCGATGCTGGAACTGATGTACGCCAGCGGCCTGCGCGTCAGCGAGCTGGTCGGCCTGAAGACCGTGCACCTCAGCCTCAGCGACGGCGCCTTGCGCGTCACCGGCAAAGGCGCCAAGGAGCGGCTGCTGCCTTTCGGCGAGGAAGCCCACGGCTGGCTGGCCCGCTACCTCGCCGAGGCGCGGGCGGCCATCCTGAACGGCCAGTCGAGCGACGCCCTGTTCGTGACGTCGCGCGGCGGCCCCATGACCCGGCAGATGTTCTGGAAGCTCATCAAAGCGCACGCGCTGGGCGCCGGCATCGCGGTGCCGCTGTCGCCCCACACCCTGCGGCATGCCTTCGCCACCCATTTGCTCAACCACGGCGCCGACCTGCGCGCCGTGCAGATGCTGCTCGGCCACGCCGACATCTCCACCACCACCATCTACACCCACGTCGCGCGCGAGCGCCTGAAAACGCTGCACGCGGCCCACCATCCCCGGGGCTGACAGGCGCCGCAAGCGTGAAAAACGCGGCGACCGGACCACAGGTTTTCCCGCTGTCGGTTTTCCACAATTGCGGCGCCACCGGGCGCATCACAAACTCGGGGCATTAAAGCGGCGACCCCAACGCCCGCAAGGAGACACCGATGAAACAGCCGCAGCAACCGCCGCAGCCCGGGCGCGCCCCTGTCCCTTCTTTCTCGGGCTCCAGACCCGCCGCATGGCGCCTCTGGCTGCTGGCGGCGCTCATGGCCGGCGCGGCGCCGTTGGCGCGGTCGCAGCTGCTGATCGGCCAAACCACCGCGCTGACCGGCCCCGCCTCCACAGGCGCCACCGAGAACACCCAGGGCGCCCAGGTCTATTTCAAACACATCAACAGCCGCGGCGGCATCAACGGGCAGAAGGTCGAGTTGGTCTCCCTGGACGACAAATTCGACGCCAAGCTCGCCGCCGAGAACGCGGCCAAGCTCATCACCGAGCACCGCGTGCTGGCGCTGTTCATGAACCGGGGCACCCCGCACACCCAGGCCATCATGCCGCTGCTGGGCCAGCACAAGATCCCGCTGATCGCGCCGTCCACCGGCGCCATGGTCCTGCACAAGCCGGTGCACCCCTGGATCTTCAATGTCCGGGCCAGCTACCAGCGCGAAGCCGAGAAGGCGATCACCCACCTGGCGACGATCGGCATGTCCCGCATCGGCGTGGTGCACGTCGACGATTCCTTCGGTGCCGACGTGACCGAAGGCGCCAACAAGGGGTTCGAGAAGGCGCAGATCAAGCCGGCCTTCGTTGAGAAGTTCGACCGCACCAAGCCGGATTTCTCGGCCATCGCCGCGCTGCCGTCGAAGCACCAGGCCCAGGCCGTTCTCTTCATCGGCAGCGCCGCCGCGGTGGCCGAAGGCACCAAGGTGATCCGTGCCAATGGTTCGCGGGCGCAGATCGTCACGGTGTCCAACAACGCCTCCAGCGGCTTCATCAAGCTGATGGGCGAGCACGCCCGCGGCACCATCGTGTCGCAGGTGTTCCCCTTCGAGCGCTCCATCGCCACGCCGATGGTCAAAGAGGCGATGGAACTCGCCGCGGCCCAGGGTTACAAGGAAGTGACGCCCGCGATGCTGGAGGGCTACGCCGGCGCGAAAGTCGTGGTGGAGGCGCTGCGCCGCGCCGGGCCGAACCCGACGCGCCTGGGCCTGCAGCAGGCCCTGAACGGCATGGGCAAGGTGGACATCGGCGGCCTGGAGGTCAGCTACAGCGAAACCGACCACACCGGGCTGGACTTCGCCGACCTGTCCATCATCGGCGCGGGGGACAAGTTCGTGCGTTGAGGGCGTCGTTGCCGCTCGGGCTTCGACAAGCCTGTCCTGGGCCTGTCGAAGGGCTCCGCCTGAGCGGAAAGCGGCAGGACGCGCTGGCTTCGACAGGCTCAGCCCGAACGGGCTGGGATGGGTCTCCACCCATGCCGATTCAGGCAACCACCTCCGTTCGGGCTCAGCCCTTCGACAGGCTCAGGACAGGCCTGTCGAAGCCAGCGCATGCCACGGCCGTCTGTTCGCCCTGAGCCGGTCGAAGGCCCGGGGCGATCCTGCCAATCGAAGCGCCCGGGCCTCGGATCACCCCACCGCCACTGGGATCTTCCCGATCTTCGCCTGCCATTCCTTCGGCCCGGTCTCGTGCACCGAAGTGCCTTCGGAGTCGACCGCCACCGTCACCGGCATGTCGGCGATCTCGAATTCGTAGATGGCTTCCATGCCCAGGTCGGCGAAGCCCACCACCTCGGCCTTCTTGATGGCCTTAGAGACCAGGTAGGCCGCGCCACCGACAGCCATCAAGTAGGCGCTCTTGTGCTTCTTGATGGCGGCGATGCCGGCCGGGCCGCGCTCGGCCTTGCCGACCATGCCGATCAGGCCGGTCTGCGCCAGCATCATCTCGGTGAACTTGTCCATGCGGGTGGCGGTCGTGGGGCCGGCCGGGCCGACGACCTCGTCACGCACCGGGTCGACCGGGCCGACGTAGTAGATGACGCGGTTGGTGAAGTCCACCGGCAACTTCTCGCCCTTGGCCAGCATGTCCTGGATGCGCTTGTGCGCGGCGTCGCGGCCGGTGAGCATCTTGCCGGACAGCAGCAGCGTGTCGCCCGGCTTCCAGCTGGCGACCTGCTCGCGGGTCAAGGTGTTCAGGTCGACTTTCTTGGACTTGTTGTAGTCGGGCGCCCACTGCACGTCGGGCCACAGGTCGAGCGATGGCGGCTCCATGTAGGCGGGGCCGGAACCGTCGAGCACGAAATGGGCGTGGCGCGTGGCGGCGCAGTTCGGGATCATGGCCACCGGCTTGCTGGCCGCATGGGTGGGGTAGGTGGCGATCTTCACGTCCAGCACGGTGGTGAGGCCGCCCAGGCCCTGGGCGCCGATGCCCAGGGCGTTGACCTTGTCGCACAGCTCGATGCGCAGCTCCTCCAGCTTGTCCTTCGGGCCGCGGGCCTTGAGCTCGGCCATGTCGATCGGGTCCATCAGCGATTCCTTGGCCATCAGCATCGCCTTCTCGGCGGTGCCGCCGATGCCGATGCCCAGCATGCCGGGCGGGCACCAGCCGGCGCCCATCGTGGGCACCGTCTTCATGACCCAGTCGACCAGGCTGTCGCTCGGGTTGAGCATCACGAACTTGGACTTGTTCTCGCTGCCGCCGCCTTTGGCGGCGACCTGCACGTCCACCGTGCCGCCCGGCACCACGCTCATGTGCACGACGGCGGGCGTGTTGTCCTTGGTGTTCTTGCGCTCGAAATGCGGGTCGGCCACGATGCTGGCGCGCAGTTTGTTCTCGACGTCGCCGTAGCCGCGGCGCACGCCTTCGTTGATGGCGTCCTCGATGCTGCCGGTGAAGCCTTCCCAGCGCACGTCCATGCCGATCTTCAGGAAGACGTTGACGATGCCGGTGTCCTGGCAGATCGGCCGGCGGCCCTCGGCGCACATCTTGGAGTTGGTGAGGATCTGCGCGATCGCGTCCTTCGCGGCGGGGCTCTGCTCCAGCGTGTAGGCCTTGGCCAGGTGGGCGATGTAATCGGCCGGGTGGTAGTAGCTGATGTACTGCAGCGCGGCGGCGATGCTGTCGATGAGGTCTTGCTGGCGGATCGTGGTGGTCATGGCTGTTCCAGGAGTGGCTGGCTGGCGTCGTGCGTAAAAAAAGCGGTTCCCGGGAGGGGCCGCGTCACCCGAAATTTTATCCGGCTTGCCGGGGCGCCCGTGACGGCGGTCGCGGCCCCGGGGCGGCCTTTTTCACGCGTGGCCCGTGGCCGCCGCGCGCCGGCCTGGGTTAAGGTTGGCCTGCGGCAAGCGGCCCACCGCGGGCGCCGAGGAACTTGCGGGCGGGCTGTCGGTCGCACAGGGGGAGGGCTGCCTCCGCGGCAGTCCTTTCCGACCCTTCTCTATCTTTCTTCCGGGGAAACCGATGCAAATCCAACTCCACACCGACCACCACATCCACGGCGACGAATCACTGGCGAAGTGGGTGGACCAGGAGCTGAAAGACAAGCTGTCCCACCACCGCGACCACGTCAACCGCGTGGAAGTGCACCTGAGCGACGTCAACGCCAGCCGCAGCGGCGACGCCGACCGGCGCTGCACGCTGGAAGCGCGTCTGCCGGGCCGCCAGCCGGTGGCCGTCAGCCACGACGCCCACAAGGTGGCCGACGCCATCCGCGGCGCCACCGAGAAGCTGCAGCACGCGCTGGAGCACCTGATCGGCAGGGAGCGGGACGTGCGCCGGCAGGGTTCGATCCGGGACGTCGCGACCGGGGAAGACTGAAAAAAAGAAAAAGCGCACCGGTCCACGGTGCGCTTTCGCGCCGGTTCCCGGGCGGTCAGTGCGTGGCCTTGGCGCCCGGGTTCATCAGCTTGTCGGTGTAGGCGATGGCCAGCGCCGAAAGCAGGAAAGTGATGTGGATCAAGGTCTGCCACAGCAGCACCTTGTCGGTGTAGTTGGCGGCGTTGATGAAGGTCTTCAGCAGGTGGATCGAGCTGATGCCGATGATGGCGGTGGCCAGCTTGACCTTCAGCACCGAGGCGTTCACGTGGCTCAGCCATTCGGGCTGGTCGGGGTGGTCCTCCAGCCCCAGCCGCGAGACGAAGGTCTCGTAGCCGCCGACGATCACCATGATCAGCAGGTTGCTGATCATCACCACGTCGATCAGCGCCAGGACCACCAGCATGATGATGGTCTCGTTCAGCGCCGTGATCGGCACCTCGTTCTTGTAGCCGATGCTGGCCACCAGCTTGTTCAGCGCGACTTCGCTACCGAAGGCGGCTTCGATCAGGTGGACGAGCTCGACCCAGAAATGGAACACATAGACGACCTGCGCCAGGATCAGCCCGAGGTACAGCGGCAGCTGGAGCCAGCGGCTCATGAAGATGAAGCGCGGCAACGGGCTCATGTTGCCGCCTTGGCCGATCGGATTGTTGGGGTTCGCCATCTGCAAGTCGGAATTTCGCGAAAAGGACGGATTGTAGGAGTGCAGGGCGGTGCAGAATCTTCGCGGCGGGGCCATTCACCCGGCCGGAGTAAGACTTTGGTAAGAGCCAGCCTCTAAGGTGTGGCCCGCTATAAAACAAAAGCATGACCGCGGGCCGGCGCGAAGACCGGGACCGCGCGCCCGTCACATCCCCTGGAGACAAGCATGGCAGAGCAAACCCACCCCACCACCTACGCGCCGCCCGCGGCCCTGGCACAGGCGGCCCATGTGTCCGGCATGGCCGCCTACGACGCCCTGTGCGCCGAGGCCGAGGCCGACTACGAAGGCTACTGGGCCCGCCTGGCCCGCGAGCTGCTCGCCTGGAAGACGCCATTCACCCGGTCGCTCGACAGCAGCCAGGCGCCTTTCTTCAAGTGGTTCGAAGACGGCACGCTCAACGTCTCCCACAACTGCCTGGACCGCCAGGTGGAGGCCGGCCTGGGCGGCAAGACCGCCATCATCTTCGAGTCCGACGACGGCAAGGTCTCCCGCCACACCTACTCCGACCTGCTCGCCAGGACCTGCCAACTGGCCAATGCGCTGCGCGCCCAGGGCGTCAGGAAGGGCGACCGCGTCGTCATCTACATGCCGATGAGCGTGGAAGGCGTGGTGGCGATGCAGGCCTGCGCCCGCATCGGGGCCACCCACTCGGTGGTGTTCGGCGGCTTCTCGGCGCAATCGCTGCGCGACCGCATCGAAGACGCCGGCGCCGTGATGGTGCTCACCGCCGACGAGCAAGTGCGCGGCGGCAAGCGCCTGCCGCTGAAGGCCATCGTCGACGAGGCCCTCGGCCTGGGCGGCTGCGACAGCATCAAGAACGTCGTCGTCTACCGGCGCACCGGCGGCGATGTCGGCTTCAAGGCCGGGCGCGACCTCTGGCTGCACGACATCGTGGCGGCCCAGCCGACCACCTGCGAGCCGGAGTGGGTCGGCGCCGAGCACCCGCTCTTCCTGCTCTACACGTCCGGCTCCACCGGCAAGCCCAAGGGCGTGCAGCATTCCAGCGGCGGCTACCTGCTGCATGCGGCGCTCACCACCAAGTGGACCTTCGACCTGAAGGACGACGACGTGTTCTGGTGCACCGCCGACATCGGCTGGGTCACCGGCCACAGCTACATCACCTACGGCCCGCTGGCGCTCGGCGCCACCGAGGTGGTGTTCGAAGGCATCCCGACCTATCCCGATGCGGGCCGCTTCTGGAAGATGATCCAGGAACACCGCGTCAGCATCTTCTACACCGCGCCCACGGCCATCCGCTCGCTGATCAAGGCCGCCGAAGGCAACCCGACCGCGCATCCGCGCAACTACGACCTGAGCAGCCTGCGCCTGCTCGGCTCGGTGGGCGAGCCGATCAATCCGGCGGCCTGGGAGTGGTACCACGCCAACGTGGGCGGCGGCCGCTGCCCGATCGTCGACACCTGGTGGCAGACCGAGACCGGCGGCCACATGATCACGCCGCTGCCCGGCGCCACGCCGCTGGTGCCCGGCTCGTGCACACTGCCGTTCCCCGGCATCCAGGCGGCCATCGTCGACGAGACCGGTGCCGACGTGCCCAACGGCCAGGGCGGCATCCTCGTGGTCAAGAAGCCGTGGCCCGCGATGATCCGCACCATCTGGGGCGATGCCGACCGCTACGTGAAGAGCTACTTCCCCGGCGAACTCAAGGGCTACTACCTCGCGGGCGACGGCGCGATCCGCGATGCGAAGACCGGCTACTTCACGATCACCGGCCGCATCGACGACGTGCTCAACGTCAGCGGCCACCGCATGGGCACGATGGAGATCGAATCAGCGCTGGTCTCGCACACCGACCTCGTGGCCGAGGCCGCGGTGGTGGGCCGCCCCGACGAGACCACCGGCGAGGCGATCTGCGCCTTCGTCGTTCTGAAGCGTCCGCGCCCCACCGGCGAGGAAGCCAAGAAGATCGCCGCCGAACTGCGCAACTGGGTGGCCAAGGAGATCGGCCCGATCGCCAAGCCCAAGGACATCCGCTTCGGCGACAACCTGCCCAAGACCCGCTCGGGCAAGATCATGCGCCGCCTGCTGCGTTCGGTGGCGAAGAACGAGGCGGTCACGCAGGACACGAGTACGTTGGAGAACCCGGCCATCCTGGATCAATTAGGCGAAGCCTTTTGATCCAGGAGCCCCCCGTGCAGGGGGCGCGGCGCGAAGCGACGCTGGACGGGTTCGGGGAACACTCACGTCGCGCAGCGACGTGACGTGCTCACCAGAACCCCACGATGCTCGATCAATTAGGCGAAGCCTTTTGATCCAGGAGTCCCCCGTGCAGGGGGCGCGGCGCGAAGCGACGCTGGACGGGTTCGGGGAACACTCACGTCGCGCAGCGACGTGACGTGCTCACCAAAACCCCGCGATGCTCGGTCAATTAGGCGAAGCCTTTTGATCCAGGAGCCCCCGTGCAGGGGGCGCGGCGCGAAGCGACGCTGGACGGGATTGGGAGCGCTCATCTCGCGCGTCTCCCGCTACCGCCCGCCTGCCCGCCTGCAAAAAGACGTCTTGTCAGCGCAGGCAATTTCGACCTGCGCAGTCGGGACGGGAAGCAAGTTTTGCGGGCAATGCATTCCGGTCCGCGGCCGCTGTGCAGCCACAGCCCCGACAGAGAACGCCTCTTTCAGGCTCCCCGGAAGAAGTCGGGCAAGCCGGGAGCGGGCTGGCCGGATGCCTGCGTCTTCTGTGCCGGGAACCAGGGCACGTCGGTTCCGCCTGCCGTCGAGGCGATGCCTGGCGAGGAATCCCGCAGTCCTTCCCCCGGATTGAGCGAGGAGGACGGCGCATCCGCGCCGTCACTCGGCGCCGGTGAGCTGGCGGGTTTTTTTTTCTTCAAGACCAGATGGGTCATCAACCCGGCGGCGAGCAGGGTCAGGACAGTGGCTGTGCGTGGCATGAGAGAGTCCTTTCAAAAAGTAGCGCCCGGCGCCCGACCGGAATCCCGCCGGCGGCGCTTTGGAATCGGAGGCGAGGGCGGCGCGCTGGGCTTGCGCGCATTGTGGGAACGGCCCCCTCAGCCTTGGCAATTCAGGGGCCTGGTGCGGTGTCCCGTGAATAACGGCCAATGGAATCGTTTCTAGCAAGCCAGGGCTGCGTTGCAATTCCTCGCGTACCCCTGGCATCGCTGCGGTTTGCGCCTTGCCCTGGCTTGCAATCCATCGATTCCGTTTTTGTCAGTTATTTCGGGACACCACACGAGCTCCCTGAAGCAGGCACGCTGCGAGGCTTCGATGCCGCCAGACCCATGTGCATGAACTGACCGGCGCTACCATTTCATTTTCGACGTCGCCTTCAGCCGGGACAAACGGCCGTGGCGCTTCCTCGGGCGCGCATCGACCACCATGCTCAGCCGCCGGTGGCGGGCGCCGCTTGATGTCCTGGCCCCGACCGCTCATGTCCTTTGCACCGCCCAGCGCTATCTTCGATTTCGTCTCGCCTCGGGCCGGAGCAGCGCCCGTGCGGGCCGCCTTCGGCGAGCCGCTGGACCTGCTGGTCGCGCGCGGACCGGGCGAGGTGGCGGCTGTCCTGGACCAGGCGCAGGCGCATGCCCTGGCGGGGCGCTGGTGCGTCGGCCACGTGGCGTTCGAAGCCGGCGCGGCCTTCGACCCGGCCTTCGAGTTCCACGGGCCGCCGCCGGAACTGGCCAGGTTCGCGATCCATGAGAAACCGCTGGAAACCCCGGGCGAGCCGCTGCCTTTTCCCGGAACCGGCGACTGGCGCCTGGGGCCTTGGCGCTCCAATTTGGACCAGGCCGCCTTCCACGGGAAGATCGCCCGCATCCACGAAGCCATCGCCGACGGCGAGGTCTACCAGATCAACTTCACCACGCTGCTGGAATCGGAATTCCAAGGCGACGCGCTCGCCCTGTTCGCCGCGTTGAGGCGTGCCCAGCCGGGCAGCTATGCCGCCTACCTGGACACCGGCACCACCAAACTGCTGTCGGTGTCTCCCGAGTTGTTCTTCGACTGGCGCGACGGGCGCATCCTGGGCCGGCCGATGAAAGGGACGGCGGCGCGCGGCGCGACCCCCCTGGAAGACCGCGCCATGGCTCAGGCGTTGCGCGAAAGCGCGAAAGAGCGGGCCGAAAACCTGATGATCGTCGACCTGATCCGCAACGACCTTTCGCGCCTGGCCGAGCCGTTCTCCGTCCAGGTTCCGAAGCTCTTCGACACCCAGGCCTGGCCGACGATCTGGCAGATGACCTCCGACGTCGAGGCCAGGACCCGGCCCGGCAACGGGCTGGCCGACGTCTTCGCGGCGCTCTTCCCCTGCGGCTCGGTCACCGGCGCGCCCAAGGTCCGCGCAATGCACTGGATCCACCGATTGGAAGACCGGGCGCGCGGCCCGTATTGCGGCGCCATCGGCGTCCTGCAACCGGGCGGCGCGGCCACGTTCAATGTGGCGATACGCACGGTCGAACTCCAGGGTGGTGCTGCTCGCTGCGGCATCGGCAGCGGGATCACCGCCGACGCCACCGCCGACGGCGAGTGGCGCGAATGGCAGAGCAAGCAGCTCTTCCTCCAGCGCTGCGAATCACCCTTCGAATTGCTGCAAACCCTGAGGCTGCAAGAAGGCCGGTACCCCTTGGTCGACGCCCACCTGGCCAGGATGGCGGCGGCTGCCGCGCACTTCGGCTACCGGTGGGATGAGCGGGAAGCCCGCGACGCCCTGGACGCGCTGGCCACAGCCCATGCACAGGGTTTGTGGCGGGTGAGGCTGCTCTGCGACGCCGAAGGCCGCTTGACGGCCCAGGCCGAATCTTTCCAGGACACCGCCCAGCCAGTTCGTGTCCGGCTGGCTGCCGCCCCGCTGGCGCAGGCCCGGGGGGAGTTCGTGCGCTTCAAGACCACGCGCCGCGCCCACTACGACGCGTTCGCGCCCGCCGGGCAGGAGGTTTTCGACACCCTGCTATGGAACGAGGATGGCGAGATCACCGAGTTCACCCGAGGCAACGTGGCCGTGTTGCTGGACGGGCAATGGTTCACACCGGCGCTGGACTGCGGGCTCTTGCCCGGCATCGGCCGAGCCGAAGCGCTTCGGGCCGGGAAAATGGCGGAAGCCCGCATCACGCGGGAAGACCTGGCCGGGAGCCAGGGGTTGGCCTTCGTCAACGGCCTTCGGGGTTGGCTGGCGGCGGAGCTGACCGGCTGACTGACCAACTAACGGGCGAGGAGCCGGCCGCGCCGTCGATCACCCGCTCGCGTTGCTGTCACTTCTGGGACAGGATCCACTGGACCAATTGCTTGGCCTCGGCCGGACTGACTTGCCGATTCTCCGGCATCGGCACGGCGCCCCAGCTGCCGGCGCCGCCTTTGAGCACTTTCTGGGTGAGCTTGTCGACCGCATCCGCCTGACCCGCGTACTTGGCGGCGACTTGCTTGAACGCCGGCCCCACGCGGCGCTCCGTCATGTGGTGGCAGCCGGTGCAATTCTTCTTCTCCGCCAGGGCGCCGTCCGCCATGGCGGGGATGGAAATCGACGACAAGCTGATGGACAGGAGCACGCCTGCGACGGATGGATTCATCTCGGACCTTTCATTGCCACGAACACCGGGGCGCCGCGGCACCGCTCGGCTGCGCTACATTGCCAGTTGTCCAGTGTACGTTTGTTGCTGCGGCCGTTGTTGACACGCCGTTTGCCCGAAACGTTCTTCCAAAGGGAGTGTGTGGCGATATGTATGCAGTGGTGATCGGTGTTTTGCTGGTGGTGCTCAAGCTGGCCGACGTGGGGCCGGTGGCAGGATGGTCGTGGTTCTGGATCCTGCTGCCGCTGGGCCTGGCGATGGTGTGGTGGGAATACGCGGACCGGTCCGGCTACAACAAGCGCAAGGAAATCGAAAAGATGGAAGAGAAGAAGAAGCAGCGCCGCGTGCAGAACATGGCGGCCCTGGGCATGGACGAGAAGGGCCGCCGCGGCAAGTCCAAGTGATGCGCCGGCGCCGATCCGCCGTCCCCGCGGCGGACCGAACCGGTCGAATCGCATGGATTGACCGGGAATGAAAAAGCCCGCCGGGCGGCGGGCTTTGCAAGAAGCGTCCCCTCTTGCCGGGGGACGCGACGGGGCCGGGCGCGATCGCTCAGGCCTTGCGGCGGCGCGAAGCCACCAAGCCGGCCATGGCCAGGCCGATCAGGGCCAGCGAAGCGGGCTCCGGCACGGTGCCGCCCACCGAGCCTTGCGGCACGGAAGCGAAGCGGAAAGTGCCGCCGGCGACCAGGAATTCGCCGAAGCCGTCGCCCCAGAAATCGATCTGGGTGAAGAAGCCGGACGAATCGATCGAGCCGATGAAGTTGGTGTAGCTGAAAGCTGCGGCGTAACCCGGGTTGTCGTTGGCGCTCTTGGCGTTGGCGGGCAGGGTCGCGGCGCCGCCGTTGAAGGCGATCCACAGGCCAGAACCGTCAGCCGGCACACCGTAGGTGGACTGGATGGCGGCGGAGCGGGTGTAACCGGTCTGGGAGGTGGAAGTGCAGCAGGTGGCCCAGTCGCCGATTTCGAAGCCGAAGGCGTTCACGGGGCTGGAGAAGGTGAAACGCAGGCCGGAGCTTTGGCCGGGGATGGCGTCGGTGCCGTTCTGGGCCGGGCCGATGTCATAGACCGCACCGCTCAGGGATTGACCGTTGCTGGAGTAGCCGCCGCTCGGGGTCACCGAGCCGCCGTTCGGGCGGGTGACGGTCAGGGTGGAGGCGTTGCCGTTCTGGTCGATGTAGTTGTAGACCGACGTGCCGCTCGTCACTTGCACGGTCTGCACCGTGGAGCCCGTGGCGGTGATCGCGTTGTCGAAAGTGTTGATGTTGGGCAGGGCCAGGTTGTAGACGACGGGGGCGGCGATGGCGGCCGGGGCCATGACCGCCGCGACGGCCGTCGCGGCAAAGATTTGTCCGAACTTCATTTTTTTCCTACTTTCAAAGTTTGACGATTTCCGGGCCTTTCCGCCCATGACTTCTTGCTTGGCTCAAGTCAAATCCTGTAGAAGGTTGACCGAGGCGGGTAACAAAAAGCAATTTAAATGCCAAAAGAAAATAGGCTTTGTTATCAAGCGGTTAGCAAATATCTGTCAAAAAATCGTCTCGACATGTAAGAGCCGCCGACGTTTCATTTGCTCTGATGGCGGCCGACGTCTCTGTGGATCGGAAGCTCCAGGAACTCACGGCCACACGGCACGCGGGATATTCCCCAGGCGACGGGGGAAGCGCTCCGGCTGTGCCCAAGAGACCGGCGCGGCATGAGCGCTCCACTATGATTCACGGCTTTCGAATGGCCACCGAGGCCACGGCGGGTCCCGCATTGCAAAGTTGCGCGGTTCGCCTCTCCCCGGTTCACGGGGAGGCCGAAGAAAAAATTTGCTGAAGGAATCTTCGATGCTTGTGCATCCGCAGTTCGACCCGGTCGCCCTGAGCCTGGGGCCGGTTTCCATCCACTGGTACGGCCTGACGTACCTGGTGGCGTTCGGCTTGTTCCTCTTCCTGGGCTCGCGCCGAGTGCGTCAAGCCCACGTGGCGGCCCTAGGATGGACGCGCCGCGACGTCGAAGACCTGCTTTTCTTCGGCGTGCTGGGCGTGGTGATCGGCGGTCGGCTCGGCTACGCGCTTTTTTACAAGCCCGGCCAATACCTCGCCAACCCGCTGGAGCTTTTCATGGTCTGGAAAGGCGGCATGTCCTTCCACGGCGGGATGCTCGGGGTGGTCGTCGCGATGGTGCTGTACGCGCGCAGCCGTGGCCGACAGTGGCTGGCCGTGACCGACTTGATCGCGCCCTGCGTGCCCACGGGCCTGGCCAGCGGCCGCATCGGCAATTTCATCAACGGCGAGTTGTGGGGCAGGGCGGCCGACCCCAGCCTGCCCTGGGCGATGGTGTTCCCGCAATCGGGTTCCAGCCTGCCGCGCCACCCGTCGCAGCTTTACCAGTTCCTGCTCGAAGGCCTGTTGCTGTTCGTCTTGCTGTGGGTCTACGCGCGCAAGCCGCGGGGCCTGGGCCAGGTTTCCGGTGTTTTCCTCATCGGCTATGGGCTGCTGCGCTTCGCCGCTGAATATTTCCGCGAGCCCGACAGCTTCCTCGGCCTGCTCGCGCTGAACCTGAGCATGGGCCAGTGGTTGTGCGTGCCGATGGTTGTGGCGGGCGTCTTGATGTGGCGCTGGGGCGCCGGGCGGCCGACCGCCGCGTCCGCGCCGCATGCCGAGTGAACTGGGGCAGACGATGCGACAGATATTCCTGGACACCGAAACCACCGGCCTGAGCGCAGAGTCGGGCGACCGCGTGATCGAGATCGGCTGCGTCGAGATGGTCAACCGGCGCTTGACCGGCAACAACCTGCACCACTACCTCAACCCGCAGCGGCCCAGCCACGAGGACGCGGTGAAGATCCACGGCTTGACCGATGAATTCCTGGCGGACAAGCCCTTGTTCTCGCAGGTGGCCGACGAGATCCTCGACTATCTGCAGGGGGCCGAGGTCATCATCCACAACGCGGCCTTCGACGTCGGCTTCTTGAACGAGGAGCTCAAGCGCCTCGGCCGGCCCAAGCTGGCGACCTTCGTCTCGTCGATCACCGACAGCCTCGTCATGGCCCGGGAAATGTTCCCCGGCAAGGCCAACTCGCTCGACGCGCTGTGCCGGCGCCTGGAAGTCGACAACACCAACCGCACCCTGCACGGCGCGTTGCTGGACGCCGGCCTGCTGGCCGAGGTCTACATCCGTATGACGCGCGGACAGGACTCCCTGGTGCAGGTCGAAGACGAGGCCGGCACCGCCGAGTTCGCGCTGGAAGCCGTCGACTTCAGCCAACTGCATCTGGTGGTGCTGTCAGCCAGCGAAGACGAGTCGGCCGCGCACGAGAAAGTGCTGGCCGATTTGGACAAAGCCTCAGGTGGAAAAACTGCTTGGAGAAAATTGGCTGTGACTGAAGAACCTGTGGCATAATCTTGGGCTTGCCAGGGTTCAACTCGAAACATCGGATGAATCCAAAGCAGACCACAGCATTTGGGACGTTAGCTCAGGGGTAGAGCATCACATTCACACTGTGGGGGTCGGAGGTTCGAAGCCTCCACGTCCCACCAAATGCCACCGACAAGACAAGCCGCTGACAACCGTTGTCAGCGGCTTTTTTCTTGCACGCCACCGAACCGCCAGAGCCAAGCCCATGCACGCCGCCCCCGCACCACCCGATGCGCACGCCGCCGGGCCCGACTTCAACCCCTGGCGCCTGTCCGTCGCCCCGATGATGGATTGGACGGACCGGCACTGCCGCTACTTCCACCGACTGCTCACCCGGCGCACCCTGCTGTACACGGAGATGGTCACCACTGGGGCGCTGATCCACGGTGACGTGGCCCGGCACCTGGACTTCGACGCGCAAGAGCATCCCGTGGCCCTGCAGCTCGGCGGCAGCGAGCCGGCCGACCTGGCGCATTGCGCGAAGCTGGCCGAGCGGTGGGGCTACCGGGAAGTCAACCTCAACTGCGGCTGCCCGAGCGAGCGCGTGCAGCGCGGTGCTTTCGGCGCTTGCCTGATGGCCGAGCCGGCACTGGTGGCCGACTGCGTGAAAGCCATGCGAGACGCCACCGCGCTGCCGGTGACGGTGAAACACCGCATCGGCATCGACCGCACGGAGCACTATGGCTTCGTCCGGGATTTCGTCGGCACGCTGGCGCACGCCGGCTGCGAAGTGTTCATCGTGCACGCGCGCAACGCCTGGCTCCAAGGCTTGAGCCCCAAGGAGAACCGGGAAGTGCCGCCGCTGCGGTATGAAACCGTCTACCGGCTCAAGAAGGAATTCCCGGGCCTCACGATCGTGCTCAACGGCGGCGTGAAGTCCACCGAGGACATCCGGGTCCACCTGGCCCATGTGGACGGCGTGATGATCGGCCGCGAGGCCTACCACCGGCCCTGGTGGCTCACGGAATGGGACGCGGCTTTCTTCGGCGACCCGCCGTCCCCGCTGGAACGCGATGAGGTGGAGGCCCGCATGGTCGAGCACATGTCCCGGCGGTCGGCCGCTTCCGGCGACCCTTGGTCGCATGTGGCGCGCCACATGCTCGGCCTGCGCAACGGTTTGCCCGGTGCAAGGAAATGGCGCCAGGTCTGGTCCGACCATCGTTTGAAATCGCAATCGCCGGCGCAAGTCAGCGCCCAGGCGCGCGATGCGGCCTCGGCGCGTTAGTCCACCGGACGGGAAGACGGCGATTTCGAAGGCCAGGTGGCGAACACCACGCCGCAAAGGGCCAGCGCGAACGCAGCGGCCTGGGCGAGGGTGAAGCGTTCGCCGAGGAAGAGCACGCCGACGGCCGCCGCGGTGACCGGCAGCAGCACGGTGTAGATGCCGGCGCGGGAGGCGGGGATGTGCCGCAGGCCGGTCATCCAGAGCCAGACCGTCCACATGCTGGCCGCGAGCGAATAAAAGACGAGCAAAGCCCAGGGCGCGGGGGCGACCGCGCCGAAATCGAAGTGCCAGGCCTGGTACAGGCCGAACGGCGTGACCAGCGCCAGGCCCCAGAGGTTGACCAGCGCGCTGATGCGCTTGGCGGAGACGCGGCCGGTCAGCTTCTTGCCGAGCACCACGTAGAGCGCTTCGCACACCACCGCGCCCACCAGCAGCAGGTTGCCCAACAGGGAAGAGGACGACGAAGCCACCCCGGGCGACGCCGCATCGCCGGCGTGCTTGCTCATCGACACCAGCGCGATGCCGCACACCGCGCAGGCGATGCCGGCCATCACCTGCGGGGTGACGCGCTCGCGCAGCATCGCCCAGGAAAGCAAGGCGACCACCGCGGGGATGGCCGCCATGATCACGCCGGCCGCCAGCGCCGAAGTGAGCGACACGCCGAAAAGCATGCAGACCGAGAACAGGAAATTGCCGAAGAAGGACTCCAGGAACAGCAGTTTCCGGTCATGGGCATTCAACGCCGGTTCGCCCGGCCGGCGCTTGACCCAGTGCGCCATCGCCGCGGCCGCCAGGCCGAATCGCAGCCAGGCCAGCAGGAAGACCGGGAACACCACGACGAGCCATTTCGACAGCCCCACGTATGCGCCCACCAGCGCCATCGCGCCGGCCAGGCAGAAATAGGCGCTCCAGGGGGCGTGGGAGTTTTGCCGGCCGGCGGCGGCCTCGCCGGGCGCGCCGTCAGCCATGCCGGGCCGCCGCGCGGGTCATGGAGAGCTGGCGCTGCCGCTCGGCCCGCGCGAGCAGGTAGGTGGCGACCAGCGTGCCGCAGGCGACGATGGCGATGATGACCGTGGCCATGGCGTTGACGCTCGGGTTCAACCCGAGGCGCGCCCGGGAGAAGATCACCAGCGGCATCGTGGTGGCGCCGGGGCCCGACAGGAACGCCGACAGAACCACGTCGTCCAGCGAGATCGTGAAGGTCAGCAGCCAGGCCGAAACCAGCGACTGCGCGATCATCGGCAGCGTCACCAGGCGGAACACCTGGGCGGGCCTTGCGCCGAGGTCCATGGCGGCTTCCTCCAGGCGCGGGTTCAGCTCCTGCAGGCGGGCCTGGATCACGAGCGTCGCGTACGCCATGCCCAGCAGGAGGTGGCCGAGCCAGATGGTCAGCATGCCGCGCTCGGGGAAACCCAGGGCGCGCTGCACCGACACCAGCATCAGCAGCAGCGACAAGCCCACGATCACCTCGGGCATGACCAGCGGCGCGTTCACCATGCCGGAGAAGAAGGTGCGGCCGCGGAAGCGTGTGAATTTCACCAGGGCGAACGCCGCCAGGCAGCCGAGCAGCACCGAGCCGCAGGCGGTGGCGAAGGCGATCTTCAGGCTCAGGGCGAGGCCGCCGAGCATGTCGTCGTCACGCACCAGCGCGCCGTACCACTTCAGCGTGAAACCGGCCCAGACATTCGGCAGGCTGGAATCGTTGAAGGAGAACACCACCAGCGTGACGATCGGCAGGTAGAGGAAGGCGTAGCCCAGAACGAGCCAGAACTTGGAGAAGCCCCGGGTGAACTCCGGGCCGAACAAGGCGCGGCGGCTCATCGTCCCAACTCCCGTGCTTCGGACTGATAGCGGTTGTAGACGGCCAGCGGCACCAGGATGAGCAGCACCATCACGATGGCCACGCTGGAGGCCATGGGCCAGTCGTTGTTGCTGAAGAATTCGTCCCAGAGCACGCGGCCGATCATCAGCGTCTGCGGCCCGCCGAGCAGCTCGGGGATCACGAATTCGCCGACGCAAGGGATGAAAACCAGCATCGACCCGGCGATGATGCCGGCCTTGGACAGCGGCACCGTCACCCGCCAGAAGGCCACCGCCGGCGAGGCGCCGAGGTCGGAGGCCGCTTCGAGCAGGCGCAGGTCGAGCTTGGACAGGTTGGCGAAAAGCGGCAGGATCATGAAGGGCAGGTAGGTGTAGACCATGCCCAGCACCAGCGAGAACGGCGTGTTCAGGTATTGGCCGGGCGCCGGGATCAGACCGGCCGACGTCAGCAACTGGCCCACGCCGGTGGCGGTCAAGGCGTTGGCGACGAGCCCGCCTTCGCTGAGCAGCCCCTTCCAGGCGTACACGCGCAGCAGGAACGACGTCCAGAACGGCAGCATCACCATCATCAGCAGCGCCGGCTGGTTGGAGCGTTTGGCCCGCGCCATGAAATAGGCGAAGGGGTAGCCGATGGCCAGGCAAATGGCCGTGGTGATGGCCGCGTATTTCAGGCTGGACAGGTAAGTGGCGAAATACAGCTCGTCCTCGAATAGGAACTGGTAGTTGCTGAGCTTCAGGCTGAGCTGCAGCACGCCTTCCTTCCAGGTGAGCAGGTCGTTGAAGACCACGCCTTCCATCTCCGAGACGCTGATGCGCAGGATGATGAGGAAGGGCGCTACGAAGAACAGCAGCAGCCAGAGGTAGGGCAGGCCGATGACCGCGGTGCGGCCGCGGAACCAGCGGGTGAGCAGGCCGGGCCGCGCCTCGGCCTGGCCGGCGTGGCGGGACGGGGCGCTTCTCATCGTCGTTGCTTCCATCGGCCGCTCACTGGGTCAGCACCACGTGCGAGAAGCCCGACCATTCCGCCCACACCTCGTCGCCCCAGGTGGCGTCGTGGTCGCGAAGGCGCTCCACGTTGCTCTGGCTGACCTTGAGCACCGCGCCGCTTTCCAGCTCCAGGCGGTAGAGGGTGTAACTGCCGAAGTAGGCCTTCTCCTTCACCTTGCCGCGAACGCAGTTGAATTCGGTGTTCTCCGGGCGCTCGGTGGACAGGTGGATCTTCTCGGGCCGCAGCGCGACGGTCAAAGGCATGCCGATGCTGCCAGTGATGCCGTGCGCCACGCGGTGCTTGCAGTCGGCGCATTCGATGACCACGTGGTCCGCCTCGTCGACGGCCAGGGTGCCGTCCATCAGGTTCACGTTGCCGATGAAATCCGCCACGAAGCGGGTGGCGGGCGTTTCGTAGATGTCCTGGGGCGCCGCCACCTGCTGCACCCGGCCTTCGTTCATCACGGCGATCCGGGAGGCCATCGTCATGGCTTCCTCCTGGTCATGGGTCACCATCACGCAGGTCACGCCCACCTGCTCGATGATGTTGACCAGCTCGATCTGGGTCTCTTCGCGCAGCTTCTTGTCGAGCGCGCCGAGCGGTTCGTCCAGCAGCAGCAGTTGAGGCTTCTTGGCCAGGCTGCGCGCGAGCGCCACGCGCTGCTGCTGCCCGCCCGAAAGCTGGTGCGGCTTGCGGCGGGCGAACTTGCCCAGTTGCACCAGCTTCAGCATGGCTTCGACCTGCTCGGCCACCTTGTCTTTGGGCAGCCCGTCGCGCCGCAGCCCGAAGGCGATGTTGTCCCACACGCTCAGGTGCGGGAACAGCGCGTAAGACTGGAACATCATGTTGATTGGCCGCTCATAGGGCGGCAGCCCCGACAGGTCCCGGCCGTTGAGCACGATTCGGCCGGAGGTGGGGGTCTCGAACCCGCCGAGCATCCGCAGCAACGTGGTCTTGCCGCAGCCCGACGGCCCCAGGAGCGCGAAGATCTCCCCTTGCGCCAAGTTGAGGTTGACGTGGTTCACGGCGACCGCCCCGCCGCCGAAGTCTTTGACCAAATCGATGATCTGCAGGAAGGCGGACGAAGGTTCGGCTGGCTTCATTCAAAGGGGCTCATGGTGTTGCGGCGGGCACGCTCGTCGCTGGTCGCGACGAATTGAATGGGGCAGAAGTGTGCCAGCAATTTAAGCGCGGTCCGCCGGGCCATCGTTGCCGCGGTGTTTCGCTCGCAGCAGCCCCGGCTGCGGCGATTCGCGGCTTGAACAGACAGTCGGGCAGATGCCGACTTGGAATTTTCAGCATCAGCGAACAAGGTTTCTTAATGCGGAAATGAGCTTGCTGCAACGCCGCAAAATTTCCCATCACGGTAAATTGCTTTTCACATACGAAAATTAAATCAGTAACCTATTGATTCCATTGAATTTAAAAACATGTCTTCTATAAGACATAAGTCTTTTCAAGTTCTCTGCATGTCGTTATGCTGGACTGCAGCAATCTTCCCATCCCGGCTGTTCTCAGCATCAACTTAAGGAGGCTCTCATGACGACACCCTTGACCCGCGAACAACAGATCGCCGCCCTCGAAAAAGACTGGGCGACCAACCCCCGCTGGAAGGGCATCAAGCGGGGCTATACCGCGGCCGATGTGGTTCGCCTGCGTGGCTCTCTGCAGATCGAGCACACCCTGGCCAAGCGCGGCGCCGAGAAACTTTGGAACCTGGTCAACACCGAGCCCTTCGTCAATTCCCTGGGCGCGCTGACGGGCAACCAGGCCATGCAGCAGGTCAAGGCCGGTTTGAAGGCGATCTACCTGTCGGGCTGGCAAGTGGCGGGCGACGCCAACAGCAACGGCGAGATGTACCCCGACCAATCGCTGTATTCGGTGGACTCCGTGCCCAAGGTCGTCAAGCGCATCAACGCCACCTTCGCCCGCGCCGACCAAATCCAGTGGAGCGAAGGCAAGAACGACATCGACTATTTCGCACCGATCGTGGCGGACGCCGAGGCCGGTTTCGGCGGCGTTCTCAACGCCTTCGAGCTGATGAAAGCCATGATCGACGCCGGCGCCGCCGGCGTGCACTTCGAAGACCAGCTGGCTTCGGCCAAGAAATGCGGCCACATGGGCGGCAAGGTGCTGGTGCCCACGCGCGAAGCCGTCTCCAAGCTCGTGGCCGCCCGCCTGGCCGCCGACGTCATGGGCACGCCGACCGTGCTGCTGGCCCGCACCGACGCCGAAGCGGGCGACCTGGTCACCAGCGACATCGACGACAACGACAAACCCTTCTGCACCGGCGAACGCACCGTGGAAGGCTTCTTCCGCACCCGCAACGGCCTGGACCAGGCCATCAGCCGGGGCCTGGCTTACGCCGAATACGCCGACATGATCTGGTGCGAGACCGGCAAGCCCGACCTGGCTTTCGCCAAGGCTTTCGCCGACGCGATCCACGCCAAGTTCCCGGGCAAGCTGCTGGCCTACAACTGCTCGCCGTCCTTCAACTGGAAGAAGAACCTGGACGACGCCACCATCGCCAAGTTCCAGCGCGAGCTGGGCGCGATGGGCTACAAGTTCCAGTTCATCACGCTGGCCGGCTTCCACAGCCTGAACTATTCGATGTTCGAGCTGGCCCACGGCTACGCCCGCAACAACATGAGCGCTTTCGTCGAGCTGCAGGAAAAGGAATTCGCCGCCGCTGAAAAGGGCTTCACCGCGGTGAAGCACCAGCGCGAAGTCGGCACCGGCTATTTCGACGCGGTGACCACCACGATCGAACGCGAGGCTTCGACCGCTGCGCTCAAAGGGTCCACCGAGGACGAACAGTTCTTCGACAAGAAACACGCTTGATTTCGGGGCGGCCGCGCGCCGGCCGCCCCCACCCGAGAACTCCTTGGCCCACGGCGGTTCCACCTCCGTGGGCTTTTTTCGTCGGCCGCGCCAAGCGGGGTGGCCTGCCGTTTATGCTGCGCACCCCAAGAATCGAAGACGACGGCCGCGCCGATGAGCACCGACCTTCTCAGCCCGCGGATGGCGGGCCTGCTGGCAAGAATCCGCCGCGCGCAGCGCACGCCGTACCACGCGATGCCGGTGCGGGACGCGCGCCGGGCCTATGAATCCGGCGCGGAGGTGCTGGACCTGCCTCGGGCTCCGCTGGCGAGGGTGGAAGACCTCCGGGTGCCGGGCGGCGCCGGCGTGCCGCTTGCGGCGCGTCTTTATGCGGCCTCGGCCGAAAGGTTGCCCGCCTTGCTCTACCTGCACGGCGGCGGCTTCACCGTCGGGAGCCTCGAAACCCACGACAGCCTGTGCCGCCAGCTCGCCCTTCGCAGCGGCGCCGCGGTGCTGGCGCTGGACTACCGGCTGGCGCCCGAGCACCGGTTCCCGACCGCGTTCGACGACGCCTGGGCGGCCCTGCATTGGCTCTCGGCGCGCGGCGCGGCGGAACTGGGGCTGGACCCCGCCCGCCTGGCCGTGGGCGGCGACAGCGCCGGCGCCACCCTGGCCGCGGCGGCGGCCATCCAGGCCGCGCGTTCCAGGTTGGCGTTGCGGGCGCAACTGCTCATCACCCCGGGCACGACCGCCCATGCCGACACGCCTTCGCACCGGCGTTTCGCCGAAGGTTTCCTGCTCGACGCCGACACCATCGCCTGGTTCTTCGGCCACTACATCGATGCCGCCCAGCGGCGCGACTGGCGCTTCGCACCGCTGGAGGCGGACGACCTGGAGGGTGTGGCGCCCGCCGTCGTGCTGCTGGCCGAATGTGACCCGCTGGTGGACGAAGGGCTCGCCTATGCCGACAAGTTGCGCCTCGCCGCGGTGCCGGTCGAGCTGGAGCTGGTGCGCGGGGTCACGCACGATTTCGTCAAGATGGGCCGGGCCTTGCCGGAAGCGGTGGTGGCGCAGGAATGGATCGGGCATTCGCTGAACCAAGCGCTGGCGCCGGCCCGGCCTGCTTGAAGCACGGGCCGGCGGAATCAACCGCGCGGTCGGCCGGAGGGCGGCTTGAGCAGGCTACGCACGCGGGTCCGCTTGGGCGGCTGCATCTGCGGCAGGTCGGCCGCCCCATAGGTCGACGGCTGGGCCTCGGCTTGCGTTTCTGAAACGTCGCCGGCCTGAACTTCGGGTCCGGCGCCGCCAGCGTCCGATTCGTAACGGGGCGGCCAGTGCGTCAATTGCGAACGCCGCAGCAAGGCCATGCCACCGGCCGCCGTGAAGGTGCGTTCGAACACATGGGTGACGGTCTGGCGCTTCAGCCTTTCGCTGATGACCAAGGTGGAGCAGCGGGTGCCGTACAAGCCGTCCGGCGTGCGGATGAAGGCGGCGGAGAGCTGTTTCTCGAGCTCCCGGGGCACGCCGGTCGAGGGCAGCGACTCGTCGGCCGCTTCGGTGCGGTCCGCCAGCGCGGAGAACAACAGCAGGGCCAGCTCGTCGACATCGGCGGCCGCGCCGATGGCCGCGGACAGTCGGGCCTTGAGCGTCTCCACTTTCGGCCATGGCGTGTCCAAGCTGGCGTTGGACAGGCCGTAAATGCCTTTTTCCAGGCGCCGGGGCAGGCCTTGCACGCTGTTGACCCAGAAACATTCGCCCATGCGGAAATCCGCTGCCACCAGGTTGAAGCCGTTGTGACCGCTCATGGCCACGCGCGCCCAGAAACGGTCGGGCCGCTCCCGCGCCGCCAGCCACTGCGGCACGATGAGGCCGCGGGAAGGGGCCGCGGGGTCGAAGCGCGCCGGGTCGCGCACGTTGGTCAGCATCGCCAGGCGGCCCTGGGCGGTCAGGCCCATCCAGGTGCCGCCGGCGGCCTGGTCACGTCCGCCGAGGATGGGGTGGCCCGCGCCTTCGGGCGTCCACCAGGCCAGCCGCGCCGCCGGGCGCGCGAAGAACTCGTCGCGGTTCGCGGCGACCACCAGGGGGAAGCGCCGGTGCGCATCCAAAGCCAGGGCGAGCAGGCACATGGTCGGTTCGGCGCGTCAGGCGGGGCAGGGCAGGAAGACTTCCACGTGGCGCGGGCCGATGCCCAGCGGTGCGAGCCGCGCCGCGGCGGCTTCTGCGATCGAGGCCTCCATCGCCGCGCTCACCCCTTCGGATCCCGGGCAGGCGTAGGTTTCCATCCAGGTGTGCTGGCCGTCCTTCGCTTCGGGGCGGCGCAGGCACCTCGCCTGCAGGCCGGGCCACGCCCCGCGCAAGGCATGCTGCATCGCCGCCAGTTCGGTCGTGAGGTGGGCGCCGCGGTCGTCGGGGGCGCGGAAATAAATGAAAAGTTCACGCATGGCCGAGATGGCAATGGAAAGGGAAGGGCGCGGCTCCCGCTTGAGGGGGACGCCGGCGGGTTCAGGGGGTGGCGGCCGGCGCTTCGACCGGCACCTCGTAGGGCATCGGCAGTTCGGCCAGCACCGGGCCTTGCGCCGAACCCAGGCGCAACTCGCCGGAGTCCCGCGCGGCGAGTTTCACCTCCGCCAGCAGCACCTGGCCCGGTCCATCGGGTCGCGGTGCGCTGTTGACCACCATCCCGGCGGGCTGCCCGGGGTCGCCGCTGTGGAAGACCTCATCGCCCGCGGCGGCCGGGGACGGCGCCTGGAACAGGAACATGCGCCGCTTGGCCGTGCCCCGGTACTGGCTGCGCGCCACGACCTCCTGGCCCGGGTAGCAGCCTTTCTGGAAGTTCACGCCACCGATCAATTCATAGTTCAGCATCTGCGGCACGAAACGGTCGGCGGTGGCGGCTTCGATGACGGGCAGCGCGGCCTGGACTTCCAGCGCGCGCCAGGCGTCCAGGCCCAGGAGGGATCCGGTGGCCTGCGGCGGTGCATCGCCCGGCCCCGCGCCGATCCACACGGCGCGCGGCTGGTCCAGGGCGCCAGGAAGGCGCAGCAACGCGGCGCCGGACGCGCCAGCGGCGGATGGCCCTGCGGAAATCCTCATCTGCCAGGGCGCCAGTCCTTCCGCTTCGGCCGCTGCGGCCGGGCCCATCAAGCCCCAGAGCGGCCGATCGGCGGTGGCGTCGCCGAGCTTGCACTTGGCGCGCAGAACGAACATCGACAGGCGCTTGACCGTGGCCGCGAGCACGCTGGCGTCGCAGGCCAGCAGCACATCCTCCGGACCGTCGCGCCAGACGATGAAGCTGGCCAGCAGCCTGCCTTTGGCGGAGCAATAACCCGCAAGCCTCGCCTGGCCGGCGGCCAGGTGGACCACGTCGTTGGTGAGCTGGCCGTGCAGGAAGGAAGCGGCGTCGGCGCCCTGGGCCCGTATCAATCCCCAATGGGACAAACGGACGGCGCCATCGAAGGCGGCATCGTGAAGCATCGTCATGCACTCATTATGGGGGGCTTGACTTTCCCCCTGCGGGGGCTGCCGTATCATGCCCGGCCCCCAGGGCCCGTAGACCGTCGAAAGAAGCCCGAGTGACGCCACGAAACCCCGCCATCCCAGCAAGAAGCGCTGCCGTGGATCCTGCCGCGGTGCGCTTTGCAACGCACGGTGCCGGCCGCCTTCGAGCCGCCGCCATGCCCGCCGTCCGCTCGCTCCACCCATCCACCGGAGTGCCGCGATGAAAACCCTGCGCCGGCTTGTGCTGGCGGTGCTGCTGCTCGGCGCCGCCGCCGGGGCGGCGGTGGCGTTTTGGCTGAACAGGCCGATGTCGTTGCGCGCCGGCGTGGTGGAGCTGTCGATCGAGCTCGGCGCCACGCCTAGGGAGATCGCCAACGCCTGGGTCCAAGCGGGTGTCCAAGAACCCGCGCTGCTGCTGTACGAATGGTTCCGCTGGTCGGGCCAGGCGAGGAAGATCCGCGCGGGCAGCTACGAGATCAAGGCCGGGACCACGCCGCGCATGCTGCTGGCCAAGATGGTGCAGGGCGATGAAAGCCAGGCCACCGTGCGCCTGATCGAAGGTTGGACGCTGAGGCAGTTCCGCGCCGAACTCGCCAAGGCGGACAGGCTGCAGCCGACCACGGCCGGCTGGAGCGACGCCCAGATCATGGAAGCGCTGGGCGTGCCGGGACAGCCGGCCGAAGGCGCTTTCTTCCCCGACACCTACGCGTACAGCAAGGGCAGCGCCGACATCGATGTGCTCAGGCGCGCCCACCGGGCGATGGCGGCCAGGCTGGACGCCGCCTGGGCCCAGCGGGCGCCCGACCTGCCCCTGGCCACCCCGCAGCAAGCGCTGGTGCTGGCTTCGATCGTCGAAAAGGAGACCGGCGTGCCGCAGGACCGCGGCAAAGTCGCCGCGGTGTTCGTCAACCGCCTGCGCAGCGGCATGATGCTGCAGACCGACCCGACGGTGATTTACGGCCTGGGCGCGGCTTTCGACGGCAACCTGCGCAAGCGCGACCTGCTGGCGGACACGCCCTACAACACCTACACCCGCGCCGGCCTGCCGCCCACGCCGATCGCGATGCCGGGCAAGGCCTCCCTCCTGGCCGCGGTGCGGCCCGACCCGAGCCGCGCGCTGTACTTCGTGGCGCGCGGCGACGGCAGCAGCGAATTCAGCGACAACCTCGCCGCGCATAATCGCGCCGTCAACAAATACCAACGCGGAAAGTGACTCGCCTTGCCGGGAAAATTCATCACCTTTGAAGGCATCGACGGGGCGGGGAAATCCACCCACATCGAGGCTTTGGCGCAGCGGCTGCGCGCCAGGGGCGGACAGGTCGTGGTGACGCGCGAGCCCGGCGGCACGGCGCTGGCCGAGCAGGTGCGCACGCTGGTGTTGAACCAGGCCATGGACGCGCTCACCGAAGCGCTGCTGGTCTTCGCCGCCCGGCGCGACCACCTGCAGGCCGTCATCGAACCCGCCCTGGCGCGCGGCGACACCGTGCTGTGCGACCGGTTCTCCGACGCCACTTTCGCCTACCAGGGCGGCGGCCGTGGCCTGGACTGGCAGGCGTTGCTGCAACTGGAGCATTCGGTGCAGGGCGACCGCCAACCCGACCTGACCCTTTGGTTCGACGTGCCCGCCGCGGTGGCCGAGCAGCGGCGCGCCGCCGCCCGCGCGCCCGACCGCTTCGAAGGCCTCGACCTGGCTTTCTTCGAGCGGGTCCGCCAAGGTTATGCGCGCCGCATGGCCGAGGCGCCGCGGCGCTTCGCCCGGCTGGACGCCGACGTCCCGGTGCCCCGGGTCTGGGAACAAGTGGAGCGAGCGCTGGAGTCGCGCGGATGGTGACGGACGCCGCCGGCCCAGCGGCAGAAGGAAGCCTGCACCCCTGGCTCGGCGATTCGCTGCGCCTGCTCCTCCAATCCGCCAAGGGCCATCACGCCTTGTTGCTGCAAGGGCCGCCGGGCATCGGCCAATTCGAGCTGGCCATCGCGGCGGCGCAGGCCTGGCTTTGCGAGCAGGACGACAGCCAGGGCCGGACCGCGGGCGGCCACGCCATGGCGTGCGGCGTTTGCGCCGGTTGCCGGTTGTTCGGCGCCAAAACCCATCCCGACCTGCTGGTCATGGTGCCCGAGGCGCTGCGCGAAGAACTGGGTTGGGCCGGCGACGACGGCGAAGAGGGCAAGTCCGCCGGCGCCAAACCGAGCAAAGACATCAAGGTGGAGGCGGTGCGCCAAGCGGTGGTTTTCGCCCAGACCACGTCGGCCCGCGGCCGGGCCAAGGTGCTGGTGGTCCATCCCGCCGAACGCATGAACGCGGTCGCCGCCAACGCCCTGCTCAAGACGCTGGAAGAACCGCCCGGGCAGGCGCGTTTCCTCATCTGCAGTTCCGCGCCAGACGCCTTGCTACCCACCATCCGCAGCCGCTGCAGGGCGTTCGCCTTGCAAGTCCCTTCCACCGGCGACGCCAGCGCTTGGCTGGCCCGGCAGGGCGTCTCCGACCCCGAAATCCTGCTGGCGGCGGCCGGCGGGCAGCCGCAAGACGCGCTGGCGTGGCACGGGGAGGGCGTCACCGCGCAGAACTGGATGGCGCTGCCGAAGCAGCTCCGGCAGGGGCAGGGCGCCGCGCTGGCGCAATGGCCGCTGGGCCGCATCGTCGAAACCATGCAGAAGGTGTGCCATGACGCGATGCGCCTGGCCGTCGGCGCCGAGCCACGCTATTTCCCGCCGGCGGCCTGGCCGGCGAAGGCCGACTTCGACTTGACCTCGCTCACGCGCTGGGCCCGGGCCCTGCAGGCCGAAGCCCGCCACGCCGAGCACCCCTGGAGCCAGCCATTGGCGGTGCAAGCCTTGGTCAACGCCGCGGCCTCGGCCCTGGCGCCCGCCGACGGTCCGCCTGCGCGCGCCGCGAGGCCCTCATCGCCCGCCGCCGCGGGCCATCGTTAGTTAAACTGCGGCGATGAGCGACGTACCCCTGCGCACCAACCTGACGGCCATGAACCCGGCCGGCACCGCCAACAACGCACCCACCGGCGCACGCCCGAGCGTGATCCAGCTGGTGTTCCGCGAGAAGGGGGCGCTCTACGCGGCTTACATCCCGCTTCTCAGCGACGGCGGCCTGTTCGTGCCGACGACCCGCGAGTACCACCTGGGCGAAGACATCTACCTCCTGCTGTCCCTGCCCGACGACCCACAGCGCTACCCCGTCGCGGGCAAAGTCGCCTGGATCACCCCGGCCAACGCCTCCGGCGGCCGCACCCAGGGCGTGGGCGTGAAATTCCCGAGCGATGAAAAGACCCGGGTGCTCAAGCTGCGCATCGAGGAGATCCTCGGAACCGCGCTGTCGTCTTCGCGTCCCACGCAGACCCTCTGATCCGCGGGGCGCGCGCCCCTCCCCTGAGTTCCCGCCATGTTCGTGGATTCCCATTGCCATTTGAATTTCCCCGAACTGCGGGGCAACCTGGAGGCGATCCGGGCCGACATGGCCGCCGCCAAGGTCGAGCGGGCGCTGTGCATTTGCACCACCCTTGAAGAGTTCGACCAGGTGCACCAGTTGGCGCTGCAGTTCGACAATTTCTGGGCCAGCGCCGGCGTGCACCCCGACAACGAGGGCGTGCGCGAGCCGACGCTCGAGGACCTGCTGGCGCTCGCCGACCTGCCCCGTGTGGTGGCGATCGGCGAAACCGGCCTGGACTACTACAGGCTCAATGGCCGCACGGAGGCCGACATGGGCTGGCAGCGCGACCGCTTCCGCACGCACATCCGGGCTGGGCTCGATTCCGGCCTGCCACTGGTCATCCACACCCGCAACAGCTCCAGGGACACGCTGGAGATCCTGAAAGAGGAGGGCGCCAGCCACGGCGTCTTCCATTGCTTCACCGAGAGCATGGAGGTCGCCCGCGCCGCGGTCGAGATGGGCTTCTTCATTTCTTTTTCAGGGATCCTCACTTTCAAGAGCGCACGGGACCTTCAGGAGGTGGCACGCTGGGTGCCCCTGGACCGTTGCCTGATCGAGACCGACAGCCCCTATCTGGCACCGCACCCTTTCCGCGGCAAGACCAACTCGCCGGCCTGGGTGCCTTATGTGGCCCAGCAGTTGGCACACCTGAAAGGCTGCAGCCTGGAGACCGTGGCACACGCCACCACAGCCAATTTCGACCGGCTTTTTCCGCAGGTATTGAACTGAAAGGCATCAAAAATGAACTTCACAAAATACTTCAAGAAAGTTTTCTATCTCGTTGCTGTGTTTGGATTTTCGCTGGCGATCGCTGGATCTTACGAAGACTTCTTCAATGCCCTGCAGCGCAATGACGGCTCCACCGTCAACCGACTGTTGGAACGTGGATTCGACCCCAACAGCCTGGATACCGAGGGCCGTCCGGCCTTGTCCGTGGCGCTGCAGGTCGAGTCGGATGAGGTGGTGGCGGCGCTGTTCCGCCACCCGCAGCTCAACGTGAACGCCTTGAACGACAAGGACGAATCGCCCTTGATGCTGGCGGCGCTGAAAGACCAGCGTGCCTGGATGGCCAAGCTCCTGGAGCGCGGCGCGGTGGTCAACAAGGCGGGGTGGACCCCGCTGCACTATGCCGCGAGCAACAAGGAATCTTCTGGCCAGGCCATCGCGCTGCTGCTCGATGCGGGCGCCGCGATCAATGCGCCGTCGCCCAACGGCACGACGCCGGTGATGATGGCCGCGATGTACGGCTCCGAAGCCAGCGTGAAAGTGCTGATGGCGCGCGGCGCCGATTTGAAGCGCAAGAACGACCAGGGCCTGACCGTCGCTGATTTCGCCGACCGCGCCGGTCGCGACAGGCTGGCGGCTCAACTGCGGGCGGCCATCGGCCCCTGAGGCGCGACGATGGGGCGGGGCACCGCTGTCAGGCCAGGGTAATCCTTGTCAGTTTTTTTCTGACAGGCCGTTTGGCGGCGTCCCGACTCGCATTCCTGGGGCTGCGGCGTATCGTGCAAAGCATCGATCCACCCCTCCTTTGGAGACCGTCATGCAGCAATCCGAAGTTGTCGCCAATCCGTTCGCCTTGATGATGAACCCCGAGGCCGTGATTGCTGCAGTCAACCGCTCCGACCGCCTGGGGCGCCTGAAGAGCCGCATCTGCCGGCCGCTGGACAAGCCGGTCCCCGTGCCCCTGGTCCCCGGTGTGCGTTCGAACAACGCCCCGGCGGCCGACGAGCAGGGCGCCGAGGACGACGCCGAAGAGTGAAGCGCGGGCCGGCCCAGCGGCCGGCCACAAGGCACCGCCTGTGCGCGCGGCCGCCGAATGCCCGCCCCTCAGCGGCGGGCCTCCGCCGGGGTCCCGCGAAAACATTCGATCAGCGCGTCGAAGGTGTCGACGGCCGCGCGGCATGCGCGCTGGGTCCCGGCCGGATCATCATCGAGTTCCAGCGACAGCAGGTCTCGGAACTCGCGCCACAGGCGGCCGGTTTCCGCGCCGTGGCCCGAGAAATACCTGACGGCCTGCTCGGCGTCCAGGCCGTGGGCCTGCCGCAGCGCCCGCGCGATCACCTGGCCGCCCAAGGCCGAGCCTTCCAGCACGTACATCGAACCGAGCGCCGCGGCTTGGTCCGGCAAGGCCAAGGCCATGGCGGCGCCGTCTTCGCGCGGCGTTTCCCGCCGCGAGGGCAAGTGCGCCGACAGCGCCTGCAGGTCTTGCCTAAGGAAAGCGTGGCGCGAGCGGGCGCGGAACGCGTCGCGAAGCGGTTCGGGCAGGGCGCGGAGCAACCGTGGCTCCCACGCCGACAGGAAGCGGTCGAAGCCCTCGAGCACGGCCGCGTAGCGGTCCATCCCGAGCGTGAAAGGCAGGCCGTCGCTGGCCGGGGCGAGCTGGAGCAGGGCTTCGATCTCGTCGTGCTTCCCCGCGGTCGCACGGCGCAGCGCGGCGAGGGCGGGGCCCGGCGCCCCTGCCGCCGATTTCGGTGCGGGAGCGACGCCGCTCATTCGGCCACCCTGCGCAAAGGCACGCGCATCTCGAAGGACACCCGGCCCTGGCCGGCCCGGTAGTCCAGCCGGCCGCCGTGCCCTTGCACCACCTGGTGCGCGATGTACAGCCCCAGGCCCATGCCGGTGCGGTTGCGCAGGTTGCCGGTGGAAGGGCGCTTGAACGGTTCGAACAAGGAGGCGGCGATCTCCGGTGGGATCGGGGGCGCGGCGTTGCTCACTTCAAGCGCCGCCTCGCCCCGGTCCTCGTCCGCCCAGGCGCGCAATTCCACTTCGCCTTGGCCGTGGTGCCGCGCATTGCTCAGCAGGTTGGCGACCACTTGGGCGAACCGGACCGGGTCGACCTGCGCGCTCAACGCGCCCGGAAGGTCCGCGCCAATCGGCACGGTGGGGTGGGCGATGCGCGATTCTTCGAGCAGTTGCTCGATCAGCGGCACCAGGTCCACCGTGTCGAACGCCAGCGTCAGGTCGAAGCCGTGGTGCAGCCGGGAGACGTCCAGCACATTGCCGATCAGCTGCTTCATGCGCTGGGTCGAGTTGCGGATGACCGCGTTCATGCGCTCTTGCTGCAGGCCGCGGTCCAGCACGTGCGAGGCCATGCTCAGCGATTGCAGCGGCCCGCGCAGGTCGTGGCCGAGCATGGCCCACAGTTGCGAACGCAGGTGGTCGACCTCCCGCACCCGCTCGTTGGTGGCGCGGCTGACGCTGTCCAGCAGCTGCGAGGCGATCTCCAGTTCGACCGCGTCCCAGGGCTCGGCGGTGTCGCGCACCGTCTCGCGCCATTCGGCGAAGGAGCCCCGCGGCGTCAAGCGCGGGCCGAGCGGGCCGTGGGAGATGACTTTGTCGGGTTTGCCGCCCCAGCGGATGGTCTGGACCTGCTCGCGGCGCAACGCGACGATCCAGCAAGCCCGCATCGGGTCGAATCGCAGCGCGAGCACGCCGCAGCAGCGCGATTCGGGCGGAGCGCCCGGCGGGTGCGGCGGCAGCCTGGCGGCTTCGTTCACGTGCACCAGCTTGTCGTCCCGCGCGGCCAGCCAGTCGGCCAGCGACGCCGCCCAGGCTGGATCGGCGCCGTCGAGCCACTGCACCGCGCCGTCCAGCACCAACAGCATCGCGTCGCACCGCAGGCTGGCGCGCAAGGCGGCCGCATGGTTGCGCACGATTTCGGGCATCTCCGCGCCCAGCCCGATGGCCTGGGCCAGCTCGGTGCGAAGCCAGGCCGCGTGCGACGCCGCGGCCTCGCGTGCCTGGGCTTGCAGCGACTGGACGGTCGATGCGATCACCTGGGCCATCACGTCGAGCGCCATCCTGGTGGGGAAGGGCGCGCGTCGAGGCGCCATGTGGTGGCAGGCCAGCATGCCCCAGAGCCGGCCGCCGACCACGATGGACACGCTCATCGACGCGCCCACGCCCATGTTGCGCAGGTACTCGATGTGGATCGGGGAAACGCTGCGCAGCACGCTGTGGCTGAGGTCGAGCGGCTCCAGCTGCGAGGCCTCCGCCAGCAGCGGCACGGGCTCGTCGCCCACGTCGGCGATCAGGCGCAGCGTGTTGACGGTGTAGAGGCGGCGCGCCTGCGCCGGGATGTCGCTGGCGGGGTAGCGGCGGCCGAGGTAGGGCTCCAGCGCCGGGTCGCGTGCTTCGGCGACCACGTCGCCGCTGTCGTCGTGCCGGAAACGGTAGGCCATCACCCGGTCGAAGCCCGTCAGTTCGCGCACGGAAAGCACCGCCGCCGAAAGCAGCTTGTCGATGCTCTTCTGCCGCTTCAGGCCGTCCATCGCGCGATAGGCCATGTGGGCGAAACGCGCCACTTCGCTGTCGCCGGCCGGCCGGGATTCGAATTCGCACAGCACCCGGCCCTGGTGGACGTGCATCACCACGTCGAAGCTGCGCCCGCCCAGGCGCAGCTCGGTCGAGTGCATCGACAGCTCTTCGGAGCCGGCGCTTTGCACGGCCCGGTGCAACAGGCCGTGCAACTCCGCGTCGCCGCCGAGCGCGGATTGCGGCAACAGGCCGCCCAGTGCCGGCAGTGGGCCGAGCCAGTCCCGCGCATTGGCGCTGGCGTGGCTGAGCCGCCCGAGCCGGTCGAAAGCCAGCAGCGCCCCGTGGGGTTGGACCGAGCCCGGCGTGTGGATCGGCTCGCGGTCGCAGTTTTCGAGCGTGGTGGCTGGGGTGGCGTGCATCCTTTTGATTATCCGGGGACGGCCGCTTCGGTGGGCCTGCAAAGCATGGAGGAGGGGATCCGGCGGGGGGAACCGGCCGTCCGCCTTGACGGGGCCAGGGCGGCCGCGTATATTCATCTGGAACGATCATTCCAAATGTGTCATTTGACACTCGCCCTGAATCCACCATTCCACGCCGACATGCGCACCAAGGATTTCGAACCCGATGAGGTCGCCGAGGCGGCCATGCGCGTCTTCTGGGAGCGCGGCTACTCCGCCACGTCGGTCCAACACCTCGTCGAAGGCACCGGCCTGTCGCGCAGCAGCCTGTACGGCACCTTCGAGAACAAGCAGGGCCTGTACGAGCGGGCGTTGCGCCGCTACGCGGCCGTCACCACGCGCAACGTGGAATTGCTCGCGGGGAAAGGGACCGCCAGGGAACTGGTGAGCCAGCTGCTGCGGGGCATCCTCGAAGACGAGCTGGGCGACCCCCTGCGGCGCGGTTGCCTGGTGGCCAACGCCTCGTTGGAACTCGCGGGGCGCGACCCCGCCGTCGCCGAACTCGTGTCCCAGAATTTCCAGCGGTTGCAGAAGGCGCTGGAGGCGGTGATCGCCCGGGGCCAGGAAGACGGTGAGGTCGCCGCCCATAAAAGCCCGAGGGCGCTTGCGCGATTTTTCGTCAACACGATGCAGGGCATGCGCGTGCTGGGCAAGGGCAGCCCAGCCAGGCAGCGCCGCCAGTGCCTGCAGGATGTGATGGACACGGCGCTGGACGCGCTCTGAACAAAGACCCGGATCCCCGGCGCGGCCGTCCGCGCCAGCCCCGGGCTTTCATTCGCCTCGAAATGGAACGCTCATTCCCATAACCGTTCCGTCTTCGACTTCGATTCAACCCAACCGAAAGGAACCCACCATGCCCCCCGACAACCACCGGGCATCGCCCACGATCGGCGTCCTCGGCACCGGCCTGATCGGCGCGCCGGTCGCGCGCAACCTCCGCAAACGCGGATTCCCGGTGCAAGCCTGGAATCGCACCCCGGGCAAAGCCCGGGCCTTGGCTCCGGACGGCGTCAAGGCGGTCGCCTCACCGGCCGAAGCCGTGCAGGGCGCCGACATCGTCGTGACAGTGCTCAAAGACGGCCCGGCCGCGCTGGACGCGATGAACGCCGCGGCACCCGCGTTGAAGCCGGGCGCGGCGTGGCTGCAACTGGGCACCGTCGGCATCGAGGCGGCCGAGGCGCTGCAGGCCCTCGCCGGACGGCACGGGCTGGTGTTCTACGACGCGCCCGTCCAAGGCACGCGGCAGCCGGCGGAGCAGGCGCAGTTGATCGTCCTCGCGTCCGGCCCGTCCAGCCACCGCGGCGCGGTGCAACCGGTTTTCGACGCCATCGGCAAACGCACGCTGTGGCTGTCCGAGACGCCGGGCACCAGCAGCCGCCTGAAGCTCGCCTTGAACAGCTGGGTCTTCGCGATGACCCACGGCATCGCCGAAAGCCTTGCACTGGCCCAAGGACTGGGCGTCGACCCGGCATGGGTGGTCGACGTCGTTACCGGCGGCCCGATGGACAGCGGCTACTTCCAGGCCAAGGCGGCCGCCATGCTCAAAGGCGATTACACCGCCAGCTTCTCGATCGCCAACGCCTCCAAAGACGCGGGCCTCGTCATGGAAGCCGCAGTCCAGGCCGGCATCCGCGTCGACGCCGCCGAAGCTGGATTGAAGCGTTTTGAGCGTGCACTGGCCAACGGCCATGGCGACAAGGACATGGCGGCCTCGATCCTGGCTTGAACTTCATTCGATCTGAATGCGCTACGATGTATAGAGCGTCGGACGAGAAAGAAAGGCTTCGCTAACACTCGACAAGAAGCATTTTGTCAAATCGTCCATATCTCACAAAAGGCCCGCAAGGGCCTTTTCTTTTTACATGTTTCAAAACATAGCCGCAAGCCAGGAGAAAAGACGGCTATCAACCCGTTGAAGGAAATAGACCAAGAAACCACCGAACAAAGCACCGAGGATCCAGCTGGGAAGATGGAAAGACCGACGCGGTGGACTAGGCAGGGAGCGCATGGAGCCGCACCGAAGCGACGCGGCCGTCAAAGCGTCTTTGTAGGGGTTAGGCGGGGGTGCAACCGGCAAGGAAGCAGAAAGACGAGCGGCAGCGCGTTTGCGCTCGTCCCTGTCGTACCAATCACGTTCGTGGTAACTCATTGCGCCTCCTAGCCGGGCGGTCTGGAATCGTCGGACTCAATGAAGAAAATTCCGCGTGAAGCATCGAACCAGGCGCGGGTGATGTTGTCGCCGACGGCAGCATAGGCCAGCTCTAGAAGCTCGCGCATGGTGACATCGCCAGTGAACAACGCTTTGTAAGCCTCGGGCACGTCGACGCCCTTGCTGGCGCTGTAGCGCTTACGGTTCAGCTCGCTTTCGACCATGTCTTTCGCGACGTAGCCAGCGATGTAAGCGGCGATGGCTCCGGCGCCCCTGATCGGCTTGCGACGGCCGCTCCACCGACTGGATCGCTTCGACTCATCGAAATTGCCGCCGTACTCCCCAGCCACGCTGCGCCAAATAGCGCGCATGACATCCCAACTTTTGACTTTGACCCCACCCTGCAAGATCCGCTGCGGAAGGGCATGCGTCGCCAAATGAATGTGGAAGGCGCCACGCTCTTGCTTCTCCAACGTCGCGATGTAGCGCCACTCCCCGAACAGGGCAACGACACGGCGGCGAAAGGCATCGAGATGCTTAAGCACCAGCTCCCTATCCTGCACGTTGGCTTTGTAGGTCAAGGTCCACAAGGCGTTGACCATCATGGTTTTGCACTTGTGCCTGACATCGCGTTTGGCGCGGCGCACGGCGTATTCGACATTGGCCTCCCGATCACCTTCGCCTCGGGGCGCCAGGCGGGCCAAATCGCGCTGGATGGAGCGATCAAGCGTCGACTGAAGGTCAGGGTGCTTGACCACCACTACAGCCTCACGGTGGCCGTTTTGAAAATCGCGCGCCTGAAAAAGGTACTGCGGCCTTTGGGAAATCCGAAGGGACTCATCGGTAACCCCATCGAGCGCACCATGCAACGGATGCGCAACGCATGCCTGGGCGTACGCCTTCAAATCCGCTTGGTACTTGCGAGCGGTTTCGAGGCGTGCACGTTGCACGTCGGTCCACCCTGAATAGTCCAACTTTGCTACAGTCGATCCCACGTCGACACCTCCTCAACTTTGTGTCACGTCACCGCCTCGGGTCCCTGCCAGGACGCCGGGGCTTTCTTTTGTCTATTCAGCCCGCTGAGTCACCAGGAGCTGCCTCTCGATACGTTATGTGTACCTTTGATAAATCTAGGCCGGCTTCGCCGGGCCCCCCCCCGTGGCGGCGCGGCAAGTGGCTGGGCGGGCGCACCCGGGTTTTAATGGGGCCAAACCGGGGGAGGCCACCACAGAAATAGCATTAAAA
>CBIHOD010000014.1:0-71495 GCA_966211815.1 uncultured Burkholderiales bacterium
CGCCGCGGGCGGCCGGCGCCCCCGCGGCCCGGCGCGTGGACGCCGGCCGCGGGGCGGGCTGGCGGCGGGGTTACTTGTAGTAGCCCGCCTTGCGCATTTCCCGGTCGGCGGCGCTTTGCGAGGCCTTCAGCGCGTCGTCGACCGAGGTCTTGCCCGACAGAGCCGCACTCATCTGCTGGCCGACGGCGATGCCGATCGACTGGAACTCCTCGATCGAGGCGAATTGCACGCCGACGTAAGGGCTCTTGGGCAGGGTGCTGTCGTTCGGGTCGGCGCTGGCTATGGCCTTCTTTTCGGCTTCGGCGAACTTGGCGGCCTTCAGGAATTCAGGCACCTGGTAGGTCGACGAGCGCGTGCCGGTGGGCACCGACCCCCAGCCGGCCTCGGCGGCCACCAGCTGGATGTACTCCTTCGACGTCGCCCAGGCGATGAACTTCTGCGCCGCCTCGGGCTGCTTGCTGCTGGACGGCACGCCCAGCGCCCAGGCCCACAGCCAGTTGGCGCCCTTGGACGTCACCGCCGAAGGCGCCTGCGCGTAGGCCACCTTGTCGGCCACCTTGCTCTGCTTGGGATCGGAGATGAAGGACGCGGCGATCGTCGCGTCCACCCACATGCCGCACTTGCCGGCGTTGAACAGGGCCAGGATCTCGTTGAAGCTGTTGGCCGACGAGCCGGGCGGGCCGTACTTGGTGAGCAGGTCGACGTAGAAGGCGATCGCGTCCTTCCAGGGCTTGGATTCGAGCTGGGGCTTCCAGTCCATGTCGAACCATTGGCCGCCGTGGGCGTTGACGATGGTGGTGATCAGGGCCATGTTGTCGCCCCAGCCCGGCTTGCCGCGCAGGCAGATGCCGTACACGCCGTTGGCGGGGTCGTTCATCTTGGCGGCGGCGTCGCGCACCTGCTCCCAGGTGGGCCGCTCGGCGAACTTGACGCCGGCCTTCTCGGCCAGGTCCTTGCGGTACATCAGCATCGAGCTCTCGCCGTAGAACGGGGCGGCGTAGAGCTTGCCGTTGGCCGACAGGCCGTTGCGGATGGCCGGCAGGATGTCGTCGGTGTCGTAGGCTGCATCGGGCTTCAGCTCGTTGAGCCAGCCCTTCTTGCCCCAGATCGGGGTCTCGTACATGCCGATCGTCATCACGTCGAACTGGCCGCCCTTGGTGGCGATGTCGGTGGTCACGCGCTGGCGCAGCACGCCCTCTTCCAGCGTCACCCACTTGACCTTGATGTCGGGGTTGGCCTTCTCGAAATGCTTGGTGTGCTTCTGCATTTCGATCATGTGGCCGTTGTTGACGGTGGCGATCACCAGGTCGGCCGCGGAGGCAGACAGGCTGGCGCAGGCGACCGCGCAGAAATAAACGGTGGATTTGAGTTTCATGGTGTCTCCAAACTGTTTTTTTGCTTTTAACGGTAGAAAAAACATCAAAAGCCAGGAAAGAAAGATATCAATACCCAGGCGTGAGCACTGGTACTTGTTTCGGCATTTCAGGTACTTTCTTGCCTCAAAGGCTCCGGATTTCCCCTAGGCATCCGCATGAGAGTAGGAAAAGCACGACTGGCAGATCGTGGCTGCCCACCGCACGGTTCCGATCCCACCGGGCCTGGAGCACGCCGTCAGAACGCGTAGTTGATGCGCACCTTCACACCGCTTTCGTCCCGCGAGGTGTTCAGGCCCCCGGCCTTGGACGTCGACGCCGCCAGCGTCAGCGTGGCACCGGCGATGTCGAACAGCGGCATGGCGTAGGCCGCGTAGAAGGTCTCGGTCTTGTAGTCGCCGGCCGGCAGGTCGGTGGTGCCGTGCATGTAGCCCGCCGTCAGCCCGAAAGCCGTGTCGACGATCAAGCCGTAGGTCTGCATCTTGCGGCCGTTGGCATCCTTGGCGGCGGCCAGGCTCAGGATGGGCTTGACGCCGGAGAAGTCGTAGGCGCCGGAGAAGCCCACGCCCGTCTCGCTGCGGCCGGTCACGCCCCACTTGAGAGCCTCGCCGCCGACCTTGAGCGTCAGCGGCCCGGCGGCGTAGGTCAGCACCGGCCGCACGCCCTTGGTGTCGGCCGCCTTGGTCTCCACCACGCCCAGCTCGCCGGAGAAGCCGCCGCCCAGGTTCAGCGTCGCCGCCGCATGGAAATAACCCTGGCCGTTGCTGGCGCTGCCGAAGCGGCCGCGCAGCGCGTTGGAGCGGTAGACGAAGGATTGCCCGTCGCTGTTGGCGTAGAGCACCAGCGCGTCGCGCGGGATGGGGAAGAGGTCGGCGGCTTCGAAGCGGCCGAGCTTGACGTCGGCGGCGCTCGACCCGAGCTGCACCCACATGTCGTCGACCGCCGTGGTGCCGTTGCGCAGGGCCAGGTAGGACGCCTTGCCGGCGATGAACCTGTCCTTGCTGAATTTGCCGATGGCGTTCAGCTCGACGCGGCCGCTCTGGCTGAAGCCGCGGTCCTGGTTCAGGTAGGTGTTGTCGAATTCGATGTTCGCGTTGAACTCCGCCGCGTGGGCGGAGGCGGCGCACAGCAGGCCGCCAAGGGCCAGGATGGGCAGCCGCCGCGCGGCCGGGGTGCTGGTGGTCGTGTTGATGTTTCTCATGGTGTTTCTCGTGGGCGGTGTTCTTGTCGCGAACACCCTGGGCACGGCTCGCGCCGCGGATCGGCCCCCTCGCGGGGTTCACGGTGGATGGGTGGGTGGATGGACGTGGTCGAAGCGGTCCGGCCTCCTTTCAGGACAAAGCGGTCCCCTGGGGCCTCATGGGCCCCACTGCATGGATGGGGAGGGAATGGCGCGGCCCGGCCTTCGGCGAAGGCGGGGGTGCCGCGGCGGTGTCAGGCCGGCCGTGTCAACCGGGCCGCCATCGGCGGGGGTCCGGCGTCCGGGAGCGTGGCCTCGGGCCGGCGCGCGCCCTCGCGGAGGCGAAAGGGCGGTGCACGGCGCTCATTTGAAGTAACCCGCCTTGCGCATCTCGGCCACGGCCGAGGCCTGCGCCGCGGCAAGCGCGTCCGGCAGCGGCAGCGCGCCGGCCAGCGCCTTGGCCACCTCGGCGCCGGTGGCGTCGCCGATGGCGGCGAACTCCGGGATGGCGGCGAACTGCACGCCGAGGTAGGGGCGGGGCCCGAGCGTGCTGTCGGCGGGGTTGGCCAGGGCGATCGCACTCGCTTCGGAGAACGCCCAGCGCCCGGCCTGGCGGATGAACGCCGGGTTCTTGTAAGTGGAGATTCGGGTGCCGGTGGGCACGCTGCCCCAGCCCACCTCCTTGCCGACCAGCTCGATGTATTGCCGGGACGCGGCCCAGCGCACGAAGCGGCGCGCCTCTTCGACCTTCGGCGTGCCCGCGGGGATGGCCAGCGACCACGCCCACAGCCAGTTGGCCCCCTTGGTCGACACGCCGTGCGGCGCCTGGGCGAAACCCACGGTGTCGGCGACCTTGCTCTGCCTGCCGTCGGTGACGAAGGAGGCCGCGATGGTGGCGTCCACCCAGATCGCGCAGCGGCCTTCCTGGAAGAGCTTGAGGTTCTCGTTGAAACCGTTGGCCTGCGGGTTGGGCGGGCCGTGGCGCTGCAGCAGTTCCAGGTAGAGCGCAGTGGCCGCCCGCCAGGGCGGCGTGTCGACCTGCGGTTGCCAGGCCATGTCGAACCACTGGCCGCCGAAAGCGTTGGCCATGGTGGTCAGCAGCGCCATGTTCTCGCCCCAGCCCGGCTTGCCGCGCAGGCAGATGCCGTACTGGCCGGCTTCGGGGCGGTGCAGCCTGGCGGCGATCTCGCGCACTTCGGTCCAGGTGGGCTGGCTGGGCATGGACAGGCCGGCCTTGGCGACCAGGTCACGGCGGTAGATCGTCATCGAACTCTCGCCGTAGAAAGGCGCCGCGTACAGCTTGCCCTGGTGGCTCAGGCCGCTGCGGATCGCCGCCAGCAGGTCGTTCACCTCGAAGGCCGCGTCCGGCTCGATGTCTTCGAGCCAACCCTTGCGCGCCCAGATCGGGACTTCGTACATGCCGACGGTCACCACGTCGTAGCTGCGCGACCGGTTCGCGACGCCGGCCGCGACGCGGCCGCGCAGCTCGGCCTCTTTCAGCGTCACCCAGCGCAGCTTGATGCCGGGGTTGTCGCGCTCGAAATGCCGGGACATGGCCTGCATCGTCACCATGTGGCCGTTGTCGACCGTCGCGACCACCAGCTCCGTGCCGGCCCGCGCCGCGCCGAGGCAGGTGGCCGCGCACAGCGCCGCGGCGGCCCACGCCCGCCGCGTCGACCATCCTGGGGGTTGAAAGGGCTTTGAAAACACTTGTTGCACGCTTGTCGTCGAATGCCGCCACGATATCGACGCGAGGCTGCGGGCGTTGGTACTGCGCACGCGACTTTTTGTATTCCGTTGCATCACCCGGATGGTGATTTCCCCGACCTCGCGCAAGCGGCCGCGGCACCGCGCCTCTTCTTTTGTAGGAGCGGCTTCAGCCGCGATCGCGGTGCACCGCGTCGCGGCCGAAGCCGCTCCTACAGGGACGGCGCGTCCAGCCCTAGACCGCGTTGGCGGCGGCCGCCTGCGCCGGCGCAGACTCCCACCGGTCGCGGCCCGCCTGCTTGGCCAGGCGGAGGGCCTCTTCCGCCAGGCGGACCAGGCGCATCGGGTCGTCGCGCTGGTCGCAGGCCACGGCGGCCACGCCGACGCTCACCGTCACCCAGGCGGCGACCGGCGACGCCTCGTGCGGGATGCGCGCTTGCGCGACGGCGGCCACGCAGCGCCGCGCCACCGTCTGCGCACCGGCAAGGCCGGTGTCGGGCAGGAGGATGACGAATTCCTCGCCGCCGTGGCGGGCCACGAGGTCGCCGGTGCGGTGCGCGCTGTGGCGCAGCAGCCCGGCCACGCGCGACAGCGTCTTGTCCCCGCCGGCTTGGCCGTGGCGGTCGTTGTACGGCTTGAAGTGGTCGATGTCGACCATCAGCACCGCCAGCGGCGCCATGTCGCGCGAGCCGCGGGCGAATTCCTGGCGCAGGGTCGAATCGAACAGGCGGCGGTTGGCCAAATGCGTCAGCGCGTCGACGTGGACGAGCTGGACCAGTTGCTGGTTGGCGCGCTGCAGCGCGGACTCGGCCTCCTTGCGCAGGGTGATGTCCATCTGCGTGCCGACCATGCGCAGCGGCGCGCCGTCGGCGTCGCGCACGGTCACCTGGGCGCGGCTGAGCAGCCAGGCCCAATGGCCCTGCTTGTGGCGGGAACGGTGTTCCACGCTGCAAGAAGGCGCGCTGCCGGCGAGGTGCCCTTCGATGGCCGCGTCCACGGCCGGCGCGTCGTCCGGATGGACCAGCGCCCGCCACGCGTCGAAGTGGTCCACGCCCTCGCCGGGCGCGTAGCCGAGCATCGCGCAGCCGCGCGCGTCCAGGTTCAGGCGGCCGCTCTCGACATCCAGGTCCCACAGGCCGAGGTCGGCGCCGCTCAGGGCCCGCTGGACGTCTTCATCGCTTGCCGGACGTTGCTCTGCGCCTGGCGGGCGGGCCGCCGGGCCCCGCCCACGCTGCCGCTGCGCCAGGCCGAGCGCCAGGGCGGCCAGTCCAGCGCAAAGCGCGTAGAGCGCGGCAAGCGCCACGACCCAGGGTCGCATCGCGGCGGAGGAGGCGGCCTCGCGGTCCAGGGCGAAAAAAACCGCGAATCCGAGCGCGGCGAACACCGCCGACAATGCCCACCACTCGGCGGCTCGGCGTGAAACGGCGGCAGGCGGCGGCAGCATCGGTTCCCGGTCCCTTCTCCATCGGTCGCCCGGCCTTGGGCCCGGAGCCTGCGCCGGCGCTTCGAATGACTTGACCCGTCGCGCCGGCGGGGCCCGCCGGGTCCCGTCCGGTCGCACGAGCCGGACGGCGGGGCCCGATTCTCACTGCATTTCCGGGTGTCGGTCAGGCATGTTTTCACGGCTGCCCGGGAAGCCGGTCCCCCGGGGCGAAACCATGCGCCCCAATCAGAACAATTCAAACATTAATTTCAATTCGTGCGATTACCGCCCCCGGGTTTTCCAGGGGACGTCCCCCTGGCCTGTCGCTGCGCGTGAACAGCGCGGCAAATAGGCTCGAGTTCCGTATCAAATCAATAACTTGAAAAGAATGATTCAAGTTATCCTGAAACAGCAATATGCCCCCGGTGACCGCCCCCTCTTCCCGGGTGTTCCACACCGGATACCCGGAGCTCTGAGGCTTTCATGTCATGGAATGCTCACCACTCACCGCGGTCAAGCAGCGCATCAAGGTAGGCCTGCCCCTGCCTTTCAACATCCGCAACGCGGATGGCACGCTGCTGTTGGCGCGCGGCCAGGTGATCAGCACCGAAGAGCAGTTGCAAACCCTCATGGAGCGCGGCGCGCTGGTCGACGCCGAGGAAATCCGCAACCTGCGCAGCGAGGTGGCCGACGCGCCGCCCGAACGCCTGCCCGGCATCTGGAATGAATCGGTGGACCGCGTCGGCCGCACGCTCAAGTCGTCGATCGCCGCCGACTTCCAGGCTTCGCTCGACGAGACCGCGCGGCCCATCCTGGCGCTGGTGGACCGCGACCCCGACCTGGCCATTTTCCAGGTGCTGCGCCAGGAAGTCGCCGGCAAGCAGCACTACGGCGTGAGCCATTCGGTGCACGCCGCCATCGCGAGCCTGCTCGTCGCGCAGCGCCTGGGCTGGCAGAGCGACGACAAGATGCGCGTCTTCAAGGCCGCGCTGACCATGAACCTGTCGATGCTAGAACTGCAGGCCCGGCTGGCGACCCAGGTCACCGCCCCGACGCAGAACCAGCGCGAAGCGATCAATGAACATCCGGTGCGCAGCCGCGAAATGCTCGAGGCCTCCGGCGTCACCGATGCGGGATGGCTGGACGCCGTGGCGCAACACCACGAAATCGCCGGCGGTGCCGGCTACCCCAACAAGCTGCAGGAGGTCAGTCCCATCGCCGACCTGCTGCGGCGGGTCGACATCTACACCGCCAAACTCGCCGGCCGGGTGAGCCGCGGCGCGCTGCCGGCCAACGAGGCGGGCCGCTCGATCTTCCTGCAGGACCAGGGCCACCCGATGGCCACGGCGATCATCAAGGAATTCGGCATCTACCCGCCGGGGTCGTTCGTGAAGCTGGCGTCGGGCGAGTCCGGCGTGGTCGTCAAGCGCGGCGCCAACGCCAACACGCCGCTCGTGGCCGCGCTGACCAACCGCGAAGGCATCGCGCTGATCGAGCCCACGAGGCGCAACACCGCGGTGCGCGAGTTCGCCATCGTCGGCATCATTTCCGAGAAGTCGCTGAAGGTGCGCGTCTCGCCCGAGAAGCTGGTGCTGCTGTCCAGCGGCTGAACGGCGGCGCGCCGGGCCGTCAATCCCTGGCGGCGGCCACGCGCGTCTTGCCCAGGCGCGGCGACGGCGCGGTCACCTTCGCGTCGAACGGGTGCGCCAGCGCGCCGACGTACTTCAGCACGCGGGCCACGTAGGCCTGGGTCTCGCCGAAAGGCGGCACGCCGCGGTACCGTTCCACCGTGCCTTCGCCGGCGTTGTAGGCCGCGGCCACCAGCGCCAGGTCGCCTTCGAAATAAGCCAGCAGCCAGCGCAGGTAGGCCATGCCGCCGCGAAGGTTCTGCTTGATGTCGAAGGGATCGCCCACATTGAAGCGCGCCGCGGTGTCGGGGATGAGCTGCATCAGGCCCATCGCGTTTTTGGGCGACACCGCCAAGGGGTCGAAATTGGATTCCGCCTTGATGATGGCCAGCACCAGTTGCGGGTCGACGCGGAAGCCCGGCGCCATCTTTTTCACCAGCTCGGCGATCGGCTTGGGCGCGTTGATCGGCGGGGGCGGCAGGGGCGTCTGCGGCGGCGGTTCGGTGGCGGCGACAGGCTCGGGCTCGGGGTCGCGCAGGCAGGCGGGTATTTCGTCGGCGGGCTCGCCCACCAGCGCGAGCATGCGCTGGGCCTGCGCGATGCCCTGCTCCGCCGCGGACCGGAAGAAGAAGGCCGCGAGCCGGTCGTCGCGGGGCACGCCGCGGCCGTGGGCGTACATCCAGCCCAGGTTGAACTGCGATTCGGGATCGCCCAGCTTGGCCGCCTGGCAGTACAGGTCGGCGGCGCGTTGGCCGTCTTTGGCCAGGCCTTGCTGGCCGTGCTCGTAGGCGACGGCCTGGGCACGCAATTCCAGCCAGACCGGGGGCACGTCGCCCTCCGCGGGCGCGGCCCATCCCGGCAGGGCCGCGGCCGCGGCCAAGCCCAGCGCGGCCGCCCGGCGGCGGACCTCGCCGAAGCGGCACGGCGGCACCGGGCGACAGGAATCAGGGAAAACCAGGGGTTTCATGGGAGGCGCGAGTATGGCGGCCCCGCCGCGGCATGGCACCACCTAAGTCAGGGGGTGGTTCGGCGGCGCCCGTGCGAAAATCGCCCCTTTCGGAAATTCCCTTTGGAAATCAAGCGCATGGACGTCGAACACATCAACACCATTGGCAACACTTTGGCCGACCTGTCCCGCCGGACGGTCGACCTTCGGGGGTATCTTTGACTACGACCGCAAAGCACTGCGGCTGAACGAAGTCAACGCCGCCCTGGAAAACCCCAACGTCTGGAACGAGCCCAAACGGGCGCAGGAACTCGGCCGCGAGAAGCGCGAGCTGGACACCGTGGTCGAAACGATCGACCACCTCACCAGCAACCTGGCCGACAACACCGAGCTGTTCGAGATGGCCAAGGAGGAAGGCGACGACGCCTCGCTGCTGGCGATCGAGGCCGAGGCCGCCAAGCTCGAGGAGGTCGTCGCCAAGCTCGAATTCCGCCGCATGTTCAACAACCCGGCCGACCCGAGCAACTGCTTCATCGACATCCAGGCCGGCGCCGGCGGCACCGAGGCCTGCGACTGGGCCAGCATGCTGCTGCGCCAGTACCTGAAGTACGCCGAGCGCAAGGGCTTCAAGACCACGATGGAGGACGAGACGCCGGGCGACGTGGCGGGCATCAAGAGCGCCACGATCAAGGTCGAGGGCGAGTACGCCTTCGGCCTGCTGCGCACCGAGACCGGCGTGCACCGCCTGGTGCGCAAGAGCCCGTTCGACTCCTCCGGCGGCCGCCACACCAGCTTCGCCTCGCTCTTCGTCTACCCCGAGATCGACGACTCCATCGAGATCGAGATCAACCCGGCCGACGTGCGCACCGACACCTTCCGCGCCAGCGGCGCCGGCGGCCAGCACATCAACAAGACCGACTCGGCGGTGCGGCTGACGCACATCCCGACCGGCATCGTCGTGCAGTGCCAGGACGGCCGCAGCCAGCACAGCAACCGCGATGTCGCCTGGAAGCGCCTGCGCTCGCGCCTTTACGACCACGAGATGCGCAAGCGCCAGGAAGAGCAGCAGAAGCTGGAAGACACCAAGACCGACGTCGGCTGGGGCCACCAGATCCGCTCCTACGTGCTGGACCAGAGCCGCATCAAGGACCTGCGCACCAATTTCGAGGTCTCCAACACCCAGAAGGTGCTGGACGGCGACCTCGACGCGTTCATCGAGGCCAGCCTCAAGCAGGGGGTCTGACCGGCCCCGCCGCCGGGGCGCCCGCCGGGCGCGCCCGCGGCGGCCCTTTCATCAGCCCATCGGGTGCCCGCCACCCGTTCGTTCGCCAGGAAGAGAAAACCATGCGTGAAGGCAGCAGCTCCACCCTGATCCGCCGCGAGGACTACGTCGCGCCGGCCTACCTGATCCAGACGGTCGACCTCAGCTTCGACCTGGACCCCGCCAAGACCCTGGTCATCAACCGCATGCAGTTGCAGCGCAACCCGGCGGTCGCCGCGCAGCCGCTGCGCCTGCACGGCGAGGGCCTGAACCTGCTGCGCGTGCTGGTCAACGGCCAGAGCGTCTCGTTCCGCACCGAGGACCAAATGCTGGTGATCGACAGCGTGCAGGAGCTCGGCGAGGAGCCTTTCCTGCTGGAAATCCGCAACACCTGCGCGCCCGAGAAGAACACCGAGCTGTCGGGGCTGTACACCTCCAGCGGCGGCTTCTTCACCCAGTGCGAGGCCGAGGGCTTCCGCCGCATCACCTATTTCCTCGACCGGCCGGACGTGATGGCGGTCTACACCGTCACCCTGCGCGCGCCGAAGCGGGCCTACCCGGTGCTGCTGTCCAACGGCAACCTGGTCGAGCAGGGCGAACTCGACGGCGGGCGGCACTTCGCGAAATGGCACGACCCCTTCCCCAAACCGAGCTACCTGTTCGCGCTGGTGGCCGCCGACCTGGTGGCGCGCGAGCAGCACATCCGCACCCGCGGCGGCAAGGACCACCTGCTGCAGATCTTCGTGCGCCGGGGCGACCTCGACAAGACCGAGCACGCCATGGACTCGCTCATCGCCAGCGTGGTCTGGGACGAAGTGCGCTTCAAGCTGCCGCTGGACCTGGAACGCTTCATGGTCGTCGCCGTCGGCGACTTCAACATGGGCGCGATGGAGAACAAGGGCCTGAACATCTTCAACACCAAGTACGTGCTGGCCAACCCCGCCACCGCCACCGACGCCGACTACGCCGGCATCGAGAGCGTGATCGGCCACGAGTACTTCCACAACTGGACGGGCAACCGCGTCACCTGCCGCGACTGGTTCCAGCTCAGCCTGAAGGAGGGCCTGACCGTCTTCCGCGACCAGGAGTTCAGCATGGACATGGCCGGCGGCGAATCGGCCCGCGCGGTCAAGCGCATCGAGGACGTGCGCGGCCTGCGCCAGGTGCAGTTCCCCGAAGACGCCGGCCCGATGGCCCACCCGGTGCGGCCCGACCAGTACGAGCAGATCAACAACTTCTACACCGCCACCGTCTACGAGAAGGGCTCCGAGGTGGTGCGCATGATGCAGACGCTGGTGGGCCGCGAGGGCTTCGCCAAGGGCATGTCGCTCTACTTCGAGCGCCACGACGGCCAGGCCGTCACCTGCGACGACTTCGCGCAGGCCATCGCCGACGCCAACCCCGGCACCAAGCTCGCCGAGCTGCTGCCGCAGTTCAAGCGCTGGTACGCCCAGGCCGGCACGCCGCGCGTCGGCGCGCGCGGCCGCTACGACGCGCCGTCCCGCACCTACACCCTGATGCTCGACCAGTCCACCGCGCCCACGCCGGGCCAGCCCGAGAAGAAGCCTTTCGTCATCCCCGTCGCGCTCGGGCTGGTCGGCCGCAGCGGCAACCCGCTGCCCGTGCAGCTGGAGGGCGAGGCCGAGGCCACCGCCGACCGGGTGCTGGTGCTCAGCGAGGCGCGCCACTTCTTCACCTTCGTCAACCTCGACGAGGAGCCAGTGCCGTCGCTGCTGCGGGGCTTCTCCGCGCCGGTGGTGCTGAACGACGGCCTGGACGAGGCCGCGCTGCTGACGCTGCTGCGCCACGACAGCGACGCCTTCAACCGCTGGGAAGCCGGCCAGCGCCTCGCTTTGGCCCGCCTGCTCGCCGCCGTCAAGGCCGACGCGCCGCCGCAACTGGACGAACCCTTCGTCGAGGCGATGCGCGCCGTGCTGCGCGACCCCGGCCTCGACGCCGCCTTCAAGGAGCTGGTGCTGACGCTGCCGAGCGAGGTCTACGTGGCCGAACAGCTCGACGTCGTCGACCCGCAGCGCATCCACGCCGCGCGCCAGGGCCTGCGGCTGCAGCTGGCCCAGGTCCTGCGCGACGACTGGGCCTGGGCCGTCGAGAACCACGCCACGCCGGGCGGCTACTCGCCCGACGCGGTGTCCAGCGGCAAGCGCGCGCTGACCGGCCTGGCGCTGTCCATGCTCTGCCTGGACGCGGCCGCCACCGGAGACACCGTCTGGCCTGGCCGCGCCTACCAGCGCTTCAAGGACGCCGGCAACATGACCGACCGGCTGAACGCGCTCGGCGCGCTGGTGAATTCCCACGCCGAACTCGCGGCGCCCGCCTTGGCCCGTTTCTACGACCTGTTCCGCAACGAGCCCCTGGTGATCGACAAGTGGTTCACCCTGCAGGCCACCGCGCCCGAGAAGGACGGCCAGGTCTTCGCCCGCGCCAAGGCGCTGATGCTGCACCCCGACTTCAGCCTGAAGAACCCCAACCGCGCGCGCAGCCTGATCGCCGCGCTGTGCTCCGGCAACCCGGGCGCCTTCCACCGGCCCGACGGGGCCGGCTACGCCTTCTGGGCCGACCGCGTGCTCGACCTGGACGCCGCCAACCCGCAGCTGGCCGCGCGCATGGCCCGCGTGATGGACCGCTGGACCAAGCTGGCCGAGCCCTACCGCGCGGCCGCCCACGCGGCGCTGCTGCGCGTGGCCGCCAAACCCGACCTGTCCCGCGACGTGCGCGAGATCATCAGCCATGCGCTGGCGTCCGCGGCGGACGCGCCCGCCGCTCCCACCCTTTCCTCATCCTCCTCCCCGTCACCATGAGCAAGAACATCAGCCTGACCCGCTACCTGGTCGAACAGCAGCGCCACAACGGCCACATCCCGGCGCAATTGCGCCTGCTGATCGAGGTCGTCGCCCGCGCCTGCAAGGGCATCAGCATCAGCGTCAACAAGGGCGCGCTCGGCGGCGTGCTGGGCAGCGCCGGCTCCGAGAACGTGCAGGGCGAGGTGCAGAAGAAGCTCGACATCATCGCCAACGAGGTGCTGATCGAGGCCAACGAATGGGGCGGCCACCTCGCCGCCATGGCCTCGGAAGAGATGGAAGGCATCTACGTGGTGCCCAACCGCTTTCCCCAGGGCGAATACCTGCTGATGTTCGACCCGCTCGACGGCTCCAGCAACATCGACGTCAACGTCAGCATCGGCACCATCTTCTCGGTGCTGAAGAAGCCCGACGGCTCGGCCGGCGTGAGCGAGGCCGACTTCCTGCAGCCGGGCGCCACCCAGGCCGCGGCCGGCTACTGCCTCTACGGCCCCCAGACCACCCTGGTGCTCACCGTGGGCGACGGCGTGGCGATGTTCACCCTCGACCGCGAGCAGGGCTCCTGGGTGCTGACGCAGGACGACGTGAAGATCCCGGAGGACACCAAGGAATTCGCGATCAACATGAGCAACATGCGGCACTGGGCGCCGCCGGTGAAGCGCTACATCGACGAATGCCTGGCCGGCAAGGACGGCCCGCGCGGCAAGGACTTCAACATGCGCTGGGTGGCCAGCATGGTGGCCGACGTGCACCGCATCCTGACCCGCGGCGGCGTCTTCCTCTACCCCTGGGACAAGCGCGAGCCCGAGAAGGCCGGCAAGCTCCGCCTCATCTACGAAGCCAACCCGATGGCCTTCCTGGTCGAGCAGGCGGGCGGCGCCGCCACCAACGGCAGGCAGCGCATCCTCGACCTGACGCCCAAAGTACTGCACGAACGCGTAAGCGTGGTGCTCGGCTCCAGGAACGAGGTCGACCGCGTCACCGCTTACCACAACGAAGCCCAGTAACCCCCACCCGAAGCCCACCGCCATGCCGACCCTCGACGACCCCCTGCACGACCGCGAAGTCGGCAACCGCGACAGCACGCTTGACACCACCCGCATCGACGACACGCGCATCGGCGCGGTGCGCCCGCTGATCACGCCCGCACTGCTGCAGGAGCGCGTCCCGGTGGGCGACGACACCCTGGCCATGGTCGAGCGCAGCCGCGCCGCCATCGCCGACGTGCTGCACGGCCGCGACGACCGCCTCATCGTCGTGGTGGGCCCCTGCTCCATCCACGACCACGGCCAGGCCATCGAATACGGCCGCCGGCTGAAGGAAGCGGCCGACCGGCTTCAAGGCGACCTGCTCGTCGTGATGCGCGCCTATTTCGAGAAGCCGCGCACCACCGTCGGCTGGAAAGGCTTCATCAACGACCCGCACCTGGACGGCAGCTTCGCCATCAACGAAGGCCTGGAACGCGCGCGGCGCCTGTTGCTCGAACTGACCACGATGGGCCTGCCCACGGGAACCGAGTTCCTCGACCTGCTCAGCCCGCAGTACATCGCCGACCTGATCGCCTGGGGCGCGATCGGCGCCCGCACCACCGAGAGCCAGAGCCACCGCCAGCTGGCTTCCGGCCTGAGCTGCCCGGTGGGCTTCAAGAACGGCACCGACGGCAGCCTCAAGGTGGCCGCCGACGCGGTCCTCGCCGCCCAGGCGCCCCATGCCTTCATGGGCATGACCAAGATGGGCGTCGCGGCCATCTTCGAGACCCGCGGCAACGCCGACTGCCACGTCATCCTGCGCGGCGGCAAGGCGCCCAACTACGGCGCCGAGCACGTCGCCGCCGCCTGCGACACCTTGCGGGCCGCCGGGCTGCGCGAGCAGGTGATGGTCGACCTGTCGCACGGCAACAGCAGCAAGCAGCACCAGCGGCAGGTCGCCGTCGCCGCGGACGTCGCCGCCCAGATCGCCGGCGGCGAACGCCGCGTCACCGGCGTGATGATCGAAAGCCACCTCGAAGAAGGCCGCCAGGACCTGGTGGCAGGCCAGCCGCTCAAGCGCGGCGTGTCCATCACCGACGCCTGCATCAGCATCGACCAGACTTTGCCGGTGCTGGAAGACCTCGCCGCCGCGGTGCGGCAGCGGCGCCAGAAAGCCGGTTGACGGCCAGCCGTCGCGCAGCCCCGCCCCAAGCCCCGCGCGGCGCGCGATAAACCGCACCGGAGACAGCCCGTGGAGATCCCCCTGGAACAAAGCCTGCTGTCGACGCTGCTGCTGGCCACGATGGTCGCGGCCAGCCTGGCCGGCCTTTACGGCAACCCCGCCCTGGTCGAGCGCAACCTGTTCCGGCCCTACTGGCTGCTGCGCCGGCGCGAGTACCCCACCCTCGTCACCAGCGCGTTCCTCCACGCCGACCTGCCCCACCTGCTGTTCAACGCCTTCACCTTCTGGGCCTTCGCCTTCCCGCTGGAACGCGAGATCGGCACGACCGCCTTCGCGGCCCTGTACGCCTTCGGCCTGTTCATGAGCGACCTGGGCACCTACGTCAGGCAACGCGCCAACCCCCACTATCAATGCCTCGGCGCCTCGGGCGCCATACTGGCGGTGCTGTTCGCTTCGATCGTCTATTTCCCCTCGGCTTCGATCTACATCCTGCCGATCCCGGTGCCCATCCCCGCCCCGCTCTTCGCCGTGGCCTACCTGGCCTACAGCTACTGGGCCGCCAAGAATGCGCGGGGGCGCGTCAACCACGACGCCCACCTGAGCGGCGCGTTGGCGGGCATCGCTTTCGTCGCGCTGACCGATCCGGCCGCCATGGCTCAGGCGGTGCGCGGCCTCTTGGGCTGAATGAACCGACGAACAAAAGGCACACGGCTTCCCAGCCCAGGCTATAATCCTGGGCTTCGCCGGTGTAGCTCAGTCGGTAGAGCAGCTCATTCGTAATGAGAAGGTCGGGTGTTCGATTCATCTCACCGGCACCAAACAACAAAAGCCAACCCTTATGGGTTGGCTTTTTGTTTTGGGCAAAGCTCCGGCGATGCGGACTTACGGACGATTCTGCCTGCGCTTTAGGTTGAAAACGGCAGACCTGTTTGAGCCCGGTAAGACCTATTTTTGCTCTCAGCTCTCTAATATCGCGAAGCTGTGTCCAGCGGCGGAGGCAGAAGGAGCATTCATGCGGTTGCTCCTGCGTCAAAAAGAGAGATTCGTTGTCATGACCGCCTACTCATTTGACCAGGCGCCGGGCCAGTCGGCCTGATCTTCACCGCTGTGCTTTCGACAGCAACCTGGTTTGTTGTGCTGGTTGGCTGCGACTTCACAAGGCTTCCCCCTGCTCAATTTCGGCCCGCCTCATTTCTCCCACCAGAGGCATCATGTCAAGCCCCAAGCTGTGCCACCCAGTCTCCCGCCAAACAATGTCCAGCCCGTCTTCGTGCAATTGCACCCGTTCGATGAGCAGTTGAGCGATGCGCTGCTTCTCTGCTGGGAAGAACGGCTGCCACTGGCCCATCTGCCGCACAGCGACAGTGGTTTGGGCTTCGTCAGTGGTGTCGTATCGCCTTTCGGTTGACGGGATTGCGCCGCTCGCCATACCGCGATCATCATTCCGGCCGCTGCAAGCTCAGGTGGATTAGTTGAAGCACGATCTGCTCAATCTCGACAGCGGGCAGCGGGACAACAACAGCCACTCGCTTGGATTTACCCGCGCCTCCCCCCTCCCCTGCTTGACCGCCGCCGCGCTACGTCGTTTGTACAAGTACGGCACGTAGTAGCGGTAGCGCTTGCCGTTCCTTTTGGTGGTGTAGGTGGGCAACATACGCTGGCCGTCGGCAGCGTAAAGCAGGCTAGCCAGCAAGGCGGGGGCTCGGTGTCTCGCTGCGGGGGGCCTTTCATTCTCTCGTTGACCAAGGCTCGCACAGAGTCCCACAAGGCCTGGGTCACGATGGCTTCATGCTGGCCGTGGTATGTCCGCCCCCTATGGGCTGTCTCGCCCAGGTATAGCCGATTGCGCAGCATCGCAAAGAGACATGGCTCTTCGATCGCCGGCCCTGACCTCAAACGCCCGGATTGAGCGATCAGGACTTTGTGGTGTGGCCTTCGATCCAGTTCACGAGTTAGACAAGAAGCCGAGCCATGTTCGGCGTAACGAGCAAAGGTGTCGCGCACGAGCGCGAGGGGCGGTCGATTTTGTAGATCACCACTACGCCTACCCTGCCCGCTTTTCACGGGTACACCGTGAAATCAGTGAAGGTGAAACGCTGACAGGACCTGCGGGCGTATCGCCGCAACGAAAGAACGAAAAATCGGAAGGCAAGCCAGAGCTGCCTGACCATCGTATTTCACATGTGAAGATGCAGAGTCGGTAAATCGAAGGTGACATGGAATGCGAAGCACAACAGCCAGACGCCAAGTGCCACCCTGATGGCCCATCGCCAAATCCGATCCTTGTTCCACCCCTCAGCTACATGTGCAAAGACCAAGCCGATAAGGCCCCACTGGACGGCGGTAAGCGCAATGATCAAAGAGAGCTGAAGGGGTGTAAAGAAAAAAGGATAGGCAGAGATGAAGACCGGTATCAGAAGCAGCCAGCCGAAGGCTGGAAGGAAACTCAACGGAATCGCCAACAAAAGCGGCCCAACGAGTGCAACAAAGAGGATGGTAAAAAATGCGCGGAGTGCCATCGGAGTGATTTCAAGTTTTAGAGTTAAATGATTCAGGGCAGTGGCACATAGGCAAATTCTCTCGATGTGTATGTAAGGCTCAGGGCGTCCCACAGCTCGACCTTGATACCGCGAATCCCACCGCCGGGGGCGGGAATGAGTTTCCATTCTTTGAGACCGTTGTGCGGATTCAGATAAACCTGCCGCAAGTGCCGCCGCACCACCGGTCCACGCCGGTCTTCCAGCAGGTCTTCCAACTGCGCCGGGAACTGTTTCACCCCGCCCGGCCCGCTCTCGTAGTAGCTGCCGATCGCTCGCACAAACTCTTCGGCAACCCAGCGGCTTTGCTCGGCGCGCTGGCGCTGCGCGGTGGTGAACCAGACTTCCGACGCGGCGGTCAGGCCGATGCCCATCAGCGCAACGGCCAGCAAAAGGCCCAGGAAGGTGAAGCCGCCTTGGTGGACGGAATGACGCGGTCGCGGTGTCTTCATCGCCTGGGATCTCACCAAGTCGACATCGCTGTCCCATCCCTACCCGCGGCCGGGGCCCCGCTGCGCACGTCGTAGACACCAGGCGTCTGGCCGTCGGGATGCGGCACAGGTACCCAGGTCTTGTCGCTGTCGGTGATCGGGTCGGGCGGGATGGTTCTCAGGTAGCGGCGCGCAGCCAGTTGCTCCAGCGTCGGTGGGTATTGGCCGGTGTCAGCGCGGTATTTGTCGATCGCCTCGCGCATGAGGCGCAGGTTGGTGCGCAGCGCCGCCTCCTTGGCACCGTCCACCGAATCGAAATACCGCGGCGCCGCGATGGCAAGCAACAGGCCAATGATGGCCATGACCACCAGCAACTCCATCAGCGTGAAGCCGCGGCGCGTTCTTCTTGAAGGGGCAGTGTCCCTCATGGCGCGTCACCACTGCGCATAAGGCACGCCGTTGAGCCCGACTGCGGTGGACTTGGACCGCACGTCGAACACGTCCAGGCCCGGTTGCGGATCGTCTGCCGGGCTGGCGTAGCTGCGCAGCGCCCAGGTTCGGACCGCAGGTTCTTCCACCGGTGCCATCGGGTCGCGCGGCAATCGGCGCATCAGATAGAGCTTGGCGGCCTTGGGCGACTGGGCATCTTCGACGCCCTCCACCAGCGCCTCCAGGTTGGGTGGATAACCGGACCCACCGGCCGGCTGCGCGATGCGGCCGGTGTCGACCAGGCGCTTGTACTGGTCCAGCGCGGTGCGGATCTCGCGCAGCGAGCGGCGCAGGTCTTCCTCCTGCGTGCGGCGCTGGGACAGCTCGATCAACGGCAGCCCGATCGTCGCCAGGATGGCCATGATGGCGACGACGGCCAGCAACTCGACCAGCGAGAAGCCTTTTGAGCGTGGAGTGGTCACCGAGGCCCTCCGGCCGGCACTGCGGGCGGCACTTCGGGCGGGCGGTTGGGCGCATCGCCTGCGCCATTGCCCACGGAGTTCGGCGAGGCCGGCACCAGCGGCGGTGTCACCAGGCCCTGCGACAGGTTTGCCGGCGTGTTGCCAATCGTGCCCGGCGGGTTGGCCAAGGCGCTGGGCGGCGGCACTAAGCGCTGCTGCGGCGGCATCCAGTTCCCGGCCGGGGATGCCGGCGTCACAGGTTGCACGGCGCCTGGCGCATTCGCCCCGCGCGCCGTGCCGAGCTGGATGGGTGCCGCGCCCACCGCGCTTTCCGTGCCGGCCATGAACTCTTGCAGCCCCAGGCCCGGCACGTCCAGGTTGCGCACGATGCGCGGCGTGATCAGCAGGACGATCTCGGTGCGGGCGTCGCTGTCCTGCGAGGCGCCGAAGAGCTTGTTCACCACCGGGATCTCGTTCAACCCCGGCACGCCGGTGTTGGCGCGGCGCTCGTCGCGTTGGATGAGGCCGGCCAGGATGTTGGTCTCGCCGTCGCGCACGCGCAGCGTGGTCGAGGTGTTGCGCGTGCCCAGCCGGTACACCTGGGTGCCGCTGGCGCGGATGATGGTCTCCAGGATGTTGGAGACTTCCAGCGCAATCTTCATCGACACCTCGTCGTCCAGCGACACCACCGGCTCGATCTCCAGCTTCAGGCCCACGTCGAGGTAGTTCACCGTCTCGAATGAACCGACGTTGGCGGTGGCCGTGGTGGTGATCACCGGCACCCGCTCGCCGATCAGGATCTTGGCGGGCATCTTGTTGCGCACCCGCACCCGCGGGTTGGCGAGCAGATTGGCGTTGCCCTTTTGGCTGCGCAGCTGGGCCGACACCAGCGGGTCGTTGAACCGCAATCGCACCATGCTGTCGGTGATCTTCTTGGTCTCGTCCAGTCGCAACTGGCCTGACACGTTGTCGGCGCCGCTGATGCCGGCGGAGACAGCGTCGGGCCAGCGGATGCCGAGGTCCAGCAGGCGGTTGACGCTGACTTCCATCACCTCCAGCTCCAGCATCACCTCGGGCTCGGCCAGGTCCTGCGCGGCGATGACCTTCTCGGCCAGGCGCACCACTTCGGCCGAGTCGCGCACCATCACCATGTTCAGCTTCTTGTCGACCACCACGTCCCGGGCCTTGGCCACGGTGCGCACGACATTGGCCACCTCGGTGGCGTCGGCGTTGCTCAGGTAGAAGCTGCGCACCACCATCTCGCGGTACTCCAGCGCCTTGGCTGGCGTGTTGGGGTAGATGAGCAGGGTGTCGTCGTCCAGCACGCGCCGCTCCAGCTGGTTGGTGGCCAGCACCAGGCGCACGATGTCCTCCACCGGCTTGTTGTGCACCGACAGCGTCACCCGCAGGTCGGGCCGCACGTCACGTTCGATCATGTAGTTCAGCCCCGAGGCCTGCTTCAGCGCTTCGAAGACCTGCAGCAGCGTGGCGCCGTTGAAGCTCAGCGACACCGGCACCTGGTAGGCGGCCTTGAGCTTGGGGTACAGGCCGAGCTCCTTGCCGGTCGCGTCCGCTTGCTGCCGCATCAGCTGCCGCAGCGCCAGGCCGGCGCGGCGGTGGTTGGGGTTGTCGGACAGCACTTGGCGCACTTTGCCGATGGCCGCGTCGAGCTGGCCCTCGCGCGCCAATGCGGCGGCCTGGTCGATGGCCACCCAATGACGCTGGGCCACCTCCACCCGCGCCACGCCGCCGCTGGCCCTCAAGTTGCCAGCATCGAGACGGGCCGCCTGGGCATAGGTTTCTCGCGCGGCGTCGAAATCGCCGCGCTCCAACAAGGCCTCTGCTTCGCGCAGCAGGGCGTTGACTGCCGCTTCACGTTGCGTGAAGTAGGTGCGGCGGAAGTCGTTGTTCGAAGGGCTCTGGTCCATGGCGGACTTCAGCTTGGCCAGGCCGGGTTCGGTCTGCCCGGCCGCGATGTCGGCCTGGCCTTCTCGGAAGGCGGTGTAGCCCGCGCATCCGCCAAGCAGCACTGCGGCTAGGCAAGCCGATGCGAGCACCGTCAAGCGTTGAGACCTGGACCCGCGCCCGGAAGAGGGCTCGGGGCGGGCAATGCGGCGGTATGGGTTCATGGGACGGAACGATTGAGGTTGGCCTCACGGCCGGGTGCTTGCTGCCGGTTTTTGCCCGCCGGCTGGGAAGGCGGCGCATTCTGCGGAACGGCCAGCGTCCATGGCGTCTGGTTCGACAACTGCAGCAGCGAAACGGCTTGAGTGTTGATCTCGACCACCCTGTAGTCCGACATCAGCAAGCTGCCCTTGCGCGCCAGCACGGTGGACTGCGGCGTGGCGATGAAGACGCCGGGTGCAGCACCGTCATCCCAGGTGCCGATCACCTGTAAAGGTGGCGGTTCGGGCGGCGGTGGCGCGGGAGGTTGGGGCGGCGTGTCGACAGGTTGCCGCGTCACCTGCACCGCTTGAATCGGTGAAGAATGGACTGAAGCGGCCACCGCCGCCGTAGGGCGCCGCGCCGCGAAGGCATTGCCCATGGTTGAGGCAGAAGCCGCCGCTTCGGCAGGCAAAGTGGGCAGTGCAGTTGCCGGTTGCGCCTGGCCGGAGTATGAGATCCGGTCCTGACCCGCCGTCGAACTCCGACCGGTGTCGGGCGATGCCGGCAACACCACCTCCAGCGCCGACGGCCCAGGGTGCAGCGGTGCCAGCCAGCGCAACAGCAGCAAGGCGACGACCACCGCCAGCAACCAGGGCAGGTGTTGGCCTTGCTTCATGGCTTGGCCTCCGGCTTGACTGCTTGCGCAGACGCATCCTCGCCGTCAGCCAACGGAACCACCAACACCAACTTGGCCTCGACGTCCGCGGTATCCGGATGCGGACGGTTGAAGCGTGCTTCCCTCACCACCAGGGTGGGCAGGCTGGCGTGCAACTGGTCCAGCCACAGCCGAAGCGGCAGGTAGGCGCCTTTGACGTTGCCATGCACTTCCAGCCGAGCGAAGCCGTCGGCAGTGGCTTCCCTCAAGCGGTAGTCGGCGGCTTCCCAGGCGAGTTGCTGTGCCGCGGCGGCTTCCTGGATCTTTGCCATCAAGGCATGGATGCTGCTGCGCGCCGGCAGGGTTTGGTCGGCGGCAGCGGTCTTGTTTCGCACCTCGTTCTGTGGCGCGGTCGTCGCAAGCGCTTGGTCTGCTTTCCTTTCGTTGGACAGAGCCGCCGCATGGGCTTGCCAGGCAGACACGCCCGCCAGCATCGACAGCCCGATCAAACTCAAACCGAGCACACCCGGCCCACCCAGGCGCTGCCAGATCCGGTGCCACGCCAAAGCAGCTCGCGGTATCGGCGGCCGAACCTGCGGTGACGGCTGCTGCTTCATGGCCGCGGCCTGCCTTCCTGAGGCAAAGTACCACCGCTCACCGGCATCGCGACCACAAAACGCACCACCGGCGCATTCGTGCCGGCGTCCAGCGCTTGTTGCTGCGAGCTCAGCTGGGGCTGCCCCAACGCCTGAGGCGCCAGTGCCGCCCGGGCTTGCTGCAATCTCTCGACAAAAGCCAACGCGTCGTTCCAAGTGGGCGATTGCGCTTCGAGCTTCAGTGAACCAGCGCGGGCGTCCTCCGCACTGGGCTGCAAGCTCAAACCCAATAGGTAGACCGGCTCGGCCACCGCATCGTCGACGACCTGGAGCGCGGCCTGCCACGGCCAGGCTTGTTGTTGCCGCAACTGGGCCAGGCGCCGAGCCTGGGCCGGCGTGACCGCCTGGCGGGCGGTGTCTTCCGCCTGGCGGCGGGCTGCTTCATGGCCGGCCTGGTCCAGCCGGCGCTGCGCCGCTTCTGCACGGTCCTGCCAGTGCTGCTTCAGTGCGCAGGCGCCGGCCAGCAGCAGCGAGCCTGCCAGCAACAACCACCACCCTGCGCGGGGAGAACTGGTTGGCCTGGAGAAATCGACGCGGCGGGTGGTCATGTGGCCTGGTTCCGGGAAGCTTCCAGACGGCCAGCCGTTGCTGCGCGGGACTGGTGCGTCGGTGGCCTGCCATCCACACACAGCCATCGCAGGCCGGCGTCTTCCAGGCCGGCGGGCGCGGGCGTCCAGGCTGCGATGCAAATACTCCCCGACGCATCGACCAGGCCGAGGCCGATGGCGGCAATGTCGATCTGACGGCGCAAATCACGCGCATTCAGGTCGGGTGCCAAACCGGCATGGAGACTCGCCAGGCGGGGCACAGGCGAGTCCTCGGCCCTCGCCACATGGGCCAGCATCAGCCGGTCTTGTTCCAGCCAACCCCACCAGCCATCCGCCTTCCCCGACAAGCCGGTGGCGTGACGGGTAGAGCGCTGCCATGCGCGGTCCCAGCCCCAGCACCAAGCCGGTGTGATGGCCCGCCATTTGAAGCCGGCGCGCGAGGCGGCTTGTTGCAATGCCTGATGAATCTGGGGCGACAGGCCGTACCCCAAGGCCTGGGCATCGCCCGCCCGGAAATCCACCCGCACGTCCCAGCCGGCCACCGGGTCGCGGGCGGTGTCGTAGAGCCGCTGCAGCCGGTGCCGCACCAGGGCCTGCGCCTGCGTGTCCGACAACAGCGTGCCGCCGGTTTCCACCCGCATCACCGGCAACCACGCCGATTCGAGCACGGCTTCGACGCGCGTGCCCAGTGGCTTTGGGTAGAGCTGCGCGATGGCATTGGTGAGGCCGCCGGCGAGATCAGCGGCCCGAGGCGCTGGGCCTCGGGGCAGCGGCGCGCTGGCTTGCAGTTGCAGGCCATGCGCGGGATGCGGTGCAGACCAGCGCTCTACCGCATGACGGCCGACGCGCAGATATTCGATGGGCCTGCGCCAGCGGGGGAGCAAGCGTTTGATCGGGTCAAGCGGCGACACGGTCCACCTCGTCCATCGTGGTCCAGCCGCGCAGCGCGGCGGCCAGGACCTGCCGACGCAGGCTGCGCCAGCCGCTGCGTTCGGCTTCGGCCTGGATCTCCACCTGAGGCGCCCTGCGGGCGATCAGGGCCTTGGCCTGGGGCGTGAGCGTGAGCAGTTCGCCCAGCGCGAAACGGCCCGAGTAGCCTGTCCCGCGGCAGCGCTCGCAGCCGCGGGCTTGCAGCAGGCGCGGCGAAGCGTCGGCATCGAAGTCTTCGGCGCTGATGTGGCTGTCGACACAGGCTTGTTGAAAGTCCTCTTCTGCACGAAGCCGATGGGCTTGATCGGCCGACAGCACCGCCGGCTGCGCGCAGTGCGGGCACAGCCGCCGCACCAGGCGCTGCGCCAGCACGCCGTTGATCGCCGAGGCGAAGGTGTAGGCGTCGATGCCGAACTGCTCGAAGCGCCCCACCACGTCGAACACGGTGTTGGCATGCACCGTGGTGAACACCAGGTGGCCGGTCAGGGCGGACTGCACCGCGATTTGCGCCGTCTCGGCGTCGCGGATCTCGCCGACGAGGATCTTGTCGGGGTCGTGGCGCAGGATGGAGCGCAGCCCCCGGGCGAAGCTCAAGCCCTTGCGCTCGTTGACCGGGATCTGCAACACGCCGGGCAGCTGGTACTCCACCGGGTCTTCGATCGTGATGACCTTGTCGCGGGTTTCATGGGTCTCGGTGATGGCGGCGTAGAGCGTCGTCGTCTTGCCCGAGCCGGTAGGGCCGGTCACCAGGAACATGCCGTGCGGCTTGCGGCAAAGCAGCTTGAGCGCCTGGCGGGCTTCGCCGTCGAAGCCGAGCTTCTCCAGCGTGAGGCCGGCCAGCGTCTGGGCCAGGTGCTGGCGGTCCAGGATGCGCAGCACGGCGTCTTCGCCGTGGATGCTGGGCATGATGGACACGCGCACATCAATGGTCCGGCCATGGGGCGGCTCGCCGTATTGGATCTGCAGCCGGCCGTCCTGCGGCACCCGGCGCTCGGCGATGTCGAGCTGGGCCATCACCTTGATGCGGCTGATCGCCTGCTGGGCCAGCGCCACGTCCGCCCCGCCGCCGTCCAGCCGGCGCACCGCGGTGAGCACGCCGTCGATGCGGAACTTGACGGTCATGCCCTGCGGGTCGCTCTCCAGGTGGATGTCGGACGCGCCGGTCTTCAACGCGTCATAAAGCGTCGAGTTGACAAAACGCACCGCGGGGCTCGTGCCTTCCTGCAGGTGGCGCAGGCTCAGCGTCTCGATGGAGCTGCCATCGACTGAAGCGCTTCTGCCGTCGATGGGGGCAACCGCATCGTGGCCCATCCCCTCCAGCGCCGTCATCGCCTGCTCGGCCTGGGACAGCCAGGCGTCGAAGGTGGCGGGGCTGGCCCAATGCGCCGTGAGCGGCCCGAAGCGGCTGCGCGCCCAGGCCAACAGGTCGGTGTCGAACGGGTCGGTGGCGACGAACTGGAGCGCCCCACCGTTCTCGGATGCGGAGGATTCGCCGCGAAACACCGCGCAACGCCGGCGTGCGGCTTCGGCGAAAGGCAGTTGCCCGAAATCAGGTGTCCAGGCGGCCAACTCATCCAGCTTGACCGCTGGCCAGCCGAACAGTTCACCCAGCTCGTTGGCCCAGGTGGTGTCGTCTTCTGGATAGGTTTGTTTGAGCCCCGTGAGAAGGTCGACCACGCCTTGCTGGCGCAGCTCGGCGATGCGTGCCCGCAGGTCGCCAGCGTTGCCGGCCGAGGCTGGTGCTGTGCTGCCGCTGCTCATCGCGTCATTGGATCGAGGAGGCCAGTTCGAAGATCGGCATGTACATCAAGACCACGACCAGGCCCACGCCCAAACCGATTCCCAGCATCACCAGCGGCTCCAGCACCTTCATGCCGCGCTCCAGCCGGCGGCTGATCTCGTTCTCGTGGAAATGGGCAATGCGCTGCAGCACCGCGCCCAGGTCGCCGGTTCGCTCCCCGGCCCGCATCAACTGCTCGGCCACCGGCGTCGCCATGCCCGCCTGGGCATGGGCGGTGGCGGGCGACAGGCCGTCGTTCAGCGCCTGGGCCACCGCTTCTCCCCGACTGCGCAGTTGCACCGGCAACAAGGCATTCGACAGCGCCAGCGATTGCGGCAACGGGATGCCGCCCTGCACCAGCATGCCGGTGGCCCGGTACCAGCGAGCCAGGTGGTAGGTGGTGAGCGGCTCGCGGACGATGCGCATCGGACCCCATCGCAGCAGCACGCCCGATGCCCTTGCCCGCCAGGCCGGCACGCCAAGCACCGCGGCACAGGCCAAACCGATGGCGCCCAGCAGGCTGGACACTAATACCTGATGCCCGGCCAGCAAGTGGGCCCAGCCCACCATAGCCTGCGCGGACCACGGCAATTCACCTGACAAGCCTTCGAAAATGCGCGCGAACCGCGGCATCACGTAGAACAGCAGGAAGAGCAGCACCAGACCGCCCACGCCGATTAGCAGCATCGGATACAGCGCGGTGGAAGTGATGCGGTGCCTCAACTCGGCCACGCGCTGCTGGTGCTCGATGAAGCGGGACAGCGACTGCGGCAGGTCGGAAGTCAGCTCGGAGGCGCGCACCAGCGCGACCAACAGCGGTGGGAAGCAAGCGGTGTCGGCTTCCATTGCGGTCGACAAGGTCTTGCCGTCCTGCAGTTGCCTGACCAGGGCGGTCAGCGGTCCTTGGGCGCCTGAGTCGCCGGCGCTACGTTGCAAGGTGTCCAGTGCTTCGATGACGCTCAAGCCCGCCTGGAGGAGGTCGCGCAGCTGTTCGGCGAAGACGATCAGGTCCCAGCGGCCGCTGCGGGGTTGTTGACCGGCTCGCGAAGAAGAAAGCGCAAGCACCCGTCCAGTGTCAGACCTTGCCGGCCAGCCGGGGGCCCCCGCCCGCGACAGCACCGCGTAGCCCTGGGCCGAGGCCAACCGGCGGGCAGCCTCTTCGCTGGCCGCGTCGAAATCCAGGGCCTGCGGCAGGCCCTGGCCTTGTACGACGATGAGGCGAACGCGCATGGCGGGTACGGGCAGTTGGTGTTTGCAGTGGATGGTGTCGGGGTGGGTAGTGAGAGCGCGCGGCTGGTGGGTGCAGGTGCGATTGCTGACAGCCCGAGGTATTTTCCGGCCGCCTCAGCGACCGGTGTCCCAGACGCTGATGTCGGCGTTCTCGTCCGTCCCACCAGCCTGACCGTCCTTGCCCAGCGACAACAAATCGTAGTCGCGCCCTTGTTCACCTGGACTGCGGTAGATGTAAGCCCGCCCCCACGGGTCCGCAGGCACCGCCTTGCTTAAGTACGGCTTGCTCCACCGCGGCTCGTCCGCCGGCCGCTCCACCAACGCGCGCAACCCTTGCTGCGTGCTGGGGAAATGGCCGTTGTCCAGGCGGAAGGCACCCAGCGCTTTCTCAAACGAATCGAGCTGGGCGCGGGTGGCTTTGATTTCGCTCTTGCCGACCTGGTCGAAGAACCTCGGCGCCACGTAGCTGGCGAGCAGGCCGATGATGACCATGACGACGAGGAGTTCTAGGAGGGTGAAGCCCTGAGGCTTCATTAATTTGCCAGCGGCCATAAAAGGTTTCACGTCCTAATTTCGAGCTTGTTGGACTTAAGAGTCCTAAAGCTTTAGTTTTGGCTTTTCACCAAACTCATTGATCACATCAACTGAAGCGCCATGATTGAGCAAAATTTTTGAAACAATATTTGGCAGCCACTCGCCACCTAAGAATCCACAGGGAAGAATAAGAATCCTTCGCTGCGAAGAAGCCTCCAAGGAGGCATTCCCGGTTTAACCTTTTCCACTTTCAGGGTGAACGGCTTCCCTTCAATGAACTTGGCCCCTTTGCGTTCAAGCCGCTTCATCGCCTTCGCCTTCGCTGTGGCAACGGCTCGCTCCTCCGACGACGACGCGACATACTCGTTTCGGTAAAACCCGAGTTCCTTCGTGTCGCCTTCAAGAAGAAGTGGCTCCCCGACTAGGAAGACGCAAAAAACTCGAATCATTCAGCGGTTCCAATGCCCGTGAGATCCATCAGATCCTTGGGCAATGAGAGTGGATTGAAGAAGTCAACTGCCTCGGCAATGTAGGCCATTGTGCAGTCCTCGCAGTCCACATGCCCTGCGACGGTCGCGGCCGCTGCGATGCCGTAGAAAATGTGCCCACCGTTTCTTGGATTCGCGTGATAGTGGGGGCGACGTCCCTCGGTGCTTCCAGTCACCCTGTCGGGATGTACCGGATCCTTGATTGCTCCGCGCCCTTTGCTGGCAGCGTTTCCGATCTTCTTTGCCATGTCGCGACTAGCCTGAAGATCCTCGCCTTTCTTGGCGAGCGTCACAGCCTCTTCATAGCTGACTGGACGGATCTTCTGAATCCCTGTCTTGCAGATCTTGACGAGCCATACCACCGCCTTTGTCGGGGCAAGACCCGTGGGATCGGTGAACTTCGTAGGGGCATTGTTCGCGTAGGGATACAGCGAGAGGTTCCCCAGCGACGTGCCCGCGAGGCCGATGGGATCGGCTGAGATGTACCGCCCGGTGGACGGATCAAAGTACCGATTCCAGTTGTAGAACAGCCCCGACTCAACATCCGCGTACTGCCCCGGATGCCGCAGCGGGAATGCGAACGCGCCCAGGGCGTCGGGGTTGGTTTCCGCCGCCGTCGTGCCGAAGGGCTCGGCCATCCAGCGCCAGCGGCGCTTGTTGGCCCGGTCCATCACCAGGCGCGGCGTGTCCAGGTGGTCGGCGTGGATGTAATACACCAGCGGCGCGTTCGCCTCATTGGCCGGGTCGGGCGTGAACACCGCCACCGGCGTCGTGCCCAGCCACACGTATTCGCGGATCGCTTTGCCCGCGCTGTCGTATTCGCCCAGCAACTGCCCTTGCTGGTCATAGGCGAACAGCACCGTGCTGGCCGCGCCGCCGCTGCTGTACTTGCGGATGCGCCGGCCCTGGTTGTCGTAGCTGTAGGTCGTCGTCACCCCGCCCTTGGTCAGCGTGAGCAGGCGGCCCGCGGTGCTGTAGACGGCCGTGTAGCCCGCGCCGGTGTCGCTCTCGGTGTTGCCCGCCACGTCGATGCCGAACTTGCGCGCCGGGTTGCTCACCTCCGTCAACCGGTTGCTCGTGTCCGCCGTGGTGTACGCCTGCGCAGCGCCGTTGAGCGTCACGCTGGTGCGGTTGCCGTTGGCGTCGTAATTGATCGTCCAGGTGCTGTTATCGACCGACACGCCGGTCAGGCGGCCCAACTCGTCGTAGCTGAACGACTGGTCCAGCGACGACAGCGTGCTGCCATTGTCGATGCGGCTGTGCTTGAACGACTTGATGCGGTCGGCTTCGTCGTACGTCAGGTCGCGGTAGGCGCTGCTCAGCGGGTAGCGCACCAGGCGGCCCCATTGGTCGTAGGTGCGCTCGTGCAGAACCGGGCCGGAGGCCATGTTCCACAGCCAGCTCTTCACGCCGCCGCCGAAGGGCTCCCACTTGATGTCCTTGATGAGGTTGACCGCGGTGCTGGCCGCGGCGTCCTTGGCAAGGTCCAGGCTCGTGGGTTGGCCTTGGATGTAGGTGACGGTCAGCTTGCGGCCCGACGGGTATTTGATCGACGTGATGCGCCCGACCGCGTCGTAGCCGTAGTCCACGGTCAGCGCCTGCCCTGCCGCGTTGGCGCCGCTGGCGGGATTCACCTGCTGCACCTCGCGGGTGACGCGGCCCTGGATGTCGTAGGTGTAGCGGTTGAAGCCGTTGGGGTGGTCGGCGCGGCTGAGCCGGCCGATGCCGGCGCCGTAATCGGCCTGGGGCTCGGTCTTGTCGTAAGTCCAGGTCAGCAGGCTGGGCGTCTTGCCGGCCTGGCTGTATTCCACGCTGACCAGGCGCTGCAGGTCGTCGTAGCTATACGTCGCCTTCACGCCGCGGCTGTCGGTGCGCGTCTTCACATTGCCGGCCGCGTCGTAGGTGTAGCTGGCCGGGCCGGTGTCGGGGCTGGCGAGCGAAGTCGTGGCGCCCAGGCCGTTTCGCGGGTATTCGGTCACCAGGCTTCGCGGGTCGGTGACCGACGTGAGGTTGTCCTGCCCGTCGTAGCCGAACTTGGTCACGCCCGACCTGGCATTGGTCGAGTTCGTCACGCGGTTCAGCGCGTCGTACTGGTTCTTCGTCGTGAAGTTGAAGTTCGCCGCGTCCTTGGCCTGGATGGTCTTGGTCCGGTTGCCGTTGGCGTCGTATTCATAGTTCACCACCGGCGCCGGCGATGTGGGCGGCGGCGCGGCCTGGACCAGCATGCTGGCGAGCGCGGTGGCGATGCCTGCGCCTAGGCGCAGGCGGTCCATTTTGTGATTGAAGTTGCTGTAGCGGTTCATCCCTCATTCCCTCCCTGTGGTTCGTTGCACGCGCCCGAGGGCGTCGAAGTCGCGGTTCAGTTGCCGGCGCAGCACGCCGTTCGGATCCTTCACGGTCTGCGTCTTGCTGTTGCCGGCGTTGTCCGGCGTGTAGTCGATGCGGTTGCCCAGGTGGTCCTTGACCACCCTCAAGCGCTGGGCCGCGTCGTACTCGTAAGAGACGAAGCTGGCGTCCGGCTGCGTCACCTGCTTGAGCAAGCCGTTGGGCCAGTAGTCGTGGGTGGTGAGCAGGCCGCCGACGCTGGCGGTCTTCAGCCGCTGGCGGTCGTCGTAGGTGTTGACGGTGAGCAGCTTGTTGGGATCGCCGCTCTCCAGCACCTGGCCGTGCTTGTTGTATTTGGTGAAGGTGGTGACCTGCGACGCCGGGTTGGTGACGCTCTTCAGGTCGCCCTTCGTGTAGTCAGCCGTGGTGACGTCGTAGTAGGCGTACTGGGTGACCTTGCCCAACGGGTCAGTCTCGGTCAGCACCTGGCCGGCAGCGTTGTAGGTGTAGGACCAGACGCGGTCGGGCACGCTGCCGTCGCGCACAGCGGCCAAGCCCGCGCTGCCGGTGCTGTCGGTGGACGCCTGTTCGATCTTCTTGCACAGCACCGCGATCGGCTTGCCGTCGGGCAACAGTGGCGTGTTCTGCGGGCCATTCGGTAGCTGAGGTTCGGCCTTTGCGCAATAAAGGGCAACGCCGGCATTGAGCGGATCGGGCTGACCGTTGTAGACATAGCGCGTGATGCGCCGCGGCTCGGTGCGTTTGGTCTCCAGCGGCCAATCCGGATGCCAAGCCGTAGCGATCTTGCGGCTGCCTTTGGGCAATGGGGCTCCGTCCTTGGTCAGGTCGCCGCAGGCGGCGGTCTTGTCCAGGCCCTCGACGCGGCGTGTTTCCAGGTTGCGATTCAGATCGTTCGATAAACAGACTCGTGTGCCGTTGAAATCGTCGCGGCTGGCCACGTTGCCGTTCACGTCGAAGGTCTGCATGCTCGTGGAAGCCTGGCAACCGCTGCCTGCCGGCTGGCTTTGGCTCTTCAGACGCGGCGTGCCGGCCACGGTCTCGAACTCATAAGTTAGATCGGTGCCGGCGCCGGGGGGGCGCATCGCCGGCTTGACGGGCAGCTTCCAGTAGTGGTCGCGCCAGATCACCCCGGCGGCCTCGTCAATGGTTTCCACCACGTTCCAGGCGGGCGGTGTGCCGTAGGAAAGCTGGAAGCGATCGACGCCGCCGGCAAGTTCCGTGAAGACGGCCCTGCCTTCGTCGTCGTAGCCATAGGTGGAGCGGCGCACGCCGTCCTCTGCCACGATACCCGTGAGCGCCCAGGTCAACGATGGATGCTCATAGAGGAAAGTCTGCGGCGCCGCGCCGGGGCGGGTGATCGTCCTCAGGTTGCCTGCCGCGTCGTAACCAAAGTCCAGGTTCTTGCCGCTCGGGTCGGTGATCTTGTAAACGCGCGGCGCCTGGCCGCCGGCCGGCTTTTCGTAGAAGAGCTGCACCGCGCGACCCGTCTGATCCTGGATACGGATGAGCAAACCCGCCGCGGGCGCCGTCGCGGCCGGTGTACCGGAGGTGCTGTACGAATAGGTAAGCTTTCTACCGCTTGCCTGAGCCACTTCCGTCAAGCGGCCCGCGGCGTCGTAGGTCTCGATCGCCTGGCGTGAGGCATCCACATAGGTCCAGGCGCCGCCAACAAGGCTCAGCGCGTCGTCGCTGCCGCCAACCGCGGCATATCGACCCGCGCTGTCGCGTGTGAAACTGACCCATTGGCCGCCACCGCGGGAGGCCTGCACGCCGAGCACGATGCCATTGACAACTTGCAGCACCAGGCTCTTGTGCGCGGTGGACCGCCACAGTGCACCGAAGGACGGCGCCGTTGCGTTGCCGGCCATGCCGGCGCCCGGCAGGTTCGTCGGAAGCCTTTCGCTGGTGTCGTAGCGGACCGCGAAACGTTCGCCCAGCCATGAACCCAAGATTTCTTCCTGGCTCTTGGCGCCCGTCAATGGATAGATGGGGTTGCCGCCGGATGGTTGCCCGCCTCTTTTGCATTGTTGGAGGAGCACGAGCCAATAGCGGTCCACGACGGGGAGCTGGGACTCGCAATATTGATCGGGGCCATAAAAAAATGGGAATTTCGTGGAACTCCGATCGGCAACGAAGTTCACCATCTGATAGCGCGCTGGGCAATACCCGCCGAAGCTCGGATAGCCCATCACTTCTATTTCGCCACTCGACCGGGTCCAGATGCATTGGCCTTGGTGATCGTCCGTTGCGACGAACCGCAGCGGATACGGCCAATTGATGAACACGGCGCGAGCGTCGCACACCGCTTGGTATGAATCGAAATACCCGGGGACGTTGGCGGGATTCGCATAGGCGGAAGTGGGTAGGAGCATTCGGGTTTGCGCATGGACGTCTGGCGCGATCAACACGTGAACGAACGCGATGCAAACCGTCAGCGTGGCGGCAAGCAATGCGGAAATGAACCGCTGTGTCGGTCTTTGCCCTTCGAGTCCCCGAGAATCGCCAGGCCGGTCGAGCCCATTTGCTTTTTGCACTAGCAGGTCCTTCCTCATCGCTCACTCCTCCAGTGGTTGCTTTCCAGTGCCCGAGCGCGGCGAGTCGCGGCCCGGCGGGCTGCAACGCGCCACCGGGGTCCTCAACACGCTCGTCCGTCGGCCGCGGTCGTTGTTGTGGTCCAGCCGTGAAGCCGCCCGCCTCAGCGGGTCAGCGTGAACGTCACCACGTCGGACATGCTCCGCCCCGACAGATCCTGGACGGCCAGCTCGAACTGGTAGGTGACGGTTCCACCGTCCGGCGTTCCGCCGCAGGCGGGCTTGGGCACCGACACTTGCGCCTTGGCGCTGGCGCTGTTGGCGATGGGGCCGGAGGCTCCTGAGCGAGCGGTCCACTTGTAGCTCCTGACGCTGGAACCGCTGACGGCTTCGCCGAACCCGTCCAATGTCAAGGTGACATTGCCGTTGCACCCGGTCTTGAGCGTCTGATCGAAGCCGGCATGCGCTTGCGGCCGGTCGGCGGGCGCGCTCGCATACAAGTAGCCGATCATCGATTTGTCGCCCAGGCTCAGGCCGATACGTTGGCCGATGTCGGTCACGGGCTGGGGGCCTGGCGTGCCGTTGGCCGGCAGAATCCCGCAAGAGACCGCCTTCAGCGGGAACATGGTTTCCAGGCCGCCGCTTTTACTCAGCTCCTCGCGCCCGTAGTGCATCAGCGAGCAATGGTCGTAGGTGCCGTGCATCGCGCCGTCCGAAGTGTGCTTGGCGAACTGGGATTCGTAGCCGGGTCGGATGTTGGCGGTGTTGACGGCGACATAGCTGTCCCTGTCTGCTCGGGTGTGCTCATGCCAGGCACCCAAGGCGTGCAGGAGTTCGTGGGTGGCGGAAGCAGCCGCGGTATCGAAAGGGTTGCCGGCATTCAACCGGAGGACTTGCACGCCCCCGGCTCGCCCCACGGAGGAAGAGCCAGCGTAGTTCGGGTCGGTCTCGGGCTGCACCGAGACGACGTCGTACACCGTCTCCGTGCCCACCGTCCTGCTGCTGCTGTATTTCGGGTCGCGCGAGAAGCGCACCGGGGTGTTCCGGGAGATGTGCCACATGGCCGAGCGCAGCGCGCCCAATTGGCTGGCCGGCGCTTTCGTCGCGTCGTAGAACACCACGCCGTTCTGCCAACGCGAGGCGTTGCTGCGGTAGACGCCCAGGGCGCGCCGCCGTTGTTCATCGGGGTGCGCGGCCACCTGCTCGGTGGTACCAAGGATCACGTCGCCTTGGAAATAGGCCCACCCGTCGCGGTCTTCAAACGTGATCTCTTCCAGGTTATGACCATCGAAGGCGTACCACCCCTGGACCCATTGCGCTTGCGCCTTGCTTGCGGCAGCAGGCGTGTGGGCAGCGTCTTGCGGCTGGCTGGTCGACGTTTCCTGCGACCCGCCGCCGCAGGCGCTCAGTACCGCGGCAGCGGTGGTGGCCAGAACCATGGTTCCCAGTAACTTGTTCACTGATCGATCCCTCTTGTTTATTTGAATGAAATTCATTCCTCATTCCCTCCCTGTGGCCTGCTGCAAACGATTGAGCGCGTCGAAGTCCCTTTTCAGCTGGCGGCGCAGGACGCCGCTAGGGTCGGTCAAGGTTTCGAGCTTGTTGTTGCCGGCGCTGTCCGGCGTGTAGTCGATGCGGTTGCCCAGCTGGTCCTTGACGACTCTCAGTCGCTGTGCGGCGTCATACTCGTAGGAGAGGAAGCTGGCGTCCGGCTGGGTCACTTGCCTGAGCAAGCCGTTGGGCCAGTAGTCGTAGGTGGTGAGCAGGCCGCCGACGCTGGCGGTCTTCAGCCGCTGGCGGTCGTCGTAGGTGTTGACGGTGAGCAGCTTGTTGGGATCGCCGCTCTCCAGCACCTGGCCGTGCTTGTTGTATTTGGTGAAGGTGGTGACCTGCGACGCCGGGTTGGTGACGCTCTTCAGGTCGCCCTTCGTGTAGTCGGCCGTGGTGGTGTCGTAGTAGGCGTACTTGGTGACCTTGCCCAGCGGGTCGATCTCGGTCAGCACTTGGCCCGCGGCGTTGTAGGTGTAGGACCAGACACGGTTGGGCACGCTACCGTCGCGTACGGCGCTCAGGCCCGCGCTGCCCGTGGTGTCGGTGGACGCTTGTTCCACTTTCTTGCACAGCACCGCGATCGGCTTGCCGTCGGCCAGCTTGGCTTCGGCCGGCGCGCAGTTCAACACCGCGTTGCCGTTGAGCGGATCCGGTTGGCCGTTGTAGACGTAACGCGTGATGCGCCGCGGCTCGGTGCGTTTGGTCTCCAGCCGCCAGTCCGGATGCCAGGCGGTGGCGGTCTTTCGTGAACCGATGGGTAGCTTGGCACCGTCTTTGGTCAGGTCACCGCAGACGGCCGTCTTGTCCAGCCCTTCAACGCGGCTGGTCTCCAGGTTGCGCGCCATGTCGTAGCCATGGCAGCTGCGGTTGCCGTTGAAGTCGTCTCGCTGCGTGACGTTGGCATGGGCGTCGTAGGTCAACGCGCTGCTGGAGGCGGTGCAGCCCGCGCCGGCAGGCTGGCTCTGGCGTGCGGGACGGGGAACGCCGAGTACATCGACGAACTGCAGCGACAACCAGGTCTGGTTAGGCAGTTGGACCTGGGTGTCGGCCGGGCCGACCCACCAGTGGTCGCGCCACAAGGTGGCCTGGTCGGGGTCCAAAGATTCGGTGATCTTCCAGCTCGGGCCGGAGCCGTAGGTGACACTGTAGGCATCCAAGCCGTCGCCGCGTTCGGTGGCAACGGCGCGGCCTTGGTCGTCGTAGCCGTACTTACCGATGAGCTTGCCCGACTCGTCGATCAAACCGGTGAGCGCCCAGGGGAAGCGGGTGTCTTCATAGCGGAACTCACGCGCCCGGGCGTCGGGCCAGGTGATCAGCCGCAGGTGGCCGGCGGTGTTGTAGTCGAATTTGACCAATTCGCTTGCGGGGCCCGTGAGGGTTTGCAAGCGCGGGGCCGGGGAAGTTCCATCCGGCGGCGTGGCGGGCTGTTCGTAAGCGAACTGGATCTTGCGACCACTGTTCACATCCTCGATCTTCATCAGCAGGCCCACTGCCGGCGCACCGGTGCCGACGGCGGCGCTGTAGTGGAATTTCAGCTTGGTGCCGTCGGCGCGGTCGATATCGGTGAGGTTGCCGGTGGCGTCATAGGTTTCCTGTGCCTGGCCGCGGGCGTCGAGGTAGCGCCAGCCGCCTCCAGCGATCGGCACCAGCTGGTCATTCACATCGGCGTCGGGCACGTATCGGCCTGCACCATTGCCGGCGAACGAAACCCAGCGGCCGCCACCGCGCGGCACCTGCACCGCGGGGCGGGCGGAACCCATCCCCTGCAGCACCAGCTTGCGGTGCGCGGTGCTTTGCCACATGGCGCCGAACGACGGCGTCGGCTGCGGGTTGTAGCGAGCGTCGGGCAGGTTGCTGGGCGCCTGGCTCGAGGTGTCGTACACCGCGGCGATCTCCAGGCCGAGCCACTGGCCCAGCACCTCTTGTTGGCGCCGCGTGCCGGTCATCGGGTAGATGGAGTTGCCAAAGGCGGGCTGGCAAGTGGCCGGGTGGTAGCGGTCTTTCTTGATGACGCAGGTGCCCGACAGCGCATACAACGTTTGGCCTTCCGGGCAACTTTCCAAATAACACTGACCCGACCAGCTGTCCTGCTTGGCACCTGCCGGGCAGTCGAAGTGCAACCCGACGAGGGGGTACACCCACGACTCGGGGTCAGTGATGCAAGTTCCAATAGACCCTACCCAGGCCGCACGATCGGATTTCAGTGACGATGCGGCAATGCCGTTGGGTTTGAAAGTCCTTTGAATGGCTGCGCAAGCCTCTTGGGGAGTGTTGAACCTCGTGCCCCAGACCGTTGTTGAACCGTCGGTTCCATATTTCCCGCTCCACACCGCGTCTACATAGATGCGGGCATGGCTGACCGAAGCCAGCATCAACAATAACAATGCAAAAAGGATTTTTCTTGTCTTGAAAGCCACGATCATTCCCTCCCGGTGATTTGCTGCAAACGATTGAGCTGATCAAAGCCCCGCTTCAACTGGCGGCGCAGCGCGCCGCTCGGGTCCGTCACGGCTTCGGTCTTGTTATTGCCGGCGTTGTCGGACGTGTAGTCGACGCGGTTACCCAGCTGGTCTTTGACGACTCGCAACCGCTGTGCGGCGTCATACTCGTAAGAGAGGAAGCTGGCGTCGGGCTGCGTCACCTGCTTGAGCAGGCCGTTGGGCCAGTAGTCGTAGGTGGTGAGCAGGCCGCCGACGCTTGCGGATTTGAGGCGCTGGCGGTCGTCGTAGGTGTAGACAGTGAGCAACTTGTTCGGGTCGCTGCTTTCCAGCACCTGGCCATGCTTGTTGTATTTGGTGAAGGTGGTGACCTGCGACGCCGGGTTGGTGACGCTCCTCAGGTCGCCCTTCGTGTAGTCGACCGTGGTGGCCTCGTAGTAGGCGTACTTGGTGACCCTGCCCAGCGGATCGGTCCCGCTCAGCACCTGGCCGGCGGCGTTGTAGGTGTACGCCCAGAAACGGTCGGGCACGCCGCCGTCGCGCACAGCGGCCAAGCCCGCGCTGCCCGTGCTGTCGGTCGAGGCGCGTTCCACCTTCTTGCACAGCACCGCGATGGGCTTGCCGTCGGGCAGCCTGGCGGCTGCGGGCGCGCAGCTGGCGGGCTTGTTTCCATCCAGCGGATCGGGCTGACCGTTGTAGACGTAGAGCGTGATACGTCGCGGCTCGGTTCGTTTGGTCTCCAAGCGCCAATCCGGGTGCCAGGCAGTCGCGATCTTGCGACTACCTTTCGGCAAGGTCGCGTTGTCTTTCGTTAAGCTGGCGCAATCTGCCCCCGTGCCCAGGCCTTCGACCCGGACAGCCACCAGGTTGCGCGTGGCTTCGTAAGCGAAGCATTTGCGGTTTCCCTGGAAGTCGTCGTACGACAGGGTGTTGCCGTTGGCCACATCCAGCCCAAAGCGGGCGACCTGGGTCTGCGGTGCCGTGCAGCCTGTGCATGTCCAAGTCCGCCGGAGTTCCTGGGGCGCTTTGAACGAGCCCCAGGACTGCGTGACATATAGGCGCTGTTCGTTGTTCGGGAATGTGACGGTATTGCCATCCGAGAGCACATATCTTTCTACGCCGCCGGCATGTTCAGTGGAGACGGCTTTGCCGGCCGCGTCGTAGGCGAAGGAGGCGAAACGCTGCCCTGTCTCGTCGACGATGCCGGTCAGCAGCTGCGGCGGCGGGCCAGCCGGCGCATATGCGGGTTCGTTGTAGAGGTACTGCTTGCGCGAGCCATCCGGGTATAGCACCTCGGTCACGTTGCCGCCGTTGTCCACGGTGTAGGTGACTTCCTTGCCAGCCTGGTCCACCAGCGTACGGAGGTGGCCCCGGGCGTCGTAACGGAATTGCAGGCTCGCGCCGAAACCGTTGGCCACCTCGATCAGCAAGTCAGGCCTTGGGGCGATGGAGGTCGGGGTCGATGCGTTGGAGTACGTCATCGTCTGGAGCGGGCCATTCGACAACTGGCGGCTCAGCAGCAAACCGGTGGTGCCATAGAGTTCCAACGCATCCACTGTGCGGACCATGCTGCGGCCATCGGCTTGGCGGGTGACGAGCTGGTCGACCGCACCGGCGCCGGCCACCATGTTGGCGGCCGACTTCCAGAACTGGGTGTAGTCGCCATCGGCCCCGCGGCGGACATAGCTGTCTTCCCACATCTTGAACAGCCGCGCACAGCCCGGTTCAAGAGGCGCCTCCGGCCCGTTCTTGTTCAGATCCCTGAAAAATCCGGGATAGCAGCCGGTGGGTGACGGTGAGGCGTCCGACTGGGGGTCGAAGGCGGGCGCGGAGGTTCCCGAATTCACACCGGAGGCCCCGTAGCTCGACACGAATCCCGCTGTGTCGCTGCGGTACTGGCGTACGAAAGCCAATCCGTTCGGACCGACGCTGCGCACATCTGTCTCCGCCTGCGATTTCACACGATCGGCCAGCGAGACCGGGTTGCCGAACACCATCGATTGCAGCCCGTCGCAGCCTCGGTTGCAGGATGTTTTGACAGGGGCCGGCTTGTAGCAAGCGTAGTTCTGCCCGCCGGACGCCTCGGGCCACGCCACAGCCGTAAAACCCTCCAGGCAGTAGTAGACCAAGTCAGCGGTTTGATCGAAATCCCAGCCCGCCCCACATTTCGGGTTGCTGACATTCACGTAGTTCGACCAGATCACCGAATACCGGCCATCGACCGGAGAGTTTCCCCATGGGGTCATCGGCCCGAAAGTGACTGTCCCACAGCTCGACCCAGTGCGCGAGACCATGAAGTCGTAAGCCGCTTTGGGTGTCGTGAAGGTCTCGCATGGCATCGCGCCTTTGCCGCAAGAGCTCCAACGAAAGACCGGTTCCGTCCAGATGCCGTCTTTGAAGCGTTCGGGGTTTGGTGGCGGCGTGGCCGCCTGGACCAGCGAGGCGAGAAGGAGCAGGGTCGCCGTCAACCACCATGCACGCGCGCTCGTCGGAACCATGTTTCTCATCCTTACGGTCATTTTTTGAACGCGCCCAAGCGCGTCGAACAATCAAACAGACAAATACTTTTCACCGGAGATATCCGTTGTTCCGGGAAACTCGAAAGCGCGCGGCGAAGCAGTCGTCTAGGCGAGCACAGGTCACCTGGATCGGTACGCCGAGTGATCGGCGGACCTTCCTGGTCATACGGGCAAAGCCTGACGTTTTATGAGGGGAGCCGGCTTCAACCGGCTAGGCACAGGATCAACCTGGGTGGTCGAGCCGACCACATCGGAGGAGGCTCGGGCGTGCCGCTTTTCGCTTCACAGCGTTAGCGTTCGAAACCATGGATTCCGCCTTGGCAGAGGTGTTACCCGCGTGCAGGGGCTTGGCGGAGAAGGGGTCACGTTTTTTCACGGTGAGCCTTTTGTCGTGATGAACAAAAAAGACAAGCGATGCTTTTGGCCATCGCTTTCGGTGGCAGGCCGAGCACTTGTGGTGCGCGCCCTGCTTCATGTGAGAAATCTTCGATCTAGCGAGAAGATCAAAGAAAAGATTGGATACAGAGTTTAGGTAAACCGTTAAGGCAGGTGCTTTCTTATTGCGGCAAAAATCGAGCAATCTTCGCAAGATCGTTGCGCATTTAAGACTTTTTAATTGAAATATATGCTCAATAAAGCCAATTTAGGGTAAATACTCATGCCGAGACATGATTCGGCGTCGGCAGAAATTTGACTGTTCGGCACATTGCCGGACGCAAGGCGCGTGTCGCGCAACGCTGTGAAGACTCAAGCCAAAGCACCTGTCGGAGTCACGTCGCGCTACTGTTGTCGCGACGGGTTCAAAGTTCGGACACGCGCACCAGCGCGACCAGCAGCGGGGATGCTGGCTGTGTCCGACGGCCGTAGCTATCCAGAAGACAGATATGTCTTTGGGGATAGTGGCTCGAGCGTTCAAGCTGGAGGGAATCCCGCCTGAATGCGATCACACAGTCAGGGCCGTAGAACGGCCTCGACGACGACGACAACTATGCTGCGCTCGGGACTGCGCCCGTCACGCTGAGACGAATAAGCCCAAGCCTTTGGAGGGCTCCAACCGTTTGAAGATCTGAACGGCTGCTGGGAGGGTTAGAACGACAAGCGTTCTGTGCTCTAGGGCTACATGCGCGGACTGGGTACCGCCGGAAGGTAGCTCACCCGGGTACGAGACGCTGGGATATTGGTCAATCACTTGCGGCCCTGCAAAGCGGCCTTCAATCTCCCAGCGCGGCTCTCGGATTTACACGCGACTACTGATCAAGGATCGGTGACTCTGAAGGCAGGTAACGTCTGCGACGCCTGATGTTCCTCGATGGAACGGGACAAGGAGCCCTGGAGCGGTCAGTTTGAAGACGGCACGCCTGCGGGTCAATGCCAGAAAAAGCAATGCCACCCGAAAACGACCCAATTCGAAAGTGTTTTAGGGTGGCAACAAAAAAACGCCTTACGGCGTTTGATTGCAATGCGGTCAGGGCCGCCGTGAAGCGCTAAACACGGGTTACCCACCGTCGGCGCCTGCGTGGCGGGCGCCACGCCGCCGGTGGATAACCCTATTGTTATTTACATTGCCCTTCTGTTTCCTGAGCCAGCATTCCGCATTTCTCTTGCAGCAATAAGGTGTTCCCACTAGGCTCTTTAATAGCGAGAATGCCTCGTTTCCGAGAGTATGCAAGCTGAAAATTATAAGTGCCTGTTACTTTTATTATTTGATACTCCTCCGCCTCGCCTTGGTATGAAGTGACTTGAGTCCCTAGAACTCTATATTGACTTCCAAAAAATGACCACTTATTTTTCGACGCGTCACGAGGAACTGCCAAATTCAGTGTTTTTGATTTAATGCAGACATATTCTTCGCTATTGGCGCATCTTTCCAAAGGGCGCTCTACATCCACCAGCGTGATTGAGTCCGATTGAACAGAAAAAGAGGCCTTTGAATTGAAAAAATCTTGGTAATTTGCACTCCAAGCATTGCAAGAGATTAAAGAAAAAAGAGCAAGCAATAAAGTAGAAATTTTCATTTCGGGCATCCGCATTTATTTGATGATTTTAAAAACCAATCAGCAAAACGATCAGCATCTATTTCGCTGGGAACTCGATCTGCGCGACCTGCAAGAATGTCTCCCATGGAGCCTGGTGGGTCGACTATAGCTGCATTGCTAGGCATCGTATGACGAAGCTCATGTAACCCCACAGCGTACTGTGATGGCGATTCATAGCCAGTTATGTCAAAGAATGGCTTGTTGAACGTGCTTGTATTACCCCTGGTCGTTGCATAACCAGTTCTTGCACGTTTTGCCATGTTTTCAATATTTGGATCTACCCGCACTATCCACTCATCGAACTCTTTTTGGATCGCTGCTCGATCAGCTGGGCAAAGAGTACTTATTCTTCTTTCTATTGCGTCCAGCATGTTTTGCAAAGGCCTGCCATATTTTTCTTGCCATTGCCGATACTCATTTGAGGGCCTACCAAAATTGGGGCCATATGGAGGTGCCCCAACAATAGTTGCCAGCCCCATTGGATCGATTCTGCTAGACGGCGCTGCATCGGCATAACCATAGGTGTTCATTCCACCCATTAATCCAATCGGGTCGGATGTGATGTAACGACCCGTGGCCGGATCGTAGTAACGATTCCAGTTGTAGAACAGCCCGCTTTCCTGGTCCGCGTACTGGCCGGGAAACCGCTGTACTGTTGGTCATAAACGAACAGGACGGTGCTGGCCGCCTTGGCTACTACCCCGCATTGGTGTCGTTGCGCATTCGTCTTCCTTCGTTATCGTAGGTATACGTTGCGGTGGTTCCCAGCCTTGGTCAACGTATTTATCCGTTCAGTCAGGTTTTGCACGGCGGTGAACTGGCTGTTGCCCAGGATGTTGTCCACGTTTTGTCGTGGCTCATGGTAGTGGGGGTCGGCGGCACTTCGGTTGGCCTCGTCGTAGGTGAGGTTACGCATATGAGACCGAGTGGGCAGCGCACCAAGCTAAAGTTATAACTAAAGCAGCCAATGCAGTATCTATAAAATGGATTCGATGGAAATCAATTCGCATTTGGCAAAAATATTTGGCCCTTCTCTTAATTCCATAGCTTGCTTTTGAGGCAAGCCTGAAAAATTTTCTAGCATGATTGCTTTGATTCGAATGATTCTGCCATTTTCCAATCCTTCAGCCGAAGGATCTATATTTTCTATACAGCAAGGATAATATTCGCCGCTGACCGTCAGATTAAATAAATCGCCATCCTTGATTTTTCGATGCTTTTCAGGATTTTGATTGTATTTCACTAGCATGGTTGCAACTTTTTCAGGTATTTCTTTTTTCATTTTAATTCCCTTTGGGTATTGTGCGAATAGTATTGATTCCACCTGTGGCTTGAGCGTCACGATTGACGACAAGTAATCCTGTAGCGTCAAAGCTAATTGCATTGTGTCCCGCGTCCGTAAAAGGATAGCAATGCCACACGAAAACGGCCCAATTCAGAACCGTTTTCGGGTGGCAACAAAAAAACGCCTTACGGCGTTTTGATTGGCAATGCGGTCCGGACCGCAGTGAAGCGCTACACACGGGTTACCCACCGTCGGCGTTTGCGTGGCGGGCGCCACGCCGCCGGTGGATAACCGCTGCTGTGGTGATAGGAAAAATCACATGCGGCAAAAACTGAGCAAGGCAATTACCTTCGTGATTTTTATAACTTATCCATAGTTTGCCCAAGCTTTCTAAGCGCTTCCCGATCATCGCCCTCTCGTGGCAATATGCGGGACAATACTTGAGCGCCGGAGTAGGCAATCTCACGTAGATTTTTATTACCCGACTTCCACATTTTATCAAAAATGGGAATGGCAATATGGCTGCTATATTTTCTGGCAACAAGATCTCCGGTGGCAATTCTGAGCATTTCTTGCTCAAAATGCGATCCATGCTCAGAAAAAATCTCTACCAGTTGATTTTTTTGATTATTCGACAGTTTCTCAAAATCAGAGAACAAGCCAGAAATGAATGCATCCGTACCTTGATATGAGCAAATTGGCTGGCTAGTAAATATTTTCAAATAAATATTGAACAACTCATCTGCAATTTGCGATGACTCTAGGGTCGACTCTTCTAGTCGGCGAGCAAGCTCAAGAATTCGCTTGCTTTTTGCCCCATTTATTTCCATTGCCTCAATATCTTGCTTCAGTAATGAAGTGGAGTTATTCATAGTCCTCTCCTAAGGGATGGCATAAATTGGAATAATAGGTATTCCACCAATTTGAGATGAACCATTTGAAGCACCGGGCACCATCCGTTCTTGCGTAGGATCATATCGAGAAGGCGGAACAAATGGATTATTCCATTTTGGATCCGACAGCGAACGTTTAGTGACGGATGGGCGTGGTGCTCCGGCAGCCGCAGCTGGCACGCATGCAGCCGTCTGGTTTCCGTCTGGAGAATCATCATCATCGTCACAATCCTCGTCATATTTCTTTTCCCAGTAACGAAGATTGGTGTCTGCTTTATTGATTAGGATGCGATGCCCTCGCATCGTTTGCGAAAGCATTTCTCCTGGCCCAATGCGTTCTGGCAAACCACCCACCAATTCCGACCACCGCGTATCCAGTTCATTCTGCAGCCCTTTCATCTTGCCGCGGATTCCTTTGCAGTGCGGATGATTCTTGCCAAATTTGGTGCCGGCAAGCCCTAATCGATCAGTCCACGACAGAGGATTTCCATTCACATAGGCATAGGTATTGATGCCACCGATTAGCCCGATAGGGTCACTGGTGATGTACCGGCCGGTCGCTGGATCGAAGTAACGCCAGTGGTTGTAGAACAGACCTGATTCCTGGTCCGCATACTGGCCGGGAAACCGCAGCGGCTGCGTAAACACCCCCAGGCTGCCCGGATTGTTCTCCGGCGCCGTCGTCCCAAACGGCTCAGCCAGCCACAGCCAGCGCACGCGGTTGGCCTTGTCGAAGACCACGCGTGGCGTGTTCAGATGGTCGGTCTGGATGTAATAGACCAAGGGTGGGTTGGCCGCCCCGGCAGGGTCCGGTGTGAAGATGGCGATCGGCGTGCTGTTGAACCAGACGTACTCCCTGATCGCTTGCCCGGCACTGTCGTACTCGCCGAGCAACTGGCCGCTCAGGTCGTAGACGAAGAGGGTGGTGCTGGCCGCCCCGGCACCGGTGCCGCTGCTGATGAACTTGCGGACGCGCCGGCCTTCGGTGTCGTAGGCGTAGGTGGTGGTCGAGCCTGACTTGGTCAGCGTCACCATCTTGTTGGCCAGGTTGTTGGTGTTGCTGAACTGGCGGGCCGCGTCGCCGGTGTAGTTGACGATGTTGCCGCCGGTGTCGTAGCCCACGGTGCGGGCCGGATTGGTGGTGGACAGCAGCCGGTTGCTGTTGGTGGCGGTGGTGTAGTTGCCGGCGGTGCCGTTGAGCGTCAGGTGGGTGCGGTTGCCGTTGGCGTCGTAGCCGAGCGTCCAGGTGGACGCGCCGATGGTGACGCTGGTGATGCGCCCCAACTCGTCGTAGCCGAAGACCTGGTTGTAGGCGCTCTTGGTGCCGCCGGTGTTGGCGTCGTAGTGCGTGTAGCGGGTGATGCGGTCGGCCTCGTCGAAGCTCACGTCGCGGATCAGGTCGGCCAGCCGGTAGCGGACGAGCCGGCCACTGGTGTCGTAGACCCAGCTTTGCGCCTTGGTGCTACTAGCCATCTGCCAGTTCCAGGCCTTGACCGGCCCGAAGGGCTCCCACTGGATACCGCTCACCAGGTTGGTGGCCGCGCTGGAAGCGTCCTTGGCCAGGGCGATGCTGCTGGCCAAGCCGCCGCTATAAGCGACGGTCAACTTGCGGCCCGAGGGATACAGGATACTGGTGACGTTGCCCGCGGCGTCATAGGTGTAGCCGACGGTCTTGACCACCTGGGCGCTGTTGGCGCCGGTGGCGGCGTTGATGCGCTGGGTGTCCGAGGTGACGCGGCCCTGGGCGTCGTACATGTACTGGGTGGAGCCGGCCGGGTGGGTGGTGGAGGTCAACCGGCCGATGCCGTTGGCGAAGCCCGCGCCGGTCTGGTCGTAGGTCCAGCCGAAGGTCTCGCTGGTAAAGCCGCTCTTGCTGTAGACGAGCGAGGTGGGTCGGTTCAGCGCGTCGTAGGTGTAGGTCGACAAGACACCGCGAGAGCTCAGGAGCGTCTTGAGATTGCCGGCGGCATCGAACGTATGGGTGGCGGTGCCGGTATCAGGGCTGATGAGGGAGGTGGCATCGCCCAGGCCGTTGCGCGGGTACTGGGTCACCAGGGTGCGGGGATCGGTGACCTTGGTGAGGCGGTCCTGGCCGTCGTACTCGAAGCGGGTGATGCCGTTCTTGGCATCGGTGGCGTCCTTGGCACGACGCAGGCTGTCGTAGGTAGTGCTGCGGCTGAGGTTTAAAACGCCCGGGGCTTGGATGACCTTGGTGGGGTTACCGATCGCGTCGTACTCGTAGTTGACCACCGGAGCCGGGGAGGCAGGCGGCGCAGGCAAGGTCTGGGCGGTAGCCGCGGTGGAAGTAGTAAGGCTCAAGGCCAACGTAGCCCAGGCAAGTGGCCCTGGCGAGATCCCAAGGGCGCATGAAGGCCCTGCGCTCAGGTGAGCGCTTGATTGCTTGTTCATGATGATTCCCTCCCTGTTCTCTTCGTTTATTCCCGGCCCGTGGTCCGCTGCACACGGCCCAGTGGGTCGATGCGGCGGGACACCTGGCGCATCAAGGCGCCAGCCGGGTCTTTGATGTCCTCAGCTGTTCTGTTGCCGAATTCGTCAAGCGTGTAGTCGACGCGGTTGCCCAGGTTGTCGTAAGTTGCCACCAGGCGGTGCGCGCGGTCGTAGTCGTAGCCGGTCCAACTGGTGTCGGGGCGGGTGACCTTCTTGAGCTGGCCGATGGCGTCGTAGGCGTAGCTGGTCTGCTGCCCGCCCACGGTGGCGGACAGCAGCCGCTGGCGCAAGTCATAGCTGTAGCTGGACACCACGCCGTTGGGGTCGATGCTCTCCAGCAACTGACCGTACTTGTTGTACTTCGTGTACTTGGTCGTGCCGGCGGCGTCGGTCACAGTTTTCAAATCGCCCATAGTCACGCCGACCGCATTGGGATCCGTCCCGGTGAATGCCGTGGCGTCGTGGTAGGTGTAAGTGGTGAGGTCGGCCACGTCGGTGCGGGGGCCGTCTTCGGTCAGGATCTGACCGACGCTGTTGTAGGTGTACTTCCACTCGCGGGCAGGCACACCGGCTTGGGCAGTGGCAGCAAAACCAGCCGCACCGTTCAAGTCCGTGGTGGCTTGCTCGACTTTTTTGCACAGCACGGCGATGGGTTTGCCATCGGGCAGTTTTGCGGTGCTGGGGGCACACGATGCAATGACGTTGCCGGCGGTGGGGTCGGCTTGCCCGTTGTAAACGTAGGTAATGATGCGGCCCGGCTCAGCAACTCGGCGTTCCAGACGCCAGTCCGGATGCCACTGGGTGCTGACCTTGCGACTGTTGGCTGGCAAAACCGAATTGGCTGCGATCAACGCTGAGCAAGCTGTACCACTCGCCAGACCCTCAACTCGGCTGGCTTCCAGATTGCGGCTCAGATCGTGGGAATAGCACACCCGCTTTCCATCGAAAGCGTCTTGAGACTCCACATTGCCTTGAGCGTCATAACTCATTTGGCTGCTGCTGGCCGCACAGCCGCTGCCTGCTGGCTGGCTTTGGCTGACCAGCCGATGTTGACCGGCGACCATCTGCCCACGCAGCTGTGACGTTTGCCCATTAGGCAGCCTCACGGTGATATCCAAACCTCCTGCTGGCTGCATCCAGGAGCGGGTTCTACGCACCACATCTGCAATCGGGTCGTAGCTGTCCGTCACTTGAACTTTAGGACCGACGGTATAAGTAAATTGATAATCATTTACCAGGCCAGAAAATACATTCCTGATGGCCCGGCCATCGGCGTCATAAGCAAAGCCGGTATATCGGTCGCCAAGTTCGTCCAAAACGCCCGTCAATGCCCATGGGAGGGTGCCTGCAAGGTACTCAAAAATCCTGAATTTAGTATCTTGCCATATTATTTTCGATAAAAATTTGCCGGCATATTCGAAAGACATTTTCCCCCCGTCAGGCCCCACGATCGCCTCAACCAATCCCAAGCTGTTATAGTTGAATTTAATTTCGCGGCCATTTTCATCCGTCACTTTGAGCAAGTAGCTACCTGGCAATGTGACCGATAAAGAGGTGGTTGCAGTACCGTATAAGAAATTATGCGTCTTTCCGTTGGCATAGCTAATTTTCTGCACCCGGCCGTCGTCGACGGTTGAGTAAACCTCAATAGACCGGTTGGATTGATTAATGTAATGATAAATGCCTGTGTTAACGCGTATGAGTTTATTCTGCGTCTGGTTGTCGGTTAAAAAGCTGCCCAGGCCATCACCATTGAATGAAGTCACGCTGCCATCGCCCTGACTTACTCGTGCGACCTTCAGATCGCTGGCAAGAAACAACTTCTTGTTCCATGTGCCGAACCACATGTCGCCAAAAATGGATGATTCAGCATCGGGACGATCACTGCCGATCGGAGAAACGCTGGTGCCGGCGACTGGCGGCCGGTGCCCGCTATCGTAGGCAAGCGAGCCCAACAGCAGACCCAATGGGGCAGTAAATCGCTCGCTGCCAACCAAGGGGAAAATGGGGTCTCCATACCTTGGGCTTTGGCAACTCGGGTATTGAGTGGTGCTACTAAACTCAAGTACTGGGCGGCAGGCCTTATCGCCATTTGCTGTTTGACCTAAGCCGCTTGGTGCATATCCTTTGTTGCAAACGCAGGCTGAGTAATCAACCCTAGTGCTGTTTGTCGGACATACCCAGGAGTGATCCTTCAACGCGCTACTGGCGGTTTCTGCAATCAAAGTATTACCGTTTGAATTATGTAGATAGTCATCCCACAAACAAAGCTGCCTGGAATCACTCCATCCTTTTGGTACATAGTAGTAATAATCTCCAAGATAATTTACTTCGCCTTTTACGACGCCAAATGTTGCGCACGCCATGGCACATGTGGCCATATAAGCTGTTGGTTTTCCGTCTTTGTTGATCAGTGCGCAGGTCTCTTTATATATTGGGGCGCCTACAGAGCCGTCCGCAACCGCTTTTGAAGAGAATCCAAACAATATGGCAAGGAACATCAAACCCAACCAAATAATGGGACTTACTCTGCGTCCAAGGCTTATTGCACGCCTGATGGCGACTTTTTCCTGTGATTTTTCAGTAATCGTTGGATCCGCTAAGCATGAATTCATGAACGCCATCTCATCCACTCCCATTTTTAAAGTCCGGCGATTCTTCCGTAATTCATCATTTTCAACACCCCTCTTTTCGGGGGCTTCGCACCACCGACGCAGTGCGCAAAGACCAATCACACCGAGGGATACCTGCGTCTACCTCCGCAGTTTCCGATCCCTCAGCACAGGACGGGTCGAACTGCACCTGCGTTAACGCGGGCAGCACTACTGCTCGGGCGAAGCCGCCTTGGTTTTAGAGCTGCTTCACGCACTACATACACACAACCGCGCCTTGCCGGAAGCGGTGACAGGGGCCGAAGTGCGGCTTAAATCGTCCAGTAACCTCAAACAAGCTAGTGCAGGGAACACAATTCAACCGGCCCGCGCATATGCTGGAATCGGTCGGAAGCTGCAGGAGCGAATTCGCGTCCCATGCGATCCTTCACACACTCAAGGACGACGAACACTTCCTAGCTGAGCTAAAAGGCGCACGTCTGTACGTGGCCTTACGCAGGAGCTGAGATAGCAGTCCCGAAGGCTCGGCTGAAAGCTTCGGGATGCTGCTGATCCTAGGGGCGATACATAGGCATGCTGGGTTCCCGATGGAGGTTTTCATTGTCTCTTCTTACTGGCTCACTGCGTGAGCCAGAGGGGATGAGCTTGATGGGAATTTCCACCAAGCCTGGCCGAAGAAGATTTCGCAAATCTTGTGAAGGACTCGCAAGAAGGGCGTACGTGGTAGTGATAGAAGTTCGGCGCAAGCCTCTGACCTCTGCACCAAACAACAAAAGCCAACCCTCTCGGGTTGGCTTTTTGTTTGGGGCGAGCGGCGTGCCTTCAGGGCCCGGCCATTGCCGCGTCCTCGGATTTGTTGAGCCAGACAGCGGCCACGGCGGCCAGGACTTCCGCCGGGTCCATCGGTTTGGCGACATGGGCGTCGTACCCGGCCGCGAGGGCCCGGGCCTTGTCCTCTGCCCTGGCGAAAGCAGTCAACGCGACCGCGGGCAGGCGACGCGTCGGCGCTTCGCTGGCCCGGATGCGCCGCATCAACTCGTATCCATCCATCTCGGGCATGCTGATGTCCGACAGGACCACTTCCACTTCCCGCTCGCGCAACAGATGGAGGGCGGCGACCGCGCTGTCAGCCAACAAGACGCGCGCGCCGCAATCGCCCAGAAGGCGAGCCAGCAAGTCGCGCGCATCCGGATCGTCGTCCACCACCAGGATCTCGCGGTTCGAAAGATCGGGCAGGCTGCCCGCGGCGGCGGCTTCGCTGGGTGCCGCGGCGCGCTGTTCCCGCGCGTCCATGGCGCGCTGGAGCGGCAGGCGCACGACGAAGGTGGCGCCGTGACCTTCGCCCGCGCTTTCCGCGGTCACTTCCCCGCCGTGCAACTCGATGAGGTGCCGGACGATCGACAAGCCCAGGCCCAAGCCCCCGAACCGGCGGGTGATCGAACCGTCCGCCTGCCGGAAGCGGTCGAAAAGAACGTCGAGGAGTTCCGGTTTGATGCCTATCCCCGTGTCCGCGACGCGAATTTCCGCGCACCCGGCGGCCTCCCGCAGGCTCACGTTCACCCGGCCGCCACGGGGGGTGAACTTCACCGCGTTGGCCAGCAGGTTCCATACGACTTGCTGGAGCCTCGCGGCATCACCCAGGACGGCGTCGGCCGGCCCGAGGTCGGCATCGACCTCCACGCCCGCGCTTTGCGCGATCGGCCCGATCAAGTCGAGGGCGGCCTGCACGAAAGAAACCGGCGCCGCGGGCTGGAAGTCCAGACGGAGCTTGCCCGACGTGATGCGGCTCATGTCGAGCAGGTCGTCGATCAACTGCACCTGGGTCCTGGTGCTGCGCGCGATGACCTCGACCCCTTTCAACAACTCCTTGTCGCCGGGGTCGATCTTGCGCCGCAGGATGTGCGCCCAGCCCGTGATCGCGCTCAAAGGCGTGCGGAGTTCATGGGAGAGCGTCGCGAGGAATTCGTCTTTCACCGCATTTGCCCGCTCTGCTTCCTGGCGGGCGGCGCGCTCGCTGTCCAGGAGCACGGTCCTTTCCTCGGCGGCCTGCTGGGCCTGCGCGTAAAGCCGGGCGTTGTCCACCGCGATGGCGGCCTGGTTGGCGATGCTGACCGCGAGCCACTCGCTTTTCTCCGAGAAAACCCCGGGCGTCGAATGACCGAAGAACAGTCCTCCGATGGCGTCGCCGCCCCTCGAGATGACCGGCACGGCCAGATAGCTGCGCACCGGGAGGTGCCCCGGGGGCATGCCCTGGTGCGGCGCCCATTGGCCATACCTCGGGTCGCTGAGCACGTCGTCCACACGGATCGGCGGATCACCGTGAAATGTGGGCCCGAACAATGCGGTCGGCCGCGGCTGGCCGAACCCCTCGAACGCCTCGCGGGGTGCGCCCGCCAGGGTGTATAGCAGCAACGCCTCGCCGCGCTCGTCCGTCCCGTTGTAGAAGAAGGCGCCGAACTCCGCGCCGGTCAGTTCGGTCGCCGCGTCCGTCACCCGCTGCAGCAGGACCCGCAAGTCGAGTTCCGCCGAAAGCGTGGTTCCCGTCCGGTTCAACACTTCGAGGTGCCGGGCCTGCTCACGCACTTCGGCGTCGGTCCTGAGGCGTTCCAGAGAGTCCCAGCACCGGTCGACCACCGTGCGCACCAGTTCGATCTCTTCGCGCGTCCATGAGCGCGGCACGGATTGATGAACCGCCATGGCGGCGACGAAACGCCCGTTCTTGTGCAATGGCACGCAAATCACGGCCTGGATCTGGGTGAGCCTGTAGGCGCTGAGGTCCGTGCCCGCCGTGAGCGGGCTTCGATCGACGTCGTCGTTGATGTACGGCTCGTCGCGGAGCATGAGGTCCCTGACGACTTGGCCGAAATCGCTGAAGCGGTATCGGCCGACGATGCTGGAGACCCCGTCGTTGAAATCGCCGATCAGGTCGAACGTGTCCTGGTCATCCAGGACATGGGCATAGGCGCACCGGTTAACGCCCAGGTGCCGGCCCAACTTCTTCGCCGTCGTCAACATGACGTCGGCGGGGTCGGAAAGGGACCTTGTGCTCTGCGCCAGGTCGTCGAGGAATTGCAGGCGCCGCTCGCTCACCACCCGCTTGGTCGTCTCGGCGAAAGTGACCAGGACACCCGCGACCCTGCCGGCGTCGTCGCGCACGGGGCTGTAGGAAAAATTGAAATAGCAGTCTTCCGGGAAGCCGAAGCGCTGGATCGTGAGCTTGAAATCGTCGAAGCCGATCGCCTTGCCCGCCAGGACGTCGTCCCACATGGGGCCGATGGTCGGCCAGATCTCGTTCCAGGTCGCGGGCGCCGAGTTGCCCAGCGCCTGCGCCTCCTTGGCGCCGAGGATGGGCTTGTAGGCATCGTTATAGAACTGGGTGAAGTGCGGACCCCATGCGATGTACATCGGCAACTGGCATTCGAGGAGCATCGCCACCGCCGTGCAAAGGCTCTGGGGCCAGCTTTCGGGCGCGCCCACCGGCGTCAGCGTCCAATCGAGCGCCCGCATCCGCTCGCCCATCTCGCCGCCGGCAAGGGGCCATTGCATCAAGGATTTTTTCTGCATGTGGGCGGGAGTATCGGTGAATCGAGACTCGCCGGTGGCCCGTCCACTTCCAGGCGCAAATGGCGGCGGGAACACGGTCGCCGCGTTCGCGCGTCGGCGAGCGCCAGCCCCCGGTGCCCTGCGCCGGTCCGCCAGGCTCACGCCGGGTCGAGGAAGGAGTCCGGTGCGGGGAATTTCGCGCTCATCCACTCGGTGCTGAGTTGCAACGCCTTGACCACTTCGGCAGGCAGGGCATCGAGCATCTCGGGACCGCCGGGCGGCATGTCGGCCAGCAGCATGGCCAGGTGGACGACGGCGGCCAGCCGGTCGAAAGGCTTGGTCGCCATCGGGTCGGAGGCCCCGTCGAGGGCGCGCACGATTTCGGCCGGGAAGTTCCAGCGCCGGGCCAGCTCGGCCGTGATCTGGCCTTCGCTGAAACCGGTGAGCCGCGCTTCGCGCTCCCAGCGGCCGCCGGGCGCGTGGGGCAGTTTCTCGATCTCGGCGAGGCTGGCAGGTTGCGCCTGGGCGATCATCAGCTCGCCCAGGCGCACCATCATGCTGGCCAGCCAGGCGAGGCTGGCGTCCAGGCCGGCCTGGGACGCCAGCCATTGGCCATAGCCGGCGCTGACCATGCAGCTGCGCCAGAACTCGGCGTGGTCGAGCCCCTCCACCGAAGGGAAGGCATCGCCCATCGCAGCCGCCAGGCCGAGCGTGCGCACCCGGCCCATGCCGACCAGGTTGACCGCTTCGTCCAGCGTGGCGACGCGGCGGCTCAGGCCGAAGCTCGCGCTGTTCGCCAGCCGCAGCAGGCGCGCGGTGAGCGCCGCGTCCTTGGCGATGAGGTGGGCGACTTCCTGGCCCGAGGCGTTCTCGTCGTTCAGGGTCCGGATGAGCGCATGCGCCACTTCGGACATCACGGGCAACTTCACCGACTGGAAAAAGACAGCGATATCCGGCATGAGGCTCCTCCGATGGGATGGTGGATGGGTCTGGACTCACAACGGTACACCGACCCGGCGCCGTCTTTACCCTGGAAGATCCACCACGGAAGCCCCGCAATTAAAGAGATCAAAAGCCAACCGCCACGGGTCGGCTTTCAATCCGCCGGCGTGCCCGTCGCCCGGCCGCCCTGGCCCGGCGCGCCGGAAAGCGTCGACCTCGCGGTCACGCCACCGACAACACGGCCAATCCGAGCAGCACCCCCGCCATGGCCAGGTTGAAGAAACGCTGCTTGCGCGCGTCTTTCAAGAACCCGCGGATCGCCACCCCGAACAGCGCCCAGGCCGAAATGCAGGGGAACCCGATCAAGAGCCCGATCGCGGCCACGAGGAATGCGCCGGCGGGCGCGCTCAAGCCGGCGGGCATGAACACCGTGGCGATGGTGATGGCCTTGATCCAGCTCTTGGGGTTGACCGCCTGGAAAAAAGCGCCTTCGGTGAACGACACCGGGCTGCCGGGCGACTGGGCTTCGCCGATGGCGCCGCCGGTGAGCTTCCAGGCGAGGTAGATCAGGTAAGCGGCGCCGACGACGCGCAGCGCGGCCTGCAGCGTGGGGTAAGCGGTGAACAACGCCCCCAGGCCGAGGCAGGTGAGGAAAGTCTGGACGAAGCCGCCGATGTTGATGCCCAGGATCTGCGGCAGCGTGCGGCGGTAGCCGAAATTGGCGCCCGACGCCGTGAGCATGATGTTGTTCGGCCCGGGCGTGCCGGACATCACCATGCAGTAGCTCATCAGCGGGAGCAGGTCGGTCGGCGTGGTCATCGTGTCGGCCTCGGTCGGTTGGTCAGTCGAGGCACCACGGTAAAGACACCCGCGCCTCGCGCCAAGGCACAGAAACGACTTTCGCCGATCGATTCTGTCGTGCAGGCCAAAAGGGCGCGGGGGAAGCGGGTCGCCCCGCCCCGCCCGATCGGCGAGCCGGCGCGGTGCGGCGCTCCGGGCCGCACCGCCTTCGATCTCAGCGCTCGAAGTTGTGAGGCCAGGTCAGGCCGGAGGCGCCGGCGGCGGAAGACGGGCCCGCGTTGCCCTGCTTGACGAAGGCTGCCCCCACCATCGGCAAGCCCAGGCCGGACACCATGTGGCTCGTCGGGATGCTGGCCCAACCGCTGCCGATCGACGCCGGCAGGGACGGCTTTTGCACCGACACCGAGGCGGACAACGCCGAGGCATTGTCCGGACCATTGAACGACAGGACGCTGGCGGCGCCGCAGAAGGTCGGCCGTTCCTGCTGGGAAGCGATCCCGGCCCGGCCTTCGCGGCCGTCGCGGTCCCTGTAAGCGCCGAACCCCCTGTCGATGCAGTCGGGCTGCGCCGAGAAGTAGGTCATGAAGTAGTCGTAGTCGGTGTAGCCCTGCACCGGGCGGGGCCGGACCACGGCGGCGGCGCCGGTCTTCGAATAGTCGTGACCCAGGTAATAGCGTTTGGTGGGCATGGTGACCACCCAGTCGGTCCTGCCTGATGCCGCGTCCACCATGAACTGGTTGTTCAACTGGCGGGCGGCGAGCAGCTCCGACAACCTGGCCCGGGTGCGGCGCGAATTGACTTCATTGGCCGGAAGGATGTAGGGCGTCGACAGGTCAGGCAGGTCGTAGGACGCGGCCGGCACCGGCGACGGCGAGCCGCTGGCCCCGGGGATGAGAAGGGGGTCGGAGGTCCAGGCTTCGATGCCGTCGGACACCGTATCGGCGGTCTGCGGGAAAAGGACGAAATTCGCCTGGGCCCTGGCACCGGCGGCGGTGACCGCCGCGAACGCGGTCGCATTGCCAGAATAGGTCGCGCCCTTGACGATGTCCGCGATCGACCAGTTGGCCATGATCGCGCCCGACGGGGTCGACAAGCCCAAGCGCGCCGCATCCGCTTCGGCGGTGAGGTTGCTCAGCAAGGCGGCATCCAGGGCCGACAGCGTGCAGGCGGGGGCGGCGCCGTTGACGGATTGGATGGCCTTGAACAAGGGCGATTGGGCGTTGCGTGCCGAGCCGTAAACGGAGGCGCTGGGGATGTCGGCGGCGACGATCGCTTCGATCAACCCTTCGCGCGTGTGGTTGGCCGCCTCGGCCGCGGTCAACCGCGGGTTCAGGCGGTTGGGGAAGAGTTGAACGCCCGTCGCAGGCAGCGCCGGGTAGGTGCAGCTCTTGTCGTTCGCCGTCAGCAAGGAGCTGCCGTTGCCGGCCTGGGCGAGCGTGCCGACCCAGCTGTCGCCGGGGCCCAGCAGGACCTGGAAGTTCAGCAGCTGGTCGCCGTGGGCCGCGCCGCGGATGTTGAGCTTGACGACCTTGCCGTTGAAGGTGTCGGTGTTGACCAGTCGGAAAGTGGCGACCTGCCCCGCCTGGGTGCTGAAGTACGGGATCACGAGGATGTGCCCGGGGCCGTTTTCCGAGAGCACGACTTGCGCGGCATTCGTCTTGGCCATCTGCGTGGCCGAGGCCTGCGGCAGCGCGGCGAAGAGGCCGCTGGTGCCCGTGCCTTGGATGACCCCGGCATGGGCCAAGCCCGCCATGGCCAGGACGCCCGCCGCCAAGGCGGTGCGCTGGAAAAGGTTTTGTTTTTTCATGGATTCCCTGTGTCGATGGTTGAAGGAAGGACGACTAGAAAGCATTCATGGACGTGCTCCGCCGCCCATGGAGCGGAGCGGCCCGGTGCCAGGCGCGCCGGGGCAGGTCTGTGGATGCACGTGGGGCCGGGAACCGCCGGGTGGGGCTGAGCCCGCACCCGGCGACACGGCTGAAGGGACGACCACCCGGCTAAGGCGGTCGGATGACAGCGATCAATCAGTGGGGGGCGCGCCGGCAGTCCCGGCTTCGGGACACCTGGATGGCGGCGAAGCGCCGCCGGGGACGCCTTGGTCGTTCGCCCGGCGCAAGGAAAGCGTCGCGCCGAACGCCGGCTTCGCATGGTTCATGGTTCACTCCCTGTTGTTATGTGTGAAAATATCACACACAAAGGGAGGACCGTCAAGCCCCACGCCGCCGCTGTTGGGAATTTCTTTTCCGGGGGACCGTCGCGCGCCGTCCCCGGCTCGTTCTTACGCGCAGACTGGATCGTCCACCCGGTCTTGGCGCATTGGGCGGACCGGGCGTTTGGCGGACACGACTGTTCGAGGCTCAACGACTAGTGCCGCATGCGCCCTTCGGGCCCCATGATCCCGATGTCCACGTAGTCCGAGCCCGAGTGCTTCGCCGCGGAGAAGCCGATGAAGATGTCGCCCACGTCGAAGCCTTTGACGCTCTCCAGCGCATTGCGCACCTGGACGGAGGTCGGGTTCGGGCCCGCCCTGCGCAGCCCCTCGACCAGGACTTTGGCGGCGACATAGCCCTCCAGCGCCGCCTGCGTGAGTTCGAACTTGTCGCCGCGCAGCTTCGCGCCGTTGTCCTGGAATTCGCGCACCAGCGGGCTGCGCCGGTTCTGGGGGTCGGGCACGACGCGGGCCAGGCCCAGGCCGTGGGCGTCCTGCGGCCCGATGCGCGCGACCACCGCGCCGCCGTCCACTGTGGAAAGCGCCACCACCAGCGCGCTTTTGCGGACCTTGCGGAAGGCCTTGTAGAACTCCGCCACCGCGTCGCTGGTGCCGACGGCCACGACGGCGTCCGGCTCTCCGGCCGCCACGTCCGCCACCGCCTGCTTCACGTCGGTGGAACGCGCCTTGTAAGTGCCCTTGGCGACCAGCGGCAGGCCCCTGGCCTTCAACGCCGCGGTGGCATGGCGCAGCCCCTCTTCGCCGAATGACGTGTCCTCGTGGAAGACGGCGAATTTGCGGTAGCCGATCGTGGACAGCGATTGCACGATCTTCTCGGCCTCGACACTGTAGGGCGCGCGGGTGTGGAACAACCACGGGTCGACCGGCGAATGCAAGGACACCGCGCCCGACCGGATGCCCACGACGGGCATCCCGGCCTCCTGCAGCACCTTCTCGCGGACCAGCGCCTCCATCGGCCCCGTCCCCATCAAGCCGATGAGCGCGACGGGGCGGGCTTGCGCGATCAATTCACGGGTGGCGGGCACGGCGGCCGCCGCCTCGGTGCTGCGGTTCTTCGTCACGAGCTTGAGCGTGGCGCCCTGGACGCCGCCGGCGCGGTTGACCATCTCGAAATACAGCTCGATGCCGGATTTCAGCTGGGACGCGATGCGCTGGGGGTCGGTGGAGAAGGTCGCGACTTGCCCGACGACCAGCTCCTTGGCATGCGAAGCCGCAGGCCCCGCGGCGGCGATCACGAACAAGAACGCGGCTGGGAGGAATCGCATGGGTCGGCCTCTCGTAGCATGGGTGGAAGAAATTCTGTTTTGTTTAATAAAACACTGTTTCAAAATTATCATTTTCTTTTCCGCGAGCCGTCAAGCGCGCCCCACTTTGCCGGCCGGCCGCAGGCGGCCGATGGAGGCAATAGCGCACACAGGCCGGGCCTTTCGCTCGCATCGGCCGCCGATGCGCGGCGTCAGGGCGCGCATCGCAAGCGCGCTGCGCATAGACTGACCGCATGGTCGCGGCGCCTGCGTGGCAAGGCCGCGGCGCCCCCTTCGTGGGAAACCAAGGACAGCGAGATGACCCCTCCCCCCCGGCAGGCACCGGCAAGGCCGCGGCTCGCCGCCCTGGCCCTGTGGCTGTCCTGCCTGGCGCTGCTTCCCCCGCTGGCGAAGGCCGACTATCCGGACAGGCCGGTGACCGTCGTCGTCCCCTTCCCCTCCGGCGCCGCGGCCGACAGCGTCGCGCGCGTGATCGCGCGCCAACTCTCGCTGGCCTGGGGCCAGCAGGTCCTGGTCGAGAACCGCCCCGGCGCGGCGGGCATGAAGGCCGGCGCCAGCTCGCCGCCCGACGGGTACACGCTGCTGCTGGGCGCAGGTTCGGGCATCGTCACCGGGCCGCTGGTCAACCGCGCCCTGCCCTACCGGCCCGCCGACCTGGCGCCGGTCGCCCGACTCGTCACCAACCCGACCGTGCTGACCGTCACGCCGGCCCTGCCGGTGCGCACGCTGGATGAACTGGTGGCGCTGGCGCGCGCCAGGCCTCGCGAGCTGAACTATTCGTCGAGCGGCGTCGGAGCGCCGAACCACCTGGGCATGGAGTTGTTCCAGATGATGGCGGCCGTTTCGATGACCCACATCCCCTACAGCGGCGCCGCGCCGGCGCTGAAAGACTTGCTCTCCGGCGAAATCCAGGTCGCACTCACCACCGTGCCCTCGGCGCTGTTGCTGGTCAAGGCCGGCAAGCTGAGGCCGCTCGCCGTGGTCGCGGCGCACCGCTCGCCCGTGCTGCCGGACGTGCCCACCCTGGCCGAAGCCGGCCTTCCCGGGCTGGTCATCGACAGCTGGTACGGCCTGTTCGCGCCGGCCGGCACGCCGCCGGCGCTGGTCGGCAGGATCAGCGCGGAGGTCCGCAAGGCGCTCGCCGGCCCGGCGCTGTCCGAGGCGCTGTCGCGCCAGGGCGCCGAGCCCGCACCGCTGGCCCCCCAGGAGTTCGCCCGTTTCATCCAGGTCGACACCGCGCACTGGAGCCGGGTCATCCGAGAACGCCGCATCAAGGTCGAGGAATGAACCGCGGGACCGCGTGCGCCGGGGCGCGAGACGGCGTTTCTCGGCGTGAAGCGCTGCCTATAATCCCTGCCCTTCGCGCGCGGTGCGCCGTCCTGCGCCTCCACGGGGCGCGAGCTTCATTTCAGGAACGCAAATGCAATACACGGTGGCGGCAGTCCAGGAGGCCCTGAGCCTGTTGATGCTGGTGGCGAACAACCCCGACCTGGGCGTCACCGAATTGGCCAAGCGGTCAGGGAACACCAAGGCCCGCGCCTACCGGCTCCTGACGACGCTCGAAGAATGCGGATTCGTCCAGCGGGACCGCGACAACGCGGCATACACCCTGGGCTACGCGACGGTCTCGCTCGGCCTGGCCGCGCAGAAGCAGGTCAGCCTGGTGAAGGTCGCCAACCTGCACTTGCCGGTGCTCGGGAAAGAAGTCAACGAGAACCTCGGCGTGTTGCTCCGCGACGGCCTGGAAAGCGTCAACATCGCGCTTTGGGACTCTTCGCACGACTTGCGCCCGCACCATGAGATCGGCCGCCGCCGCGCCTTGACCGCCGGCGCGTCGGGCAAGGTGCTGCTGGCCTATGCGAGCGAGGAACTGCAGAAGGCGGTGCTGGGCAGCGAACTGCCGCGATTCACGGCCAACACCATCGTGTCCAAGTCCAAGCTGGCCAAGGAACTGGCCAAGGTCCGCGAGCAAGGTTATGCGATGTCCGAGGGCGAAGCCGCGATGGACGTCGTGGCCGTCGCCGCCCCCATCTTCGACCAGCACGGCCACGTCATCGCGTCGCTCAGCATCGCCATGCCGGCGAGCAGGGCGCCCAAGCCGATGGACAAGTACGTCGCCCCGCTGAAGCGGACCGCCGAGCGCATCTCCCGCGACCTCGGCTGGACCGGGCAGCCGCCGGCCCCTTGACGGAAAAAAGCCGGCCCCTGGTGAAGAGGGCCGGCAACCGAGAAACAAACCTCGGAGATCGAACCGTCAAAAGTTGTGCTGGATGCCGACGCTGACCGTCTTGGTCGTGTCATTGGAAACGTTCGAGTTCGCGTCGTTCCTGTCGAACAGCGCATACACCATGGTGCGCTTGCTGAGCTTGTGGCCGTAACCGGCCTGGAACTTCTTGAGGCTGCCGTTCTTGTCGGCCTGGACCTCGCGCTCCATGTAGTTGGCGATCAGCTTGCCCTCGCCGATTTCGAAGCTGACGCCGGCCAACCAGAAGTCGACGTCTTCGCGGGTGGTGGGGGTGTTCTTGTAGTTGGTGCGGCCATAGACGCCGTAGGGCTTGATGGCGCCGAAGTCGTAGCTCGCCACCAGGAGCGCCTGCTTGTCGAAGTTGTTGTTCAGCAGCCCCCCGCGCTTGCGGTCCTGGCTGTACCCGGCGCCCAGGCCCAGGCCGCCGAGCTTGTAGCTGACACCCAGGTCCCATTGTTTGACGTCCGACTCCGAGCGCACCGGGCCGGCGGGGGTCTCCGCCAGCCCTTCGCCGTTGAGGTAGTAGCGCGCCATGACGTTGAAGCCGCCGAAGGTCGGGCTCTTGTAGCCCAGGGCGTTGCTCACGCGGTTGCGCGACAGGATGACGCTCCCGATGCCGGGCGCGCCCGCGTCGTGGATCACGAAATCGACGTTCGCCGTGATCAGCGAGTAGATCGGGGAGCCGGTCGGGTTGGCCGAATCCAGCCTGCCCATCGCCACCGAGCCGAAGCCGCCCGTCAAGCCGACGTAGGAGTTGCGGTACATCGGGGTCGAAGACACGCCGGTGTCCGCGGCCAGCCCCATTTCCAGGCCGAACTGGGCCTTCAGTCCCGAGCCCAGGTCCTCGACACCGCGGAACCCGAGGCGGGAGGCGTTGTCCCGCTCCTGGGTGAGGGAAGTGGGCCCGGTCTTGGACCGGTCCACGCTGAGGTCGACGCGGCCGTAGACGGTGACGCTGCTTTGGGCCGCGGCCCAGAGGGGGCAAAAGGCCAGGACGAGGCTTGATAGGCGGGCTGCTTTCATTTTCATCTCCAGGAGGTCCTGAGGTTGTTGAACATGTGGGTCACTTGTCGGGCTGCGCACCGGCTGGCCGGCTGAACCGGTCGAACGGTGGTTTTCGATGGCGCCACCCTTTTCGATCTCTATTAATAAAACACCGTATCGTCTAGCGACACAATTACACTGCGAAACAAAAGCGTTTGTCAACGATGGCGCTGGGGTTAGCGTCCGTGAAAACATGACTTCGTGCCGCAACGCCGGCGTCGATTTCATGGGGAACGCACCTGGGCCGCCGGGCGTCGCCAAGGTTTCACGCGTGGGAACCGGCCGTTCGGGATGGAACGAGCTGGACTGTGTTTTTTATGAGACATCGTTTTGAAAATGCAGACTCGGCCGCCGCGGCTGCCGTGCGGCCACTGCCGGGATCGACGGCGCGAGTGCATCGTGGTTCTGCCGCGCCGCGGGGCGGCCTTGCCGCGCGGCCGAAGCCGTACCCGCCTCGGCGGCGCGAGGCGGGGAAACGGCAGCAGTGCCGCGCTACGCGGCCTGCGTCAGCCTGAAGGTGGACACCATCCCCGACAGCGACTCCGCCTGGCTTTTCAAGCTCTCGGCGGCGGCCGACGATTGCTCGACCAGCGCGGCGTTCTGCTGCGTCATGTGGTCCAGCCGGTTGACGGCGTCGTTGATCTGGTCGATGCCGCTGGCCTGTTCGTTCGAGGCCTCGCTGATCTCGCCGATGACCTGGCGCACGCTTTCCACGCTGGCCACCACCTTGTCCATCGTGGCGCCGGCGTCCTGCACCAGGCGGCCGCCCGCCTCGACGCTGGAGGCCGACGTGGTGATCAGCTCCTTGATCTGCTTGGCCGCTTCGGCGGAGCGCTTGGCCAGCGCCCTCACCTCCTCGGCCACCACCGCGAAGCCGCGCCCCTGCTCGCCGGCGCGGGCCGCTTCGACCGCGGCGTTCAGCGCGAGGATGTTGGTCTGGAAGGCGATCGCGTCGATGACGCTGATGTTGTCGGAGATCTTCCTCGAACTCTCGCCGATGTCCCCCATGGTCGCCACGACGCGCCCGACCACCTCGCCGCCGCGCTGCGCGATGCTGGACGCAGACTCCGCCAGCTGGTTGGCCCGCAAGGCCGCGTCGGCGTTGCCGCGCACGTTGCCGGCCAGCAGCGCCATCGAGCTGGCCGTCTGCTGCAGGCTGGACGCGGCGACCTCGGTGCGCCGGCTCAGGTCGAGGTTGCCGCTGGCGACCTCGGAGCTGGCGCTGTTGATGCTGTCGGCGGACTCGTGGATCTGCCCCACGAGCAGCCGCAGCCTGTCCTGCATGCCGGCGATCGCGCGCAACAGCCGGCCGATCTCGTCGTGCGATTCGACCTCGACGTTGGACCCCAGGTCGCCTTCGGCGATGCGCTCGGCCACCGTGATCGCTTGGTCGATCGGCTTGCGCACGCTGCGGGTGATGCGCCAGCCCAGCACCGCGCCGAAGACGATGGCCGCGGCGACGACGGCGCCGCCGAAGACTTTCACGCGCCGCTCGGCCCGGTGCACCTCGGCCTGGGCGGCCAGGCTCAGCCGCTGCTCCACCTGGATCAGCTCGCGCACCTTGGCGAGCCACTCCTGCTCGACGGGCCGCACCATCTGCATCAGGGTTTGCGTGGCGTCCATGTTGGCGCCCTCCTGGCCTTCCTTGGCTGCTTTCATCACCAGCGGGATGGTCTTGCCGGCGGCGGCCTGGATATCGCCGAGCAGGCGTTTCTCCTCGGCCGTGGGCGGGAAGCTCTCCATCACCGCCGCGAGCGCCTGGTCGGTCTGGCCGTAGCGGGCCTGGGTGGCCTTCAGGCCGGACACCTCGGCCTCGATGTCCTTGGCGTCGGTCAGCAGCGAGATCGAGCGCGCCTGCACCGCCAGCTCATTGATGTGGTTGAGCATGCCGTGCGCCAGCTCGACTTTCCGGTTGTTCACCTCGACCAGGTTGCGGAAGCGGGTGGAAAGCTTGTGCACCTCCACCGCGTTGAAGGCCGCCACGGCCACCAGCATGGCCACCAGGCTGGCGAAGCCGATCGTCAGCCGACGCGCCACCGACAGGTTGGAAAACAGCGAGAGGCCCGCCGCACGCTTGAGTGTGTTCCTTGCCCACATAGACGACCCACCTTTCGATCAGAGGGGAAAGCAAAAAAATAGAGGCGGCGCTCCAGGTCGCCCCGTCGCGCTCGCCTCTATTTTGATACAGCGTATCGTTCAACGATACAATAATTTGCGTGTGTTTTTACGCGCTGATCCGGCCCCTGATGTAGTCGGCCAGCTCTTCCATGAACTGGTTCAGGTGGCCCTGCAGGCTGGAGAAACCGGCGTGTTTGGCGAACGCAGCCTCGTCCATGTAGAGCGCGCGGTTCAGTTCGATCTGGATGCTTTCCCGGCCGCTGCGGGGCGCGCCGTAGGCCTTGACGATGTTGCCGCCGGGGTAAGGCGTATTGATGTTCACCTTGTAGCCGCGGGCGCCCAGCCGCTCGGCCACCCAGCGGATGAACTCTTCGGACGACGTGCTTTCGCCGCCGACAGCGTTGCTGACCACCATGTCCGGCCGGGGCTTGCCGGCGTCGGTGTTCATCGCGTTGCCGACCGACTTCATCGAATGGCAGTTGATGTGCCAGACGGCGCCGAAACGCTGCTGGGCTAGGTCGATCACCTGCCCCAGGCTGGTGCGGTAGGGCCAGTAGTAGCGCTCCAGGCGGCCCATCACCTCGGCCACGGTCAGCGGCCTGGAATACATCGGCACGTTGGGCAGGGCGTAGCGGCGGATCAGCCCCATGCCGCGGCGGCACATGTCGCTTTGTTCCAGGCCCCCGGGCCACACGCCGTCGATGATTTCCGGGTCCAGGTCGTTGGCGCTGCGGTTGGCGTCGATGTAGGCGCGGTGGAAATGCGCGGCCAGCAGGGCGCCGCCTTGGTCGGCCACGCCGCCCCAGAGTTCGTCGACGAAGGCGTCGCAGCCCGTCATCAACTGCCGGTTGCTCGCGGCCGTCTGCTGGCCCTCGGGCCAGTGCGGCCAACTGTGGGGCGAATCGAGCACCAGGGGCAGGCGCAGCTCGGGCCGGGCCGGCACCCAGTGGAAAGGGGTTTCGGGATGCAGGACGGCGGCGGCCGCGGCGTCAGCGGGCAAGGGGCTTTTCATGGTGCGGATGGGGTTGGTGCATTCGGGGGTTGAAGCGGATGACGGAGTCGCGCGCTTCATTCAGGTGGCAGGCCGAGAAATGCCCGGGGGCCACTTCCGCCAGTTCCGGCCTGTCGGTGTGGCAGCGCGGCATCGCGTGCGGGCAGCGCGGATGGAAGGCGCAACCGGGCGGCGGTTTGAAGGGGCTGGGCAGCTCGCCCTGGATCGGCCGGTGCGAGGCCTGGCCCTTTTCCAGGCGCGGAGCGTCGGCGATCAGCGCCTGGGTGTAGGGGTGGTTGGGCTCGCCGAAGAGCGTCGCGGCGTCGGCCAGCTCGACGATGCGGCCGAGGTACATGATGGCCACGCGGTCGGCCAGGTATTCGACGACGGCGAGGTTGTGGCTGATGAAGAGGTAGGTCAGCGCGTTGGACTCGCGCAGGTCCAGGAAGAGGTTGAGGATCTGCGCCTGCACCGAGACGTCCAGCGCCGACACCGCCTCGTCGCAGACGATCACCTCCGGGTCGAGCGACAGCGCCCGCGCGATCGCGATGCGCTGGCGCTGGCCACCTGAGAACTGGTGCGGGAAGCGGTCGGCGTAACTCGGGTCCAGGCCCACCTGGCGCAGCAGCCGGGTCGCGCGCTCCCGGGCTTCCTCCCGGCGCACCAGGCCGTGGTGCACCGCGGCCTCGGTGATCAGGCGGTCGATGCGCAGGCGCGGGTTGAGCGACGAATAGGGGTTCTGGAACACCATCTGCACCTTGCGGTGGATGCTGTCCGGACCGGCGTGTTCGACGGGCCGCCCCCCCAGGCGCAAGTCGCCGGCGGTGGGCTCCAGGATGCCGGCGACCATGCGTCCCAGCGTCGATTTCCCGCAGCCCGACTCTCCCACGAGGCCGAGGATCTCGCCGCGCCGCAGTTGCAGCGACACGCCGTCGACCGCGTGCACCGCCTTGGGCGGGCGCACGTCCATGCCGACCGCGCGCGCGGCGCGGGCAACCAGGCTGGGCGGGGTGGAGAAGCTTTTTCGCAGGTTGGCGATGTCGATGATGGCGGTCATGGCGGGCCTGATGTCTTGCTAAACCGGGTGGAAACAGCGGAAGGAGCGGCCGGCGTCCAGAACCACCGGCGGCAGCGACTTGCATTGCCCGGTCGCGAGGGGGCAGCGGGTGCGGAAACTGCAGCCCCCGGGCAGGGCGTGCAGCGGCGGCGTCGCGCCGGGGATGGGGTGCAGGCGCCGGCCCGCGGATCGGCCGCTGGGCAGCGACTCCAGCAGGCCGCGGGTGTAAGGGTGGCGAGGGTTCTTGACCACCTCCGCCACAGGGCCGTGCTCGACCACGCGGCCCGCGTACATGACGCACAGGTCGTCGGCCAGGTCCTTGACCACCGCCAGGTCGTGGGTGATCCAGATCAGCGCGGTGCCGCTCTCCTTGGACAGCCGGCGCATCTCGAACAGGATCTGCGCCTGGATGGTCACGTCCAGCGCGGTGGTGGGCTCGTCGGCGATGATGAGTTCGGGCTGGTTGATCAGCGCGTTGGCGATGGCCACGCGCTGGCGCATGCCGCCGGACAGCTCGTGCGGATAGGCCTTCATGCGTTCCTCGGGCGCCGGGATGCCGACGCGCCGCAGCGCCCCGATGGCCTTCTCGGCCGCCTCGTGGCGGCGCGACTTGCCGTGGATCAGCACCGTCTCCATCAGCTGGTCCCCGATGCGGATCACGGGGTTGAGCGACATCATCGGGTCCTGGAAGACCATGGCGATGCGGCTGCCGCGCACCTTGTTCCACTGCCTGGGGGAGGCGCCAAGCAGCGACTCGCCGCAAAAGCGCAGCTCGTCGGCCTGCACCGTGGCCGAGGCGTCCAGCAGGTTGATCAGCGACATCGCGGTCACCGACTTGCCCGAGCCGGACTCGCCGACGATGCCCAGCACGCGGCCCTTGCCCAGCGAGAACGACACGTCGTCCACGGCGGTGACTTCCCCGCGCGGCGTCTGGAATCGGGTGCGCAGCCCTTTGACGGTCAACAGTTCCATGGGTCACGCCTCCGATTTGGGGTTGAGCACGTCGCGCAGCCGGTCGCCCACCAGGTTGATCGACGCCACCAGCGCCACCAGCGCGACGCCCGGGTAGACGCTGATCCAGGTGTGGTTGGACAGCGCGTGCTCGAAGCCGTTGGCGATCAGGAGGCCGAGCGACGGCTGGGTCTGCGGCAGGCCGATGCCGAGGAAGCTCATCGTGGCCTCCAGCGTGATGGCGCTGGCCGTCTGCAGCGTGGCGGTGACCAGCAGCGGCGCCATGCAGTTGGGCAGCACGTGGCGGAACATGACCGTGCGCGCGGGAAGGCCCTGGCCGATCGCCGCCTCGACGTACTCCTTCTCGCGTTCGACCAGCGCGCTGCCGCGCACGTTGCGGGCGTAGTAGGCCCACTGCACGATGACCAGGGCCATCAGCGTCTTGTCCACGCCCTGCCCCAGGCTGGCCAGCAGCATCAGCGCCACGAGGATGGCCGGGAAGCTCAGCTGCAGGTCGACCACGCGCATGATCAGCGCGTCGACGCGGCCGCCGAAGTGGGCCGCCGCCAGGCCCAGGCCGACGCCGATGGCCATCGCCGCGAAGGCGCTGACCAGGCCCACCGTGGCGCTGATGCGCAGGCCATAGAGGATGGCGCTGAGCAGGTCGCGCCCGGCGCCGTCGGTGCCGAGCCAGAACTTCATTTCGCCGCCGCTGCTCAGGCTCATCGGCGGCTGCTCGGCGTCCATGATGGAGACCACGCCGAGGTCGTAGGGGTCCTGCGGCGAGATCACGGGCGCCAACAGCGCCAGCAGGAGCAAGGTGCAGAGCAGCCCGAGCGCGACCGTGGCCGGGCCGCTGGCCGAGAAGCGCCGCCACAGCGCGCGCCGAGGCGACTCTGCGCGCCGGGGCCCCGGTTCCTGCGGGGAGCCGGCGCCGGCGGGCTTCGAAGACGGTGTCGAAGGCGGGGCGGCGCCCGGGTCTGCGGTTTTTTTGCGCATGGCTGGTTTCATTTGCTTTTCACGCGGAGCCGCGGGTCCAGGACGATGTAGAGCGCGTCCACCGCGGCGTTGATGGTGGTGAAGATCAGCAGCGTGACCAGCAGGTAGGCCACGACGACGGGGCGGTCGAGCTGCAGGATGGAATCGATGATCAGCTTGCCCATGCCGGGCCAGGCGAACACCGTCTCGGTGACGACCGAGAAGGCGATCAGTTGGCCGAACTCCAGGCCCATCGCGGTGACCACCGGGATCAGCACGTTGGGCAGCACGTGGCGCGCCAGCAGCCGCAGGCCGGAGACGCCCTTGGCGCGCGCGAATCGCACGTATTCCTGCGACATCACTTCGCGGGTTCCGGCCTCGGTCAGACGGATCACCACCGCGATCTTGAAGAACGACAACGTCAACGCGGGCAGCACCAGGTGCTTGAGGCCGTCGGCCGTGGCCAGGCTGGTGGTCACGCCCAGGAAGACGCCGGTTTCGCCGCGCCCGCCCGAAGGCAGCCAGCCGAGGTTGACCGAGAACAGCAGGATGAGGATGAGGCCGAGCCAGAAGGTGGGGATCGTCACGCCGGCGATCGAGCCGCCCATCACCGCGCGCCGCGCCACGCCCTTGGCGTTCAGCCCCGCCAGCAGGCCCAGCGGGATGCCGGCCACGATCGACATCGACAGGGCCGCCAGCGCGAGTTCAAGCGTGGCCGGCATGCGCTCGACGATCAGACGCAGCGCCGGGGTGCCGAAGACGAAGGAGCGCCCGAGGTCGCCCTGCGCCGCCGCGCTGACGAAGCGCCAGTATTGCTCCAGCATCGGCTGGTCCAGGCCGAGTTGCCGGCGCACCTGCTCGACCTCCTGCGGGGTGGCGGTGGGCGCCACCAGCAGGTGCACGGGGTCGCCGACGATGTTGATGCCGACGAAGGCCAGCACCGACATCAGCGCGAGGATCAGGCCGCTTTGCAGCAGGCGGCGGAGGATGGCGTCCAGCATGTCGTTCGCCCGCGCCCGTTACTTCGCCGCGCCTTCGCGCACGTTCATCGCGAAGGTGAAGCCGTCCGCCCGCGGCGCCAGGGTCAAGCCCTTGCGCACCGCCCAGGAGGTCTTCAAATGGTGGATCGGGATGATGCCCAGGTCCTGGGCGACCAGCTTGGCGGCGGCCTTCTGCAAGCCTTCGCGCTCGGTGGTGTTCATCGTCGTCGCGGCCTTGTCGATCAACTCGTCCAGGGCCTTGTTGGCGTACTGGCCGTAGTTGTTGGCGCCGGCCGAACCTTTCTGCTTGTCCTGGGTCTGAAGCACCGCCTGCAGCGGCGTCAGCGAGTCGCCGGTGACGGCACCGATGCCCAGCATGTAGAGGCTGAATTCCAGGTCCTTGTTGGCTCCGCCGGAATTCAGTCGCGTCAGGAACACCGAGAAGGGCACCGTCTGCACGTCGACCTTCAGGCCGGCCTGGGTGAGCATCTGCCCCATCGCTTCGCAGACCCGGGCGTCATTGAGGTAGCGGTCGTTCGAGCAGTGCAGCGTCACCTTGAACCCTTGCGGGTAGCCGGCCTCGGCGAGCAGCGCCTTGGCGCGGGCCAGGTCGTGGGCGGGCACGGGGATGGCGGTGTCGTGGCCGAAGAAATCGGCCGGCACCATCTGCGCCGTCGGGATCGAATCGCCCTTCATCACGATCTTGGCGATGGCTTCGCGGTTGATCGCCAGGTTCAGCGCCTGCCTCACCTTCAGGTTCTGGAAGGGGTTGGCGGCCAGCGGCTTGCCGGCCAGGTCGGCGACGTAGGGCGAGTTCGCGCGGTAGTGGTCCATGCCCAGGTAGTTCATCCAGTACGAGGTCGCCGACACCTGCGTGACGCGGCCGGACTTCTCGAAGGCGTCGGACAGGCCCGCGTTGGTGCCGTCGATCAGGTCGACGGCGCCGGACAGCAGCGCCGAGGCGCGCGCCGGCTCTTTCGGGATGAACTGGAACACCACCTTGTCCCACGGCTCCTGCCCACCCCAGTATTTGTCGTTGCGCGCCACCGCGACGCGCTCGCCGCGCGCCCATTCCAAGAACTTGTACGGCCCGGTGCCCACCGCCGCTTCGCCTTTGGCGACGGCCTCGGCCGGGCCCCTGGCCTGGGCCTTGGGCATGATGGCGATGAGGCTGACCGCGTCAGGCAGGTTGGGGCTGGGCTGCTTGGTCTTGATCTGCACCTTCAGCGGCTCGAGCGCCTTGACCGACTCCACGTCGCGCAGGTAGGTGCGGTAGGTGCGCGGCCCGCTCATGCTGTGGGCGCGCTCGATCGACGCCTGCACGTCCTCGGCCGTCAACGCGGTGCCGTCGTGGAAGGCCACGTTCGGGCGCAGGACGAATTCCCAGGTGGTGCTGTCCACGGCGCGCCAACCGCGGGCCAGCCGGGGAACGGCCTTCAACGTGTTGTCCTGGGCGACCAGGGTTTCATAGACGTGGAACCAGACATTGCGGTTGGCCGGGTCCAGCACGTGGGGGTCGGCCGAGCTGATGTCGGCCTTCAGGCCGATGCGCAGGTCGGCCGCCGAAGCGAGCGCCCCGGCCCCCGCCAGCGCGGCAATCGCCAAGAACCTGGCTGCGCGTTTCGCGTGATTCCACATCATCGAGATCTCCTGTAAAGACACCGCACAGGCCGGCGTCGACATCAAAGACAACCGCTCCGCGCCTCATCCGGCCGCGTGCGGCCGCCGGTGTCGGCGGGTTTGGGGACAGTCCAGTGCGTGGGCAACGCTTTGCACACCGACATGTATCGTTAGATGAGACAGTGTATCTATAAGTGATACATTACGGATTAGGGTTTACCCTTTGTTGATTGAATGAAAGGCGGATTTTTCCCAGGTTTTGACGAAATCCAGAGGCGCGGGCGCACCTGCCCGGCCGGCGGCCGTCGAGCATTGAAAAATTAAAAACGGAACAAAGGATCGTTCAGCGACACGCATTGAAGGTCGATCGCTCGGACGGGAAGCCGGCCACCGGAACGCCGGCGGAACGGCCGCGAAGGCGACGAGGCTGTGGCCGGTGGCTCGACCGGATGGCGGTATGAGCGCGGTGGCAAACCCCTCCCGGGGCGCCGCGGCGGAGCGGGCCGCGCCGCTTCAGCCCGCCGAATCCAGCTCCGGGTAGCGGCGGAAGATGTCGTCCTCGTTGAACGGGATGCGCCGCGGGCTGGCCAGGTAGGCGGCCACGCGGGGCAAGTCCGCGACGCGGTCGTGCAGCGCCACGGCCAGCGGCGTCTCGGCCATCACCCGGGCGGAGGCCCTCGGGAAGGCGTAGCAAAGGCCTTCGATCAATTGGAAGAGCGAGAGGTCCGCGTAACTCAGCTTGCCGCCCACCAGGTGCCTCGGTCCGGCCGGGTTGCGTGCCAAGATGGATTCGAACCAGCGCATGAACTTCGGCAGGCGGTCGCTGCAAAAAGCCTGCGCGCTTCGCAGCGCTTCCGGCTTCTGGTCTTCGTAATAGAGGTCGCTCGACAACGGGTGGTGGGTGTTGTGGGCTTCGGTGACCATGTCGGCGATGGTCAGCTGGATCTGTTGCGTCCAGGCCCGCGCCTGCTCGTTGCGGGCCACCAGCTTCAACGCGGGCCCGAGGTGGTGAAGGATGGCCGCCGTCTGGCCGACGACCAGGTCGCCGTCTTTCAGGAAGGGCGGCGCGAACGGCGGGTGGGCCTGCGCCGGGTCGTCGAGGAAGCGCAGTGTGGCGGCCAGGCCGCGCCTGGGCGAATCGGGGCCGCGCGCGACATCGACGTACGGCGCGCCGGCCGCCTCCAGCGCGAGCCGCACGAATTCGCCGCGGCCCTGGATCGTGGGCCAGTAGTGGAGCTCATAAGCCATCGCGCGTCCCCCCTCAATCCGACTTGACCAGGCTATGCCGCTGCGCGAGCGCCGGGAACAGCCGTATCCACAGCCCCGCCACCACGAGGGTGCCGATGCCCCCGACCACCACCGAGCCCACCGGCCCGAGCCAGGCCGCCATCGCGCCCGACTCGAATTCGCCGAGCTGGTTGGAGGCGCCGATGAAGATGGAATTCACCGCGCTGACCCGGCCGCGCATCTCGTTGGGCGTGTCCAGCTGCACCAGCGACTGCCGGATGACGACGCTCACCATGTCGGCCGCCCCGGAGACCAGCAGGGCGATGAAGGAAGGGACGATCATCGTCGACAGTCCGAAGGCGAGCATGCAAAGGCCATACACCGCCACCGCCCCGAGCAGCACGCGGCCCACCCGGCGGCGCACCGGGAAGTGCACCAGCAGGATGGACATCGCCAGCGCGCCCACCGCCGGCGCGCTGCGCAGCAGGCCGAGGCCCCAGGGGCCCGCGTGGAGCACGTCCTTGGCGAACATCGGCAGCAAGGCGGTGGCGCCGCCCAGCAGCACCGCGAACAGGTCGAGCGAGATCGCCCCCATCACCGCCTGCCGCTGGACGATGAAGCGGATGCCGGCCAGCAAGGTGTCGACCGTGACCGGCTCCTTCGGCGGCGGGACGTGGTCGTAGCGAACGCGCGTCAACAGGCCGCAGGACAGGGCGAACAGCAGCGCGCACAGCGCGTACACCGCGTGCGAACCGGCCACGTAGACAAAGCCGCCGAGCGCCGGGCCGGCGATGATCGCGCCCTGCGTGCCGGCCGAGCTGAACGCCAGGGCGCGCGGCAGCACCGGTGCCGGCACCAGCAGCGGCGCCAGCGACTGGGACGCCGGTTGCTGGAACGCCTTCACCAGGCCGAGCGCCACCGACACCGCCAGCAGCAGACCCCGGCTGGCCCAATGCCCGAAAGAAGCGGCCGCCATCACCAGCGCCACCGCCACCAGGGCCGCCATGCAGGCCGCCAGGATGCGGCCGCGGTTGAGCCTGTCCGCGGCGTGGCCCGCCGGCAGCGTCAGCAGCAGCGCCGGCAGGAACTGCAGCAGGCCGACCAGGCCGAGGTCCCAGGCGCTGCCCGTGAGGTCGTACATCTGCCAGCCGATGGCCACCATCATCATCTGGCTGCCGGCGGTGGTGGCGATCCGCGACATCCAGAACAGCATGAAGGCGCGGTGACGGGTCAATGGCGGTTCGGGCATGGGAGAGGTGATGGCGATGCGGAAGGTCGGCGCCGCAGGGGCAATCGACGGGCCGGCGGATCATCCAGCAAAGCCGCCGGCCTGTCCGCCACTCGGGTTTATCGTGCGCGGAGTCGCATCGTTTGGGCCGCCCCGACAGCGGTGACGGGCGGCAAACCACAGGAGCGAGACGACGACCATGCGCGACACCCCACATTCCCCCCGCCGCCGTTTCGTCCTGCGGACCGCGGCCGCCGCGGCGGCCCCGGCGGCCGCATGGACGGTCCCTTCCACCCCGCCCCCCCGGGGCGCGGCCCAGCGCCGGCACGTCGGCTTACCGCCG
>CBIHOD010000015.1:0-69862 GCA_966211815.1 uncultured Burkholderiales bacterium
CCGGCGACCTGATCACCAGCGACATCGCGATGGCGCTGCGCACGCCGACCAAGGACGCCGAGGAGATCAAGGTCGAGTACGGCATCGCCAAGCAGCTGTTGGCCGACCCGGGCGAGCAGCTCGAGGTGCCGGGCCTGGGCGACCGCGGGCCGCGGCTGCTGTCGCGCCAGGCGCTGGCCGGCGTGATCGAGCCGCGCGTCGAAGAGATCTACTCCCTCGTGCACCAGGTGATCCGCGAGAGCGGCTACGAGGAACTTCTTTCGTCGGGCATCGTCATCACCGGCGGCGGCGCGGTGATGCCCGGCATGGTCGAACTCGGCGAGGACATCTTCCTCAAGCCCGTGCGCAAAGGCCTGCCGACCTACAGCGGCGCGCTCTTCGACATGGTGGCCAACCCGCGTTCGGCCACGGTGATGGGCTTGCTGGAGGAGGCCCGGCTGGGACGCGCGCGCGGCATGCGCGCCGCGCAGCAGGCCGGTTCGGTCAAGACCTGGGTGGGACGCGCCAAGGACTGGTTCCTCGGCAATTTCTGACGACAGCGCTGTGATGATGAAGGGACTTCGGACATGAAGAGCAAATCGCCATCGCCACCCCACGTCACGGCGCGGCGCACGCGCCGCCAGCAGGCGCGCCACGGCGGCTGCGGCCCGCCGGGCGGCGGATAGGCCGAGGGCCGGGCAAGGCACGAAGACAAGAATTTTTTCAATTTAGGCAACTGCACACCAATTCACGGAGATAAACACATGGCCATCGAAATGATCGAAGAATTCGACCTGAACACCCAGATCAAAGTCATCGGCGTGGGCGGCGGCGGCGGCAACGCGGTCGACCACATGATCGCGCAGGGGGTGCAAGGCGTCGAATTCGTCTGCGCCAACACCGACGCCCAGGCCCTGAACCGCTCGGCCGCGCACCAGCTGATCCAGCTGGGCAGCACGGGCCTGGGCGCCGGCGCCAAGCCCGAGGCCGGCAAGGCCGCCGCCGAAGAAGCGGTGGACCGCATCCGCCAGGCCATCACCGGCGCCAACATGCTCTTCATCACCGCCGGCATGGGCGGCGGCACGGGCACCGGCGCCGCGCCCGTGATCGCGCGCGTGGCCAAGGAGATGGGCATCCTCACCGTGGGCGTGGTCACCAAGCCCTTCGAATTCGAAGGCGGCCGCCGCATGAAGGCCGCCGACACCGGCCTGGCCGAGCTGGAAGCCAATGTCGACTCGTTGATCGTGATCCTGAACGAGAAGCTGCTGGAAGTGCTGGGCGACGACGTCACCCAGGAGCAGGCCTTCGCCGAAGCCAACGACGTGCTGCGCAACGCCGTCGGCGGCATCAGCGACATCATCCACATGCACGGCCTGGTCAACGTCGACTTCGAAGACGTCAAGACGGTGATGAGCGAGCCCGGCAAGGCGATGATGGGCACCGCCCAGGCCTCCGGCCCCGACCGCGCCACCAAGGCCGCCGACCTGGCGGTGGCCTGCCCGCTGCTCGAAGGCATCGACCTGTCCGGCGCGCGCGGCGTGCTGGTGCTGATCGCCGCCAAGCGCAGCACCCTGAAGCTGTCGGAAAGCAAGAACGCGATGAACACCATCCGCCGCTACGCCGCCGACGACGCCCACGTCATCTTCGGCACGGTTTACGACGAGAACCTGGGCGACCAGCTGCGCGTCACCGTGATCGCCACCGGCCTGTCGCCGGCCAAGCAGCGCCAGCAGACCCCGATCAGCGTCGTGCACAGCGCCCCGGTGCTGCGCACCGGCACCGACAACATCCCGGTGCTGACCCAGCCGGTGCAGGCGGCCGCGCCCACGCACGACTACACCGGCCTGAACACCCCGAGCGTGTGGCGCAACGGCCGCACCGCGGCGGCCAAGGTCGACGCGCTGGCCAGCAACGGCATGGACGAGATCGAGATTCCGGCGTTCTTGCGCAAGCAGGCTGATTGAATAGGGCCCCCCAGTCGCTGGCGCTCCTGCCCCCAAGGGGCGCCACCCGTTGGACCGGCGGAGCCGGATCCTGGGGCGTGGCTTGATGGTGCGGGTCGCTTCGCTTCCGCTGTGGCGTGAGGCTGGTTTGGGCGGCGGCTCGCTTGCGCTGTGGGGGCGGCGCCGATTTGGCGGCCGCTTCTGTTTCAGTGATTCGCCATCAGGCCGTGCAGGCGGCCGGCGATGGCGGCTTCTTCCTGCACCGAAAAAGCGTGGGTGAACAGCGACTTGTCGTCGCTGTTTCTATTTCCGACGCCGCCGTGGGCGCCGATGGCGGCTTGCAGGTCGAGGAATTCCAGTTTCAGCAGCACCGCCGGGGCGTCGACGCGACGGTTCAGGCGTTCTTCGCCGATCGCCTGGAAACCCAGCATGCGTTCGTAGTAGGCGACGTGCCGGGGGTTGACCTCGATGACCAGCGTCGAGAAACGGTGGAGGCGGTGTGCGTAGATGTACGCCACGTGGAACATCGCAGCCAGCGCCTGCTTGGATTTCGCCCTCAACGCGCCGCCGTCCATCGCCAGCTTGGTGAATTCGCAGATCTTCCTGCCTTGGGCCCGCAGGCGGTCGATCTCCGATTCAAAGGTGTCGTCCGATCGCAGCCCGTGCCGCGGGTGGTCGAAGCCCACAGTCAAAGTGCCGACCACCTCCCCGCGCTCGCTGGCCGTCAGCGTCAGCTGGTGCGGCGTCCTCGCCGGCTCGGCGCCGGACGCGGCGGTGCCACGATAGCCCCGTGCGCTGTACATGCGGTTGACCAGGACGCTGGCGGTGCTGCGTTGGCTGTCGGAATTGGCGGCTCGGATCTTCAGGTACTGCGCCACCGCCGCTTCTGCCGGGGCCGTGGGGCGCGGCGACGGGTTCGGCTTGAGGCGGGCCGGGAAACCGATGATGGTGTCCCCGGGCTCTGTCTCCCTTGCGTGTTCCTTGCCCATGGCTCAGGTGGGCTTGCGCGCCAGCACGTCCAAGCAACTGCCCGACACCGATTCCGAGACGAGCTCGAAGCCCGCCTCGGCCAGCCGGCGCAGCGCGTCATCTCGCGCATAGGTGGCGTGCAGGATGCCCTTGCGAATGCCCCAGCGGTTGATAAGCCCGGCGATGCCGCGCAGCGGCTGCCGGCCGCGGGGGTGCAGCAACACGTTGGCTGCCAGCGTGCCGCCCGGTCGCAGCACGCGCAAGACTTCGGCCAGGACCGGGTCCACGGCCGGCAGGCAGTGGAAGGAGTTCGCGAGGTTGACGGTGTCGAACGAGTCCGCGGGAAATGGCAGGTCGACCGCATCGCCGCGGCGCAGCTCCACCTCGGGGCGGCGCCGGAAGCGCCGCACCGCGCCCGCCAGCATGGATTCGGCGCAATCCAGGCCGACGACACGGCTGTCCGGCATCCCCTTCCAGCGCCGCCAGCGCAGCGCCATCGCCAGCAGGGTGCCCGTGCCGCAGGCCACTTCCAGGTGCCTCGGGCCCATGTTGCGCCCGAAGAAACGCAACTGCGCGGGCAGGCTGTTGTGGTAGGCGAAGGTGAGTATGAAGAAACCCCGGGTGTCGTACCACCAGGGCGGCGAACGGTAGGCGGCTGCAATGTCTTCGTAGGTCTTTTCCAACGGGGGGGCCGTTTGCATGTTGATCTCCCTGTGCGGGGGGCGCCCGCGGCCATGGTGGCCGCTGGAGCTGCGCCTTCGAAGCCCGCTGCGGCCAGCGTAGATAAGCCGGAACGCGGTATCAATTTCTCAACGAATGCCTGGATGCAGGGAATGCATGGGATGCGGGGCTGCGGCCCGCACGCCGTCGAATGACCGGGGGGCAGGGGCCCGCCTTGGTGTCGGTTTGCGATGCGGCTTGCGCATGCATGCATCCGCGCTGTTCGTGAATCTTGCACGCCCTGCTCGACGAACGGCCGCGCCATTTTTGGGCCCGGCCGGCGCATCGGCCCGGTCGATTCAAGCTGGCGTGCAATGAAAGGTCGTCCCCCTGAACCGCGGTGGTCGGGGCGGCCCCGGCCGATTCGCGCCGGCAGCGAACAGGCCTGCGGGGCTCCCCCTACACTTACGCCCATGCTTGCCCAAAGAACCCTCAAGTCCGTGACCCGCGCCGTGGGCGTCGGCCTTCATGGCGGACAACGGGTGGAACTGACGCTCAGGCCCGCCCCCGTGGACTCCGGCATCGTCTTCCGCCGCGTCGACCTGCCGCAGCCGGTGGACATCCCGGTGCGCACGCATTCCGTGTGCGACACGCGCATGGCCACCACGCTCTCGCCGGGCGGCGACCCCGGCGCGCCGAAGGTCAACACTGTCGAGCACTTGCTGTCGGCCTGCGCCGGGCTGGGCCTGGACAACCTGCTGGTCGAGATCACGGCCGAGGAGGTCCCCATCCTCGACGGTTCCGCCGCCTCCTTCGTCTACCTGCTGCAAAGCGCCGGCATCGCCCTGCAGGACGCGCCCAAGCGATTCATGCGCATCAAGCAGCCGGTCGAGGTCAGCGAAGGCCAGGGCCGCACGCTCAAGTGGGCGAAGCTCGAACCTTTCGAAGGCTACAAGCTCACCTTCGAGATCGATTTCGACCACCCGGCCGTCGACCAGACCGGCCAGCAGGTGTCCTTCGACATGGGCTCCGGCGGCTACAAGCAGCAGATCGCCCGCGCCCGCACCTTCGGCTTCACGAAAGACGTGGAGATGATGCGTTCGCGCGGCCTGGGCCTGGGCGGCAGCATGGACAACGCCATCGTGGTGGACGAGTCCCGGGTGCTCAACCAGGACGGCCTGCGCTACGACGACGAGTTCGTGAAGCACAAGATCCTCGACGCCATCGGCGACCTTTTCGTCGCCGGGCACCCGCTGCTGGCCGCTTACAGCGCCTTCCGCAGCGGCCACGCGCTGAACAACAAGCTGCTCAGGGCGGTGCTGGAAGACCCGCGCAACCACGAGTGGGTGAGTTTCGACGACGCCGCCAAGGCGCCCGCCGGCCTGGCCGAGCTGGCGCCCGCGTGGTGACGGGGCGCTCGCGCGATGCTGCTGTTCCGCGCCGTGGTCCTGCTGCTGCTCGTGGCCGGGTTGCTGTGCTTCGCCCTGTACATCGGCACGGGCCAGGTGCGCTGGCGCCAGCGCGGCCTGGTGGTGGTCAAGTGGACGGTGATCGCCGGCCTGGCCTTCTTCGCCGTGCTGGCCCTCGAGCGAATCGTGGTGGCGCTTTGACCGCCGCGTCCCGGGCCCGCGGGGCCCCCATCGATCCCACGACGACGGATACGACCCGATGACTGTCTTGCGCTGGATCCTGGGCGGCTTTTTCCTGCTCTTCTTCGCGGGATGGGTCTTCACCGTCGCGTCCTTCGTCGTCTCCGGAGACGACCGCTGGGGCGAGCTCGGCCTGCGGCTGCGGCGCTATTGCTATTTGCTGGGCCTGCTTTGGTTCAACACCGAAGTCTGGGGCCGCGTGCTCTACACCGTCTTCACCTGGTGACGCCGCCGGCGCTGCCGAGCCCTGGCGCGCTTCAGTCTCGGTCGGCCAGCACTTTCAACAGCTTGCCGTGGATGCCCCCGAAGCTGCCGTTGCTCATGCACAGCACGTGGTCGCCGGGCTGAGCGACGGCCGCGACGGCCTGGACCACCGCGTTGACGCTGTCCCAGCTCTGCGCGTTGAGCCCCAGCGGCGCCAGCGCCTGGGCGGCGTTCCATTCCAGGCCGCCGCTGTGGCAGACCGAGAAGTTGGCCTCCTCCAGCGCCCAGGGCAGCATGGCTTTCATCGCACCGAGCTTCATCGTGTTGGAACGCGGCTCGAAGACCGCGATGATGCGTTCGTCGCCCACCTTTCGGCGCAGCCCGTTGATGGTGGTGCGGATCGCGCTCGGGTGGTGGGCGAAGTCGTCGTAGACCTTGATGCCTTTGGCCTCTCCGACCAGTTCCAGGCGGCGGCGCACGTTCTCGAAGCCGGACAGGGCGGCGGCCGCGGTGTCCGGCGCGACGCCGAGGTGCTCGGCCGCGGCGATCGCGGCCAGGGCGTTGAGCTGGTTGTGCTCGCCGAGCAGATTCCATTCGACGCGGGCGATCTTCAGGCTGCCGCGCAGCACGTCGAAGGCGTCCGGCTCGCCGCGCGCGCGCAGCTCGCCCGGCGTCTCCTTGCGGGCGCCGAAGCGCACCACCGGGGTCCAGCAGCCCTTGGCGAGCACGGCCTGCAGGTTCTCGTCCCGCGCGTTGACCACCAGGCGGCCGGTGGCGGGCACGGTGCGCACCAGGTGGTGGAACTGGCGCTCGATCGCGTGCAGGTCGTCGAAGATGTCGGCGTGGTCGAACTCCAGGTTGTTGAGCACCGCGGTGCGCGGGCGGTAGTGCACGAACTTGCTGCGCTTGTCGAAGAAGGCGGTGTCGTATTCGTCCGCCTCGATCACGAACGGCGAACCGGGACGGGCGCCGCCCAGGCGGGCGGAGACGCCGAAGTTCAGCGGCACGCCGCCCACCAGGAAGCCGGGCCCGAGGCCGGCGTGGTCGAGGATGCGGGCGAGCATCGACGTGGTGGTGGTCTTTCCGTGGGTGCCCGCCACCGCCAGCACGTGGCGGCCGGCCAGCACGTGCTCGGCCAGCCATTGCGGTCCGCTGGTGTAGGGCAGGCCGGCGTCGAGGATGGCCTCCATCAGCTCGTTGCCGCGGCTGACGACGTTGCCGACGACGAAGATGTCCGGCTTGACCTGGGACAACTGGTCGGCGCCGTAGCCTTCGATGAGGTCGATGCCCAGGCTGCGCAGCTGGTCGCTCATCGGCGGGTAGACCTGCGCGTCGCAGCCGGTGACCTGGTGGCCGGCCTCGCGCGCCAGCGCGGCCAGGCCGCCCATGAAAGTGCCGCAGATGCCGAGGATGTGGATGTGCATGGGGATATCCGGTTGTTGTTCGCCGGCCGGCCGCGGATGGTAGGGGTTGGGTTGCGGCGGGCCTTCCTTGCGTGCCTGGTCAGCCCAGCGCCTGCCGCGCCGCCTGCAACGTGGCGGCGATGTCGTCGTCGGTGTGGGCGGCGCTGACGAAACCCGCCTCGTACAGCGCCGGCGCCAGGTAGACGCCGCGGTCGAGCATGCCGTGGAAGAAGCGGTTGAAGGCTTCCTTGTCGGTGGCCATGACTTCGGCGTAGTTCTGCGCCATCTCGGGCGCGAAGAAAAAGCCGAACATGCCGCCTTCGCAGTCGCCCACCAGCGGCACGCCGGCGTCCCGCGCGGCCGCCAGCAGGCCGTCCACCAGGGCGCGTGTGCGGGCGCCGAGTGACTCGAAGAACCCCGGCCGCTGGATTTCACGCAAAGTGGCCAGCCCGCACGCGGTGGCGACCGGGTTGCCGGAGAGCGTCCCGGCCTGGTAGACCGGGCCCAGCGGCGCCAGCTGCTCCATCACGGCGCGCTTGCCGCCGAAGGCCGCCAGCGGCATGCCGCCGCCGATGACCTTGCCGAAAACGCTGATGTCGGGCGAGAAACCCGGGATCAGCTGGGCGTACAGGCTCTGGGCGCCGCCCAGCGCCACACGGAAGCCGGTCATCACCTCGTCGAAGGCCAGCAGCGCGCCGTGCTGGCTGCACAGAGCCCGCAGCCGGCTCATGAAAGGTACCGTGCCGCGGACGAAATTCATGTTGCCGCAGATCGGCTCGACCATCACGCAGGCGATCTTGCCGCCGTGCTCCGCGAAGGCGGCCTCCAGCGCGCCGACCTCGTTGTAGGGCAGCACCAGCGTATGCTGGACGACCTCTTGCGGGACGCCCGCGCTCGTGGCATGGCCGAAAGTCGCCAGGCCGGAACCGGCCTTGACCAGCAGCGCGTCGGCGTGCCCGTGGTAGCAGCCCTCGAACTTGACGATCAGGCTGCGGCCGGTGGCGCCGCGCGCCAACCGCAGCGCGCTCATCGTCGCTTCGGTGCCCGAGCTCACGAGACGGACCTGTTCCATGCTGGGCACCAGGCCGAGCAGCACCTCGGCCAGTTCGACTTCGCGCTCGGTGGGGGCGCCGTAGGACAGCCCTTCGTCCACCGCCCGGTGCACCGCCTCCCGCACCGCGGGGTGGCCGTGCCCGAGGATCATCGGACCCCAGGAGCCGATGTAGTCGATGTAGCGCCTGCCTTCGGCGTCGAACAGGTAGGCGCCGTCGGCCCTTGCGATGAAGCGCGGCGTGCCGCCCACGGCGCGGAAGGCGCGCACGGGCGAATTGACGCCGCCGGGGATGACTTGCTGGGCGCGGGCGAAGAGTTCGGCGTTGGTGGAGGTCACGTTGGCGGTGGTGGGTTGGGGGTGGGCGGACGGTGGCGGCCGGCCGATGCCGGCGGTGGCCGGCGGGCCTGTCGTTTTCCAGTCCCGTGCCGTCGGGGTGCGCCGTGGATCGAACTGCTCAGTGGACTTGCCGGGGCGGGGCGCCGGGCGGCGGCGGCGCGGCGACGTCGTGACCTTCGGCGCCCTCGTCCTCCTCGCCGGGCGGCAGGGCCCAGAAGAAGCGGTCCGGGACGACATTGCCCATGCCGGGCCGGAAGCCGGCATCGAGCGCCTGGTCCAGGAAGGCCAGGCATTCGCCAACGGCGGCGGGGAGGTCGGCCCCGGTGGCCAGCAGGGCGGCCAGCGCGGCCGAAAGCGTGTCGCCCGCACCCACGAAGCTCACGTCGAAGCGCTCGAACTTCTCGCCGGTGATCGCCCCCTGGGCCGAGGCGAGCACGTTGTCCAGGTTCTGGTCGGGCAGCGGCACGCTGGTCACCAGGACGAAACGGGTGCCGTGCTCGGCGGCCGCGACAGCCAGTTCTCGCGGCGACGCGGGGCGGTCGGCCTCCCAGTCGGGCAGCAGGAAATCGGTCAGCGTCTGGTGGCTGCCCACGAGCACCTCGGCCTGCGGCAGCACCAGCTCGCGGAAGGCTTCCAGGTAAGCCTGCTGGGCCTCTTCCTCGACCCAGGCCAGGTGGGGCATGTAGGCCACGAGCGGCACTTCGGGGTAGTCGGACAGGATCTCGGCCACCGCGCTGACGCCCTCGGCGGACCCGAGGAAGCCGACTTTCCATCCGGCGATCGTGATGTCTTCCAGCGCGCTGCGCGCCTGCTCGGCGATCACATCGGCGTCGATGACGTGGTGGTCGAAGATCTCCGCCGTGTCGCGCATCACCACCGCGGTGACCACGGGCAGGGCGTGCGCGCCCATGGCGGCGACCGTGGCGACGTCGCCCGCCAGGCCGCCGGCGCCTGTCGGGTCACTGGCGTTGAAGACCATCACGCAACCGGGGCTCGCGCCCGCCGCGTCCTGGTCGGGGTTCTGGGTTTCGTCGGGAGAAGGAGGGGCGGCAGGCTTCATGCAGGCAGGGTCCGATCGATCAAAACTGAAGTTGACGACATCCGTGCCAAACTTCTACGAAGGCGTGAGGAATGTTGCGTATGTGCCTACAAACTCTTGGCTTTTTGCCACAGTGCATCGCTACAATCTGAATCCATTGTAGTGAACTCAAGAAAAATCAAGTGACCGAACCGCGTACCTGGATGTGTTTAATTTGCGGCTGGATATACGATGAGGCCGCAGGTGATCCGGAACACGGCATCGCACCGGGAACCCCTTGGGACGCTGTCCCGATGAACTGGACCTGCCCGGAATGCGGCGCCCGAAAAGAAGACTTCGAGATGGTGGCGTTCTAAGCTAAGCGGTCGGCCAGTGTTCCCCCCGGCAAGCTGTGAGCACGCACTCGTTACATTCAAGAATCGTTGAGGAGAACGTTGGGTGATGGATGCAAGCCAAGCGAGTGCAAGCCCAGCTGGCGGTTCTTCGATCAAGGTGCTGGTCATCGACGACAGCAATACCATCAGGCGCAGTGCGGAGATTTTCCTCAAGCAAGGCGGATATGAAGTATTGCTGGCCGAGGATGGTTTCGATGCACTGGCCAAAGTCAACGATCATCAACCCGATTTAATCTTTTGCGACATTTTGATGCCGCGCCTCGATGGTTATCAAACCTGCGCCATCATTAAAAGAAATGCCAAATTTGCCGAAGTACCGGTCATCATGCTGTCTTCCAAAGACGGCTTGTTCGACAAGGCCCGGGGCAGGATGGTGGGGTCGCAGGATTACCTGACCAAGCCTTTCACGAAAGACCAGCTGCTGCAGGCGGTGGAGCAACACCGCCGCGGCGCTGCCGGATAACCCATTGGCGGGCGGGCGCGGGATGGAATCCGGCGCGCGCTTCGGCGACAACTGCCGTTGGCGGTGCTGGATGGAGATTGAGACATGCCTGTGAAAAAAATTCTTCTGGTCGACGACTCGAAAACCGAGCTGCATTACCTGAGCGACGTGCTCGGCAAACTCGGGTTCACCGTGCGCACCGCCGAAAACGGCGAAGACGCGATGCGCCGGTTGGGCGAGGAAAAGCCCGACTTGATCCTGATGGACGTCGTCATGCCAGGCCAGAACGGCTTCCAGCTCACGCGCGCCATCACGCGCGACCCGCGCTTCGCCGACGTCCCCGTCATCATGTGCACCAGCAAGAACCAGGAGACGGACCGGGTCTGGGGCATGCGCCAGGGGGCCCGGGACTACATCGTCAAACCCGTCGATCCAGACGAACTCGTTGCCAAAATCCGCGCCTTCGGCTGAAAAACGCCGGGCTTATTCCAACGAATACCTGCCTGAACGCGGACTCATAGTCGATGGCCAATAAGGAAGCACTGAGGGAACTTCAGAGTCGCTTGGCTGAGCGCCTCAAGCTCGCCCGTACGCAGGAACGGGGCAAATCCTGGTTGGCCGTGGAAGCCGCGGGCCGCGGTTTCCTGCTCCCGTTGAAGGACGCCGGCGAGATCTTCCCCTTCTCCGGCATCCTCCCCGTCCCCCATTCGCTGTCGTGGTTCCTGGGCGTGGCCAACCTTCGCGGCCACTTGCACGGCGTGGTCGACTTGTCGAGGTTCCTGGGGATCGAGGCCACGGGAAGGCAGGCCGGGGATGCGGGCCGGGACGTGTCGCGCCTGGTGGCTTTCAACGCCGGCCTTGAAATCAACTGCGCCTTGCTGGTCGACAAGCTCGCCGGCCTGCGCAACGTGACCCAGCTGTTGCCCGATTCCTCGGCCAACCCCGAGGGCGCACCGCCTTTCGTCGGCCAGCGCTACCGGGATGCCGGGGGGCGCCTGTGGCAAGAGTTGAGCCTTTCCGCGCTGGCGGAGAGCGAGGCATTTCTGAAAATCGTAGGTTGATACTTCAGCCTGTTACCTGTATCGAGTGGGACGAGACCTGACGAGGGCCATATGAGCTTCCTGAAAAAAATCGGATTGGGCAAAGACCGCAACGGGCACGAGGAAGGCGACGTCCTAGCCGAAGGCGCCGGCTTTGACGCGGAAGAAGCCCGTCCGGCCCTGGACTCGATGGAATCCCCCATGGAGCGCACCGCCGCCTTGCACGGCAACTCGGTGCAGCAGTCGGGCAACTCCATCATCACCGAGGCGGCTCCTTCCGAACTGGCCGATTTTTCCGAGACCCGCGTCCAAGGTGTCGACGGCCTGCCGTCGTCCCCGGCCGACAGCGGGCTGCCGTTGATCGGCAACCGCCCGGCCGCCGAACAGCAGCGCATCCTGGGTTTCCTGGGCCTGCTGGGCCTGGTGGGGCTGGTCGCCACCACGGTGTACTCGTTGAATTCCGCCGACAAGGGTTCGGCCCAGGTCGCGGCCACCGGCCAGGCGCTGATGCAGTCGCAGCGTCTCGCGAAGTCGGTGTCCCAGGCCCTCGTGGGCAGCCCGCAGGCCTTCCCCGAAGTGCGCGAGAGCACCGAAGTGCTCGCCAAGACGGTCCGAGGCCTGAAGGACGGCAACGCCGAGTTGACCCCCGCCCCGGCCAGCGTCCAGGAGACCCTGGCGCCGATGCTTCCCCTGGTGGACCGCGCCGAGAAGAACGCCAACACCGTGGTCGGGCAGCAGCAGATCCTGACGCAGGTCGGGCAGGCGTTGCGCACCATCAACCGCCAGTCCTCCGACCTCCTGGAAACCGCGGAAACGGTCTCTTCCCTCAAGCTTCAGCAGGAAGCGACATCGGCGGAGTTGTCCGCGGTCGGCCAACTGGTGATGTTGACGCAGCGCATCGGCAAGAGCGCGAACGAATTCCTGACGGTGGAAGGCGTGAGCCCGGAGGCGGTGTTCCTGCTGGGCAAGGACTTGAACTCCTTCCGCGAAATCGCCCAAGGCTTGTTGCAAGGCAACGCCGAGCTGCGCCTGCCGGGCACGAAGGATGCGCAGACCAAGGAGCGGCTGACGCTGCTGATCAAGCAATACGAAGAGACGCGCGCCCAGGCCGGCACGATTCTGGGCAACTTGCAGGGCCTGGTTTCCGCGCGTGAAGCGCAGGCGGCCATCATCGCCGACAGCGAACCGCTGCGCAAAGGCCTGGAGGGCGTGCAGGAGCGGCTGGGCCGGGAAACCGGTTTCGGCGGTGCGGCTTTCCTGCTGCTGTTGCTTTCCGCGGGCGTCATCATCGCCAGCGGCGCCGGCCTGCTGCGCCTGTACGTGAGCGACCAGCGCCAGCGTGCGGCGCTCGCCGAGAACCAGCGCTTGGAAGCGGAACGCCAGGAGCAGGAAGCCAAGCGCGTCAACGACGCCAACCAGGCTGCGATTTTGCGATTGATGAACGAACTGCAGACGGTGGCGGAAGGCGACTTGACGCAGCAGGCGACGGTGACGGAAGACATCACGGGCGCGATCGCCGACTCGGTGAACTACACGGTGGAAGAGCTGCGTACGCTGGTGTCGCAGGTGCAGGGCACGGTGTCGCGGGTGACCGAGACGACGCAGCAGGTGGAAGCCACGTCGACCGAGCTGCTGGCCGCGTCGACCGAGCAGCTGCACGAGATCCGCCAGACCGGTGAAGCGGTGCTGCAGATGGCGACCCGAATCAACGAGGTGTCCGCACAGGCGCAGGAAACCGTGGACGTTGCGCGCCAATCGCTGGAAGCGGCCGAGACCGGCCGTCAGGCGGTGCAGAACACGATCGGCGGTATGAACTCCATCCGCGAGCAGATCCAGGAAACCTCCAAGCGGATCAAGCGGCTGGGCGAGTCGTCGCAGGAGATCGGTGAAATCACCGAGCTGATTTCCGACATTACCGAGCAGACGAACGTGCTGGCCCTGAACGCCGCCATCCAGGCGGCCTCCGCCGGCGAAGCGGGCCGGGGCTTCTCGGTGGTTGCGGAAGAAGTGCAGCGCCTCGCGGAACGCTCCGGCGACGCGACGCGCCAGATCGCGGCCCTGGTGAAGACCATTCAGACCGACACCCAGGACGCGGTGGGCGCGATGGAACGTTCGACGCAGGGTGTGGTGGAAGGTACCCGGCTGACCGACGCGGCAGGTTCCGCGCTCGGCGACATCGACCGCGTGTCGCGCCGCCTCGCCGAGCTGATCGACCAGATTTCCAACCAGGCGCTCAGCGAAGCGCAATCCGCCAACGTGGTGGCCGCCAACATCCAGCACATTTTCGCGGTGACGGAGCAGACCGGAGAAGGCACCCGCTCCACGGCCCAGATGGTGCGCGAACTCTCCAAGACCGCGGAAGAACTCAAGCAGTCCGTGGCGCGATTCAAGATCGAATAAGTTCCCGCTGCCGGGGGGCGACGATCAGTCCGCGACCGAACTACTGACGAAAGACGACAAGGCACCGGATGCACACTCCCACCCGTGACATCGATTCCAGCACCGACCTGAGCGCACTGGCCTGGGTCCACGATGAGTTGCGCCGCTCCCTGGATGCGGCGCACAAGTCCTTGCGCCGTTTCGTCAAGGAATCCGAGGCCATGGCGGGGGCCGATGTCGATGCGGTGGACCCGAGCGTCCTGCGCAGCGCCCGTGCCCAGATCCACCAGGGTGTGGGCGCCCTTGAACTGGTCGGGTTGTCCGCCGCCGCGACCTTGCTCCGCGCGAGCGAGGCGGCCGTCCAGCGTTACATCGCCAAACCCGGCAAGCTCACATCGCTGGTGGTGGACGACATCGAGAAAGCCTCCTTCGCGCTGCTCGACTACCTGTCGCGCCTGCTGGCCGGCTCGCCCATCTCGCCGCTGTCCCTGTTCCCGCAATACCGTGCGGTCCAGGAGATCGCCGGCGCCGACCGCATTCATCCCGCCGACCTGTGGACGGTGGATTGGCAATGGCACAACCTGCCGAGCGATCCCACCGCGGTCGCTCGCGAACCGGACGCCGCCACCCAGTCCGCGCTCGAGCAGCAGATGCTCACGATGATGCGGGGCGCGTCGAACAAGGTTTTCGCCCGGATGAGCGACATCTTCGCCGGCCTGGGCGAAGGCTCCGCGCAAGCCCAGACCGCCGCCTTGTGGAAATTGGCTGCCGCCGCCTTCGAGGCCCAGGCCACCGGCCTGCTCAAGCCCGACGTCTACAGCAAGCGGCTGGCCTCGCGTCTGCTGTCCCAATTGCGCCTCGTCGCCAAGGGCGACGGCGACGCGGCCGTCTCCGAGCGTTTGGCGCAGGACATCCTCTTCTTCTGCGCCCAGTCCGCGTCGCCCGGCGCCGGCCAGGACGCGCCGCGGCTGGCGACCGTGCGCCAGTATTGGCGGCTTTCCCAGAACCCGCCCGCCGACTACACCAAGAGTTCGCTGGGCCGCTTCGATCCGAGCTGGCTGGCCCAGGCGCGCAAACGCGTCGCCGCGGCCAAGGATTCCTGGTCCGCCGTGGCCGGCGCCGAGATGCACCGCTTGACCGGCCTGGCCGAGCAGTTCTCGCTGGTCGGCGATTCCCTCAAGCGGCTGTTCCCGTCGGGCGAGGTCCTGGCGGCCGAACTGCAGCAAGCGGTCGCGATGACCCAGCAAAGCGGGTCGGCCCCTCCCGCGCCGATGGCGATGGAAGTGGCGACCAGCCTGCTTTACCTGGAGGCTTGCCTGGAAGACGGCGAGCTCGATTCCGACGGGCAGGCCGAGCGCGTCGCGCGGTTGTCGCAGCGCCTGTCGGCGGTGCGCCGGGGCGAGGCCTCCGAGCCCCTGGAACCCTGGATCGAAGACCTCTACAGGCGGGTCTCCGACCGCCAGACCATGGGCAGCGTGGTCCAGGAACTGAGGGCCTCGCTGTCCGAAGCCGAAAAGCAGATCGACCTGTTCTTCCGCGACCCGACCAAGCGCGAAGTGCTCGTGTCCGTGCCGAACCAGCTCTCGTCGATGCGCGGGGTGCTTTCCGTGCTCGGCATGGACCAGGCCGCCGCGGCCTTGCTGCGCATGCGCGACGAGGTCGATGGCCTGGCTTCCACCGAGATCGACCAGGCGCACATCCGGGATGCGGGCGTCTTCGACCGCCTGGCCGGCAACCTCGGCGCGCTGGGTTTCCTGATCGACATGCTCAGCGTGCAGCCCAACCTGGTGAAGTCGCTGTTCGTCTACGACCCGCAGGCCGGCGTGCTTGCGCCCGTGATGGGCCGCGGGAACGGTGCGCAGGGCGAGCCCCAGCGTTCCAGCCTGCCGCAGGTGGAGCCCCGCCTGATCGAGCAGGTGCAGTCGCTGTCGCTGAACGCGGTCCGGGACGACGTGCCGCTGGCGGAAGTCACCCGCGACCTGGAACGGTTGTCACAGGAAGCCCATGCGGCCGACCAACCGGGCCTGGCCGCCATGGCCTCGACCGCCCAGACCGCTTTGCAGCAGGCCGTCGATGACGAGGATGCTTCCGCCGTGCGGGGAGATGTGTCCGAGGCCTTGGCCGATTTCGTCCACACCGCGTCCGGCCCCATCGGCCTGGATGACATCCCCCCGGCGCCGCCGGCCGCCGCCAAAGCGCCGGCATCCTCGCCGGCTGTGCCCAGCCACAGCCTCGACGAAGACCCCGAAATGCGGGAGATCTTCCTCGAAGAAGCCCGGGAAGTGCTCGACACCGCGCGCACGGCGCTTGACGCCTTGCGCCAAGGGCCCGGCGAACTGGCCGAGCTGACCACGCTGCGGCGTGCCTTCCACACCCTCAAAGGCAGCTCGCGCATGGTGGGCCTGGTGGAATTCGGCGACGCCGCCTGGACCGGCGAGCAGATCTACAACACCCGCCTGGCCGAGCCCGCGTCCGACGACGCCGCATTGACGGAATTCACCGATTGGGCGCTGGACCACCTGGCCCAATGGGTGGAGGACATCGCGACCGGCCAGGACGCGAACCGCAAGTCCAGCACCATGGCCCAGGCCGCCGAAGCGCTCAAGGGCGCGGCTCCGCCGGTGCAGCTCGAATCCCAGCAAGCCGCGGCGACGCAGCCCGCGGCGCTGCAGCCTCCGGTGGCCGCGCCTTTGCCGGTCGTGGAGGAACTGCTCTCGAAGATCGACCTCTCCTTGGGCTCGCCGGCCGCGCCCGAGGCGACCGACCGGCCCGATCGCCAACCCGAGTTCCAACTGCCGCCTTTGACGCTGCCCGACGCCGCCTCAGCGCCGCCCGTGCCGGAGCCCGCGGTCGAAGAAATCGCGCTCGACCTTTCCGCGCTGGACGGGCTTTCGCTGAACACTGACATCCCTTCCGCGGAAGCCATCGAGCTGCCGGAGGCCGCCGAACTGCCGGAAACCGCCGAGTTGCCCGAAGTGTCAGGCGACGCATCCGAAGCGATGCCTCCGCTGCCGGTGCAAGACAGGACGAACTGGGCGAACACCGACTATCCGCTGATGCTGGAGGCTTTCGAGCACCTCACCACGCAGCCGCAGCCGCTGGATTCCTCCTTCGGCTCGTCTAGCCATGGCGCGCTCGACCCTGTCGAGTCCATCGAAATGATCGAAATCGACCTCGTCGATTTCGCCGATGAAGCCGCCGCCGCGGCGCCGACCGCCGAGCTCTCGCCTCCTGAGGCCGATTTCTCTTCCGACGACCTGCTCAACCTGGATGTGGGCGAGGCCGAGCCGGCTCCGCAGGAGGCACAACCGCCTGCCGACGAGGCAGGGCCAGCCGATGCGCCGGAGTCGGCCGCCGAACCGGCAACTGGCGAGCAGGTCGCGCAGGACGACGACCAAGTGAAATGGGTGGGACCGCTGCGCGTCAGCCTCCCGCTGTTCAACATCTACCTGAACGAGGCCGACGAACTGTCGCGCCGCCTGTCCACCGAGCTGGCCGAATGGTCCCTCGAACTGCACCAGCCGATCAGCGAGAACGCCGTCGCGATGGCGCATTCGCTGGCGGGAAGCTCGGCCACGGTGGGATTCGCCGACCTGTCTCACCTGGCGCGCATGCTCGAGCACGCCGAGATGCGCGTGCAGGCGATCGGCAGGGGCACGCCCGAAGAGGCGGCGCTGTTCGTCGCGGTCGCCGAAGAGATCCGGCATTTGCTGCACCAATTTGCCGCGGGCTTCCTGAAGCAGCCCGACCCCGACCTGCTCCAGCGCCTGGCCGAACACGAAATTTCGTCCGCCAAACGCCTGGAAGAAGCCGCGGCGGCTCAGGACCTTGCCGCGCTGGAATCCGGCAGGGGCGCGCTGGACGAGGCTGCCGATGCGGCCGAACCGCCGCCCGCCGCGGACTCCGCCTGGGCCTCGCTGCCCGCGGAAGCGCTGCTGGATGGCTTGGGCAAGGGCGAACTCAAGCCTCTGGCCGCCTTGTCGGTCGATGCCAGCCGTTCGGCGGTCGTCCATGCTTCCGCGTTGGAAGACGGCGAAGAAGACATCGACGCCGTCGACGCGGTGGACATCGACCTGTTCCCGATCTTCGAAGAAGAGGCCCAGGAGCTGCTGCCGCAGTTGTCGGGCCAGATGCGCGACTGGGCCGACGCGCCGGCGGACAAGAGCCTCGGTTCCGCATGCATGCGGACGTTGCACACGCTCAAGGGCGGCGCCCGGCTGGCCGGCGCCATGCGCCTGGGTGAGCTGGCCCACAGGCTGGAGACGCGCATCGAGCACGTCATGGCCATGGACGAGCCCCAGGCCGCCGACGTGGCCGCGCTGGAATCCCGCGCCGACGCGTTGATGCACACCTTCGAAGCGCTGCGTGCCCGAGACGCCGCGTCCTATGCCGACGCCGTGCAGCAGGCGGAAGACGCCGCCGCGGTCTCGCCTTCGGCCGAATCCCGCCAAGGTTTGTCGGGCCTCATGCCGCTGGCTTCCCTGCCGCCGGTGGAGTCGCCGGTCCTGCCCCTGGCCGCCGCGGTCGCACCCGCACGGGACAATGAGGAGTCGCACGGCCTGGCAGCCGCCGGCGAAAGGTCCGCGCGCGCGGTCGAGCCGGTCTCCGGCAAGCAAGACCCGGCGGAGGCGCTGCCCGAGGTCGATTGGTCCCGCTTCGCGAACGCCGCCGTGGTGTCCCGCGGCCCAGGGGCCGGCACGGGCGGCGGCACCGCGTCGTCGGTGCGGGTAAACGCCACCTTGCTGGACCGCCTGGTGAACGAGGCCGGGGAAGTCAGCATCACGCGGGCCCGCATCGAATCCGAGGTCTCGCAGATGCGCGGCACCCTCGGCGACCTCACCGACAACCTGGAGCGGTTGCGCATGCAGCTGCGGGACATCGAAATCCAGGGCGAAACCCAGATGAGCTCCCGGCTGGAGGCCGCCAAGGCGGCCGACCAGTCCTTCGATCCGCTGGAGTTTGACCGTTTCACCCGCTTCCAGGAACTCACCCGCATGATGGCCGAGTCGGTCAACGACGTGGCCACGGTGCAGCGCACCTTGCAGCGCACGGTGGAAGGCGCGGAAGACGAACTCGCCGCCCAGGCCCGTTTGACCCGCAACCTGCAGGACGACCTGCTGCGCACCCGCATGGTCGAATTCGAAGGCCTCTCCGACCGCCTCTACCGCGTGGTCCGCCAAGCCGCCAAGGAAACCGGCAAGCAGGTGCGGCTCGACATCGTGGGCGGCTCGATCGAAGTCGACCGGGGCGTGCTGGACCGGATGACCGGCGCCTTCGAGCACTTGCTGCGCAACAGCGTCACCCACGGCGTGGAGCTTCCCGCCGTGCGGCAGCAGGCGGGCAAGGACCCGGTCGGTTCCATCACCGTGGCGCTCAGCCAGGAAGGCAACGAAGTCAGCATCGAATTCCGCGACGACGGCGCCGGCCTGGATCTGCGGCGCATCCGCGCCAAAGGCGAATCGATGGGCCTGCTGCAGGCCGACCAGGCCTATCCCGACGCCGAGTTGGCCAACCTGATCTTCACCCCCGGTTTCTCCACCGCCGACAAAGTGACCGAGCTGGCCGGACGCGGCATCGGCATGGACGTGGTGCGTTCCGAAGTGAATGCCATGGGTGGCCGCATCGAGACCGCCACTTCGCTCGGGCAGGGCACCAGTTTCAAGCTGCAACTGCCGTTGACGACAGCGGTGACGCAGGTGGTGATGCTGCGCTGCGGCAACGTGACGGTGGCCGTGCCGTCGAACCTGGTGGAGATCGTGCGCCGGGCGTCGAGCGAAGAGGTCGACAAGGCCTATGCCTCCGGCGCGTACACCTTCGGCGACCGCCCGGTGGCTTTCTTCTGGCTCGGTGCGCTGCTGCAAGTCAGCCCGAAGAGCGCCGAAACCGTCGGCCGCATGCGCCTGGTGGTGGTCGTGCGAAGCGCCCAGCAGCGCGTGGCCGTGCACGTCGACGAAGTGCTGGGCAACCAGGAAGTCGTGGTCAAGAACCTCGGGCCGCAGCTTTCCCGGATGCCCGGCCTGGCCGGCATGACCCTGCTGGCGTCGGGTGGCGTGGCGCTGATCTACAACCCGGTCGCCTTGGCCACCCTGTACGGCGAATCCGCGCGCGCGGCCACGTACGCGGCCTTCCACGCGCAGACGCCCGAAGTGGTCGTGCCCGTGGAGACGCCGGAAGTCGCGGCGCCCGCGGCGCCGCTGGTGCTGGTGGTCGACGATTCCCTCACCGTGCGCCGCGTGACGCAGCGCCTGCTGGTGCGGGAAGGCTACCGCGTCGTGCTCGCCAAGGACGGCCTGGAAGCCCTCGAAGTGCTGGCCGACGAGAAGCCGCGCGTGGTGCTCAGCGACATCGAGATGCCCCGCATGGACGGTTTCGACCTGTTGCGCAACATCCGCGGCGACCAGCGCCTGAAAGACCTGCCGGTCGTCATGATCACCTCGCGGATCGCCCAGAAGCACCGCGATTACGCCGTCGAACTCGGTGTGGACCACTACCTCGGCAAGCCGTATTCCGAAGAAGAGCTTTTGGCGTTGGTCAGCCGTTACACCACCGTGAACACCCTGGCTTAAGCGCGCATCAAAGCGTTGTGACTCAGGTTATGCTGCCCATATGTCCCAACTAGTCGACCACCTCGCCGACCTCACGGGGTACCGTGACCGTGACGTCCTGGACGTCACCCTGGTCGGCGCGATGAAAGACCTGTTGCGGCCCGAATGCGTCGCCATCTACCGGGCGGTCGGCGAGAGCGGGCAGGAGCGCTGGTTGACCCGGGCGCGCCTTTCCGCCAGCGACCTGGTGGCCACCGCCGACCCCGCTTGGGTCGACATCGAGGCCCTGCCGATGCTCTCGCAGCACCCGCAGCGCCTGCAGGCGATGAATTCCCGCGAGATCACGCAGGTGACCTCGGGCAAGTTCCACGTCACCGTCTTCCCGGTGGCCACCGACCGCGACGTCGTCGCCGTGATGGAGATCACTTCGGCCCTGCCGCTTTCCACCGACGAACAGCGGCTGGTGGGCAGCATTTTGCGCATCTACCGCAACTTCCAGGGCCTGCTCGATTACAGCGAACGCGACACGCTGACCGGCCTGCTCAACCGCAAGACCTTCGACGAGAGCTTCCTCAAGGCCACCGCGGAGCCCCAGCTCCCGGCGGGCGCCAACGACTCCGAGCGGCGCGCCCTGCAGGCGGGCGGGACCTACCTGGGCGTGCTCGACATCGACCATTTCAAGCGGGTCAACGACACCTACGGCCACTTGATCGGCGACGAAGTGCTGCTGCTTCTGTCGCGACTGATGCGCGCCACCTTCCGTTTCCACGACCGGCTTTACCGCTTCGGCGGCGAAGAGTTCGTCGTACTGATGCGCTGCGCCAATGAAGAGGACGCCGCTCAGGCTTTCGAACGCCTGCGTTCCAACACCGAGGAATACGCTTTCCCGCAGGTCGGGCGCATCACCGTCAGCATCGGTTTCACGCTCGTCAAGCCGGGCGACACGCCCAGTGGCGCCTTCGAGCGCGCCGACAAGGCGGTCTATTACGCCAAGGGCCACGGCCGCAACTGCGTCTTCAGCCACGCCGAGCTGGTCAAGCGCGGCGAGCTCGAAGACGACTCCAAGACGGGCGACGTCGAGCTGTTCTAGCCGAGCGGGCAGGCCGTTGTTCTGCGGCCCGCCGAGTCCACCGCCCTGGGGCCAGGGCCGAAAAACAAGATAACGCTTCCGCCCTGGGCTGGTGCCCGGCGGGCGACCCGGCCCATCGCGGGCCATGTGCGGGCTTGGCTCACACGGCAGCTGCTTCAGCGCCGACCTGTCCCGTCACCGCGATGACCGGCGTGCGCGGCCGGGCGCTGCGGGCCCTGGTGCGCCTGCGCCCGCCGGCTTGCTTGAAGGGTCGAAAGCGACTGCCGTTACGGTTTGAGCCGACTGGCCAGTTCCCCATGGAGCGAGCAGTCGAAAAAATGGTGCCTTGCCGGGCGCGCGCCTCATGGGGCGCCTCGGCACTGCTCAGGGAACAAAAAGATGACGGCGGTTGAGAAGTTGCGGGCCACCCGCGCAGAGAAAACCGTCTGGGCGATGAACCGGGCCATGGTCGCCGAATACCTGGTGACCATGGCTTCGGAAGTCGACGCAACTGACCTGGAGCGGTTGCGGGCGCGGGCCCGTGCCACCGGCCGCGAAGCACCGTCTTTCACCGCAATCGTCATCAAGGCGGTCGCGCTGTTGATGCGCGAGCACCCGCAGGCCAACCGCGCCATCCTCGGGCCGCCAGGATTCCGGTCCCTGTTCCAGCTGCGGGGCCAGGACGTATGCGTCGCGGTCGAAAAGAGCCTGCCCTGCCTGCCCGGCCTGGCCATGCCCGGCATGGTCAGGCAGGCGGCGGACCAGCAGCTTCTCGGCATCACCCATGCGCTGCGGTCGTTCGCGCAGCGGGGCGAGTCGGAGTGGCCCGAGCTGGCTCGTTTCATGCGCATCCTGCGCTGGGTGCCGCGGCCGCTGTCGAACTGGCTGATCAATCTGCCTTACCACTGGCCGTCCCTCTGGCCGAAGTACCGCGGCTGCGCGGCCTGGGTCAATGCCCCGTCCAAGGCGGGCGCCGACCTGGTGATGACCGCCTGGCCCTGGCCGTTGAACTTCTCCTTCGGCGTGGTCAAGCCCCGGCCCTTCGTGGTCGACAGCGAGGTGAGGGCGGTGCCGACCATCCCCCTGGTGCTGGTTTTTGACCGTCGCATCATGGGCGGCGGCCCCGCGAGCCGCCTCTTCGCCCGCTTCCAGGACATCATCGCCAACGCGGACGAAGTGTTCGGCGACGAGTTCCCGTCGCAGGCCGGCTCAGGGGGAGTCGCGGACGCAGATGGAAAGCACGCCGGGGTTACCCTCCCGGTCGACGTTGTCGACGCATAGCCGGCGGATGCGCCATTCGCTTCTGCGTAATTCAGGGTGTCACAGGCTGCATCAGCAACTGTGCCACCGCGGACACCGCGATCACCTCGGGTTCCTTGCCGTCGATGCCTGGCAGGCCGATCGGGCAGGTCATCCGCGAAAGCGCGTCCTGGTCGGTGCCGCGCTCGGCGAGGCGGTGCAGGAATTTCCGGTGCTTGGTGCGCGACCCGATCAGACCGAAGAAGCCGAAATCGCCCCGGCGCAGGATGGCCTCGGCGATGCGCTGGTCGAGCGCGTGCTGGTGGGTCAGCACCAGGTAGAAGGCACCGGGCGGCGCCAGGGCGACTTCGGCCTCCACCGCATCCACCGCCAGCTTGCGGATGTGGGGCGGCCAGTCGTCCTGGCCCGCCAGGCGCGCGGGGAATTCGGCTTCGCGCTCGTCGATCCAGTCGACGCTCACCTCCAGCACCGCCAGCAGTTGGGCGATCGCCCGGCCCACGTGGCCAGCGCCGTAGAGCTGCAGGTGGAAGCGCGGCTCGGGCGGCGGCCAGTCTTCCAGGTGCCGCGCCGACAGGCGTTCGAAGCGCAGCGTCACCGCGCCCCCGCAGCACTGGCCCAGGCGGGGGCCGAGCGGGTAGTCGATGCAATGGCTGGCCGCGCCGTCGCCCGCCAGCAGCGACCTCGCATGCGCGATCGCCTCGAACTCCAGGCGTCCGCCGCCGATGGTGCCGGCGACTTCGGCGGCGCCGACGAGCATGCGGGTGCCCGGCCCGCGGGGGATGGAGCCTCGCGCGGACGCCACTTCCACCAGGGTGGCCAGGCGGGCTTGGCTCAACCACGCGGCGGCAGTGTTTCGCAGCATCTCCCTCACCCCAGCCCTCCCCACCGCGCCCGGGGGAGGGGGGCCATGGCGCCCAGACGCCTTCGCAGACTGTCGATCGATGTTCCAAATAGAGTGGCTACCGCTCCCGCTTGCGGGAGAGGACCGCTGTGAGGCTGGCGCACGCCGCTCATGGTGACAAACACGGCAAAGGACTCAGTCCCTGCCCATCGTGCTCCGCACGGCCTCCACCGACCGCAGGATCTCCTCGCTCGTCGCCGGCGCCTGCAGCGGCGGGTCGACGCGGTGGCCGCCCACCGCCGAGACGGCGTCGCGGATCGCGAAGAACACCGAGAACGGCAGCAGCAGCGGCGGCTCGCCGACGGCCTTGCTGCGGTGGATGCTGTCCTCGGCGTTGGTGTTGTCGAACAGCCGCACATTGAATTCTTCCGGGCAGTCGTTGGCGGTCGGGATCTTGTAGGTGCTGGGGGCATGGGTCATCAGCATGCCCGCTTTGGCCGAGCCGTCCAGCGGATGCCACACCAGCTCTTCCATGGTCAACCAGCCCATGCCCTGGATGAAGGCACCCTCCACCTGGCCGATGTCCAGTGCCGGGTTGATCGAGCGGCCCACGTCGTGCAGAACGTCGGCCCGCAGCAGCCGCCATTCGCCGGTCAGCGTGTCCACCAGCACCTCGCTCACGGCGGCGCCGTAGGCGAAGTAGTAGAACGGCCGGCCATGCAGTTTCTCGCGGTCCCAGTGCAGGCCGGGCGTGGCGTAGAAGCCGTCGGACCAAAGCTGGATGCGCTCGAAGTAAGCCTTCGTCACCAGTTCGGTGAAAGCGATGGCGGTGCCGCCGGCATGCACCGCGCCGCCCGCGAAAGCCACGTCGGCCGCCTCGCAACCCTGCAGCCGCGCGGCCAGCGCGGCCAGCCGCTCGCGGATCTGCCGCGCCGCGTCCTGCGCCGCCTTGCCGTTGAGGTCGCTGCCGGTGGAGGCCGCGGTGGCCGAGGTGTTGGCCACCTTCTGCGTGTCGGTGGCGGTGACGCGCACGCTTTCGAAGGGAACGCCCAGCTCGTCGGCCACCACCTGGGCCACCTTGGTGTTCAGGCCCTGGCCCATCTCGGTGCCGCCGTGGTTCACCAGGACGGAGCCGTCCCCGTAGACATGCACCAGCGCGCCGGCCTGGTTCAGGTGCTTGACGTTGAACGAGATGCCGAACTTCACCGGCGTGAGCGCCAGGCCGCGCTTGAGCACCGGGCTGCGCGCGTTGAAGGCGGCCGCGTCGAGGCGGCGGGCGCGGTAGCCGCTCGTGGTTTCCAGCTCGCGCACCAGCTCGTGGATGACGTTGTCCGCCACCCTCTGGCCGTAGGGCGTCGTGTCGCAACTGTCCTTGCCGTAGAAGTTCGCGCGCCTCACGTCGAGCGGGTCCAGGCCGAGCCGGCGGGCGACGCCGTCGAGGATGTATTCGGTGACGATGGCGCCCTGCGGCCCGCCGAAGCCGCGGAAGGCGGTGTTGCTCTGGGTGTTGGTGCGGGCGCAATGGCCGTGCAGCGAGACGTCGGGCAGCCAGTAGGCGTTGTCGACGTGGCACAACGCGCGGGTCATCACCGGCGCCGACAAGTCGGCCGAATGGCCGGCCCGCGACACCAGCGTGACCTCCAGGCCCAGTAGCCGGCCGAGGTCGTCGTAGCCCGCTTCGTACTCGTACCAGAAGCAGTGGCGCCGGCCGGTGATGAGGAAGTCGTCGTCGCGGTCGGGCCGCAGCTTGACCGGGCGGCCCAGGTGGCCAGCGGCGACGGAAGCCGCACAGGCGAACAGCGACGACTGCGACTCTTTGCCACCGAAGCCGCCGCCCATGCGACGGCAGGTGACCTGCACCTGGTGCGATTGCAGTTTCAAGGACTTCGCCACCAGGTGCTGCATCTCGCTCGGGTGCTGGGTGGAGCAATGCACGAGCATGGCGCCGCCTTCCTGCGGCACGGCGTAGCTGATCTGGCCCTCCAGGTAGAACTGTTCCTGGCCGCCGACAGACAAGGTGCCCTTGAGCCGGTGCGGCGCCGCCTCGATGGCCGCGCGCGCGCCGCCCTCGCGCGTGGCGCGCGACAGGTGCATCGGCGGCACGACGTGGCGGCCCTGCGCATGCGCTTCGGTCGGCGACAGCACACCGCCGGGCAGCGGCTCGATGCGCAGCAACTCCTTGGCCCGGGCCGCGGCGCGGCGGGCGGCAGCGCGCGTCTCGGCCACCACGAGGAAGACGGGTTGGCCGAGGTAACGCACTTCGCCGTCGGCGAGGATGGGGTCGTCGTGCAGCAGCGGGCCGCAGTCGTTCTCGCCGGGGATGTCGGCCGCCGTCAGCACCGCCACCACGCCGGGCATGGCGCGCAATGCCGACGCGTCGAAGGCCGGCGCGTCGAACCGGCCGAAGGCCACGGGCGACAGGCCAAGCGCGGCGTGCAGCGTGCCGGCCAGCTCCGGCAGGTCGTCGACATAGGCGGCTTCGCCCGACACGTGCAGGTGGGCCGACTCGTGCGGCCGCGAGCGGCCGGCTGCCGGCGTGAGGGCTTGCGGTTGCTGCAGCGCGGTGGCGGGCAGGCGGTCGTTCATGGCGCGCTCCCCGGCGCCGGCGGTTGCGGGGCGGCCTGCTTCGACGGTGGAAGCATCGCGTGCCACACCTGCAGCGCCTCGGCTGGCACGGGGTCGTCGGCCCGCGTTTCCAGCCAGAAGCGCTGCAGCAGGTTCTGCGCCACCTGCAGGCGGTAGCCGCTGCCGGCGCGATGGTCGGACAGCGGCTGGAAATCCCGCGCCAGCGCCGCCTTGGCGTCGTCCACCGCCGCCTGCGTCCAGCCGCGCCCGAGCAGCGAGGCTTCGGCCTGGGCCGCGCGCCGCACCGTGCCGGCCAGGCCCCCGAAAGCCAGCCGAACCTCGGCCACCGCGCCGCCGCCATCCAGGCGCAGCGACAGTCCGGCGCACAGCGCCGAGATGTCGGAGTCGAAGCGCTTGCTGATCTTGTACCCGCGCACCCGCCGCTTCGCCATGGCGTCGACCGGCACGAGGATGGCCTGCAGGAACTCGCCGGACCGCAGGTCGTTTTCCATGTAGCCGAGGTAGAAGTCCTGCAGCGGCAGGCGGCGCACCCGGTCGCCGCGCCGCAGCTCGACCTCGGCGTCCAACGCCATCAGGACGGGCGGCCCGTCGCCGATCGGCGAGCCGTTGGCCAGGTTGCCGCCGAGCGTGCCGGCGTGGCGGATCGGCGGCGACGCGAAGCGCAGCCACACCTCCACCAGGCCGGGGCAATGGCCGGCCAGCGCGGCCCAGGCATCTTCCAACGACGCGCCGGCGCCGATGCGCAGCGTGGCGGCCTCGCCGGCGTCCTCCAGCCGGATGGTTTTCAGTTCCTGCACGTCGCCGAGGTAAATGATGTCGCCCAGCTCGCGGAACTGCTTGTTCACCCACAGGCCGATGTCGGTCGATCCCGCCAGCAGCCGGGCCCCCGGTTTTTCTTCGCGCAGGCGGGCCAGGGCCTTCAGCGTGCGGGGCGCGAAGAAATGGTCGCGCCGCCCGGCCGTGTCGCCGGCGCGGGGCGCCGAGCAAAGCGAGCCTTCCTCGGCGCGCCCGGTTTCGTCTTGCCGCAGCGCGGCCAGGGCCTGCGCCACCGCCACCGTGTCCAGGCGCCGCGCCGGCAGCTCGAACATGCGCTGCCCGGCGTCCAGGATCGGCCGGTAGCCGGTGCAGCGGCACAGGTTGCCCGCCAGGTCGTGCGCCAGCTGCCGGCGGTGGGGACGGGTGCCTCGGGCCAGGTGGCGTTCGTAGACGTTCCACAGCGACATCGCGAACCCCGGCGTGCAGAAGCCGCATTGCGAGCCGTGGCAGTCGACCAGGGCCTGCTGGACCGGGTGCAGGCCGCAGCCGCCGGGGCCCGCCGGGTCCCCCACCTGTTTCAGGTCCTCCACCGTGAACAGCGCCTTGCCGTGCAGCGTGGGCAGGAAGCGGATGCAGGCGTTGACGCTGTCCAGCTTCAAGGCGCCGGTCGCCGGGTCCAGCTCGCCCACGACCACGGTGCAGGCGCCGCAGTCGCCTTCGTTGCAGCCCTCCTTGGTGCCGGTGCGGCGCGCGTCCTCGCGCAGCCATTCGAGCACGGTGCGGCTCGGTTGCGAGCCGCGCACTTCCTGGACCTGGCCGCGGAAGAAAAAACGTAGGGGATGTTCCGTGGCCATGGCGCGCGCTGGTGGTGTGGGGGCTCTTGCATCATAGTGAGGCTCCGGGCGCGTGTCTGGCCGAAAAGGGCCCGCCGGCCCGCGTCGCGTGCATCCCGTCGAACCCATCCGCTCCACCGCCCACCGCCACTGGAAAGTCCACCGCCATGACCGATTTCCCGCCGATTCCCGAAGACCGCCTGAAAGCCCTGCTGCGTTCCATGCCCAAGGCCGAGCTGCACATCCACATCGAGGGCTCGCTCGAACCCGAGCTGATCTTCGAACTGGCGCGGCGCAACGGCGTCGCCTTGCCTTACCCCAGCATCGAAGCGCTGCGCGCCGCCTACGCCTTCACCGACCTGCAGAGTTTCCTCGACATCTACTACGCCGGCGCCAGCGTGCTGCTGCACGCGCGGGACTTCGAGGACATGGCCTTCGCCTATTTCCAGCGCGCCGCCGCCGACAACGTCGTGCACGCCGAGCTTTTCTTCGACCCGCAGACCCACACCGACCGCGGCGTGCCCATCGGCGCCGTCTTCGAAGGGCTGGCGCGCGCCCGCGAGCGCGCTCGCGCCGAACTGGGCGTCGGCAGCGCGCTGATCCTGTGCTTCCTGCGCCACCTCAGCGAAGAAGCCGCCTTCGCGACGCTGGAGGCCGCGCTGCCCTACCGCGACCAGTTCATCGGCGTCGGCCTGGACAGCAGCGAGCGCGGCCACCCGCCCGAGAAGTTCGCCCGGGTCTTCGAGAAGGCCCGGTCGCTCGGCCTGAAGGCCGTGGCCCATGCCGGCGAAGAGGGGCCGCCCGCCTACATCTGGAGCGCGCTGGACGTGCTGAAGGTCGAGCGCATCGACCACGGCGTGCGCGCCATCGAAGACCCGACGCTCATCGCCCGGCTGGCGAAGGAACGGGTGCCGCTGACGGTCTGCCCGCTGTCCAATGTGAAGCTCTGCGTCTTCCCCGAGATGGCGCGGCACAACCTCGCCGAGCTGCTGGCCGCCGGCCTGTGCGTGACGGTCAACTCCGACGACCCCGCCTACTTCGGCGGCTACATGAACCAGAACTTCCTGGCGCTGTTCGCCGCGCTGCCGCAGCTCGGCGCGCGCGAGGCCTATCAGCTGGCGCTGAACAGCTTCGAGGCGAGTTTCGTGGGGGAAGAGGTGAGGGCGGGGTGGCGGGAAGAGCTGGACCGCGTGTTCGCGGGTTGAGTTTCCGTATCCGTTCGGGCTGAGCCTGTCGAAGCCGGCGGGTACCTCCACAACTCGTTTAGGCTCAGCCTGTCGAAGCCGGTGACGCGGCCCCCCAGTGCTTCGACGAATTGAAGTGACCCGGGCCCTTCGACATGCTCAGGGCGAACGGCTAGGGATTCGGGCCGAGCCCTTCGATTTGCCTTGATCCGGTGCTTGTCGAAACAGCAGGCTGCGGCAAATCGAAGGTCAATACATGCCTCTCGGAGCCGGTGTGTGCCTCCCAGGTCCGTTTACCCTGAGCCTGTCGAAGGGCCCTTGCCACCTCAGCGGCCGGCCCCCGCCTCGAACCACCGCCTCAGCGCATCCCGTTCCGCATCGGTGATCCCGGTCGCATTGTTCAGCGGCATCAGCTTGAGCACCACCGCCTGCTGGTAAGCCTGCTGGGCGTGGGCCTGGATGGCCTCCGGCGAATCCAGCCGCACGCCTTTCTGCGCGAGCGCCGCGTTGTGGCACATCGCGCAGCGCCGCGCGACGATGGCCTGCACCTGCCCCAAGTCGGGCGGCGGCTCCGCGTTGGAGACCGGCGCGTGGGGAAGGGCGGGCGCCAGACCGACGGCCACGCCGAGGATCAGCGCGACGCCGGCCAGGGCCCCGGCCCAGGGTGCCCAGGCGCGCGCGCCGTCGACGGCCGCGGCCCGCGCCCGGTGCCGCAGCACGAAACTGTGCCGCACCAGTGCGCCGGCCAGCATCAGCAGCGCCAGCACCGCCCAGGCGTGCCGCCCCGCATGGAGGAAGCCGTAATGGTTGCTCAGCATCGCCAGCAGCACCGGCAGCGTGAAGTAGGTGTTGTGCACGCTGCGCTGCTTGGCGCGCTGGCCGTGGACGGGGTCGACCGGCTCGCCGGCTTTCATCTGACGCACGACGGTGCGCTGGCCGGGGATGATCCAGAAGAAGACATTGGCGCTCATCGCCGTGGCCAGCATCGCGCCCACCAGCAGGAAAGCGGCCCGGCCGGCGAACAGGGCGCACGCCGCCCACGCCGCGGCGGCCACGCCGAGCGCCGTCAGGACGCCCACGATCGCGTCGCCTCGCGGCCACCGGCCGAAGAGGCGGCAGGCGCCGTCGTAGAGCAGCCAGAAAGCCGCGAGCATCCCGACGGCCGCCAGGCCCGCCAGTTTCGGCGACGACCAGGCGAACACGGCGGGGTCGACCAGGAAAGCGCGCGCCTGGTAGAGGTAGAGCACGCAGAACAGCGCGAAGCCGGTCAGCCAGGTGGAATAGCTTTCCCAGTAGAACCAGTGCAGCTTGTCGGGCAGGGCGCGCGGCGCGACGAGGTATTTCTGCGGGTGGTAGAAGCCGCCGCCGTGCACCGCCCAGAGCTCGCCGCTGACGCCGGCTTCGCGGTCTTTCGGGTCGGCCGGAGGCACGAGGCTGCCGTCGAGGAAGACGAAATAGAAGCTGGCGCCGATCCAGGCGATGGCCACGACGACATGGGCCCAGCGCAGCAGCAGGTTGGCCCAATCGAGCAGGTAGGTCTCCATGCCGCTCAGCTGCCCCGGTAGGTGGCGTACGACCAGGGGCTGGCCAGCAGCGGCACGTGGTAGTCCCGGCTGGCGTCGGCCATGCCGAAGTCCAGGGGCACCGCGTCGAGGAAGGGCGGTTCGGGCAGCGCCACGCCCCGGCCACGGAAATAGGCGGCCACCTGGAACACGAGGCGGTAGTGGCCCGGCAAGAACAGGCCGCCGCTCAGCAGGGGCCCGTCGGCCCGGCCATCGCCGTTCAGGCGCACCTCCTTGACCAGGCGCGTCTCGCCGTCCCGGACGCTGTAGAGGGCGACCGCCATGCCGGCCGCCGGGCAGCCGTTCATGGTGTCGAGCACGTGGGTGGTGAGTTTTCCCATGGGTGGGTTCCGGTGGGGCGGCCGCTTTCGGTGCCAGGATGGTATGGATTGTGAATGGAAAAGTGTATACACTTTATCGGCAACCGCAAGCGAAACATGCCATCCGCCCCCGCACCGACCCGCCGGCCCGCGCGCCGCGCCAACGCCGCCGGCGCCGCCAGGCGGGCGCTGGCCGCGCCCCCGCCCGCCGATGCCGCCGCGTCCGCCAGCCCCACCCAGCGCATCGCCCAGGCCATCACCACCGCCATCGTCGAGCGCCGGTTGATGCCCGGCACCAAGCTGTCGGAGCAGCGCATCGCCGACATCTTCCAGGTTTCGCGCACGCTGGTCCGGCAGGCATTGATGCAGCTCAGCCGCGAGCACCTCATCACGCTGGAGCACGCCCGCGGCGCGCGCGTGGCCGAGCCGAGCGTGGAGGAGGCCCGCCAGGTGTTCGAAGTGCGCCGGTTGCTGGAGACGGCGCTGGTCAAGCAGGCCGCCACCGCCTTGAACGCGGCCCAGCTCGCGCGCCTGAAGGCCCACCTGCGCGAGCAGCACGGGGCGGTGTCGCGCATCGACGTGTCGGGGCGCACCCGGCTGCTGGCCGACTTCCACGTGGTGCTGGCGCGCCAGCTCGGCAACGACGTGCTGGCCGGCATCCTCGGCGACCTGGTGTCGCGCTCGTCGCTGATCTCGCTGATGTACCAGTCGGCGCATTCCGCCGAGCAATCGCTGGCCGAGCACGCGGCCATCGTCGACGCGCTGGAGCGGCGCGACGCCCGCGCCGCCGTCAAGCTGATGCAGTCCCACCTGCACAACGTCGAGCGCAGCAACCTGCAACTCGACCAGCGCTCGGCCGACCTGCGGTCGGCGCTGCTGCCGAAATCCAACAAGGTCACCGCCACGCCATGAACCATCCCACCGTCCCCGCGGGCAGCGGCGCCTATCCGCGCGACCTCGTCGGCTACGGCGCCGAGCCGCCGCACGCCCGATGGCCCGGCCAGGCGCGCATCGCGCTGCAGTTCGTGCTGAACCACGAGGAGGGCGGCGAGAACAGCGTGCTGCACGGCGACGCGGGCAGCGAGCAGTTCCTGTCGGAGATGTTCAACCCGGCGGCCTACCCCGCGCGCCACCTCAGCATGGAGAGCGTCTATGAATACGGCTCGCGCGCCGGGGTGTGGCGGCTGCTGCGCGAGTTCGAGCGGCGCGCGCTGCCGCTGACGGTGTTCGCCGTCGGCATGGCGCTGCGGCGCCACCCGGAACTGGCGCGCGCCTTCGTCGAACTGGGCCACGAGGTCGCCTGCCACGGCTGGCGCTGGATCCACTACCAGGACGTCGACGAAGCCACCGAGCGCGAGCACATGCGGCTGGGCATGCAGGCCGTCCAGCAGCTCACCGGCCAGCCCGCGCTGGGCTGGTACACCGGCCGCGACAGCCCGGCCACGCGCCGCCTGGCGGTGGACCACGGCGGCCTCGAATACGACAGCGACCACTACGGCGACGACCTGCCCTTCTGGCTCAATGTGCGCAAGACCGACGGCGGCCGCGCGCCCCACCTGGTGGTGCCCTACACCCTGGACTGCAACGACATGCGTTTCGCGCTGCCCCAGGGTTTCTCGCAGGGGGACGACTTTTTCACCTACCTGCGCGACAGTTTCGACGTGCTCTACGCCGAAGGCGCGCAGGCGCCCAAGATGATGAGCGTGGGCATGCATTCGCGGCTGCTCGGCCGGCCGGGTCGGTTCAGGGCGCTGCAGCGTTTCCTGGACCACGCCCAGTCGCACGACAAGGTGTGGATCTGCCGCCGCATCGACATCGCCCGGCACTGGCGCGCCACCCATCCCTTCAACGCCGCCACCGCCTTCGAATGGGACTGAAAGACGACATGGCCACCCCCCTCACGCTGGAACAACTCAACGCCGCCACGCAAGACGGCTTCGCCGCGCTGCTCGACGGCGTCTACGAGCACTCGCCCTGGATCGCCCGCCACGCCTGGCCGGCGCGGCCTTTCCGGACCCTGGCCCAGCTGAAGCGGGCGCTGGTCGAAGCGGTGCGCGGCGCCAGCCGGGACGAGCAGGTCGCCCTGCTGCGCGCGCACCCCGAACTCGCCGGCAAGGCGATGGTGGCCCAGTCCATCACCGCCGATTCGATGGACGAGCAGGCCCGCGCCGGGTTGTCGAACTGCTCGCCGGAAGAGTTCGAGCGCATCCAGCAGCTCAACGCCGACTACCTCGCGAAATTCGGCTGGCCCTTCATCCTGGCGGTGCGCGGCCCGCGCGGCCTGGGGCTGCCCCGCGCCGTCGTCATCGGCACCTTCGCACGCCGACTGGAAGGCGGCACGGCGGATTCCGAGCTGGCCGAATGCCTGCGGCAGGTGCACCGCATCGCCGAGCTGCGCCTGAACGCCAGGTTCGGCGCCGAGCCCGCGCAGGGCCAGCGAGTGTGGGACTGGAGCGAAGCGCTGGCCGCGCACAGCGACCCGGGCTACAAGGAGCAGGGCCAGCTCACCGTCACCTACCTCACGCCCGCCCACCGCGCCTGCGCCGCCCAACTGCAGGCGTGGATGCGCGACTGCGGCTTCGACGAGGTGGGCGTCGACGCGGTCGGCAACGTGGTCGCCCTCTACCGCGGCCTGGACACCGCCGGGCCGAGGCTGCTGACCGGCAGCCACTACGACACCGTGCGCAACGCCGGCAAATACGACGGCCGCCTCGGCATCTTCGTGCCGATGGCCTGCGTGCGCGGGCTGCACCGCGCCGGCCGCCGCCTGCCCTTCGGCATCGAGGTGGTGGGCTTCGCCGAAGAGGAGGGCCAGCGCTACAAGGCCACCTTCCTCGGCTCGGGCGCCTTGATCGGCCGATTCGACCCGGCTTGGCTCGACCAGCGGGACGCCGACGGCATCACGATGCGCGAGGCCATGCAAGCCGCCGGACTGCCCGGCACCCTGGAAAGCATCGCCGCGCTGCGGCGCGACCCGTCGAACTACCTCGGTTTCGTCGAGTTGCACATCGAGCAGGGGCCGGTGCTGGACGCGCTCGACCTGCCGCTGGGCGTCGTCACCTCGATCAACGGCGGCCGGCGGCTGCTGTGCGAAGCGCGCGGCCTGGCCAGCCACGCCGGCACCACGCCGATGGGCCAGCGCCGCGACGCCGCGCTGGCGGTGGCCGAACTGGCGCTGTATGCGGAAGAGCGCGCCTTGGCCGACGGCGACTCGGTGGCCACCGTGGGCCAGCTGCAGGTGCCGGGCGGGTCGATCAACGTGGTGCCCGGCCGCTGCCTCTTCAGCCTGGACCTGCGCGCGCCCACCGACGCGCAGCGCGACCGGTTGGTCGACGACGTGCTGGCGCGCATGCGCGAGATCGGCGCGCGCCGCGGCGTCGCCTTCGAGGCCGAAGAAGCCATGCGCGCCGCCGCCGCGCCGAGCGCGCCGGCCTGGCAGCGGCGCTGGGAAGCCGCGGTGCGGGCCTGCGGGCTGCCCGTGCACCGCCTGCCCAGCGGCGCCGGGCACGACGCGATGAAGCTGCACGAGCTGATGCCCCAGGCGATGCTGTTCGTGCGCGGCGGAAATTCCGGCATCAGCCACAACCCGCTCGAAACCATCACCACCGACGACGCGCAGCTGTGCGTCGACGCTTTTTCCGATTTGCTGGAGCAGCTGGCCGCTGGACAACCATGACCCCATCGCCCCATGAACGGCTCGACGCCTGGGTCGACGCCCATTTCGAAGAGGAGGTCGCCTTCCTCCAGGCCCTGGTCCGCGTGCCCACCGACACCCCGCCTGGCCGCAATGCGCCGCACGCCGAGCGCACCGCCGGGCTGCTGAGGGCCTTCGGCTACGAGGCCGAGCGCCATGCGGTGCCCGAGGCCGACGTGCGCGCCGCCGGGCTGGAATCGATCACCAACCTCATCGTGCGCCGGCCCCTCGGCGCCGGCGGCCCGACGATCGCGCTCAATGCCCACGGCGACGTGGTGCCGCCCGGCGAAGGCTGGTCCCACGACCCTTATGGCGGCGAAGTGGACGGCGGCAGGCTCTACGGCCGCGCCGCCGCCGTCAGCAAGAGCGACTTCGCCACTTACACCTTCGCCCTGCGCGCGCTCGAATCGCTGGGGTTGCCGCTCAAGGGCGCGGTCGAGCTGCATTTCACCTATGACGAGGAATTCGGCGGCGAGCTCGGCCCCGGCTGGCTGCTGGCCCAGGGGCTGACGCGGCCGGACCTGGTCATCGCCGCCGGCTTCAGCTACCAGGTCGTCACCGCCCACAACGGCTGCCTGCAGCTGGAGGTGGCGGTGCACGGCAGGATGGCCCACGCCGCCATCCCGGACACCGGCGTCGACGCGCTGCAAGCGGCGGTCAAGGTGCTCAACGCGCTCTACGCGCAGAACGCCCTTTACAAGCAGAGGCGATCCCGAGTCGCCGGCATCGGCCACCCTTACCTGAACGTCGGGCGCATCGAAGGCGGCACCAACACCAACGTCGTGCCGGGGAAGGTGGTGTTCAAGCTCGACCGCCGCATGGTTCCCGAGGAGGAGCCGACCGCCGTCGAAGCCGAATTGCGGCGCGTCATCGCCGAGGCCGCGGCGGGCCAGGACGGCGTCACCGTGGAGGTGCGCCGCATCCTGTTGGCCCGCGCCCTCAAGCCGCTGCCCGGCAACGCCGCCGCGGTGCAGGCGCTGCAGCGCCACGCCGAAGCGCTGTTCGGCGAACCCATTGCGGCGCAGGGCTCGCCGCTGTACACCGACGCCCGGCTCTACAGCGAGCGCGGCATCCCCGCTGTGCTCTACGGCGCCGGGCCGCGCACCGTGCTGGAGAGCAACGCCAAGCGCAGCGACGAGCATGTCCTGCTGGAGGACTTGCGGCGGGCGACGAAGGTGGTGGCGCGGGTGTTGCTGGATTTGCTGGGCTGACCGTCGGCGCGCACCGGTGCCGCCTGACGAGCGCGCCAAAGCCGCATTGCACAATGCACCCTGCGCCCGCCACGGCCGCCGCCGGCCGAAGCGCGTTTGGCTTCGCGCCCCCACCGTTCCGTCCCAAGGATTCCCTCGTGAAACTCAAGCTGCCCGTCATGATCACCGCCGCTTCGCTCGCCTTGACCGCCCATGCCGCGGAGGAGTATTTCGATCTGCAGAAGGAGCTTTCTTCCAGTTATGTGAAGGAGCTGCTGGCCGGGAGCGACGTGAAGTTGTATGTCGGCAGCGAGCCCGTGCCCGCTTTCGTCGAGGTGACACGGCCCGACGTCTATTCGTCCATGAGTTTCAGCCCCAGCCCCTTCGGCGGATCCAGGCGCCATTGCCTCGATGCGTTTCAGAAATCGCTGACGGCCATGTTCGAAACTGCCAAAGCACGTGGGTACGATGCCATCATCGGCCTCAGGCCCGTGGTGGACGGTGTGCCTTCCGACGACGTCAGCGGTTTCAAATGCACGCCGGGCTACAAGGTCACCAGGGTGCCGCTGTCCAGCTCTTTCGCGATGTCCGAGGCGGCCGCGCGCAGGGAAGCCGAGTCCGAGAAGCAAAGCCTGGAACTGCCCGCGCGGCCGCCGGCCAAGGGGGCGGTCTTCCTGCCCGTCGCCGCGACCCTCGCTTCCGACGAGGCCAAGGTCGCGCTGGGGGGCGTTCCCCTGCATTGGGGCGTCCAAGCGCCGGCCTACAGCCACCGCTACGGCCCCGACGTGTACCCGGGCGACGCCGAAGTCGTCAACGGCGACGCCGAATCTGCTTGCAGGCGGGCGTTCCTGAACGCACTGGCCTCCGTTGCCGGGGAGGCCAAATCCCAGGGTTTCAACAGCATCATCAAGGCCCGAAGCTATTTGGACGAGGAGTTCGCGCCCGCGCTGGGAGAAGTGGAATGCCAAGTGGGGAAAAAGGCCAAGGTACAGCTGCGGGCGACGCTGGCCCAGGCGAAGTAGTCCGGCCCGCTTCCCCCGGGCGGTCAATGAAGAAGGCTTTGCTTTTGGATTGCCAATTCAACGTTGTCGATCGCAGCGCCGTTCCGCGCGACCGGCCTTTCGGGCCTGTCCACATTGAAAACGCAGAGCCTGACGCGACGGCCTGATGGCAGGCTCAAAAGGAGGGGTACTTTGATTCTCTTGGGGGGGGTCGCGGGGCTGCTACTCGCCGCCATCGCAATGGGTGTCAGGCTGGTCGTGGTGGGCGAGGGGCAAGTGGGCATTCAATTGCGTGGAGGGGCGCCGTTGAATGAGAGCTTGCAGCGGGGTCTCTATGTGTCGGTGCCCGGTTGGCGGCGTGTCGCCGTGTTGGACGGGGCGCGGATCAGAATATCGGTGCTCAAGTTGAGTGCGCCGTCCGACAGCGGAGTTGCGTTTCACGCGTCGGTACGGTTGTTGTGGGTCGTCCACGTTCCGGAAGCCGTCAAGTTCTACCTGGCCACGCAAGCAGGTGGGTGGACAACCGAACAGGTCGAACAGGCGCTTGTCAAACCGGCGCTCGAATCGCTGGTCGCCCCCGTGCCCCCCGCAGACTGGAGCGCGCGGCTGGCGTTGGTGAACGAAGCGCTGAAACCATGCGCGATCAAGGTCCTGCAAATCGAGGTCCAGCCAAGGTAGGCTTGCAGGCCCGGTTGTCCGAGGCATCCCCATGTCGCTGCCACTCCCATGGCCTGCCTCCGTGAGCCGCATCTTGCTCACCCTCTTCGTCCTGGCCGCCAGCCTTGCCTGCGAGGCGTCGGACCGGACTTTCACCGCTGTGCGCGTGGACACCGCCTCCGAAGACCTGCAGGTTTTCTGGGGCGACGAACGGGGCCAGCCGTTCAGAGGCTTCGCGCCCCTGTCGGATTGGCTGCGCGGCAAGGGCAAGAACCTGATGTTCGCCATGAACGCAGGCATGTACCACGCCGACTTCTCGCCCGTGGGACTGCTGGTGCTGGAGGGAAAGCAGGTATCGCCGATCAACACGTCGAGCGGAAACGGGAATTTCTTCTTGAGGCCGAACGGTGTCTTTCTGCTTTCGTCGTCAGGTCCGATGGTCGTGGAGACAGGCGAGTACCCCGGGCTGGCGACCGGGGTTCGATTCGCGACCCAATCCGGCCCTCTGCTGCTGAAGAACGGCGTCATCCATCCGTCCTTCGACGTCGCCTCGGCTTCGCGACGCATCCGCAACGGCGTCGGCGTTTCGGGGCGTTTCGCTTTCTTCGTCATCTCCGAGCGGCCCGTCACCTTCCATGAGATGGCGGTGTTTTTCCGCGATGCCTTGCATTGCAAGGACGCGCTGTACTTCGATGGCGAGGTGTCGAGCTTGTACTCGGTCGACCTGCGGCGCAGCGATTTGAGGGCTGACTTGGGGCCCATCGTGGGGGTGACGGTCGGGCGAAAGCCGGTCGCCCCAGCCGCGGGTGTGCGCCCTGGCCAGGCGGGCTCGGCAGCGCATGTCAAACCTTAGGAGTTCCCGTTACCCGGCCACTTGAGTTTTGCGGCCCGGCCGGGGCGCAGGCTCTCGACGGGCCGGGCCTGGCGAAGTCAGCCTGAGGGAAGGCGCGGCGCGAACCACGGGCACTTACTTCGGCTGGCGCGGACCGCGGCCTCGCCGAAGAGCGGCAAGCCTTCGCGGGCAGCCCTTTCGAAGTGGCTGTCCCGGAACGACCGGCGCAAGCCGGAGACGCGCGCCGTCGAGGCGGCCAAGCGGAGCCTGGTGGAGCTGCAGGCCTTCCGGTCAGGGCGGAGGCGCTCATGCGCCCGACGCGGCATCCGCGCCGCCGTCTTCCTCGTCCATCGCCGCCAGGCACTCGTCGATCACCGCGTGCAGCCGCGCCACCAGATCGTCGCCGAGCTTGGCATTGAAGGCCCGCTGGGCGGTCTTCCAGTCGCGCCGGGCCTGCGCGTGCTTGGCGCGGCCTGACTCGGTCGCGCTGACCAAACGGCTGCGCGCGTCCTCGCCGGGCGCGGTTTCGGCCCAACCCTGGGCCACCAGCGGCTGCAGGTTGCGCGTCAACGTCGAAGCGTCCATCGCCATCGCCGCGGCGAGCTGGCCGGGGCGCACCGGACCGAGCCGCACGATGTGGGACAGCAGCGAATACTGCGTGGTCTTCAAGCCGGCGTTGCCCAGCACCCCGTCGAAATGCTGGCTCGCGCGGCGCGACAGCTGGCGCAACTTGAAGCTGCTGCAGCCGCTGGGTGCGGCCGTTTGCGCGCCAGGGCTTGAAGACAAAAGAGGCGGCGGGGCCTTTTTCCTTTTCGGCATGATTTTTGAATTGTACCTACAATCATTGCATCTACAAGTTTTGATTCGAAACCAAGGGAAGGAAAGGAACCCGATGATCGCCAGCTCCACCACCGCGGCCCTGGGCCGGCGCGGCGTCCACTACGCCTGGGTCATCGCCGCGGTGACCTTCTTCGCGATGCTCACCACCTCGGCGGCGCTGGGCCTGCCCGGGGCCATGCTGCAACCCTTGAGCAAGGAGTTCGGCTGGACGACCGACCAGCTGTCGTCTGTGTTCGCGGTGCGCTTCGCCCTGTTCGGCCTGCTGGGGCCTTTCGCGGCGATCTTCATCGCGCGCTTCGGCCTGCGCCGCATCATGGTGTCGGCCGCCGGGTTGATCGCCGCCGCGATGGCGCTGGCCACGGGCGTGACGCAGCTGTGGCAGCTCCTCCTGCTCTGGGGCCTGGTGCTGGGTTGCGGCACCGGGCTGACGGCGCTGGTGCTGGGCGCGATGGTGGCCAACCGCTGGTTCACCGAGCGCCGCGGCCTGGTCGTCGGCCTGTTCGCCGCGAGCACGGCCACCGGCCAGCTTCTGTTCCTGCCGGCCGCGGCCTGGCTCATCGAGCGCCATGGCTGGCGCTTCGCGGTGCTGCCGGTGGTGGCCGCCTGCGTCGGCGTCATCGCGCTGGTGCTGCTCTTCATGCGCGACCACCCTCGCGACGTCGGCCTGCGCGCCTTCGGCGAGCCTCAAGGCGGGCCGCAGGAGAAGGCGCCGCCACCGGCCCCGCTCAACCTGTGGGGCCCGTTCACGGTGCTGGCCGAGGTGTCGCGCGACCGCACGTTCTGGGTGCTGGCCGGCAGCTTCTTCATCTGCGGCCTGAGCACCAACGGCCTGGTGCAGACCCACTTCATCTCGCTCTGCGGCGACAACGGCCTGTCCGCGGTGCCCGCCGCGTCGGTGCTGGCGATGATGGGCGCCTTCGACCTCGTGGGCACGCTGCTGTCGGGCTACCTGTCAGACCGCTACGACAACCGCAAGCTGCTGTTTTGGTATTACGCGCTTCGCGGCCTGTCGCTGTTCTGGCTGCCGTTCTCCACTTTCACGCTCTACGGCCTGTCGCTGTTCGCCATGTTTTATGGGCTGGACTGGATCGCCACCGTCCCGCCCACTGTCAAGCTCGCCGGCGCGGCCTTCGGCAAAGAGCGGGCCGGCCTGGTGTTCGGCTGGGTGTTCGCGGCCCACCAGCTGGGCGCGGCGGTGGCGGCCTACGGCGCGGGGCTGACGCGCACGCTGCTGCTGACCTACAACCCCGCGCTCTTCGCCGCCGGCGCCGCTTGCCTGGCGGCGGCGCTGCTGGTGGTGACGGCCCGGCGCGGCCCGCCACCCGCGGCGGCTTGACGCCGTCCCGCGAGGACGCGCGTCAACCCACCCCGCGCTGCTTGAGCAGCGCCTGCAGCCTGCCGATCTCGTCCAGCAGGTCCAGCACCAGGCCGAGGTCGGCGCAGGAGACTTGCAGGTCACGGGCCAGCCGGGCGGCCACCAGGGCGCGCCGCAGGGAATGGCCGCCGAAGGTCCATTCCTGCGGGCCGGCGCCGGTGGGCTCGACGACGTTCTCCGCCACCCAGGCTTCCACGTCTTCCCGCGGGACGCGGCAGGCGTGGCACAGCTGGGCCAGGGTGAGCGGGCTGGACGCCTCGTCCACCACCACGGCGGTGAGGATGGAGGTGGCGCTGGTCTGCGTCGGGGTGTCGGGGCTGGCGTTCATGCGGGTGGCTCCGAAGGGTTGGATGGGGAAGGGCGGGGATCGAAGCCGGGGAAGGCCTCGGCCAGACGCTGGAAGGCTTCCCGGTCCGCCGTGGTCTCGGCCCGCGGCAGCACCACTTTCAGCACGGCGTAGAGGTCGCCGGGCGGCGTGCCGGGCAGGCCCCGGCCCTTGAGCCTGAACCGGCGCCCGGCGCCCGAGCCGGCGGAGACGTTCAGCGTCAATTCCCCGCCCGGGGTTTGCAAAGGCAATTGCGCGCCCAGCGCCGCCTCCCACGGGGCGACCGGCAAAGTGACGTAGACGTCGCGGCCCTCCACGCGCCAGCGCGGGTGCGGCTCCAGGCTGATCTGCAGAAACAGGTCGCCCGCCGGGGCGCCGCCGATCCCCGGCGCGCCCTGGCCGGGCAACCGCAAGTGCTGTCCCTCCTGGAGCCCGGGGGGCAGGGCGACTTCGACCGCCTGGTCGCGCAAGGCCGCCACGCGGCCGTCGGCGCCCATCACCGGCAGGCGCAGCTGCAGCGTGCGCCGGCCGCCGAGATAGGCCTCCTCGACGGTGATCGCGACCTTGGCGTGGTGGTCTTCCCCGGCCACGGGCGGCGGCGCCGGAGCGGCGCCCTGCGCCATGCCGGCGCGGTAGGCGCTGGCCGCCGCGCGCGCCTGCCGGCTGAAGACCGAAGAGAAGAATTCGCTGAAGTTCGACGGCTCGCCGGCGGGCGCGCCGTCGCCGCCGTTGGGTTCGGCGCCGTTGGCGCCGCGCCAGTCGCCGCCGGGCTGGAAGGGCTGGCCGCGCGGCTGGCGCCGGGCCAGGTCGTCGTAAGCGCTGCGTTTTTCCGGGTCTTGCAGCGCTTCATAGGCTTCCAGCACCTCCTTGAAGCGCGCCTCCGCCTGCGGTTCCTTGCTGACGTCCGGGTGGTAGCGGCGCGCCAGCTTGCGGTAGGCGCGCTTGACCTCTTCCGGCGGCGCGGTGCGGTCGATGCCCAGGGCGGCGTAGTAATCCTTGAACTCCATGGCGGGCCTTGTGCGTGCGGAACGGGAGGCGCCCGCATCGCGAGCGTCGCCGGCCCGCCGGGGTGGATGGATGGGCGGTGTGCCGGGCGTCGCTGCCTGCGGGGTCGCGGGAATTTCGGGTCCTGCAAGCCATCGTAATCCCGGCGGTCGCGCCGCGCGAGGGGCCGTGGCAAGGCGGCGACGCCGGCCTGTCCGTTCTTGCAGCATGGCCAGCCCCCCCAGCGCCATCCCATCGGGCGCCGACCCTTCCCACCCCGTGGCCTCTGCCCCCGCCGGCGGTGCGGAGGCAGCGATTCCTTCAAACTGAATGCGGCCCGGCACCCCGCCGCCGCTCCCCTTCCCGGATGCCGAATCGATGAAAACCCCCCTGTCCGTGCTCGACCTGTCGCCCATCGCCGAGGGCAGCGACGCGGCGCAATCCTTCCGCAACACCCTGGACCTGGCGCGCCACGCCGAACGCTGGGGCTTCAAGCGCTTCTGGCTGGCCGAACACCACGGCATGCCCGGCATCGCCAGCGCTGCCACCGCGGTGCTGATCGGCCATGTGGCCGGCGGAACGTCGACGATCCGCGTCGGCGCGGGCGGCATCATGCTGCCCAACCATTCGCCGCTGGTGATCGCCGAGCAGTTCGGCACGCTGGAGTCGCTCTACCCCGGCCGCATCGATCTCGGCCTGGGAAGGGCGCCCGGCTCCGACCAGGCCACCGCGCGCGCGATGCGCCGCAACCTTGCTTCCGACGCCGACCAGTTCCCGCAGGACGTGCTGGAGCTGGCCGAATACTTCTCCGCGTCCGGCCGCCAACCGGTGCGCGCCGTGCCCGGCGCTGGCCTGCGCGTGCCGCTGTGGATCCTCGGCTCCAGCCTGTTCGGCGCGCAGCTGGCCGCTGCCCTCGGCCTGCCTTACGCCTTCGCCTCCCATTTCGCGCCGGCGCAGATGATGCCGGCCATCGCGCTGTACCGCGAGCAGTTCCGCCCGTCCCCGCGGCTGGAGCGGCCCCACGTGATGCTGGGCTTCAACGTCATGGCCGCCGACTCCGACGAGGAGGCCGCCCTGCTCGCCACTTCGCAGCAGCAGGCCTTCGTCAACCTGCGCACCGGCCGGCCGTCCAAGCTGCCGCCGCCGCTGCCCGGCTACCTCGACACCCTCGGGCAGCCGGAGCGGGCGCTGCTCGACTCCGTGCTCTCCTGCACCGCCATCGGCTCGCCCGGCAAGGTGCGCGACGCGATGCGCGCCTTCGTCGAGCGCACCGGCGCGGACGAACTCATGGTCGCCTCGCAGATCTTCGACCACCGGGCGCGGCTGCGGTCCTACGAGATCGCGGCGGAAGTGGCGCGGTCTTCCCTTTAGCGCCGGCTTGGGGGGCATCCATCCCGGCGCGATTCCGGGGATCGGGCTTGAGGCGCCACAATCCCTCCCGACTGAAACGCAAGGACACGCCGCCGTCATGAACAGCACGCTCGCCTCACTGTTCGAGTACAAAGCCTGGGCCGACACCGAGCTCCACGGCGCCCTCGAAAGGTTCGACGCCCGTCGGCATCCCGACCGGTTCCACGCGATGCTCCGCACGCTCGACCACGCCAACGTGGTGGACCAGATCTTCCAATGCCACTTGGGCGGTCCCGCCCCGGCGCGGCCTTTCAAGGCGACGCACTCGGAACCCACTCCGGGCCTGGCCGCATTGCGGAAGTCCGTCCAGGCCACGGACGACTGGTACGTCCGTTTCGTCTCCGGGATCGGTGCCGACGACTTGAAACTGCGGGTGCGCTTCACATTCACCGACGGCGGCCAAGGCGCCATGTCGCGCGAGGAAATGCTGCTTCACGTCATCACCCACAGCGGCTACCACCGCGGGAGCATCGGCCAGATGCTTGAAGACACGGGCGCCGATTCGCCACCGGATTCCCTGACCAAGTTCCTGCACAGGCGCGAGCCCGAACGCAGGCTCTGAGCCGGAGTCAGCGGCCTTGCGTGTTCCGCCGCAGTGGGGAAGGCGCCTTAGCGGCGCACTTCATTCCCAATTTCACCTCTCAACCCGCATGCAGCGCTACCTCGCCCCCAGCAGATACATCGACTTCGAGCACGAAGGCGTCATGGCCCTGGCCCGGGAATTGGCCGGTGGCGGGCCTCCTTCGGAGCACGGCGTGGCGCAAAGGTGCTTCGAGTTCGTCAGGGACGAGATCCGCCACAGCTCGGACTTCAAACTTAACCCCGTCACTTGCAAAGCCTCAGACGTGTTGCGCCACAAGACCGGGTTCTGCTACGCCAAGAGCCACTTGCTGGCCGCCCTCCTCAGGGCCAACGGGATTCCCGCCGGCTTGTGCTACCAGCACCTTTCAGTCGGCGACGGCGGCGCGCCTTATTGCCTGCACGGCCTGAACGCCGTCCACCTTCGCGGCCTCGGCTGGTACCGAATCGACCCCCGGGGCGACAAGCCCGGCATCAGCGCCCGGTTCAACCCGCCGCAAGAGGCCCTTGCCTTCCGGGTCCAAGGGCGGGAAGAGCGCGACCTGCCGGAGGTCTGGGCCGAACCGCTGCAAATCGTCGTGGACGTCCTGGAGCGTTGCGCAAGCTACGACCAGGTGCTGGCCGGCCTGCCGGACATCGAGCTCGCGGCCTGAAAGGCTGAGCCCCGAAGGGACCGCATGGAACACATGGACACCCCCGGCTACTCGGCTTCTCCCCTGCCGAAGAAGCTGGGCATCAAGGACGGCCACTGTGTCCTCCTGCTCGGCGCGCCCGAGGGTTACGCGGCGTCTCTGGAGCCTTTGCCCGCCGGCGTGGAGTTCACGAACCGGGCGGGCCCCATGGTCGATCTCGCCCAGGTCTTCGTCACCCGGCGGGAAGACCTCGCCCGGCAGCTGGGCGCCTTGCGCAAGCAGTTGAAGCCCGACGCGGCGCTCTGGGTGTCATGGCCGAAGAAAGCGTCGAAGGTGCCGACCACGGTCACGGAGGACACCGTGCGCGAACTGGCGTTGCCCCTGGGTTTCGTCGACGTCAAGGTTTGCGCCGTCAGCGAAGTCTGGTCCGGACTCGAGCTGGTGGTCCGCAAAGGGCTGCGCTGAGGATGCGGCCGCCTCATCCTTCCATCAAGGGAGCGCCGTCCAGCGGGCGGGCCGGCGCCTTCCTCGTCGAGCACCGGCCGTCATGAACGAAGTATGTTTGCGTGCCGCGTCGCGGGAAGACAAGGATCCGATCTTTGTTTCGTACAAAGCCACCCTGCGGAAATATGTCGAATGGGCGTGGGGTTGGAACGAGGAATTCCAGGCGGCCGGATTCTGGAAGCATCATCCCCTGGACCAATTCCGAGTGGTGACCGTGAACGGGGAATTTGCGGGAGCGATTCATGTGGAGGAGCAGGAGACCCTGCATTTCGTGCGAATGATCTTCCTGTTGCCCGAGTTCCAAGGCCGCGGCATTGGCTCGCGGCTGTTGATGGAAGAGGCGGTCCGCGCCCAAGACGGCGGGAAACGGTTGGAACTCAAGGTCATCAAGGTCAACCCTGCGAAGAACCTGTACGAGCGACTCGGCTTTTCAGTGATCGGGGAAGACGACGTCACTTGCCATATGCGGCTCGCTCAGACAAATAGGTCCGAGGCTTGATTTCCTGCGCCTGTGCATGGGTCGCAGAGCCTCACCGCAGCGCTCGCCGGGGCCTCCGGGCCTGGCGGCGGTCCTATGAGATCACGGCGGCAGTGGCGTAGATTTCGCCACCCGCGCCTGGATGCGCCGGCGATCGGCGCCGGCGAGGCCCGCGTCCCAACCCAAGGAGTCTTGTCCCGTGCACATCGCCGCCCTTTTCGACATGGATGGGTTGCTGATCGATTCCGAGGCCGCAATCATGCGCGCCTGGCTGGGCGTCGCGGCGCAAATGGGGGTGGAGCTTTCGCTGCGCGACTACTTGGCGGTGGTCGGCCGCTCGGCACCGGACGCGTTCGCCGTGCTGACGGCCCTCTTCGGCGGGAAGCACCGTTTCGAACTCGCCAGGGCGCGTGTCATCGCCGAATTGGACGCCCTGCAGGAAGATGCCAGGTTCCCGCTCAAGGACGGGGCGCTCGACTTGCTGGCCGCGTTGCTTACCCAAGGCGTGCCATGCGCCGTCGCGTCTTCCTCGCCGCGAGGGGAGATCGAGGCCCGCCTGGCCGCCGTCGGGGTCTGGCACTACTTCTCGGCGGCGGCGGGCGGCGACGAGGTCGCCCGCGGCAAGCCTGACCCGGCTGTCTACCTGCTCGCCGCCCAGCGCCTGGGTGTCGACGCCTCGCGCTGCCTGGCTTTCGAGGACAGCCACAACGGGGCCAGGGCGGCGTTGGGCTGCGGTGCCAAGGTCGTCATCGTTCCCGACCTCCTCCAGCCGACGGAAGAGCTGCGTAGCGAAGCGTTCCAAGTGCTGTCATCGCTGCGTGAGGCCGCACCCCTGGCGAGCCAGTGGTTCAGCGCGAGGCGTGACGCCTGAAACACGCGCTTGGATCACAGGCCTCCATGGCGGCAACGCCTCAGCGGCGCTGGACGTGTTCGACGAGCACCGACAAGGCCCACTGGGAGGCAGTGCTCCGGAATCGTTTCGCCGCCGATGGCCTGGTTGCATGGTTCCACGTCGGCTTGCTTCAATTTAATATTTCCAATATTATAGAAATATGGAAGAGAAAGACGTCGTCCGATCCCTCACCGCGCTGGCCCATGGCAACCGCCTGCAGGTCTTCCGCGCCCTCGTGGTCGCGGGCAACAAAGGCATGACGCCGGGCGTGATGGCCGAAGGCTCCGGCATGCCCGCCGCCACCCTGTCCTTCCACCTCAAGGAGCTGATGAATGCCGGCCTGGTGACGCAGGAGCGGCTTGGCCGCAACCTGGTGTACCGGGCGTCGTTCGAGCACATGAACGGGCTGCTCGGCTACCTCACCGAGAACTGCTGCCAGGGCGACGCCTGCGTCGATCAGGCGGAGGCTTCTTGCCGCAATTGCTGAACGAAGGAGATCCCATGAAGCGTTTCCATGTCCATGCCCATGTCGAAGACCTGGCCGAAAGCATCGCGTTCTACACGAAGCTTTTCGACGCCGAGCCCACCAAGGTGGAAAGCGATTACGCCAGGTGGATGCTCGATGACCCGCGCATCAATTTCGCGATCTCGGCGCGCGGCGGCGAGGCCGGCATCGACCACCTCGGGCTGCAGGTGGACGACGCCGGGGAGCTGGCCGGGCTCAAGGCGCGCGCCGAGGCGGCCGACATGGCGCTGCTCGACGAGGGCACGACCACCTGCTGCTACGCCAGGAGTTCGAAGCACTGGGTCACGGACCCGCAGGGCATCGCCTGGGAACACTTCCACACCCTGGCCGACGCGCCGACCTTCAGCGAGGCGCGCAAGGCCGCGGACGATTCCTCCGCCTGCTGCGCGACCGCGGCCGCCCGTGGCAAGCCGGTCGCGATCCCCGTCAAGCCGGCATCTTCCTGCTGCTGAGGCGACCGTGGCAGACCAAACCAACGTCCTGGTCCTTTGCACCCACAACTCCGCCCGCAGCGTGCTCGCCGAGTGCATGTTGAACCACTGGGCCCGGCGGCTGGGGATTCCGGTGCAGGCCCACAGCGCCGGCAGCGCGCCCAGCGGCCGGATCAACCCATTCGCGCTCGAAGCGCTGCGCAACGCGGGCATCCAGGCCGACGGCTGCCGCAGCAAGAGCTGGGACGAGTTCACCACCGAGGGCGCGCCGCCGCTGTCCATCGTCATCACCGTTTGCGACAGCGCCGCTGCCGAGCAGTGCCCGGTTTTCTTCGGCGGCGCCGGCCAGCCGGTGAAAGCGCACTGGGGTTACCCCGACCCGTCCAACGCAGCCGGTGGCGACGAGGGCAAGCGCCAGGCGTTCGAGCTGACGCGCCAGGCCATCGGCTACCGCATGCTCCAGCTGGTGCGACTGCCGCTCGGGACGATGTCCCGCGGCGAGCTGCAGGCCGCGCTCGCCGAGATTTCGAATAACTGAGTCGGGCATGGAACTTCGTCGCAGGTTGGTCGCGGAGGTGCTGGGCACGGCGTTGCTGCTCACGGTGGTGATCGGCTCGGGCATCATGGCCGAACGCCTGGCTGGGGGGAACGCCGCGGTCGCGCTGTTGGCCAATGCATTGGCGACCGTCGGCGGCCTGTACGTGCTCATCGAGGTTTTCGGGCCTTTCAGCGGCGCCCACTTCAACCCGGCGGTGAGCGCCGTCATGGCCTGGCGTGGGGATTTGCCGCGAGGCGAGCTGCCGCCCTATGTGGCAGCGCAACTGCTCGGTGCCGTGCTCGGCGCGTGGCTCGCCCACGCGATGTTCGATCTGCCGATCCTGCAAGTCTCGTCGAAAGTCCGGGCCGGCAGCGGCCAGTGGGTGGCCGAGGTCGTGGCCACCGCCGGATTGCTGCTGGTCATCCTGCGGGCGCCAGCCGGCCGTGCGGCGGCCATGGTGGCCAGCTACATCGGGGCCGCGTACTGGTTCACGGCCTCCACATCGTTCGCGAACCCGGCCGCGGCCTTCGGCCGCATGTTCAGCGACAGCTTCGCCGGCATCGGGCCCGGCAGCGTGCCTGGCTTCGTCGCCGCCGAATTGCTGGGCGCCGCGCTCGGCATGGCGGTTCACATGGCGTTCGAGGCCCGTCCCCGCCTTCCCGATCACCCGGATGCGCTGGAAGCGTCGGGACGGCGATCTACCGCCAAGTCAAGGAGTGGTTCATGAGCGACTTCATGTTGCGCGATGCCCAGTTGAACGACTGGGCAGCGGTCGAGTTGCTTTTGATGGAAAGCGGCCTGCCCGTGGAAGGCGCGCGAGAACACCTCGAGCGCTTTGTCGTGGCCGTCGATGCCGGCTTGGTGGTCGGTGTTGCTGGACTGGAAATCCACGGCACGGCCGGACTTCTGCGCTCGGTGGCCGTCCACCCGCGCTACCGAGGCCAGCGGCTCGCCGAGCGGCTGGTGGCCCAGGTGCTCGGGTCGGCGAGGGGCGCGCGCTTGCGGAGTGTTTTCCTTCTGACGACGACAGCCGGTGACTATTTCCCTCGCTTCGGCTTCCGACAAGTTCCGAGGCTCGGCGCTCCGGCAGAGCTTCAGGCCTCGGAGGAATTCAAGGGCGCCTGCCCAGCATCCGCCGCCTTGCTTGCACTCGACTTGGCCGCCCCATAGTGTCGTGATGCGCCGAAACATCGGTTCCGGCCGCCTGGCATCGGTGCAGCGGTCCACCATCGGAAACTCCGATCAACCAATGGGAATTTTTCGCGTTTGCGCGGGGCGGCCTGCTTTCGCAAACTGCGGTTCCCTTTCCATCCGGACCGGACCGCCCGCCATGCACAAGACAGCCGCCCAGCTCGTCAGCGAAGCCCATGCCTCGATCGAGAGCCTCACCGTGGACCAGCTGAGCCGCGAGCTGGCGGCGCATGAACTGGTCCTGGTCGACATCCGCGAAGCGGAGGAGCACAAAGCGCAAGCCATACCGGGCGCCCTGTCGATGCCCAGGGGTATGCTGGAGTTCTACGCCGACCCGACCAACCCGTTCCACCGCCCCGAACTCCATCCTTCCCGGCGGGTCGTCCTGTACTGCGGCTCGGGCGGCCGCTCCGCCCTGGCGGTCAGCGCGCTGCAGGGCATGGGGTACCGCCGCATCGCCCAGCTGGAGGGGGGCATCAAGGGTTGGGAGGCGGCGGGCATGCCGGTGGTCGCCGCGGGCGAGCTGGCGTCTTGACAAGGTTCCTGGAGCTGTCGGCCGCCTGCGTGCGGCTTGGCCGGGAGCCGGACATCGGGCTGCGCCGCGAACATGCTCCACCTCTACGACCGCGAAACCTCGGGCAACGCCTACAAGGTCCGTCTCCTCCTGGCCTTCCTGAAAATTCCGTACGGCCGGACCCTCGTTTCCCTGAAAGACGGGAAGAATCAGATTGATCCCGCCTACCTGGCGGTGAACCCCCCGGGGGCAGATCCCGACGTTGACGGATGGCGCCTCGACGCTGTGGGGTTCTACTGCCGCACTTTGTTATGTCGCGTCGAAATACGACGCGTCGCGGACCTGGTTGCCGATGGAGCCCCTTCAGTTCGCTGAGGCCATGCAATGGCTCGAACTGGCGCAAAACGAAATCCAGTCGGGCCTGTTCATGGCGCGCGCCATCGCGAAGTTCGGCTATCCCGGCGATTTCCCGGAAGCCCAGGCGAAGGCGGCGATCGCGCTTCGGACCCTGGAGTGGCGGCTCGGCGGGCACAGGTGGCTCGTCGGTTCGGCGCCGACGCTTGCCGACATCGCCTGTTTCCCCTACGTCGCCCTCGCAGGACAAGGCGGGATCGATGTTTCGCCCTATGCCGGGGTGGCTTCATGGATCCGCGCGTTCCGGTCCATCGACGGATTCATTGCGATGCCGGGGCTGTGAGCGCTTCCGGCGCGCCGGGCCCATGACCGGCTTCGCGCTTTCCGGAAACCCCAGGCGATGCGGAATCCCGATTTCCCACATGGATCCGCCGCTCTCATCCAGCCCATGGCCACAATCCGCCGCGCCCGTTTACCCTCCGATCTCGACGATGTCCTCGCCATCTGACGGAGGCAGGCCCCGACCGAGAATCCAGTCCGTCCAAGCTTCGGTGATGTGCGCAAACGCCTCGACAGGCCGGTCCCGCGCCTGTCGAAGGGGCCAGCCCGAACGGAAGGGCATGGACGGGAAGCGCGGCGGACGGGGCGGCGGGGCCGTGTCAAGCCACGAACCTGCAAGCCGACGCCGGCGTGCGCGTGTCCATGTCGCGGCCGCGGTTGAGGTGGTCGTCGATCTCGGCGGCGCAGCCCAGCATGCGCGGGTAAAGGAAGAGGGTGAACGCGGCGGTTTCCAGGTCTCGTTCGCCGATCTCGCCGGATTGCAGCGGCTGCCAGAGCATCTTGAGCAATAGCGCCGCGATGACGGCGTCGACGTTGACACAGTAGACGTTGCGCGAGACGCCGGCGTCGAACAGCGCCTGCACCAGCGCCTGGTAGAACGCGTGGAAGGCGTTGGACTGGCCGCGCTGCTCGAACAACCGGGCGATGAAGGCTTCCCGTGGGTCCTGGTTGACCGGCTTGTCCTTGAACACCGGGTGGTTCACGCCGGGCAGCTTGGCGATGTCCAGGCTGCCGGCCGCCCTCTTCTCGCGCTTGTAGCTCGCGTAACGCGCCACGGCCCGTTCGGCCAGGGCCCGCAGGTCGATGCCGTGGTCCGCGTCGCCCGGGTCGCGCAGGCCGGTGCCGCGGAACTGCTCCATCAGGTAGGCGATGCCCTCGTAACCGTTGCCGCCGTGGGCGTAGCCCGTGTGCGTCAGGAAGCCGATCAAGGCTTTGTTGAGCTGCACCCGCTCGGGCTGCTCGGGGCCGTCGGCCGACACGGCGCCTTTGGCGCCTTGCGCCGATATCGCGCCCGGCCCGTTGGTCAGCAGCAGGCCCACCAGGGTCTGGAAGGCGAAGAGGTCGGCCTCGCCCGGCAGGCGGCCCAGCAGCGCGGCGAAAGCGGCCTCGCCGAGGCTGACCTGGTTCAACAGGTCCTGCCCGGCGATGCCGCAGAAGCGGCCGGCCCCGTGCCGTGACGCGTCGGCCGAAGCGCCGATCGCCGTGCCGAACAGCTGCAGCCACCAGGGGAAGTTCTCGGCCGTGGCGCGCGAGATGCGCTTGCGCGACAGCGGCCCCCAGGCCAGCGTGGCCGACACCGCGGCCAGCACCGCCGCTTCGGTCGGGTGCCCGGGCTGCGCCTGGAGCCAGCGCAGGAAGACCGAGCGGCCGCCCCGCGCCCGCACCGCCGCCGCCAGCGCCTCGGCGCGCGCGTCGGGCGCGTCGCCGGTCACGCCCGCGGGCGCGCCGGACGCGTCCACCCGGGAAACGTCGAAGCCCTCGCTCATCGACGCGCCGAACTCCATGCCCAGCCCCGCCGCGTGGAAGCGTTCGATCATGAAGCGCAAGGCTTGGCGCGCCGCTTCCTGCCGGCGCGGGCCCGCGATGGCCAGCGCGGCGGAGATGACCGCGTTGGGTGCGTTGCCGGCCTCGCGGCTGGCCTGCGCCGCCGCCAGCTCGGGCCGGCCGTGCAGGTTGACGTGGGCGGCCACCGCGGCCGCGATGAGCTTGCGGTCGTTCGCGCCGTCGGGGTCTCGCACCAGGGCCAGGGCGACATGGGCTTCGAAGGGCAGGGTCGCGGCCGCCAGCATGCTGGTGCCGTGCAGGCTGCTGACCTGGGTCTTCGGGTCCATCTGCGACGCGCCGGAAGCGTCCTTCATCGACTGGCGCGGCGCCACGCCGCCGATCTGCGTGTTCAGCAGCTCCACCTGCGCGTCGTAGGGCGCCGGCGGGCGCACCACGGGGATGCGCAAGTCGTCGGGCAGGTCCAGCCCCTCGTCGGAACCGAACCAGGGCTTGAGCGCCAGGTCGCCCTCGGGGGCGAAATCGGGCATCGTGGCGTTGGCGCGCATCACCGCGGACAGTGCGGCCGGGATGTGGGCGATGTTGGTCACCAGCGCGCCCTTGGCGGAGAACACCGGGCGCTCCGGCGTGAAGATCGCGTCGACGCCGAACTTCTCCATGAACCAGCGTTCCTTGGCCAGCGCGTCGTCGTCGCCGCCGGACATCGCGCCGGCGTGGCCCACGGCGCGCGTGAGCTTGCTTTTCCAGCGGCCCACCACGCAGGCCACCACCGGCTTGGTGAAGTGGGCGTCCCGCTCATAGAAGCCGCCGGGTTCGCAGTACAGCACCGCCGCCTTGCTGCGCGCGTCGTTGGCCAGCGCGAAGGCGAACTCGGGCGCTGCGTAGTGGATGTAGATGTCCTTGCCGCTGGAGATGACGGTGGTGGTGCCCCAACCGGCCAGGCGCAGGTATTGCGCGATGGTGGTCGAGAAGCCGCCGGAGTTGGAGAAGATCGCGATCGAGCCGGCGCGCAGCGAGTCCCCAGGCTTGTCGCCGCCCAGGGCCCCGCCGATGCGCACCTGGTTCCAGGCGTCGGCCACGCCCAGGCCGTTGGCGCCGAAGATGTCGATGCCGTGCTGCTGCCCCATCGCGCGGATCTCGCGCGCGTCGCGCACCGCGACCTTCTCGGTGATGATGAAGACCTTGCGCAGCTCCGGGTTCACGCGGATCAATTCGGCCACGCCGTCGCGCGCGGCGGCCGGCGGCAGGTAGACCACGCCGCAGTTGAAGCGGTGGCCCGCGGCCAGGCCCTCGCGCACGTTGTTGTAGACCGGGATGGCGCCGGCCGGCGTTTCCAGCACCGCGCCGCCTTTGCCGGGCGCGGTGCCGAAGACGACGTTGCCGCCCGAATAGGCGTGGCTCACCGGCGTCACGTCGCTCGATTCGCCGCCCAGGATGTTGAGGACGCAGACGCGGTCGCCCCGGGTGGCGATCTGCGAGAGCGAATTCACGCCCACGTGGTACTTGAAGCCGCCGACGCCCGCGGCGCCCCGTTCCGGCCAGTTGCTGTTGGTGTTCTGCATGGTGTGGTTCCTGCGTCTGCGTTCAAGCGCCGGCGGCGATGCCGAGCCGGGCGGCCAGCTGCCCGCGGCCGCCGGCCTTCATCCAAGCGTCGGCGCGGCGGGCGAACTGGATCACTTCGCTCATGTCGGAGTCGAAGCCGAACAGCCGGTAGGGCAGGCCGAGCGCGTCGCAGGTGTCGCGCAGCGCGCCCATGCCGCGCACCAGGTTGGGCCCCCCGCGCCCGAGCACCACGTAGAGCGGCGTCGGCCCGTGGGCGCTGAAGTGCTCGCGCAGCGCGTCGGCCATGGCGCGCAGCGTCTCGTGGATGTCGGTGTTGTTGCTCTTGCCGCCGATGATGAAGAGCACATTGGCCTGCCTGAGCCAGTGCTTGAAGCAGATGCGCGCCACCTCCTTCATCTTCTCGTAGGGCGGGTTGCCGCCGAAGTCGGAGCTGATGATCGCGTCGTCGCCGAGCATCTCGGTGACCAGCGAGTTGGCGCCGCCGCCGAAGGTGGGCGCCAGCACCGTGCCGCGCTCGTTGACCACGTAGACGTCGCTTTGGCCCTGGTGGGTGCGCAGCAGGTTGATCTCCTGCTCGAACGGCGAGTAGTCGGCCGCGAAGAGCTGGGCCGGCAGGTTCAAGCGGTGCCAGCGCGGGTCGTCGCGGTCGAAACCGCACTTGAAATCGCAGGCCACCGGCGACAGGCGGCCCTGCCTGCCCTCGCGCATGCGGATGGGGTTGAGTTCCAGCGTCGTCATGCCGAAGTTGTGGAACAGCTCCCACAGCTTGGGCAGCTGCTGCACCAGCGGCGAGATGATCTCCCTGGGCGCGCCGATCTCGGTCAGCGCGTTGGCCACGACGAAGGCCTTCAAACCGGTCAACGGGTCGAAGGGGACCATGGCGACCTGGCTTTTGTCCACCTCTTCGATGTCCATGCCGCCCCGGTGGGTGAGCGTCATCGTGGGCGCTCGGAAATGGGTCGAGTCGGTGATGGAGAAATACACCTCGTGCTCGGCCGGCACGCCCGCTTCGAAAGTCACGCCGTTGGCCTTGGCCCGGGTGTGGCCGACCTGGTGCTGGGCGAAGTAGAGGCGTTCCTTCTCGGCCAACGCGGTCTGCAGGTCGCGGGCGCGGCCGAGCAGGCCGGCCTTGCCTTTCTTGCCGATGCCGCCCTTGAACACAGGCTTGATGAAGACCTGGCCGTGCCGGTCGATCAGCGACTTGATCGCCTCTTCGCTGGCGTCCGGCCCCAGCACCTCGGTGGCGGGGAAGCCCGCGAACTCGAGCAGGCGCGCGCCGTGCAGCATGCCGGTGATTTGCATTGTCGAGGTCTCCTGTCGTTGTGGTTGGCCCGCCGCATCCGGCGGATCGCCGGCGGGCCGGCTTTTGTGGCGCGCTCGCCGTGGCCGGCCGCCCGGCGCCACTGTGTGGCTCGAAGCTGGCAATCAGCTGTCAAGCGCGGCCGGGCGCCAGGTTTTCTTGCTTTTAACCTTGTATCGTTAAATGATACGACGTTTCATTATGTTTTGAGCGCAGGTGAGTTGGCCGCGATGCCCTGGGGCGGCAATCCGCCAAGGGGGCGACAGGCCGGCTCGTTCACAAGCTCTTCGCGCCTGGACTCCCGGGCTGGGCTACGAGCCATCGGCCGGCGACAAGGGCAGGGGTGGCCGCCGTGCGAGGCGCGGGTGGCGCAACCGCGGTAGCCGCGGTCACCCGGCCGCGCTGCGCGCCGGGACGTCGTTCCCCTTCACCACCGCGTAGCGCGCCAGCGTGCGCCGGCGCGCCTCGTCGTGCTGCACCAGCGGCGATGGATAGTCTTTGCCGAGCGCGACGCCGGCCGCGGCCAGGTCGACCGGCCGCGCCAGCCAAGGCGCGTGCAGTGCCTTGTCGGGCAGCCCGGCCAGCTGTGGCAGGTAGCGGCGGATGAACTTGCCCTGGGGGTCGAACTTCTCGCTCTGGCTGACCGGGTTGAAGATGCGGAAGTAGGGCTGGGCGTCGCAGCCGCTGGAAGAAGCCCACTGCCATCCGCCGTTGTTGGCGGCCAGGTCGAAGTCGATCAGCTTCTCGGCGAAGTAGCGTTCGCCCCAGCGCCAATCGATCCCGAGGTCTTTCACCAGGAAGCTCGCAACCACCATGCGCAGCCGGTTGTGCATGTACCCGGTCTGGTTGATCTGCGCCATCGCGGCGTCCACCAGCGGGTAGCCGGTGCGGCCCTCGCACCAGGCGGCGAAGAGTTGTTCCGCGCGTGGCCCGGCCTCCCATTCGATGCGGTCGTATTCGGGCTTGAAGCTGCCGCCCACCACGTGCGGGTGGTGGTGCAGCACCTGGTGGTAGAAGTCGCGCCACACCAGTTCGGACAGCCACACCGCCGCGCCGCCCGAGCCTGCCTCGGCGCGTTCGAAGGCCAGCCGCGCGAGCTTGCGCACCGAAACCGTGCCGAAGCGCAGGTGCACCGAGAGGTAGCTCGGGCCCTTGACGGCCGGGAAGTCGCGGGCGCGGCCGTAGTCGTCGATGCGCTTGAGGAAATCGTCCAGCAGCGCCTGGGCCGGCGCCTCGCCGCCTTGCAGGCCGGCCCCCGCCGGGTTCGCCTCCTCGAAACCGATGTCCGCCAGCGAAGGCGGGCGCGCCGGCCAGCCGGGGGGCAGCGGCGCCAGCGCCCCGGCGTGGGCCCGTACCGGGTAGGCCTTCAGGTAGAACGGGTTCAACCGTTTCAGCCAGGCGTTCTTGTAGGGCGTGAAGACGCCGTAGGGCGAGCCCGCCTGCGTCATCACTTCGCCGCGTTCGAAGACGACGTGGTCCTTGACGCTGTGCCAGGCCACGCCTTGCGCGGCCAGCGCCCGCTGGACGTGGGCGTCGCGCGCCAGCGCGTCCGGATCATCGTCGTGGCTGGCGAACACCGCCCGCGCGCCGAGCCGCCGGGCCAGCCGCGGCACCTCGTCGCGCGCCGCGCCGTGCAGCACCAGCAAGCCCCCTGTCCCGTCCGGGGACGCGGCGCGCAAGGCCCCATCCAGCGCCAGCACGCCCTGGTGGATGAAGGCCACCCGGCGGTCGCCCCGCGGCAGGCCGTCCAGGATGCCGGTGTCGAAGACGAAGGCGCAATGCACGCGGGCGGCCGCCTTCAGCGCGTGGAAGAGGGCGGCGTTGTCGTCCAGGCGCAAGTCGCGGCGCAGCCAGACCAGGGCGGAATCGAGGGGTTTTTCCATGCCGGGGAGTTTGCCGCAGCGGCGTCCCGGGAAATGGGGGGTCGAATAAAATGGCGGAATGGGCAGCACCCCGATCAACCTCACCAACCAATTCCTCATCGCGATGCCCGGGATGGGCGGGGACACCTTCGCCGGTGCGGTGATCTACCTGTGCGAGCACACCGAGAACGGGGCCCTCGGCCTGGTCATCAACAAGCCGATCGACATCAAGCTCCGGAACCTGTTCGAGAAGGTGGAGCTCACGCTGGACCGCGGCGACATCGCCGACAGCCCCGTCTTCTTCGGCGGCCCGGTGCAGACCGAGCGGGGCTTCGTGCTGCACGAGCGGCTGGACGAGGAAGGCGGCCACTACAGCTCGTCGCTGAAGATCCCCGGCGGCTTGGAGATGACCACCAGCAAGGACGTGCTGGAGGCGCTGTCCCACGGCGCGGGCCCCAGGCGCATCCTCGTCACGCTGGGCTACAGCGGCTGGGGCGCCGGCCAGCTGGAGGACGAGATGGGCCGCAACACCTGGATCAACGTCGACGCCGAGGCCGCGATCATCTTCGACACGCCGATCGACCAGCGCTACGACAAGGCGCTGTCGCTGCTGGGCATCGACGCGCGCATGCTCAGCTCCGGGGCGGGGCACGCATGATGGCGGCCGGTCCGCCACCCCCCGCCCAGCCCTCGGCCCGACCGCCCCTTCCCGATTCGCCGCAGTCTTTCCTGGCTTTCGATTTCGGCACGCGCCGCGTCGGCGTGGCCACCGGCAACGCCCTGCTGGGGCGGGCCCGGCCGCTGCGCACCGTCGCCGAGCAGGGCGACGCGCGCTTCCGGTCGATCGCCGCGTTGATCCAGGAATGGCAGCCGCAGGCCCTGGTGGTGGGCGTGCCCTTCCACCCCGACGGCGCCGGGCATGAAAACACGCTGCGGGCCCGCCGCTTCGCGCGCCAGCTGTTCGGCCGCTTCGGCCTGCCGGTGCACGAGGTGGACGAGCGCTACAGCACCACCGAGGCGCTGGCCGAGGGCGGCCGCGGCGCCGATGTCGACGCGGCGTCGGCCGCGATCATCCTGGACCAATTCCTGAGGAGCCTGCCATGAGCAGTTTGCTGTTGGACGCGGAAGCGCTTTACCAAGACCTGCTGGCCGGCGTGCGCGCCCTGTCGAAACCCCAGGCCGCCCTGGTGGGCATCTGGTCGGGGGGCGCCTGGCTGGCCGAACGTCTGCAGCGCGACCTGCAACTGCCCGGCGAGGCCGGCGTGATCTCCAGCGCGCTGCACCGCGACGACTTCGGCTCGCGCGGCCTGAGCGCCCGCGCCGACCACACCCGGCTGCCCTTCGACGTCGAGGGGCGCGACATCATCCTCGTCGACGACGTGCTCTACACCGGCCGCACCATCCGCGCCGTCATCAACGAACTGTTTGACTTCGGCCGCCCCGCCAGCGTGGCGCTCGTGGTGCTGGTCGACCGCGGCGGCCGCGAGCTGCCCATCCACCCGGCCTACTCGGCGGCGCGCGTGACCGTGCCGCAGGGCCAGCGGCTGTCGCTGGCCCGCGAGGCCGGCAGCGGCCGATTCAGCTTCGACATCAAGGAAGGCGCCTGAACATGCTGTCAAAACGCAACCCGCAGCTGAACAGGCATGGCGAGCTGATCCACCTGCTGTCGATCGAGGGGCTGCCGCGCGCGGTGATCCACCAGATCCTCGACACCGCCGGCACCTTCCTCAGCGTCAACGAGCGCGAGGTGAAGAAGGTCCCGCTGCTGCGCGGCAAGAGCATCTTCAACCTCTTCTTCGAGAACAGCACCCGCACCCGCACCACCTTCGAGATCGCGGCCAAGCGGCTCTCGGCCGACGTCATCAACCTGGACATCGCCCGCTCGTCGGCCGCCAAGGGCGAGAGCCTGCTCGACACCATCGCCAACCTGTCGGCCATGCACGCCGACATGTTCGTCGTGCGCCACGGCGAGAGCGGCGCGCCCTACCTGATCGCGCAGCACTGCGCGCCCCACGTGCACGTGGTCAACGCCGGCGACGGGCGGCACGCCCATCCGACGCAGGGGCTGCTCGACATGTACACGATCCGCCACTACAAGAAGGATTTCACACAGCTCAGCGTGGCCATCGTCGGCGACATCGTGCATTCGCGCGTGGCCCGGTCCGACATCCACGCGCTGACCACGCTGGGCGTGCCGGACATCCGCGCGGTCGGCCCCAAGACCCTGGTCCCCGGCGACCTGCGCGAGATGGGCGTGCGGGTGTGCCACGACATGGCCGAAGGCATCAAGGACGCCGACGTGGTCATCATGCTGCGCCTGCAGAACGAACGGATGAGCGGCGCGATGCTGCCCAGCGCGGGCGAGTTCTTCAAGAGCTACGGCCTGACGCCCGAGAAGCTCGCGCACGCCAAGCCCGACGCCATCGTCATGCACCCCGGCCCGATCAACCGCGGCGTGGAGATCGACTCCCAGGTGGCCGACGGCTCGCAGAGCGTGATCCTGCCCCAGGTGACTTTCGGCATCGCCGTGCGCATGGCGGTGATGTCCACCATTGCCGGGAACGAGGCTTGAGCGGCGCGCGCCGACCGTTCGGGCTGAGCTGGTCGAAGCCTTCCATGCCGGCCACCGCAGTTCCGACAAACTGGATCGGCAGGGGCCTGTCGACAGGCTCAGGGCGAACGGCACGGTGGATGCTCGTTCCATTTGCCGTTCGGGCTGAGCCTGTCGAAGCCCTCCGGGCGGGCAGCCAAGGCTTCGGCAAACGGGATCGGCAAGGGCCCTTCGACGGGCTCATGGCGAACGGAATCGGGAGTGACGATTCCCCCTTCGGTTTGGTTGCGGAATTTACAGAGGCCTGAACACATGAAACTGCTCATCAAGAACGGCCGACTGGTCGACCCCGCCTCCGGCCTGGACGCCGTCGGCGACCTGGCCGTCGCTGCTGGCCGCATCGTCTCCATCGGCAAGAGCCACCCCGACTTCTCGCCCCAGCGCACCATCGACGCCACCGGGCTGGTGGTGGCGCCCGGCCTCGTCGATTTGGCCGCGCGGCTGCGCGAGCCCGGCTACGAGCACGAGGGCATGCTGGAAAGCGAGATGGCCGCGGCGGTGGCCGGCGGCGTCACCAGCCTGGTCTGCCCGCCCGACACCGATCCGCCGCTGGACGAGCCCGGCCTGGTCGAGATGCTCAAGTTCCGCGCCCGCAACCTGAACCAGGCGCGGCTGTACCCGTTGGGCGCGCTCACCCGCGGCCTGGCCGGCGACACGCTGACCGAGATGGCCGAGCTGACCGAGGCGGGCTGCGTCGGTTTCTCGCAGGCCGAGGCGCAGCTGGCCGACACGCAGGTCATGCAGCGCGCGCTGCAGTACGCCTCCACCTTCGGCTACACCGTTTGGCTGCGCCCCCAGGACCCGCACCTGGGCAAGGGCGTGGCCGCCAGCGGCCCGCTGGCCACGCGCATGGGCCTGTCGGGCGTGCCGGTGATCGCCGAGACCATCGCCTTGCACACGCTGTTCGAGCTGATGCGCGTCACCGGCGCGCGCGTGCACCTGTGCCGCCTGAGCAGCGCCGCCGGCATCGAGCTGGTGCGCCGGGCCAAGGCCGAGGGCCTGCCGCTGACCTGCGACGTCAGCATCAACCAGCTGCACCTCACCGACGCCGACATCGGCTACTTCAACGCCGACATGCGCGTGACGCCGGTGCTGCGCCAGCAGCGCGACCGCGACGCCATCCGCCAGGGCCTGGCGGACGGCACGGTGGACGCGCTGGTCAGCGACCACACGCCGGTCGACGAGGACGCCAAGAACCTGCCCTTCGCCGAGGCCGAGCCCGGCGCCACCGGCCTGGAGCTGCTGCTGAGCCTGGCGCTGAAGTGGGGGCAGGAGCAGTCGCTGCCGCTGGCGCAGACGTTGGCCACCGTCACCAGCGCGCCGGTGCGGGTGCTGGGCGACGCGCTCGGCTCGCTCGGCAGCAGCACCGGCCGGTTGGTCGAAGGCGGCATCGCCGACCTGTGCCTGTTCGACCTGGATGCCCGCTGGGTGGTCCAGCCCGCCGAGCTGCTCAGCCAAGGCAAGCATTCGCCGTTCTCGGGCTACGAGCTGCCCGGCCGGGTGCGCTGCACCCTGGTGGCGGGGCAGGTGGCCTTCGAGCTGGGCGGTTCCGCGCCCCCGGCCGCTGGATGACGCGTTGGCCCAGGGCGCTGTGGCGCCTGCTGCGCGCGCTGCTCCACATCGCGCAGGCGGTCCTGCGATGCGCCTTCCTGTTCCCCTTCCTGGACGCGCCGGCCCGCCTGCTGCAGGTGCAGCGGTGGTGCGCAGGCATGCTGCGCTGCCTGGGCGTGTCCGTGGACGCGCGCGGCGCCGCCGTGCGGCCCGGGCCGGTGCTCGTCGTGGCCAACCACATTTCCTGGCTGGACATCCTGGCCCTCACCGCGGTGCATCCGATGCGTTTCGTCTCCAAGGCCGACGTCAGGCGGTGGCCGGTGCTGGGCTGGTTGGTGGGCTGCGGAGGCACCTTGTTCATCGAACGCGAGAAAAAGCGCGACGCCCTGCGGGTGGTGCACCAGCTCGCCGAGGCGCTGAAGGCGGGCGGCGCGCTGGCCATCTTCCCGGAAGGCACCACCTCCGACGGCCACGGGCTGCTGCCCTTCCACGCCAACCTGCTGCAGGCGGCGATCGCCGCCGAGGCGCCGGTGCAGCCGGTCGCCTTGCGTTATTCGGACGCGCGATCGCCGGTCAGCGCCGCGGCGGCCTATGTCGGCGACACCACGTTGCTGGGTTCGCTCTGGCGCGTGGCGATGGCGTCGGGCTTGAAGGTGGACGCGCGCGTGCTCAGCCCGGAAGGCTCGCGCCACTTGGAGCGGCGCGCGTTGACCGAGCGCGTGCGGGCGCAGATCGGCGAGGCGCTGGGGCTGCCGCCCGGTCACTGACGCTGGTCCCGAATGAGAAACGCCGGCTGGCAACCGGCGTTTCTCCTGCTGGCAGGCGGTGGCCGGTCAGCCCTTCTTGCCCTGGCTCGCGACCGCGGCCGCGGCCTTGGCGGCCGCTTCGGCATCGCCGAGGTAGTAGTGCTTGATCGGCTTGAGGTCGGCGTCCAGCTCGTAGACCAGCGGGATGCCGTTGGGGATGTTCAGGCCGACGATGTCGTCGTCCGAGATGTTGTCCAGGTATTTCACCAGCGCCCGGATGCTGTTGCCGTGGGCCGCGACCACCAGCCGCTTGCCAGCGCGGATGGCCGGGGCCAGCTCTTCGTTCCACAGCGGGAGCACGCGGGCGACGGTGTCCTTCAGGCATTCGGTCAGCGGCACGTCCTGCGGCTTGAGCTGGGCGTAGCGCGGGTCCTGGCGCTCGCTGCGCTTGTCGGTCGCCTCCAGGGCGGGGGGCGGCGTGTCGTAGCTGCGGCGCCAGACCAGCACCTGCTCGTCGCCGTACTGCTTGGCAGTCTCGGCCTTGTTCAGGCCCTGCAGCGCGCCGTAGTGGCGCTCGTTGAGCTGCCAGCGCTTTTGCACCGGCAGCCAGGTGCGGTCCATGGAGTCCAGGCAGTGCCACAGCGTCCAGATCGCGCGCTTGAGGACGGAGGTGTAGGCCACGTCGAATTCATAGCCGGCTTCCTTGAGCAACCGGCCCGACTGCTTGGCTTGCTCGACGCCCAGCGGCGTCAGCTCGACGTCGGTCCACCCGGTGAAGCGGTTTTCCAGGTTCCAGGTGGATTCGCCGTGGCGGATCAGGACAAGTTTGTGCATGGTGTGGGTTCGTCTGGGATGGGGTGAAGGGCGGCGCGGCCTGGGCCGCGGCAAGACCCCTGCGGGCGAGCGGGGGAAGGCCCGCCGAGCGTGGGGTGCGCGGTCGCGAATTCTATAATCCGCCCTTCGGCCGGGATGTTCCGGCGCGCCCTGGATCGCCTACGTGGACAAGTTCATTCTCGACAATTACCTGCTGATCCTGCTGGCCCTCGTGTCCGGCGGCTTGCTGTTCTGGCCCACGCTGCGGCGCCAGGGCGGCGGCAAGGTGAACGCGACCGAGGCGGTGCGGCTCATCAACCGCGAGAAGGCCGTGCTCATCGACGTGAGCGAGCCGCAGGAATACGCGCAAGGCCACGCGGGCGGCGCCAGGAACATCCCCTTCGGCAGCCTCGACGCCGCTTCGAAGGACCTGCCCAAGAACAAGGCGCTGCCCGTGGTGGTGCTGTGCCCGACGGGCGCCCGGGCCGGCCGCGCGGTGTCGGCGCTGAAGAGGCTCGGCTTCGAGAACGCCACCGCCCTGGCCGGCGGCACCTCGGCCTGGCGCGAGGCCAGCCTGCCGATCGAGAAAACCGCCGATTGACCCGAACGCAGGAGCCCCCAGCCATGCAAACCGTCAAGATGTACACCACCCAGGTCTGCCCCTACTGCATCCGCGCCAAGCAGCTGCTCGCGCAACGCGGCGTGAAGCAGATCGAGGAGATCCGCGTCGACCTCGACCCGGCGCAGCGCCAGGCCATGATGCAGCTCACCGGCCAGCGCACCGTGCCGCAGATCTTCATCGGCGACACCCACGTCGGCGGCTGCGACGACCTGGTCGCGCTCGACCAGCGCGGCGAGCTGCTGCCCCTGCTGGGCGCCTGAAGCGCCGCCCAGCCGGGAGGAGGCGGCCCCCCGCCTCAGTGATAATCCGACCCGCCTGCCCGAGCGCCACGCCGGGCTTTTTAATTTTCTTGACCCCACCGCGAGAACCCCATGGCCGACACTCCCGACACCGCGAACAACAACAGCGCGCCCGTTTTCCAGATCCAGCGCCTGTACCTGAAGGACCTGTCCCTGGAGCAGCCCAATTCGCCCCAGATCCTGCTGGACCAGGCCCAGCCGCAAGTCGAGATCAACCTGGCGCTCGGCGCCGAAGGCGTGACCGACGGCATCTACGAGGTCGCCGTCACCGCCACGGTGACCACCAAGGTCAGCGACAAGACGATGTTCCTGATCGAAGCCAAGCAAGCCGGCATCTTCGAGATCCGCAACATCCCCGACGACCAGCTGCAGGCCATCATCGGCATCGCCTGCCCCGGCATCATCTATCCCTACCTGCGCGCCGTGGTGTCCGACGTCTGCACCCGCGCCGGCTTCCCGCCGGTGATCCTCAGCGAGGTGAACTTCCAGGCGATGTTCGAAGCCCAGCGCGCCCAGCAAGCCGCCGCCACCGCGCCTTCGTCGCCCACGCTGAACTGACATCCCGGGCCCGCCGGGGCGGACACCGAACATGAACCTCACCGTCCTCGGAGCCGGCGCCTGGGGGACGGCCCTGGCGATCGCGGCCAGCCGCGGCCAAGCGGTCCACCTCTGGGCACGCGACCCGGCGCAGGCCGACGACCTGGCGCGCGAACGGGTCAACCGCCGCTACCTGCCGGGGCCCTCCCTGCCGCCGGCGCTGCGAATCACCGCCGATTTCGATTCGGCCTGCGCCCACGCCGCGCAAGGCCTGGTCGTCGTCGCCACGCCGATGGCCGGCCTGCAGCCGATGCTTGAGCGCCTCGCCGGCCGGTCGCCGGCGGGCGTGCTGTGGCTGTGCAAGGGTTTCCAGGAAGGCAGCGGCCTGCTCGGCCACGAGGTGGCCGCCGCCGCGGCGCCCGGGTTGCGGGTCGGCATCCTGTCCGGCCCGAGTTTCGCGCTGGAAGTGGCGCGGGGCCTGCCCACCGCGCTGGTGGCCGCCAGCGCGTCCGCCGACCTGCGCGAGCAGGCCGTGGCCGCGCTGCACGGCGAGCACCTGCGCATCTACACGTCGCCGGACCCGGTCGGCGTCGAAGTGGGCGGCGCGGTGAAGAACGTGCTGGCCATCGCCACAGGCATCGCCGACGGCATGCAGCTGGGCATGAACGCGCGGGCCGCGCTCATCACCCGCGGCCTGGCCGAAATGACGCGCCTGGGCCTGGCGCTCGGTGCCCAGGCCGAGACCTTCATGGGCCTGTCGGGCCTGGGCGACCTGGTGCTCACCGCCACCGGCGACCTGTCGCGCAACCGCCAGGTCGGGCTGAAGCTGGCCCAGGGCCTGCCGCTGGACCGGATCCTCCGGGAACTCGGCCACGTCGCCGAGGGCGTGCGCAGCGCCGGCGTGGTTCTGCGGCGCGCCCGCTCGCTCGGCGTCGACATGCCGATCACCGAGGGCGTGGTGTCCGTGATCGAAGGCGCCATCTCGCCTTCGGCGGCGCTCGGCCATTTGATGGGGCGGCAGTCGCGCCCCGAGATCTGACGCCGGCCGGGCCGGCTCGATTCAGCCGTCGTTCGCCGGCGCCGGCTCGGCCTGCGCGCCGCCGTACCCGTTCTGCCGCCAGGCCTCGAACACCGCCACGGCGACCGAATTGCTGAGGTTCAGGCTGCGCTGGCCCGGGCGCATCGGCAGCCGCACGCGCTGGGCCGCCGGGAAGCTGTCGCGCAAGCCGGCCGGCAGCCCGGCGGTCTCCGAGCCGAACACCAGCCAATCGCCCGGCCGCCACGCGGCTTCGGCGAACGGCCGGCTGCCGCGGGTGGTGAAGGCGAACAGGCGCGATGGGTCGGGCCGCTCGGCGACGGTGAATGCTTCCCATGACGCGTGCCTGCGCACGGTGGCCCACTCGTGGTAGTCCAGCCCCGCGCGTTGCAGCAGGCGGTCTTCCATCGAAAACCCCAGCGGCTCGATCAAATGCAGGCTGCAGCCGGTGTTCGCCGCCAGGCGGATGACGTTGCCGGTGTTCGGCGGGATTTCCGGGTGGACGAGGACGATGTTGAACATGGGGTGGCCGCCGGCGCGGCGATTGGAATGGATTGCGCGGTCTGGGTGAAGCGGTCAGGAGGCGCCGTGGGCGGCGGGCGTGCGCGCCAGGCACCAGAGGTGGACGTGTCGCGCACCCGCCTGCTTGAGCACGCCCGCGATCTCATCGGCGGTGGACATGGTCGTCACCACGTCGTCGACCACCGCGATGCTGCGGCCCGCCACTTCGGCGCGCCTCAGTGGGTCGACCGCGAAGGCGCCCCGCACCGCGGCGGCGCGCTGGTCCTTGGGCAGGGAAAGCTGGTGCGGCGTGTCGCGCAGGCGCAGCAGCAAGGTGGCGTCGGCGCGGCCCGCGGTGCGCCGGGCCAGGCGCCGCGCCAGTTCCCAGGCCTGGTTGAAGCCGCGCTCCCTCAGTCGCTGCATGCTCAACGGCACAGGCAGGACGAGGTCGGCTTGCAGCGGTGGCGGTGTGCGGTGGTGCGCGTTCAGCATCTGGTCGGCGAGCGCGGGCAGCAAGTCCAGGCCGGACCTGAATTTGAGTTTCAGCACCAGGTGGTCCCAGGGGAAGGCGTAGTCGACGGCGGCGCAGGCGCTGTCGAAGCGGGGAGGGTCCACCAGGCAGCCGCCGCAGCGCGAAACGCCCTCCGGAACACGGGCGGCGCACTGCGCGCAGCGCGGGCCGAACGCCGAGAAACGGTCCGTGCAGGCACCGCACACCCGCTGCCCGCCCCACCCGCGGCAGACCGCGCATTGGCTAGGCAGGCGGCCCGCCAGGGCGCGCCAATTCAAACGGGCGCCATGGCCCCAGGGACTGGAGAATTTCACGCCGTCAATATACTTTGGCCATGACCGCCCCGCCCCCCGCCCCCCGCGCGCTCGATGGCCTGGCGGTGCGGCGCGCGCTGCGGCGCCAGGCGGCCGGCGAAGGCGCGCCCTGGCTCCACCGGGAGGTCGCCCGCCGCATGGCCGAAAGGCTGCCGGTGGTCCGGCTGAAGCCCGACCTCGTGCTCGATTGGTGGGGGGGGGCGGGCGGCGGCGGCCAAGCGCTCGCGCAGGTTTATCCCAAGGCCAGGCGCCTCTCGGTGGAGGCCGATGAAGCCTGGCACTCGCGCCTGCTGGCCGAGCGCCGCGGCCCATGGTGGTCGCCCGCCCGCTGGAAAGGCGGCGACCAGGCCGACGTGCTGCTCGACGGCGTGGATGCCCTGCCGGAAGGCGCCGAGTTGCTGTGGGCCAACATGATGCTGCACGCGGTCGCCGACCCGCCGGCGCTGATCTCGCGCTGGCACGGCCTGTTGCGGCCCGGGGGGTTCCTGATGTTCTCCTGCCTCGGCCCCGACACCCTGCGCCGGCTGCGGGGCCTCTACCACCAGGCCTTCGGCGCCGAACCCACCGTCGATTTCGTCGACATGCACGACCTGGGCGACATGCTGGTCCGGGCGGGTTTCGCGGACCCCGTGATGGACCAGGAACAGCTGACGCTCACCTGGCCGAACGCCGAGGCGCTGCTGGCCGAATTGCGCGGCCTGGGCGGCAACGCCAACCCGGCGCGCTTCCCCGGGCTGCGCACGCCGCGCTGGCGCAAGCGGCTGCTCGCCGTGCTGGATGAGGGGCTGCGCGGCCCGGACGGCCGCCCGCAGCTGAGTTTCGAGATCAGCTACGGCCACGCGTTCAAGGGCGAGCCGCGGGTCAAGGTCCAGCAGGAGGTCCGCGTCTCCGTGGCCGACATGCGGGCGATGACGCGGCGCACATTCCCGAAAACTCCCGGCGAAGAACCATGAAACGCCCAGCCCGCCTGGGCTAAAATGCGCGATGCTGTGCGAAACAGGCGCGCGTTTTCGTCTTGCGCGTTTGTGGTGCCGGCGGCGAATCGGACATGGACGGAACAGGCAGCCTCACCAGCAGTGTTGAAAGCGGTTCCGCGACATGTCGGCCAGCACATCACCGGGGTTCCCAACCACCCGCCCGGATCAACCGGCGGGCGGGGGCGGCATCCCGCCGTGCCGGCACGCTGAGGCGCCGCCCCCCGGGGATGCTCGATCGGCCCGCTGGAAACTGGGGCGCAATTGCAGCCTCGCGCCGGCGCAGTTCTTGGCCGTCTACGGCGCCCTGGCCGGGGTTTCGTTGTCGGTGGCATGTTTTTTCTGGAGCCTGGGCGCGCGGTGGGTGATGCCGTTCGCGTGCCTCGAGCTCGCCGCGGTGGGCGTGGCCTTCTGGGTCCATGCGCGCCATGCGGGCGATGCGGAATGGGTCACGGTGCGGGACAGGCGCATGGTTCTTTTGCGCTGTCACGGCGGCCGCTGGAGCCGGGAAGTCTTCGACGTTGCCTGGACGGCGGTCGGGATCGCCACGGACGGCGGCGCGCTGGTGCAACTGCGGTCCGGCCGCCGCGTGGTCGAGGTGGGGCGGTGGGTGCAACTGAACAGGCGTCGGGCTTTCGCCCGCGAGCTGCAGGCCTTCCTGGCCGCGCGGCGTCCGGCGGCGCGGCCCGGTTGTGCATGCGGGTTTTAGGTTTGACTTGAGGCAGAAGTGATGACGATGATGAAGAAGCAAGCTGGCGGGCGACTGCCGCAGTGGGCGTTGCCCGCTTGGGGTGGCTGCTTGGCCCGGCCCTGTGTCCAGCTGGCCGCCGCGGCCCTCGTTTTCGCACCGTCGGCCTGGGCGGTGAAGGACCTGCCGGGTGGCCCGGCGGTCAACCAGACCGACCTGCACCCGGCGATCACCCAGATCGCGGCCGAGCAGCAGTGGCTTCACTGGTTCATGCTCGCCGTCTGCACCGTCATCTTCCTCGGCGTGTTCGGGGTGATGTTCTATTCCATCTTCAAGCACCGCAAGTCCAAGGGCGCCAAGGCGGCCAACTTCCACGAGAGCGTCAAGGTGGAAGTGGCCTGGACCGTGGTCCCCTTCATCATCGTGATCTTCATGGCCATGCCGGCCACCAAGCTCGTGGTGGCGATGAAGGACACCAGCGCCTCCGACCTCACCATCAAGGCCACCGGCATCCAGTGGAAATGGGGCTACGACTACCTCAAGGGCGAAGGCGAGGGCATCGGTTTCCTCTCGACGCTCGACCCGGCGCACCGCGCCATGTCCGACAGCGGCAAGCCGCCCTCCACCGACGACTACCTGCTCAAGGTCGACAATCCGTTGGTGGTGCCGGTCAACAAGAAGGTCCGCATCATCACCACCGCCAACGACGTGATCCACGCCTGGATGGTGCCCTCGCTGGGCGTCAAGCAGGATGCGATCCCCGGCTTCGTCCGCGACACCTGGTTCCGGGCCGAGAAGACCGGCGACTTCTACGGCCAGTGCGCCGAGCTGTGCGGCAAGGAGCACGCCTACATGCCCATCCACGTGCGCGTTCTCAGCGCCGAGGACTACACCGCCTGGGTGGAAGGCAAGAAGAAGGAAATGGCCGCGCTGGCGGACGACCCCAGCAAGGTCTGGCAGCTGGCCGACCTGGTCGCCCGCGGCGAGAAGGTCTACGCCGCCAACTGCGCGGCCTGCCACCAGGCCAACGGCAAGGGCGGCAACGGCGCCAAGGCGCTGGACGGCAGCCAGATCGTGCTGAACGACCCGGCCAAGCAGGAGCACATCCTCCTCAACGGCGTTCCCGGGACCGCCATGCCGGCTTGGAAGCAGCTCTCCGACACCGAGATCGCGGCCGTCATCACCTACACCAAGAACGCCTGGAGCAACAACACCGGCAAGCTCGTGCAGCCCGCCGAGATCGTTGCCGCCCGCGCGAAGCCTTGACCCGGGCGCTTGACCCGCCCGACGCACGCCCAGCCGCACAGAACGTCTAAAGGAACCGCCATGAGTGCAGTACTCGACCACCACAACGCGCATGGTCACGACCACCATGACCACGCGCACGACCACCCCCACGGCTGGCGTCGCTGGGTCCTCGCGACCAACCACAAGGACATCGGCACGCTCTACCTGCTGTTCGCCTTCACGATGCTGATGATCGGCGGCGTGCTGGCGCTGGGGATCCGCCTGGAGCTGTTCCAGCCCGGCCTGCAGTTCGTCAACCCCCAGCTGTTCAACCAGCTGACCACGATGCACGGGCTGATCATGGTGTTCGGCGCCATCATGCCGGCCTTCGTGGGCTTCGCGAACTGGATGATCCCGCTGCAGATCGGCGCCGGCGACATGGCCTTCGCCCGCATGAACAACTTCAGCTTCTGGCTGATGATCCCCGCGGCCGTCATGCTTGTGGCGTCGTTCTTCATGCCCGGCGGCGCCCCCGCCGCGGGCTGGACGCTCTACGCGCCGCTGACGCTGCAGATGGGCCCGTCGATGGACGCCGGCATCTTCGCGATGCACATCATGGGCGCCTCGTCCATCATGGGCTCGATCAACATCATCGTCACGATCCTGAACATGCGCGCGCCCGGCATGACGCTGATGAAGATGCCGCTGTTCTGCTGGACCTGGCTGATCACCGCCTACCTGCTGATCGCCGTGATGCCCGTGCTCGCCGGCGCCATCACCATGACGCTGACCGACCGCCACTTCGGCACCAGCTTCTTCAACCCCGCCGGCGGCGGCGACCCGGTGATGTACCAGCACATCTTCTGGTTCTTCGGCCACCCCGAGGTCTACATCATGATCTTGCCGGCCTTCGGCATCGTCAGCGCCATCATCCCGGCCTTCGCGCGCAAGAAGCTGTTCGGCTACACCTCCATGGTGTACGCCACCTCGTCGATCGCCATCCTGTCCTTCATCGTCTGGGCCCACCACATGTTCACCACCGGCATGCCGGTGACGGGCCAGCTGTTCTTCATGTACGCGACCATGCTGATCGCCGTGCCCACGGGCGTGAAGATCTTCAACTGGATCGCGACGATGTGGCGCGGCTCGATGACCTTCGAGACGCCGATGCTGTTCGCGGTGGGCTTCCTCTTCGTGTTCACGATGGGCGGCTTCACCGGCCTGATCCTGGCCATGGCGCCGATCGACATCCAGCTGCAGGACACCTACTACGTCGTGGCCCACTTCCACTACGTGCTGGTGGCCGGCTCGCTGTATGCGCTGTTTGCCGGCGTGTACTACTGGGGTCCGAAGTGGACCGGCGTGATGTATTCGGAGACCCGCGGCAAGATCCACTTCTGGGGCTCGCTGATCTTCTTCAACGTCACCTTCTTCCCGATGCACTTCCTGGGCCTGGCCGGCATGCCCCGC
>CBIHOD010000016.1:0-68501 GCA_966211815.1 uncultured Burkholderiales bacterium
GATCCTCATCGGCTCGGGCCTGCGCTACGACCTGGCGGTGAAGTCGCCCGAGTACGTGAAGGAACTGGTCACCCACCACGTGGGCGGCTACCTGAAGATCGCCCCCGAGCACACCGAGGGCGGGCCGCTGTCCAAGATGATGAAGCCCGGCATCGGCAGCTACGACCGCTTCAAGCAGCTGTTCGAGAAGTTCAGCGAAGAGGCCGGCAAGAAGCAGTACCTCATCCCTTACTTCATCGCTGCCCACCCCGGCACCAGCGACGAGGACATGATGAACCTGGCCATCTGGCTCAAGCGCAACGGTTTCCGCGCCGACCAGGTGCAAACCTTCTATCCCAGCCCGATGGCCACGGCCACCGCGATGTACCACTCCGGCCGCAACCCGCTCAAAGGCATCAGCCGCGACCCGGCGCGCGGCGAGTTGGTCGACATCGTGCGCGGCGACAAGCGCCGGCGCCTGCACAAAGCCTTCCTGCGCTACCACGATGCCAACAACTGGCCGCTGCTGCGCGAGGCCCTCAAGAGCATGGGCCGGGCCGACCTGATCGGCAACGGCAAGCACCACCTCATCCCCACCTTCCAGCCGGCCACCGATGGCGGCTACCAGAGCGCGCGCCGCAAGAACTCGACGGCGCCCGGCGCGGTGAAGACATCGCCCGTCAAACCCGCCGGCAAGCCGGGCATGGCGCCGGCCGTCGCCGCCAGGGGCCGCATCCTGACGCAGCACACCGGGCTGCCGCCGCGCGACAGCGGCGGGCCGCGGCCCGGGGCGGCGGCGGCCCGCGCCAAGAAAAAGCCCGTCAAATCCAGGTGACGGCGCAACCCGCGCGCCGGGCGACTTTTTCACCGTGCGCGCGCCAGCCCATCGCGAATTTGCGATGACAATTCGGCCTCTCGTTTTTTTCGATTCTTCGCAGCACCCATGTCCGTGTTCTCCGTTCGTCCCGCCACGCTCCGCGATGCCAAGGCCATCGCCGAAATCCACGTCGCTTCCTGGCAGCAGGCCTACAAAGGCATCCTCTCCGACGCCCACCTCCACTCGCTGTCCGTCGAAAAGCGGCAGGCCTTCTGGCGCGAGGCCATCGACCTGTGCGAGCCCCAGGTGGTCGTGGCTTGCGAAGGCACGCAGGTCGTCGGTTTCGTGGCGTTCGACCGCTCCCGGGACAAAGGCACGCCATCCGCCACCGGCGAGATCTGGGCGGTCTACGCGCATCCCAAGGTGTGGGGCCGCGGGGCCGGGCTGGCGCTGTGGGACGCCGCGCGCGACGGCCTGCAGGAAGAGGGCTGCACCAAGGTGACGCTGTGGGTCGCGCTGCGCAACGAGCGCGCGATGCGCTTCTACGACCTGGCCGGCTTCAAGCGCGAGCTGTCCTCGGCCAAGACGGTGGACATCGGCGGCACGCGCGTCGAAGAGATCCGCCTGCAACGCTCCCTGGTCTGACCGCCACTAGTGGGCCGTCACACTGAAATCGGAAGTCGCTGTCCACGCCCTGCGCAGGGCACTACGGCGTTGCGAATGCTCGCGATGCCTACGGGCATCGCTGTGCCTCGCGCCTTGTATTGCCCTGCGTAGGACGCGTCCCTCGCTTCCGATTTCAGTGTGACGGCCCACTAGTCGAATTCGAGCACCAGGTCGGAAAGCGCGTGCGCCACGCACGGCAGGATCCATCCTCCGGCCTTCTCTTCGGCGCTCAAGCCCGGCCATGGGATGGCATGCGTCGTCTCGCCGGACACGCGGCGGCACCTGCAGGCCCGGCAAGTGCCGTTGCGGCAGGAACTGGGCAGTTTCACGCCGTTGAGCAGGGCAGCCTGGAGCACGGTCTGGCCGGGCAAGGCGCGGAACACGGCGCCGATGCGCGGCACCTTCACCTCATGCCCCGCGGCTGGGAAGCCAGGGACTGGTGCGGGGCGTTTCAGCGGGTGGTCGTCCATGGGGCGGGAAGGGCGGCCGGTCGCGGGACCGAAGGGCCCCGGCGTGCCGGAGAAATCGTGACGGCTGCACAAATCGTCGTTTCATGAGACTTTAGAGGCTTAATCGGGCGTGCGGCCAGGCGCCGCATCCAGTACGCTGGCCCGCTTGTGGACTTCTTTGCCGATGCCTCGGCAACCCGCCATGGCCGCCAAGCACCTGGACCAGGAGATCGAAGGCATCGCCGCCAAGGCGGTGGTCGGCGCCATCAGGCGCGCGGAAGCGCAGCGGCGGGTGTTGGCGGCGATCCAATCGCATTTCCAGTGTTCGCGGGTGTCGATGTGGCGGTTCCATGGCAAGCCCGGCAGCAGCGTGATGCGCTGCACCGGCGGCTACACCGACGCTGGCGTCCACCTTCCCCCGGGGGCGGCCCTGCACCAGCATGAGTACGCCGAGTATTTCGACGAAATTTTCTCCTCGGGCGCCTATGTTTGCCACGACACCCGCCTCGACGCCCGGCTGGACGGCATGCGCGAGAGCTATCTGAAGCCGCTGGGCGTGATGGCGCTGCTCGACGCGGTCTTCGCTTTCAACGGCCAGGCCAGGGGCCTGGTGTGCTGCGAGCAAGTGGGTCATCCCCGGCAGTGGACTCCCGCCGAAAGGGCGGAGCTCAAGCGCTGCGCGAGTGCCATCACCCGGCTCACCCATCGCTGGGTGCGTGCGCACCGCAGGGGGCGGACCGGCGGCGGCCTCGGTGACGACAACCTCTATTAACAGCCAGCCCGGCGCCCATCCACGTGGCGCGCTGCGTTTTGAAATCTTCGAGAGGGTCGGCGGAGTTCAACCAAAGTTGCGCGTTAGAAAAACATCCAAAAAATTCAAAAATTAAAATAATTGTTACATGTTGATTCACGATTCGTTGGGAATCAACGATTTCAAGCTGAATCCAATAATTCAATAAAATTTATTTGGATGTTTTGGATTAACAAGTAGTACGGGGAAACACTTATTTTCGTGCGCAATTTCCTGCTCTTTCAAATGCGTTGCGATGACCTATTACCTAAGTTGGTGTAACAAAACTAAACTTTAGGTCTGCGCTGTGGAGACAAAGTCGTTGATGGCTCAAGAGGCCATCGACCGACGTTTTCAAGAACAAAGCCCGGCTCTTGCGGCACGCCGTTCTGGCGCGTGCTGGCAAGCCATCGGGCCCACGGCCACCCACCCCCTTGCAGCAGTAACAGCTTCCCAAAAGTCCGGGAAGGCGGTCGGCTGCGCGTTCGTTCGCGCGGTCCGGGTCCCGTCTGTCTGCCGCAGGCCAATCCGTCCGCGCTGGACCGCGGCCGGGTGCAGCAGATTTTTCGGAACAACTTGGAGAACGACTTGATCACGGCAGAAGCATTCCTCAGAGACAACAAGCGGGTCGAAGGCCCGTCACGCGCATTGGTCGCGCCCGCCCCGCAGGCCAGTCCCGCCCTGGAAGCGGCGGACATGATCGTGGCCTACCTGGAAGACCTGGGCGTCGAATACGTCTTCGGCGTGCCGGGCGGCGCGATCGAACCGATCTACAACGCCCTGGCGCGCAGCGCGCGGCGCGGCGGTCCGCAGGCCATCGTGGCGCGGCACGAGGCCGGCGCCGCTTTCATGGCCGACGGCTATGCCCGCGAGACCGGCAAGCTGGGCGTGTGCATCGCGACCTCGGGCCCCGGTGCGACCAACATGATCACCGGCGTGGCCTGCGCCTATGACAACGGCGTGCCGATGCTGGCGATCACCGGCCAGCCGCCGCTGCACTCCTTCGGCAAGAACGCGCTGCAGGAATCCTCCTGCACCGGCATCAACGCGGTGGCGATGTTCAAGCACTGCACGCACTACAACTCGCTCGTCTCCCACGGCGGGCAGTTGCAGGCCAAGCTGACCAACGCGCTGATGCAGGCTCTGCAGGCGCCCTATGGGCCGTCGCACCTGTCGATCCCGGTCGACATCCTGCGCTCGCCCGCCGTTGGGCGCTGGCGCTCGGGCGACTTCACGTCGCTGCTCAACCTGAAGCCTTCCATGGTCGACGTGCGGGCCGTCGAGCAGTTCAAGGACGCCCTGGACGGCGCGAAGCGCCCCGTGTTCGTGATCGGCGACGGCTGCGCCGAGGCCATCGAGGCCATCTTGAAGCTGGTGCACATCACCGGCGCGCTGTTCGTCACGACGCCCGACGCCAAGGGTTTCATCAACCCGCGCCACAGCGCCTACCGAGGGGTCTTCGGCTTCGGCGGGCACGCCGGCGCCAGCGACCTGCTGCGCAGCGAGCCCGACCTGGTGGTGGCCTTCGGCACCGGCTTCGGCGAGTTCAGCAGCGGCGGCTGGTGCAGTTCGTTGCTCAACGACAGGCTGGTGCACATCGACAGCAGCGACGACAACCTCATGCATTCCTCGATGGCGCGGCTGCACGTGCGCGGACGCATCCTGTCGGTTTGCGAATGGCTGATCGGCCTGATGCCTGCCGACGCGGCGAGCAACGTCTACTTCTTCAAGGACAAGAAAGCCGAGAAGGCCGAGCAGGCCGAGGTGCCGGGCCTGATGCACGAGCCCGAGAAGTTCCACAGCAACGCGGTGCCGATCAAGCCGCAGCGCCTGATGAAGGCGCTGTCGCAGCTGTTCCCGCCGAGCACGCGCTTCGTCGCCGACGCCGGCAACAGCGCGGTCTGGGCGGTGCACTACCTGCAGCCGCAGGACCGGCGCGTGGCGCGCTGGAGCCCGGTGGACGCGGTCCTGCGCAAGGACGCCCGCGCCGCCGCGTCGAGCTGGCTGCGCGTGACGATGGATTTCGCGCCGATGGGCTGGGCGATCGGCGCGGCCATCGGCATCGCCGGCGGCAACCCGAAATGCCCGGTCGTCTGCATCACCGGCGACGGCAGCTACCTGATGAACGGCCAGGAGATCACGGTGGCCGCGGCCATGGGCCTGAACGTCGTCTTCGTCGTGCTGAACGACGCCTCCCTCGGCATGGTCAAGCACGGCCAGCGCCTGGCCGGCGCCGAGCCGATCGGCTTCGAGCTGCCGCAGGTGGACTACCGCATGCTCGCCCATTCGCTGGGCGTGCCGGGCCACGTCATCCGCTCGGCCGACGACCTGGAGGCGCTGGACATGAAGGCCATCCTCAGCCGCAACGGGCCGACCCTGCTCGACGTGCGCGTCGACCCGGAGGAGGCCGCGCCGATGAACGTGCGCATGAAGACCCTCGGGACGGCCAAGCAATGAGCGGGACCGGCGTCGGCACCGCAATGAATCGACAAACACACAAGGGAACCAAGACCATGACGACGACCCACAAGAAACTCGAAGGCAAGACCGCGCTCATCACCGGTGGCAGCAGCGGCATCGGCCTGGCCACCGCCAAGCTGTTCATGGAGCAGGGCGCGCGCGTGGCCATCACCGGCCGCGACCCCAAGACCCTGGCCGAGGCCCGCGCCAGCCTGGGCGGCGAGGTGGTCACCATCGTGGCGGATTCGTCCAGCCTGTCCGACCTGGAAGGCGTGATGCACACCGTCGAGGAATGCTTCGGCCGGCTCGACGTCCTCTTCGCCAATGCCGCGGTGGCCTTGCCGGCGCCGTTCGATTTCGTCGACGAGAAACGCTTCGACGAGGTGGTCTCCGCCAACCTCAAGGGCGGCTTCTTCACCGTGCAGAAAGCGCTGCCGCTGTTGAACCCGTCCGCCTCGGTCGTGATGACGACGTCGATCACCAACCAGCTCGGCTCGCCCAATTTCAGCGTCTACGGCGCTTCCAAGGCCGCCTTGCGCTCGCTGACGCAGACGCTGGCGCTGGAATTGATCCCGCGCGGCATCCGGGTCAACGCCGTCAGCCCCGGCCCGATCGCCACGCCGATGTGGGGCAAGCTGGGCTTCCCCAGCGAAGCCGAGCAGGCGGTCAAGCAGCAGGTCGCCGAGAAGTCCCCGTCCAAGCGCTTCGGCGAATCGCACGAAGTCGCGAAGGTGGTGCTGTTCCTCGCCTCCCAGGATTCGTCCTATGTGGTGGGCCAGGAGATCGTCGTCGACGGCGGCATGAGCCTGCTGTGAACGCCTCCCCAGCGCCACGGACGGAAGGACACACGAGACGATGAACACGTTACGCACCCGCATCTGGCAGGAAGAGGCCGAGCCCGACAACCCCTTCGCCGCCCGTGTCGCACGCTGCCACGGCTACGACGTCTACGGCCAGGTGCTCGGCCGCGCCGGCTGGGCCGAGATGGTGTTCCTGCTGTTCGCCGGCCAACGGCCCAGCCCGCGGCAGGCGCGCCTGCTCGACGCGCTCGCCGTGGCGCTGGCCAACGCCGGGCCGCGAGACCCGGCGAACCACGCGGCGATGTGCGCCGGTGTCGGTGGGTCGACCGCCGCCGCGACCCTGATGGCCGCGCTGGCCGTCGGCGCCGGCCAGGTCACCGGCGCCCGCGAAGTCTGGGCCGCGATGCAGGTCTGGGCGCAATGCGGCACAGACCTGGCCTTGTGGCGCGGCCACTGGGCGGATCCGGCGCCGCGCAACGCTTCCGTGTGGCCGGCCTGTGATCACCGGCCGGGCTTCGAGGCCCACGGCGAGCGCGCCACGCTGCCCGTCCTGCAGACCCTTTCTTGCCTGGCGCGGCTCAGCCCCGGCCCCTGCCTGCCCTGGCTGCACGCCAACCGGGAGGCTTTCGAGGCGGCCGCCCAGGGCCAGCCCCTGGCGATGACCGGCGTGGCCGCCGCCGCGATGGTCGACCTCGGCCTGGACGCCGAACAAGGCGAGATGCTGCACCTGCTGCTGCGCCTGCCCGGTGCCGCCGCGCACGCGCTGGAACAGCGGCGCCACGGGCACAAGAATTTCCCTTTCTTCGCGCTGGAGCTGGTGGACGACCCCGCGGATCGGAAGCCCGGAGTGCGACTGGCCGCGGCCGGGTACGACGCGTCGGGCGCCGCGCCGGCGGCCGCGCAAGAGGAGGCCCTGGCATGAGCGGTCCCGCCACCCTGCTGGCCAGCCAAGGGCCCCTGAAGACACGCATGGGCGCGGCCTTCGTCGGCACGCGCGCGGTTTTCCGCGGCCATGACTTGCACGCCGACCTGAAGGACATGGACTGGGTCGGCCTCTATGTGTTCGGCATCACCGGGCGACGCCTCAGCGAAGCGCAGTGCCGGTTGTTGCACGCGGTCTGGGTCTACACCAGCTACCCCGACCCGCGCATCTGGAACAACCGGGTGGCCGCGCTGGCCGGCACGACGCGCAGCACCGGCAACCTCGCCATGTCGGCCGCGTCGGCGGTGTCCGAAGCGTCGATCTACGGCCGCGGCATCGACATCCGGGCGGCCGACTTCCTGCGGCGCACGCGCCTGGCGCTGGCGTCCGGCGGTTCGATGGAGGAATGCGTCAAGTCCGAACTCGACACCCACCGCGGCATCGCCGGTTACGGTCGCCCGATCGCGGCGGCCGACGAGCGCATCGTCCCCTTGCTGGCCAAGATGGCTTCATTGGGCCTCGAGGAAGGCCCGCACCTGAAAGTCGCGCGGCAAGTCGAGTCCTTTTTGCTGGAGGGCAGATGGCGTTGGAAGATGAACTACGCCGCGTTGGCAGCGGCGCTCAGCCTCGACATGGGGCTGACGCCTACCCAGCACTACCAGTTGAATTTCCCGGCCTTCCTTGCCGGCATGCAACCGTGTTTCATCGAAGCGGCCGAAGAACGCGAGCAGGGCACTTTGTTTGTTTTGCAATGTGACGAAGTGCGTTACGAAGGAGAGGCTCCCCGCGATTGGGAAATGGCGGTGGAAACGGCTTAACGCTTCGAACTGGTACGCCATACAGGTGTTTTCTCGGCCTTTGAAAAGCTTTGTGCGACATTGTCTTGGGCGATACTGCGGCACACGTTCAAAGGGCCGACCATGACCGATTCGCATTCGCCTGTGGGTGCCGTTCCAAGTGCTCGTCGCAGACTGTCGGGCATGGGTTGGGCATGGCATGTTTTGTTGATTTTGTGTACTCCGGTGGCCTGGTCAGCGCCCAGCGACGACGAAGCTGAGCTGGCCCAGGCCTACGGTGACAAGTCCGTGGTGAGCATCGCCACGGGCTCGGCCCAGCCGCTGCGGCGGGCGCCGTCCGTGGCCACGGTGATCACCGCCGAAGACATCCAGTCCATGGCGGCCGTCGACCTGGACGACGTCCTGGAAACCGTGCCGGGCCTTCATGTGTCGAAGTCGACCCAGGCCTATACCGGCGTGTACGTGTTCCGTGGCATCCACAACGACCTCAACCCGCAGGTGCTGATGCTTGTCAACGGCATCCCCATCACCACGCTGGTCCTCGGCAATCGCGGCGTGATCTGGGGCGGCATGCCGGTCGAGAACATCGCGCGCATCGAGATCATCCGCGGGCCCGGTTCGGCGTTGTACGGCGCCGACGCTTTCTCGGGCGTGATCAACGTCATCACCAAGACCGCCGCCGAAGTCAAGGGCGACCAAGTGGGTGTGCGGGCAGGGTCCTTCAAGACGGCCGACACCTGGTGGCTGCACGGCGGCAAATGGGGCGCGGTCGATGTCGCCACCTACCTGCGGGTCGGCCGGACCGACGGCTCGCGCCGCATCGTCGAGGTCGACGGGCAGACAGGCTTCGACGCCTTGTTCGGCACGCGCGCTTCCCAGGCTCCCGGCCCCCTCAGCCTCGGACGCGACGCTTTCGACGGCAACGTCGACTTGTCCCTCGACCGGTGGCGGCTGCGCCTGGGGTATGTCGAGCGCACCGATGTCGGCTCCGCCGCGGGGGCGGCCCAGGTGCTCGACCCCAACGGCCGCAACAACAGCCGCCGCATGACCGCGGACCTCGGTTACCAGGCCGTCAACTGGATGGAGGACTGGGACCTGGCGCTGCAGGCCAGCTACATGAATTACCGCGAGCGCAGCGCGCTGGTGCTGTTCCCGCCGGGCGCGTTCGGCGGGTCTTTCCCGGTCGGCATGATGGGCAATCCTGAAAAGTGGGAGTACCACGCGCGCCTGAGCGCCGCCGTCACCTACACCGGCTGGGCCAGGCACCGCCTGCGTTTCGGCGGCGGCTATGCCCAGGAGGACCTCTATCGAACCCGCGAGTCCAAGAACTACCTCCAGGGCGCCGGGTTGCCGACCTACCTGGGTTCGATGCAGGACGTGTCGTCGACATCGCCCTTCCTGTCGCCGCAGGACCGCGAGGTCACCCATGTCTACGCCCAGGATGAATGGAATTTCGCCCAGGACTGGACTTTGACCGCCGGGCTGCGCCACGACCGCTATTCGGATTTCGGCGGCACGACCAACCCGCGCGCGGCCGTGGTCTGGGACATCGACTACAACCTCACCGCCAAGCTGCTTTACGGCCGCGCCTTCAGGGCCCCCGCTTTCGCGGAACTCTATGTCGTGAACAACCCGGTGGCCCTGGGCAACACCGGGTTGAAGCCCGAGCGGATCGAGACACTGGAGGCCGCGGTGCTTTGGCAGGCCACGCCGGCCGTCCACCTCGAAGCCGGTGTCTTCGAATACCGCATCCAGGACATCCTGCGGCTGGCCGGCACGCAGTTCACCAACTTCGGCCGGCAGGTGGGACGCGGCCTGGAGATGGAGCTGGTCTGGGACGCCCAGCGGGACCTGCGCCTGTCCGGCAACTTCTCGCACCAGCGCTCCACCGACAAGACCACCGGCCAGGACGCCGGCAACGCGCCGCAGAACCAGCTCTACGCGCGCGCCGACTGGCGCTTCGCGCCGGGTTGGCTGCTCAACACCCAGGTCAACTTCGTGGCCGACCGCAAGCGCGTGGCAGGCGACCCCAGGCCCCCCGTCAAGGACTACACGACGGTGGATCTGGCCTTGTCCACCCAAAAACCCAAGGGCGGCTGGGATTTCTCCTTCGCCGTGAGGAACGCCTTCAACGCCGACGCGCGCGAACCCAGCCCCAACGGCGTGCCGTTCGTGTCGATGCCCAACGACTTGCCGCTGCCCCGGCGCACCTTCTACCTGACCGCGGCTTACCGCTTGTGAGCGAACAGCCGCCCGTGAACGCCCGCTTGTGAACATCCGAATGCGACGCCGCCGCTGGCTCGGCCAGCTGTTGCGCAGCGGCGCCGGCGCCTGCCTGTTCCACCTGGCCGACCTCGGCAACGCCGCCGCCGAAGACGCGCGGCCGGCGCAGGCCGCCGCGGGCCCGGGCGATAAGCCGGAGCCCGCCGCCGAGTGGGCGGCGGCGCTGGCCGTCGTCTACCCCGACATCCCCGAGCCCTACCGCAGCGTCTTCCTGCAGATCATCGAAGGCGTCGAGGAGGCCGCCAACGCCAAGGTGAGGGCCTTCGCCGTCGGCGCCCACAGCGACGCCGCGGAGCTGGCCGCGCAGTTGCGGCGCCCGCCCACGCGGGCCGTCATCGCCCTCGGGCGGCAGGGTCTGAAGACGGCGTCGGCGCTCCCGCCCGACATCGCAGTGACCGTCGGCGGCGTGCTGTCCCTGCCCGAAGCCGACCAGCGCAACCTCACCGGGATCGGCCTGACGCCCGACCCGGCCCTGCTGTTCTCCATCCTCAAAGGCTTGCAGCCGTCGGCGCGGCGGGTCTGGGTGGCCTATGACCCGAGGCACAACGATTGGCTGGTCCGGCTGGCCAGGGACGCCGCCAAGGCCCAGGGCCTGGAGTTGAAGGCCCAGGAGGTCAACGGCCTGGCGGAGGCCGTGAAGGCCTACGAGCAGATCTTCGCCGCGGCCGAGCCCAAGCGCGACGCGGTCTGGCTGCCGCAGGACCCGACCTCGGTCGACGAGCAGACCGTGCTGCCGCTGGTGCTGAAGGAGTCCTGGCAGCGCAGCATGCCGCTGTTCTCCAGCAACTACCAGCACGTGAAGAAGGGCGCGCTGTTCGCCCTGTACCCGGACAACAGGGCGCTCGGGCGCAGCCTGGCCGCGGTGGCGTCCAAGGGCCTGGCCGGCGACGCGCGCAAGGGCGTGGCGCCGCTGCGCGACGTCTTCGCGGCGCTCAACCTGCGCACGGCCAACCACATGGGCCTGAGCATCGGGGTGGCGAAACAGCGCGAGTTCGATTCCATCTTCCCTTGAGAAGGCCACCGGTTCCCGCATCCGCCCGCCATGCTGAACAAATACCTCCACCGCACCGGCTTCCGCAAGCAGCTGACCATCCTGGTCAGCGCGGCCATCCTGTGCCTGGCGGTCGTGTCTTCCATGGTCAGCGCCCTGGAGGCCGGGCGCCGCGTGCGCGAGCAGATGGTCGAGACCGGCCAGCGCGTGACCGACAACCTGGCGCGACAGAGCACGCTGGCGCTGGTCACGCAGGCGCCCGACAACGCGCGCGACGCGGTGGCCACGGCGCTGGCCTTCCCGGACGTCGTGCGCGTCGAGATCCACAGCGCTTCGGGCGAGCTGCTTCTCGCCCAGTCGCACGCCCCCGGCGGCGGTGCGCCGCAGCCCGCCTCGGTGCCGGACATCGCCCCGGCGCCTTCCGCGCCGCCCGCTCCGTCGCGGCCCGCCGCGGACGGCGTCGACGCCTGGGTCTTCGAGTCGCCGGTGGTGGCCGGCAACGCGCAGGACTCGCCGTTCGAGGTGCAACCCGAGAAGCCGCGCGAGCTGGGCCATGTGAGGGTGGTGATCTCCAAGGCCAGCCTCAACCGCCTGGTGACCCACCTGCTGGCCACCCACTTGCTCATCGCGCTGTCGATCGCGGCGGTGCTTCTGCTGCTGCTGGGGGCGCTGACCAAGCGGCTGACCCGCCCGTTGAACCGGCTTTCCGACCTGATGCGACTCGCCCAGGCGGGGGAATCCGGCATGCGCGCGAGGCCGGCGGGGCCGCCGGACATCACCGAGATGGCCAAGGCCTTCAACCGCATGATGGACGTGCTCGAGCAGCGCGAGGCCGAACTCACCCGGTCGCGCGACGAGGCGGTGCGCGTCGGCCTGCTCAAGGCGCAGTTCGCCGCCACCGTCAGCCACGAGGTCAGGACGCCGCTGAACGGCGTGGTCGGCATGCTGGACATGCTCAAGACGCTGCCCCTGTCGGGCCGGCAGCGGGAATACGTCGACGAGGCCTGGGACTCCGCCCGTTCGTTGACCGAACTGATCAACGACATCCTCGATTTCTCGCGCATGGACGCCGGCAAGCTCGAACTCGAGTCGATCGATTTCAGCCTGCGGCAACTGGTGGAAGAAGCGGTGGCGGTGGTGGCCCAGCCGGCGCGGGCCAAGGGGCTGGCGCTGGGCTACGCGATGCGGCCCGGCGTCCCCGAACGGGTCAAGGGCGACCCGATGCGTCTGCGCCAGGTGCTGCTGAACCTGCTGGGCAACGCGGTGAAGTTCACGCAGCAGGGCGAGGTCGCGCTGCGCGTGTCGGCCAGGCCCTCGGGAGGGCAGGGCGAACGCCAGGTCCGCCTGCATTTCGAAGTCTGCGACACCGGCATCGGCATGGACGGCGCCGCCCTGGAGCACGTCTTCGAAGCCTTCACCCAGGCCGACCGGTCGACCACCCGCAAGTTCGGCGGCACTGGGCTGGGCCTGGCCATCTGCAAGCAGCTGGTCGAGCTGATGCAGGGCCGGATCCACGCTGACAGCCGGCCCGGCGAGGGCAGCACCTTCCGGTTCGACGTGCTCTGCGGCCAGGCCGACGCGGTCGCCGAGCTGCACAGCCGTCCGGGGCTGCAGGGGCAGCGCGTGCTCGTGGTCGACAACAGCGGCGTGGTGCGGGAATTCGTCGAATCGAGCGTCGCCGCCGACGGCGGCCGCTGCGGCGCGGTGGCCTCGGGCGCCGAGGCGCTGCCGGCTTTGTCGGCGGCCGCGGACGATGGCGACCCCTACGTCCTGGTGGTGATGGAAGCCGGCGCCGCCGACGGGCACGGCGTGGACCTGTCCAGCCGCATCCGCTCGGACGCCCGGTTCAGCGACGTGCGCCTGTTGCTGCTGCTGCGGCACGCGCTCGGTGCCTCCGGCATGGCCGTGGGCGCGGACGCCTACCTCGACAAGCCCCTGCGCCTGGAGCGCCTGCTCGACGCCGTGCGCCGGCACGCCGCGCCGAATGCGCAAGGGGCGGCGCCGGCGGACCTTCCAGCCGCGGGCGCCCCGGCCGTGGGACCGATCCAGTCCGGCCACCGCTTCGACGTGCTCGTGGCGGAGGACAACCGCACCAACCGCGCGGTGGCTGCGGGCATGCTCAAGATCCTCGGCTGCCGCTGCCACCTGGCGTCCAACGGCGGCGAGGCCGTCGTCGCCTTCCGCAACCAGCGCTTCGACCTGGTCCTCATGGACTGCAGCATGCCCGAGGTGGACGGCTACGAGGCCACCGCCCACATCCGCTCGCTGGAGGCCTCGGCGGGGTCGCGCACGCCCATCATCGCGATGACCGCCAACACGCAGCAGGGCGATGCCGAGAAGTGCCTGTCCGCCGGCATGGACGACTACCTTTCCAAGCCGGTGACGCTGGTGGCGCTGCGCCAGAAGATCGAGCGCTGGCTGTCCGGCGCCGGCCGGCAGGCTCCATCCGCGAAGGCGCCGCCGGCCCCGCCGCAGGACCCGGCGCAGCCGGCCTCCTTCGACTTCGACAAGCTGGAGAACCTGCGCGCGGTGCTGGGCGATTCGATCGACGAGGCGGTATCGCCCTTCCTCGAAGACACGCCGCAGTCGCTGTCGCGCCTGGCTTCGGCGCTGCAGGCCGGCGACGCCGCCGCGGCGCGGGCGCTGTGCCATTCGATCAAGGGCAGCAGCGGCAACCTCGGCGCCCAGGCGCTGGCCGAGCTGGCGCGCCAGGCGCACGACCTCACGCAGGAGCCCGGCCGCCTGGGCGAAGTCGGCGCGCTGCTGCCGCGGCTGCGCGAAGCCTTCGACGAGGCCGCGGCGATCCTGGTGGCCGAGGCGCCGCGGCCGGCCGCCGGCGCCGAGCCGGCGGAAAAGGCCCCGGTCGTCCTGGTCGTCGACGACGACCGCAGCACCCGCGCGGCCCTGCGCTACACCTTGCAGCGGGATGGTTTCCTCGTCGAGGAGGCCCCCGACGGCGCCCAGGCCCTGGACATGCTGGACCGCGTCGTGCCCGACGTCATCCTGCTCGACGCGGTGATGCCCGTGATGGACGGGTTCAAGGCCTGCACCCGCATCAAGCAGCGCGAAGGCAACCGCAACACGCCGGTGCTGATGATCACCGCGCTGGAAGACAACACCTCGGTCGAGCGCGCCTTTTCCGTCGGCGCCAGCGACTACATCCCCAAGCCCATCCATTTTGCCGTGCTGTCGCAGCGCGTGCGCGGGATCATCGACGCCAGCCGCGCGGAGCGCCACATCCGCCGGCTGGCCTACAACGACAGCCTGACCGGCCTGCCCAACCGCGCCATGTTCCTCGACCGCCTGGGGCAGCAGCTGGAGGTGGCGGCGCGGGGCGGGGAGACGGTGGCGGTGCTTTTCCTGGACATGGACCGCTTCAAGTACGTGAACGACACCCTCGGCCACGATGTGGGCGACCGGCTGCTCAAGGCGGTCGCCGACCGCATCCGACGCGTGGTGCGCGGCACCGACACCGTCTCGCGGCTCGGCGGCGACGAGTTCACCGTGGCCCTGGCGCCGGCCGACCCCGCCGCCGCGGCCGCGGTGGCCGAGAACATCAGCCGCACGCTGACCTCTTCTTTCAACATCGACGGCCACGAGATCTTCATGTCCACGAGCATCGGCATCTCGCTGTACCCGCAGGACGGCCAGGACGTCGGCACGCTGCTCAAGCACGCCGACATGGCGATGTACCGCGCCAAGAAGGACAACAGCGGCTTCCAGTTCTTCGAGACGTCGATGGAGCACTCGGTGTCCGGCCAGCTGCGCATGGAGACGGAGCTGCGGCGCGCGCTGGAACGCCAGGAATTCGAAGTCTTCTACCAGCCCAAGGCGCGCGTGGGCTCCGGCCGCGTGGTGGGGATGGAGGCGCTGGTGCGCTGGCGCCACCCGGCGCGCGGCCTGGTGCCGCCGATCGAGTTCATCCCCGTGGCCGAACAGACCGGCCTGATCACCGCGCTGGGGGAATGGGTCCTGCGCACCGCCTGCGCGCAGGCCCAGCAGTGGTCAGGGCGCGGCGGCGAAGCGCTGCACGTGGCGGTGAACATCTCCGGCAGGCAGCTGCTGCAGAAGGGCTTCGTGGCGACGGTCGAGAAGGCGCTGCGCGACACGGGCCTGCCGCCCGGCCTGCTGGAGCTGGAGATCACCGAGAGCACGCTGATGGAATACGCCAAGGACACGCTGGAGCTGCTGCGCAGCCTGCGCGACCTCGGCGTGCGGCTGAGCATCGACGACTTCGGAACCGGCTACTCGTCGCTGGCCTACCTCAAGCGCTTCCCGGTCAACACCATCAAGATCGATCGCGCCTTCGTGCGGGACATCCCGGGCGACGCCGACGACATGGCCATCGCCGGCGTGATCATCTCGCTGGCCCACAGCCTGCGCCTGGAAGTGGTGGCCGAGGGCGTCGAGACCGAAGCCCAGCGGCAGTTCATGCGCGAGCACGGCTGCGAGCTGATGCAGGGCTACCTGCTGAGCGAGCCGCTCCCGGCCCCGGTGTTCGAAAGCCGCATGCCGGGATGGGCGGCGCCGGCGCTGTCGCCGCCTTGAGGCCGCGGCCTCGCCTTCCAACACGCCGTCGCCGCCGACCGCGGCCCTTCGGTCCCGGCCCAAAAAAAGAGCGGCGCATGTTGCGCCGCTCGAAAATCCCGCCTCCCGGGTGCGTGTGTCGGTGTGTGCGCTGGGCCAGGCCCTCAAGCCCGGGACAGCTTGAACACCCTGACCAGGTCCACCAGCTCGCCGGCCTGCGTGCGCAGGGTCTCCGCGGCGGCGGCCGATTCCTCCACAAGGGCGGTGTTCTGCTGGGTGGTGTGGTCGAGCAGGGTCACCGCGTCGCCGACCTGGGACACGCCCTGGGTCTGCTCGGTGGTGGCGTTGCTGATCTCGCCGATCAGGGCGGTGACGTGTTTGACCTGCTGGACGATCTCGGCCATGGTGGCGCCGGCGTCGCCCACCAGCTTGGCGCCGGCGTCCACCTTCTCGACGCTCGTGCCGATCAGCGCCTTGATCTCCTTGGCGGCCGTCGCGGAGCGCTGCGCCAGGCTGCGCACCTCGGCGGCCACCACCGCGAAGCCGCGGCCCTGTTCGCCGGCGCGCGCGGCTTCCACCGCGGCGTTCAGCGCCAGGATGTTGGTCTGGAAGGCGATGCCGTCGATCACGCCGATGATGTCGTTGATCTTGCGGGAGCTGTCGGTGATCTCCTGCATCGTCACCACCACCTGGTTCACCACCTCGCCGCCGCGCTCGGCCACGCTGCTGGCGGAGGCCGCCAATTCGTTGGCCTGGCGGGCGGTGTCGGCGTTGTGCGCGACGGTGCTGGAGATCTGTTCCATCGCCGAAGCGGTGCTCTGCAGGTTCGAGGCCTGTTCCTCGGTACGGTGGGACAGGTCGATGTTGCTGCTGGCGATCTCCTTCGCGCCGGTGGCGATCACATCGCTGCTGGACCGCACCTGGTCGACGATGTGCCTGAGGTTGGCGCACATGCGCGCCATCGCCGCCATCACGCTGGCGGTGTCGCCGTCTTTCACCGGGACATGCATGGACAAGTCGCCGTCGGCGACCGCGTTGGCCACGTCCGCCACCTTGGATGGCTCGCCGCCGGTGACCGCGAAGATGCTCTTGCGGGCCCACCGGCCCAGCAGCACCAGGCCGCCCAGGGCCAGCGCCAGCACGCCGATGCTGGCCAGGTCGATGAATTTGCCGGTCGCAACGTGCCGGTTCATCGCTTCTTCCCCGAAGGCCGACGCCACCTTCACGGTTTCGTCGACCGCCGCGCGGTGCTTGGCGTAGCTGGCGTGCGATTCCTTGAGCGCGGCCTGGGCGGCGGCCGCGTCGCCGCCCTCCACGGCCTTGAGCACGCCCTGGCTGCTGGCGATGAATTCCTTGGCCGTGTCGTTCAGCGGGCCCAGCAGGTGCTTCTCCAGTCCGTAGGGCGGGTTCTGCGTCCAATAGGCCACGCGGTCGGCGTATTCCTTGCCGAGCCGTTCCGTCTCCTTGCGCGCGGTCGCCAGATCGATCGAGCCTTCGGCCGCCTGCGACAGGACCAGCCGCAGTTCGATGAGGTACATCGGCGGCGGCAGGATGTCGGCGACGACGTCCTTGGCGACGAAGGTCTGATGCACCGCGGAGGCCGAGTGCTTGGTGCCCAGGACCGACAGCCCGGTCAGCGCGGCGGTGGCCGCGATGCCGCAGGCGGAAAGAATCATCAGAATTTGGCGCAAAGATTTCATGGAGACAAGCCTTTTCCTAGCTGGACGGTCCGGGCGGGTGCCGCGTTGGGCAATACGACGGACCCGCCACGGGCGCTGTGCGGGTTATCGGATGGCTGCAGTGTCACTTGAGCTTTCTTTGTCGAGCGGTCGAATACATCGTGGAACACCCGGCAATTCACCGCCGTAAGCGCAGGAAAAGCGGGTTTCCGGTGCAAAGCCTGGACAGCGGCACGGCCCATCGCAGCCCCGAGCCCCTCCGGCCGGTGTTTCAAATGTTTGCGGTTTCCGGCGGAATCGCGGGCGTCGTCCTTCGACCATCCCCGCAAACAGCGCCCGGACCCGGCGCCGGGCGCCGCAAGCTGCGACACTTGCGCACCCCGCCCGCGAGACGAACCATGCCCTCCCAACCTGGCACCGCCGAATCCGCCCATCCCAACGCCGGTCTCATCACGCGTTTCTACGACGCGTTCGCCCTCAGGGACTGGGCCGGGATGGCGCTTTGCTACCACCCCGAGGTTCATTTCACCGACCCGGTGTTCGACCTGCGGGGCGTCCGCGCGTCCCAGATGTGGCGCATGCTTTGCACCCAGGCCCAGGACTTCCACCTGTCCCACGGCGGGGTGTCCGCAGACGCCGGCCAAGGCGGTGCCCGCTGGGAAGCCCGATACAACTTCAGCAGGACCGGGCGGCCCGTGCACAACGTGATTGAGGCAAGATTCGAGTTTCGGGACGGCCTGATCCACCGCCATGTCGACAACTTCGATTTCTGGCGCTGGTCCCGGCAGGCGCTGGGTGCGCCGGGCCTGTTACTGGGATGGTCGCCGCTCCTGCGGCGTAAGGTGCGGGTCCAGGCGGCGAAAGGCCTGGAAGCCTTCGTCGGCCGGCTGCAGGCCGGACCGGCCGGGGAATGATCATGATGAAGTCGGAGGGTTGTTTCGATGCGAGCCGTTTTTTCCGCGCTGCTGCTGCTGGTCGTCCTGGCGGCGGTCGGCTTTTCCGCGATGAACCAGCTCAAGGCGAGCCGCATCTCCGCCGCTGAACCTCCCGGCCGGGCGGCTTCCGCTTCCTCCGCCATGTCGCCGAACGCCCCCGCGGCGGTGCAGGCGCGCCAGATCCAGGACCAGGTGCGCGAGGACCTGAACAAAGCGCTCGAACAGGCCGCTTCCCGCAACCAGGAACCGGCTCCCTGACCGCCCGCCGGCGGGCGCATACGCAGGAGCCCGGCCGCGGCCGGGCTCCTGCGTTTCACATGCTTGAACCCAGAGCCCATGACCCATCCCATCCACACGACCGACGAACTCGCCATGCGCATCGCCCTGGACCAGGCGCAGAACGCCTGGCTGGCGGGCGAAGTGCCGGTCGGCGCCGTGATCATGCGGGCCGGGCAGGTGATCGCCACCGGTTACAACCGGCCGATCACCGACCACGACCCGACGGCGCACGCCGAGATCGTCGCGTTGCGCCACGCGGCCCGCCTGCTGGCCAACTACCGCCTGCCGGAGTGCGAGCTCTTCGTGACGCTGGAGCCCTGCGCGATGTGCGCCATGGCCCTGATGCACGCGCGCTTCAAGCGCGTGGTCTTCGGCGCGGCCGACCCGAAGACCGGCGCGGCCGGCTCGGTGGTCGACCTGTTCGCCCAGCCCCGGCTCAACCACCACACCCGCGTGGTGGGCGGCGTGCTGGCCGACCGCTGCGGGCAGGTGCTGCGCGACTTCTTCGCGCAGCGCCGGGCCCAGTTCCGCGAACGCCGCGGCGGCGCGCCGGCGGCGGCCGGTCCCCAGGACCCGGCCGGCGCGGGCGGGGCCGCCTCGATACCGGTCGGCGAGGCCCAGGAGCTGGCTGCCGGCGGTGACCCACCCTTCGACTCGACCCTCCCATGACCTTGCCTCCCTTGACCCTCTTCTCGCCTTCCGGCGTCGTCGCCCAGCCCGCGGCGCTCAGGCGCGCCGCGCGCCGCCTGTCCGCCCATTTCGAGGTGGCGCTCGATGAGGCCGCCCTGGCCAGGCACCAGCGCTTCGCGGGCGACGACGACACGCGCCTGGCCGCGATCCACCGCGTGGCCGCGGGCGCGCCGGGCATCGCGATGGCCACGCGGGGCGGCTATGGGCTGACGCGGCTGCTCGACCGCATCGACTGGGCCCTCGTGGCCCGCAGCGTGGAGCGGGGCACCCGCTGGGTGGGCCACAGCGATTTCACGGCCTTCCAGCTCGCGCTGCTCGCGCATGCGCCGCACGCCCGGCAGGCGCTCAGCTGGGCCGGGCCGATGGCCTGCTTCGATTTCGGCCGCGAAGACGACAAGGACCATGGCGCCGCAGGCCCGGGCGGCGTGGACGACGTCACCGAAGCCTGTTTCGTCGAAGCCATGGGCGGCGAGCTGGAAGCCGTCGGCTTCACCGAAGCCTCGGGCCCCGCAGGCGGCGCCGCTTTCGACGGCCTGGAGGCGCGGGGCCCGCTCTGGGGCGGCAACCTCGCCATGGTGTTGTCGCTGCTGGGCACGCCGCACTGGCCGGCCGCCTCGCGGATCAAAGGCGGCGTGCTTTTCCTGGAGGACGTGAACGAACACCCCTACCGCGTCGAACGCGCGCTGCTGCAGCTGCGTCAGGCCGGCGTGCTGGACGCGCAGAAGGCGGTGCTGCTGGGCCGGTTCACCGATTTCAAGAAATCCCCGCTGGACCGCGGCTACGGCTTGAAGGCCGCGGTCGCCCACCTGCGGTCCCTGACCGCCACCCCCCTCCTCACGGGCTTGCCGTTCGGGCATGTGCCCACCAAACTCACGCTGCCTTTCGGCGCCAGGGTCAGGCTCGCCGTGCAAGGCCGTCAGGTGCTGCTGGGGTGGTGAACGCGCCGCGCCCCGGCGGGGCGCCGGCAGGAAGTAACGCAAGCATGAGAGACCGGGGAATGCGATGAGAGTCAAGAAAGGATCGGCAAGAAAGCGCGCTTCGGCCCGACTGGCCTTGTTGACCGGCGCGGTGCTGGCCGGCACCGCCGCCCACCATGCCGCGCGCGCCCAGGCGGGCGCCGCGCCTGCCGAGGCGGCGTCGCTGCCCGCGGTCGAGATCACCGGTTCCTCGCTGCGCCGGATCGACGGCGAAGCCGCCATGCCGGTGCAGATCGTGCGCCGCGACGACATCGCGCGTTCGGGCGCCACCTCCGCCACCGAGCTGCTGCAGCGCCTGCCGCTGATGCAAGGCGGCGCGCCCGAAGCCGCGGCCGCCATGCCGGGGCGATTCGGCTTCACCAGCGCGTCCATCCACGGCCTGGGCGAAGCGCGCACCCTGGTGCTGCTCAATGGGCGGCGGCTCGCCCAGTTCGGCGGCCAGACGCTGACCGGCGCTTTCGCCGCGGTCGACCTGAACGCCATCCCCGTCTCGGCGATCGAACGCGTGGAAATCCTCACCGACGGCGCGTCCTCCATCTACGGCGCCGACGCCGTGGCGGGCGTCGTCAACTTCATCACCCGCCGCGACCAGGAGGGCGGCGACGCGAGCGTCGGCTACTCGGCGCCGCGCGGCGGTGGGCGGGAAAAGCGCCTGAGCGTCTCCAAGGGCTGGGGCAGCCTGGTGCGCGACGGCCAGAACTTCATGCTCGCGATGGGCGCCGAATCCCGGGACGCGCTGTATTCCAGGGCGCGGCCGTATTCGCGCAGCGGCGTGGCCGATTTCGACCACGACGGCCGGCGCTACCAAGTGGTCCAGGCCGCGCCGACTTCCGTCCCGGCCAACGCCCTGGACGACCACGGCGTCTTCATCAGCCCGGTCTACCTGCGCACCGGCCGCTGCCCCGACCGGCACCTGCCGGTGGGCGACGGCGCCGGCGGCGCCGTGTGCTACTACGATTTCGTCGGGGACCTGGCGATGCTGCCGGCGCGAGAGCGGCGCAACGTGATGGGGTCCTGGACGCGGCAGCTCGGGCGCGACCACACCGTCGGCGTCGACTTGCTGCTGACGCGGTCCGAATCGGAATTCCAGCTGGCGCCGGTGTCCGGCGCGCTTCCGGTGGCCGCGGGCTCGCCGCTGCACGACCAGTACCTGCGGCCCTTCGGCGTGACCCAGGACAGCGTGGCTTTTTACCGCGCCGCCGACCTCGGCCCGCGCGCGGGCAAGGACACCGCCGACTTCGCCCACCTGGCCGTCTCGGCCAAAGGCCTTTGGTCGGGCTGGGACTACCAGGCCGGCTGGGGCCTGTCGCGCAGCGAGGTCAAGAGCCGCACGCGCGGCTACCCCGGCGCGCTGGCCTTCAACCGCCTGCTCCAGTCCGGCGTGCTGAACCCGTTCGCCGGCCCGGGCGAGCAAAGCCCCCGGGCCACCCAGGCGATGCGCGACATCGCCTACGACGGCTACTGGGACGGCGGCGAATCCGAACTGCAGACGCTGGACCTTCGCGGCAGCCGGCCGATCGCGCAATGGGCGAACGGGCCGGTGCAGCTCGGGCTGGGCTTGTCCCACACCCGCGAGCGCTTCGCGTCCAAGCCCAGTCTGTTCGCCCAGGGCTTGCTGGCCGACCCGGCGACGGGCCAGCCCGCGGACCCCGACCACGGCGTGCCGGGCGACGTGCGTTTCGGCGACGAGTCGTCCACGCGGCCCTATGCGGCGCGCCGCCACGTCACCAGCGGCTTCGCCGAGCTGGTGATGCCGGTGGCCGCCACGCTCGAAGTCACCGGTTCCGGCCGCATCGACCGCTACAGCGATTTCGGCCGCGCCAGCACCGCCAAGGCGGGCATGCGCTGGCAGCCGTCGGCCGGCCTGTTGATCCGCGGTTCGGCGGGCACCGGTTTCCGCGCGCCGACGGTGCCGCAGGTCAACGCGGCGCTGCAGCAGTACGGCAGCACCGCCAGCGCTTACGACTGCACGCCGGAGCTGGCGCAAGTGGCGCGGGGCCTGGGCGCGCAATGCCGCCCCGACGGCTCGCAGTACGACGTGCAGGCCGGCGGCAACCCCGGGTTGAAGCCCGAACGGTCGCGACAATTCAGCCTCGGTTTCCGGGTCGAACCCTCCAACGCCTGGACGCTGGGCGCCGACGTCTGGCACGTGGGCCTGCGCGACGTGATCAGCCAGGTGACCGAAGAACAGGTGTTCGCCCACCCGCTGGAGAACCTGTCCGCCTTCGGCACACAGCGCGAGGTGTCCACCGGCGGCGACTTCCTGGCGTTCAAGGCGCTGAGCCAGAACCTCGGCAAGGAATACCGCAGCGGCATCGACCTGGACGTGCAGACACGCTGGCGCAGCGCCTGGGGCCGATGGGGCACCCAGCTGACTGCCACCTACCTGCTGCGGCAGGCCCAGCAGCTGACGCCGGGCGGGCCCTACTACTCCTCCATCGGCAACAACGCCGAGCTGGGCCAGGTCAGCTTCCGCTGGCAGGGCCGGTGGGCGGCCTGGCTGCAGCAGAAGGACTGGCGCCACACCGCGGTGCTGAACTTCAAATCGAGCTACCGCGATGCGCCCGTCGAGGCGGAGCGCTACGACGCCAATGGGCAGCTGTCGGGCGTCTTCGAGACCGTGCGCGTCAAGGTGCCCTGGACCTACACCCTCGACTGGCAAAGCGCCTGGCAGTTCAGGAAGGACCTGCAATTCGTGGTCGGCGTGCTCAACGTCTTCGACCGGGAACCGCCGCTCGTGGTCTCCAACGGCGGGCTGGACCGCGGCCAGAATTTCGGCTACGACGACCGTTACTACGACCCGCGCGGCCGCGTCTTCTACGCCAACATGAACTACAAGTTCTAGGAAGGCCGGGGCGCCCGCGGTGGCGCGCGGGGCGCGCTTGCGCGATGATCGCCGCCATGCACGAGCACCGCACGCCATGACGAACCCGGCCGACACGCCCGCCGCGACGCCCGCCGCCTTGAGGGCCGGCCTGGACTCGCTGCAGGCCGCGCACCTGGCGGATCCTTGCCCGCCGTGGCCGGTGCGCCGCGAACGGCTGCGGCGCTTGTCGCGGGCGCTGCTGGACCACCGGGCGCGCATCCAGGAGGCGATCAGCGCCGACTTCGGCCACCGCTCTCGCCACGAAACCGACTTGCTCGAAATCTTCCCCTCGCTGCAAGGGCTGCGCCACGCGGCGCGCCACGGCAAGGGCTGGATGCGCGAGCGCCGGGCCGGTGTGTCGCCTTGGTTCATGCCGGCCTCGGCCAGCGTGCTGCCCCAGCCGCTGGGCGTGGTGGGCATCATCGTGCCCTGGAACTACCCACTGTTCCTCTTGTGCGGCCCGCTCACCGCCGCGCTGGCGGCCGGCAACCGCGCCATGGTCAAGCTCTCCGAGTTCACGCCGCGTTTCGCCGCCTTGATGGCCGAAATGCTGCCGCGGGCGCTGGGCGACGACGTGGTGCAGGTCGTGCAGGGCGGCCCCGACGTCGCCGAAGCGTTCTCCCGGTTGCCATTCGGGCACCTGCTGTTCACCGGTTCGACCGCCGTGGGCCGGCGCGTGATGGCCGCGGCGGCCGAGCAGCTGGTGCCCGTCACGCTCGAACTGGGCGGCAAGAGCCCGGCGATCGTGTCCACCGAGACCAGCCGCGACGCGGGGCGGCTGGAGAACGCGGTGCGTCGCATCCTCGTGGGCAAGCTGCTCAACGCCGGCCAGACCTGCATCGCGCCGGACTATGTGCTGCTGCCGCGCGCCGCCATGCCGCGCTTCGCCGAGTTGGCGCGGGCCATCGCCGCCGAGCAGTACCCCGGCGGTACGGCCAGCCCCGACTACACCGGCATCGCCAACGACAAGCACCTGCACCGGCTGCAAGGGCTGGTCACAGAGGCGGTTTCGCGGGGCGCCCAGGCCGAGGTGGTGATGGCCACGCCCGGTGTCGGCACGGGCGCCGGCCCGCGCAAACTGCCGCTGACCTTGCTGGCCGGCTGCCCGCCCGAGGCGCTGGCGATGCGCGCCGAGGTCTTCGGCCCGGTGCTCCCCCTGGTGGCGTGCGAGTCGCTGGAAGACGCCATCGCCTTCGTCAACGACCGCCCGCATCCGCTGGCGCTCTATTTGTTCGACGATTCGCCGCGGCGCCAGGCGCGGGTGCTGCGATCGACGCTGGCCGGCGGCGTCTGCGTCAACGACACCCTGTTGCACGTGGCCCAGGACGAACTGCCCTTCGGCGGCGTCGGCGCGTCCGGCATGGGGCACTACCACGGGCGCCACGGCTTCGACGCGATGTCCAAGCTCAAACCGGTGTTCCGGCAGTCGCGCCTGAACGCCGTGGGGTTGATGTCGCCGCCCTACGGACGGCTGGTCGGCTGGCTGCTCAGGTTGATGCTGCGGCGGGGCGCTTGACGGGCCCGCCGGCCCGGGCTCAGCGGCACCGGCGCAGCAGCAGGTAGCGCAGCGCGCTGCGCACGTGCCAGGCCAGGTGCCGCCAGTTACGGTGGCTGGCGCGCTGGCTGTCGTGCACGATGGCCACGGAAGGGTCCCACAGCACCTTCCAGCCGCGGCGATGCAGGCGCTCGCAGAGGTCGACGTCTTCCATGTACATGAAGAAGCGCTCGTCGAAACCGCCGACCTGCTCGAAGGCCTCCCGCTTGAGCAACAGCAGGTAGCCCGCCGCCCAGTCGATGACCTGCAGGCCGTGCCGCGGGTCGTAGCCCGGGCGGTGCCGCCGCGTCAGCGCGCGCCAGGCCAGCTGGGCAAGGGTGGGGAAGCGCCGGGCGTTGTCCTGCAGCCGGCCCGCGCTGTCCAGGGCCAGCGGCGCGCAGGCGCCGGCGCCGGCTTCGGCCAGCGGCGCGGTCCAGGCGGCCAGGTCGAGCGCGGGCAGCCGCACGTCGGGGTTGACGACGGCGAAGAGCCGGCCCCGGGCGCGCCGGAAGGCCGCGTTGTGGTTGGCGCCGAAGCCCAGCGCCGAGGGATTGGCCGTCACCCGGACCGGGAGGTCGGGGAAGCGCTCCACGAACCGGGCGTCTTCCGGCGTGTTGAAGGTGAGCAGCACTTCATAGGCGTCGGGCGGCCAGCCCAGCGCGCGCAGGTCGCCGAGCAGCTGGGCGACCATCCCGCCATGGCCGTGGCTGACGATCGAGAGCGACACCTCGGGGGGGCGCGGCTCCTGCGGCAGCGTCATCCCGGCAGGCGGGCCTGGCCCAGCACGGGGGCTTGCGCGTCCTTGGCGGCCAGGCGCGGCGCCATGCCCGCGATGGCCGGCCACTCGATGCCGATCGCGGGGTCGTTCCAGGCGATGGCGCCTTCGCAGTCCCTGGCGTAGAAGTCGGTGGTCTTGTAGAGGAAATGGGTGTCGTCCTCCAGCGCCAGGAACCCGTGGGCGAAGCCTTCCGGGATCCACAGCTGGCGGTGGTCCTTGGCGTCCAGCAGCGCGCCGGCCCACTGGCCGAAGGTGCGGGAACCGGGGCGGATGTCGACCGCGACGTCGAAGGCCGAACCCTTGACCACGCGGACCAGCTTGCCCTGCGCGTGCGGCGGCAGCTGGTAGTGCAGGCCGCGCAGCACGCCCCGGGCCGAGCAGGAATGGTTGTCCTGCACGAAGGGCCGGGGCAGCGGCAGCCCGAGGCTTTCCAGGCCGGCGCGGAATTTCTGCTCGTTGAAGCTTTCCATGAACCAGCCGCGGTCGTCGCCGAAAACGGCCGGCTCGATGACGACCACGTCGGGCAGTCGGGTGGGGATGAACTTCATCGGTCAGTACACCTTGTCTTTCAGCATCTTCAGCAGGTATTGGCCGTAGCCGTTCTTCAGCATCGGCTGGGCCAGGGCCTGCACCTGGGCGGCGTCGATCCAGCCGCTGCGGTAGGCGATCTCCTCCAGGCAGGCCACCTTCAGCCCCTGGCGCTTCTCCAGCGTGGCGATGAACTGGCCGGCTTCGAGCAGGCTGTCGTGGGTGCCGGTGTCGAGCCAGGCGTAGCCGCGACCCATGATCTCGACGTTGAGTTGCCTCTGCTTCAGGTAGGTGGCGTTGACGTCGGTGATCTCCAGCTCGCCGCGCGGGCTGGGTTTGATGGAGGCGGCGATGTCGCACACCTGCTCGTCGTAGAAATACAGGCCGGTGACGGCGTAGCTGCTCTTGGGGACGGCGGGCTTCTCTTCGATGCTCAGGGCGCGCTGCTCGTCGTCGAAATCGACCACGCCGTAGCGTTCCGGGTCGTTCACGTGGTAGGCGAATACGCTGGCGCCGGCGGTGCGCGCGGCGGCGCTGCGCAGCAAGCCCTGGAAGTCGTGGCCGTAGAAGATGTTGTCGCCCAGCACCAGCGCGCTGGGCTGGCCGCCGACGAAGTCGCGGCCGAGGATGAAGGCCTGGGCCAGGCCGTCCGGGCTGGGCTGCACGCAGTAGCGGATGTCCAGGCCCCAGCGGCGCCCGTCGCCCAGCAGCGACTCGAAGCGGGGCGTGTCCTGCGGCGTGCTGATCAGCAGGATTTCCCGGATGCCGGCCAGCATCAGCGTGGCCAGCGGGTAGTAGACCATCGGCTTGTCGTAGACCGGCAACAGCTGCTTGCTGATGGCCAGCGTGGCGGGGTGCAGGCGCGTGCCCGAACCGCCGGCCAGGATGATGCCTTTGCGGTGCGGCAGCGCGGGTGTGGTTTGAATGCTCATGGGATCTCGGGGAATGGGTCAGCTTCTCAGCCCAGGATCTCGGCCAGCATGCGGTCGACCCCCGCCTGCCAGGCGGGCAGCGACAGGCTGAAGGTTTCCCTCAGCTTGGTGGTGTCCAGCCGGGAATTCGCGGGGCGCCTGGCCGGCGTGGGGAAGGCGGAGGTGGGCACCGCGGCGACGCGGTCGGCCGCTACGCGGATGGGCTGGCCCGCGGCCCGCGCGAATTCGATCACGTGCCGGGCGTAGCCGTGCCAATGCGTGTGGCCGGACGCGACGGCGTGGTAGGTGCCGCCGGCCTCGGGCCGGGTCAGCGCGGTGCGCAGCGCGTGGGCGGTGACGTCGGCCAGCAGGTCGGCCCCGGTGGGCGCGCCGACCTGGTCGTCGATCACCGCCAGGTCGTCGCGCTCCTTGGCCAGGCGCAGCATGGTCTTGGCGAAGTTGCCGCCGCGCGCGGCGTAGACCCAGCTCGTGCGGAAGATCAGGTGCTTGCAACCGCTCTGGCGGATCAGGTCCTCGCCTTCGAGCTTGGTCTTGCCGTAGACGCTCAGCGGGCCGGTGGCGTCGTCTTCCTTCCAAGGCGTTTCACCCTGTCCATTGAAAACGTAGTCGGTGCTGTAGTGGGCCAGCCAGGCGCCGGCGGCCGCGGCTTCGCGGGCCAGCACGCCGGGCGCGGTGGCGTTGATCGCGCGGGCCAGCTCGGGCTCGCTTTCGGCCTTGTCGACCGCGGTGTGGGCCGCGGCGTTCACGATGACCTGCGGCGCCACCAGGCGCACGGTGCGGGCCAGGGACTCGGGCCTGGAGAAGTCGGCCTGCAGGTCGCCCGGGCTGTCGAAGTCGAGCGCGACGACTTCGCCCAGCGGCGCCAGCGCGCGTTGCAGTTCCCAGCCGACCTGGCCGTTCTTGCCCAGCAGCAGGATCTTCATGGCCTGGGCGCCGCGTAGTGCTCGACCGGCTCGGCGCTGGGCTTGGCGCCGCTGTACTGCGTGGCCAGCCAGTCCTTGTAGGCGCCGCTCTGCACGCGGGCCACCCAGTCGGCGTTGCCGAGGTACCACTCGACGGTCTTGCGGATGCCCGTCTCGAAGGTTTCCGCCGGCTTCCAGCCCAGGTCGCGTTCGAGCTTGCGGGCGTCGATCGCGTAGCGGCGGTCGTGGCCGGGGCGGTCCTTCACGTGCGTGATGAGCCGCTTGCGGGGGCCGGCCGGGTCGGGCCGCAGCTCGTCGAGCAAGGCGCAGACGGTCTCGACGATCTCGATGTTGGGCTTCTCGTTCCAGCCGCCGATGTTGTAGGTCTCGCCGACCTTGCCGCGCGCCAGCACTTCGCGGATGGCGGCGCAGTGGTCCTTCACGTAGAGCCAGTCGCGGACCTGCATGCCGTCGCCGTAGACCGGCAGCGGCTTGCCGGCCAGGGCGTTGACGATCATCAGCGGTATCAACTTTTCGGGGAAATGGAAGGGCCCGTAGTTGTTGCTGCAGTGCGTGGTCAGCACCGGCAGGCCGTAGGTGTGGTGCCAGGCGCGCACGAGGTGGTCGCTGGCGGCCTTGCTCGCGGAATACGGGCTGTTGGGCTCGTAGGGGTGGGTTTCGGTGAAGGGCGCGGCGCCCGGGCCCAGGGAACCGAAGACCTCGTCGGTGGAGACGTGCAGGTAGCGGAAGGCCCGCCTGCCGGCCTCGTCCAGCGAAAGCCAGTGCTGCCGGGTGGCCTCCAGCAGCACGAAGGTGCCTTCCACGTTGGTCTTGATGAAAGCGCCCGGGCCGTGGATGCTGCGGTCCACGTGGCTCTCGGCGGCGAAGTGGACGACGGCTCGCGGCCGGTGCTGCAGGAAGACTTGGGACAGCACCGCCGCATCGTTGATGTCGCCGTGCACGAAGATGTGCCGGGGGTCGTCTTTCAGCGTCGCCAGGTTCTCCATGTTGCCCGCGTAGGTGAGGGCGTCCAGGTTGATCACGGGTTCGTCGGACCGGGCGAGCCAGTCGAGCACGAAGTTGGCACCGATGAAGCCGGCGCCTCCAGTCACGAGAATCATGGGGGGAAGGGGGCCGGCGACGGCTTCCCGGAGTGGCGAAATGGGGCGATTCTAGTGGCGCGGTGCCGCCGGGCGGGCCCTGCGGATACGGGGGGCGGGACGGGCAGGCGGCCGCCTGACGGGGCGGTTCCCGCCGGCAGGGGATAATCCGCGGATGACAGACACCACCTCGGCCGAAGGCGTGCGCGACGCCGCCCCAGAGACGGCGCCGGCCGCCACCCCCCCTCGCTTCGACTCCCTGCCGCTGGATCCCAAGCTGCTGCGCGCGGTGCTCGATTCCGGCTACACCGGCATGACGCCGATCCAGGCCAAGGCGATCCCGGTCGTCCTGCAGGGCCGCGACGTGATGGGCGCGGCGCAGACGGGCACCGGCAAGACCGCGGCGTTCTCCATCCCCTTGCTGCAGAAGATGCTCAAGCACGAGAACCCCAGCATGTCGCCGGCCCGGCATCCGGTGCGCGCCCTGGTCATCGCGCCGACCCGCGAGCTTGCCGACCAGGTGGCCAACAACGTCAAGACCTACGCCAAGCACACCAAGCTGCGCGCCGCGGTGGTCTTCGGCGGCGTCGACATGAAGCCTCAGACGCTGGAACTGAAGGCCGGCGTCGAAGTGCTGATCGCCACGCCGGGCCGCCTGCTGGACCACATCGAGGCGAAGAACTGCGTGCTCAACCAGGTGGAGTACGTCGTGCTCGACGAGGCCGACCGCATGCTCGACATCGGCTTCCTGCCCGACCTGCAACGCATCCTGAGCTACCTGCCCAAGCAACGCCAGACGCTGCTCTTCTCGGCCACCTTCTCGCCCGAGATCAAGCGCCTGGCCGAGAGCTACCTGCAGAACCCCATCCTGGTCGAAGTGGCCCGGCCCAACGCCACCGCTTCCACCGTCGAGCAGCGCTTCTACAGCGTCGGCGCCGACGACAAGCGCGCGGCGGTCCTGCAGATCATCAAGGAGCGCTCGCTCTCGCAATCCATCGTCTTCGTGAACTCCAAGCTCGGCTGCGCCCGGCTGGCCCGCGCTTTCGAGCGCGACGGCCTGCGCACCAACGCCCTGCACGGCGACAAGTCGCAGGACGAGCGCTTGAAGGCGCTGGAGGCCTTCAAGCGCGGCGAGGTCGACGTGCTCGTGGCCACCGACGTGGCCGCGCGCGGCCTGGACATCGCCGACCTGCCCGCGGTCTTCAACTTCGACGTGCCCTTCAACGCCGAGGATTACGTGCACCGCATCGGCCGCACAGGCCGCGCCGGCGCTTCGGGGCTGGCGGTCACGCTGGTCACGCGCGAAGACGCCCGCCTGGTCGCCGACATCGAAAAACTCATCAAGAAGAAGATCGACCTGGATCCCCTCGAACTCGACAACGAGCGGCCGCGCCGCGAACCGCGCGAGCGCTCCGCCGAGCCGCGCGGCGCCCATGCGGGCCGCCGGGAAGAGGCGGTCGCCCGTCCGAGCGCGGCGCCGCGACGCGCCCCGCCCGCGGCGCCGCGGGAACCGTTCTTCGACAAGCCCTACGAACCCAGCGGCAAGACCCCCGCCGCGGAGCCGGAAGCCGCCGCGCTGGCGGTGAACACCGGGCGCAGCCTGTCGCCCAACATCAAACCCAAGAAGAAGGTCGCCGCGCTGTTCGGCGCCAAGCGCAGCAGCGAAAACCAGCCTTCTTGACCCGCCAGGCGGATCAGTCCCCGCCGGCGAGGAAGCCGAACACCGCAGGCGTGTCGGTGGGTAGCTGCAACGGCGGTTCCTGCCGCCTCCAGTGGGCCACCGTCCGGGTCATCGAGAAGCCTTGGGACAGGGTGAGCCCGCAGCTCACCGACAGGCGCGTTTCGCCCTGCAGGTGCTGCAGCAGCGCCGACCAGACCGCCGGGTTGCGGTAGGGCGTCTCGATCAACAGCTGCGTCTGCCGGTGGCGCTTGGACATGCCCTCCATCTCGCGCAGCCGCGCGGCCCGCTGGCCGGCGTCCACCGGCAGGTAGCCCACGAAGGCGAAACATTGGCCCTGCAAGCCGCTGGCCGCCAGGGCCAGCATCAAGGAACTGGGGCCGCTCAGCGGCTGGACCCGGATCCCGGCCGCATGCGCCGCCTGAACCAGGTTCGAGCCGGGGTCGGCCACCGCGGGCAAGCCCGCTTCCGAAATCAAGCCGATGTCGTGGCCGTCGAGCGCCGGTTTCAGCAGGGCGGCCAAATCCTGTGGCGCGGGGCCCTGGGCGCCCTTGGGCGGGCGGGGCAGCTCCAGGATCGACAGGCTTTGCAGCGGCCGGCTCAGCGGCTGCACCGCATCCACGCGTTTGAGGAAGGCCCGCGTCGATTTCGCGTTCTCGGCCACCCAATGGGTGAGCCGGGCCGCTTGCTGGATCACCGCCCGGGGCAGGGCGGTTTCTATGTCCGGGCAATCGGAGGCCTCGCAGCCCAGGTCGAGGGTGTTGGGCATCAGGAAAAGGCTTCCCGGCGCCTTGCCCGCGCCTTCGTCGCTGACACTCATGATTCGCTCCCTGTCTGCTCGCCAAGGGGATCGATGCCCACCTGCCTCAACAGGGCGCAAGTCTGGATCAGCGGCAACCCGATCAAGGCCGTGGGGTCGTCGGATTCCACGGAGGCCAGCAAGGCGATGCCCAGTCCTTCCGCTTTGGCGCTGCCGGCGCAGTCGTAAGGCTTTTCGATCCGCAGATAGCGTTCGATTTCCGCCTCGGAGAGTCCGCGGAAACGCACGCGGACCGACACCACGGCGGCCGATTCGAACCGCCGCGCGGCACAGGCCACCGCCACCGCGGTGTGGAACACCACCTCGCGGCCGCTCATCGCCCGCAACTGCGCCACCGCGTTGGCGTGGTCGCCGGGCTTGCCCAGGGCCGCGCCCGCCAGGTCGGCCACTTGGTCCGAACCGATGACGGCGGCTTGCGCCTGGCCCTGGGCGATCGAGCGCGCCTTCAAGAGCGCCAGCCGACGGGCGGTTTCCAAGGGCGCTTCGCGGGGCAGGGCGGTTTCATCGACGTCCGGCGCGCAGACCGCGAACGGCATCCCGAGGCGCCGCAGCAATTCGCGGCGGTAGGCGGAGGTGGAGGCGAGGATCAAGGGGGGTGGCGAAGGCATCGGCGTGCGGCTCGTCTGAAGCTCGAAACCGGGGATTGTCGGCGCATCGCACCGCGTCGCGCACGTACACTCCCCGGCATGAGAACCCGATCTTTCGACCCCTTGCACCTCGACGTGGAGATCTTCGCGAAGGACGCCGGGCAGCTCGCCGGCGAATGGCCCCTGGGCGAACTGGAGCGCCTCAGCGAGAGCGCGGACCCCCAATCGCCCGTCCAGCCCGGGGACCAGGTCGAGTGGACGCTGTCCGGCGAGCTGCGCGGCGCGCGCGGGAAAGACCCCGAAATCTGGCTGGCTTTGTCGGCGAAAACCAGCCTGTCGATGACCTGTCAACGCTGCTTGCAGCCCGTCCTCGTCGAGCTGGATGTGCGCAACAGCGTGCAATTCGTCGCCGGGGAGGACGAAGCCGCCGCGCTGGACGCGGAAGGCGACGACGACGTGCTGGCCCTCACGCGGTCGTTGAACGCCAGGACGCTGGTCGAAGACGAGCTGCTGCTCGCCCTGCCGCTGGTGCCGCGCCACGACCATTGCCCGGCGCCGCTGGCCCAGCCTTCGGCCGGACTCGACGAGAGCGACGATGCCCGCAGGCAGCCTTTCGCCATCCTCGCGAAGCTGAAAACCCCGCCGGATGCGTGAAACTCGTCGCGCGCGGCTGGTCCAAGGTAAAGGCCGCATGCTAGAATCTACGGCTTTGCAGGAATTCCCGAAAAATTCCCATTCAGGCGGTTGTTGCTGGCCGGTTCGTTGCCGGTGTCGGTCGTCGTTGCGTGGGCTGGGCTTTGGGATCTGCTTGGCTTTCATGGACCTGCCGCTTCCGAGCCTTTCAAGCGCCCAGGTCGACGCTATTTAGGAGAATCCCATGGCTGTTCAACAAAACAAGAAGTCGCCCTCCAAGCGCGGCATGCACCGCTCGCACAACGCATTGAACGTGCCGGGCACCGCGGTCGAGCCCACCACCGGCGAAAACCACCTCCGCCACCACATCAGCCCCAACGGTTTCTACCGCGGTCGCAAAGTCCTGAAATCCAAAGTCGACGCGTGATCGCCTGATCCGCGGATCCCCCTTTGGTGTTCGCTTGAGTCTCGGCAACTCTCATGCCGATTTGGTCGAACTTCGCCCTGGCGGCCCCGCCCGCAGGTCGGCGCCGAATGAAGAAACCCCGGGAGCTGGTTGATGGGTTCCGGTTTTCTTGACCTGGATGGCCCAGTGCGGCTGTCCGTGGATTGCATGGGCGGCGACCACGGCCCGTCCGTGACGCTGCCGGCTTGCCAGGCTTTCCTGGCCAAGCATCCCGAAGCCGAATTGATCCTGGTGGGGCGCGCCGAGGCACTCGGCGCGGCCAAGGACTGGCCGCGCTGCCGCATCCAGCCCGCGACCGAAGTCGTCGAGATGGACGACGCCGTCGAGCTCGCGCTGCGGCGAAAAAAGGACTCGTCGATGCGCGTGGCCATCCAGCAGGTCAAAGCTGCCGAGCACCAGCCCGCGGCCGCGCACGCCTGCGTTTCGGCTGGCAACACCGGCGCGCTGATGGCCGTCTCCCGCTATCTCCTGAAGACCGTCGACGGCATCGACAGGCCCGCCATCGCGTCGGTGATGCCGAACGAGAAGGACGGTTACACGACCATCCTGGACCTGGGCGCCAACGTCGACTGCACGGCGGAGCACCTTTTCCAGTTCGCCGTCATGGGCAGCGCCCTGGTGTCCGCCGTGCACGGCAAGGACAACCCCAGCGTGGGGCTGCTCAACGTCGGCGAGGAGGTCATCAAGGGCAGCGACACCATCAAGCAAGCCGGCGAACTGCTCAGGCGGGCGGCCGCGGAGGGCTACCTGAACTTCCACGGCAATGTGGAGGGCAACGACATCTTCAAAGGCACCACCGACCTGGTCGTCTGCGACGGCTTCGTCGGCAACGTCGCCCTCAAGACGGCCGAAGGACTGGCCCTCATGCTGACCCAGTTCATCAAGCAGGAATTCACGCGCAATCCCTTCACCAAGTTGGCGGCGCTGGTCGCGCTGCCCGTGCTCAGGCACTTCAAGGCGCGTGTCGACCATAGGCGCTACAACGGCGCGGCCCTGCTCGGGTTGAGGGGCCTGGTGTTCAAGAGCCATGGCTCCGCGGACGCCTTCGCGTTCGAGCAGGCCCTGAACCGGGCCTATGATGCGGCCCGGCACCGCCTGCTCGACCGTGTGCACACCCAGATCGCCAGGACCCTGCAAACTTCGCCCGAACAAGCGGCGCTGCCCCTCAACCCATCGGCGACCACGCCCCAGATGATCGCGTGACGGGTGCGCCGCATGACCACCCCGATCCCATGAACACCCGCCACGCCCGCATCATCGGAACGGGCAGCTATCTGCCCGAGAAACGCCTGAGCAACGCCGACCTGGCCTCGCAGTTGGCGCGGCAGGGCGTCGAAACCTCCGACGAGTGGATCGTCGAGCGCACCGGCATCCGTTTCCGCCATTTCGCCGACGCCTCGCAGTCCTGCAGCGATCTGGCGTTGCAGGCGGCGAACCGGGCGCTCGCCTCGGCGGGCTGCGCCGCGTCCGACATCGACCTCATCATCGTCGCGACCTCCACGCCGGACATGGTCTTCCCGTCCACCGCCTGCCTGCTGCAGGACAAGCTGGGCGTGCGCGGCGCCGCCGCTTTCGACGTGCAGGCGGTGTGCTCCGGCTTCGTCTACGCGTTGACGGTGGCCGACTCCATGATCCGCGCCGGCGCGGCCTCCAAGGCCCTCGTCGTCGGCTCGGAAGTCTTCTCCCGCATCCTGGACTTCAAGGACCGCACGACCTGCGTGCTTTTCGGCGACGGCGCCGGCGCCGTGGTGCTGGCGGCCAGCGGCGAGCCCGGCATCCTGGCCTGCGAACTGCACGCCGACGGCCGGCACCACGGCATCCTGTGCACGCCGGGGACCGTCTCCGGCGGCCAGGTGCTCGGCGACCCTTTGCTCAAGATGGACGGCCAGGCCGTCTTCAAGCTGGCGGTGGGCGTCCTCGAAGAGGTGGCGCGCTCGGTGCTGGTGAAAGCCGGCCGGCAGGAGGCCGACATCGATTGGCTGATCCCCCACCAGGCCAACATCCGGATCATGCAGGGCACCGCCAGGAAGCTGAAGCTGCCGATGGACAAGGTCGTCGTCACGGTGGACCAGCACGGGAACACCTCGGCCGCCTCGATTCCCCTGGCGCTCGACACGGCCGTCCGGGGCGGCAAGGTCGAGCGGGGGGACACCGTCATGCTCGAAGGCGTGGGCGGCGGGTTCACCTGGGGCGCGGTGCTGCTGGATTTTTGACGGCACCGTGCCGTCGGCGCGCGCGGCGCTCCGCCGCGGCGAACAACAAGAAACCACACAAGAGGCAAGCGCAGATGACTCCATTCGCTTTCGTATTCCCCGGGCAAGGCTCCCAATCCGTCGGCATGCTGGACGCCTGGGGCGACCATCCCGCGGTGCGCCGGACGCTCGAAGAAGCGTCCGACGCGCTCGGCCAGGACATGGCCCTGCTCATCCGCGAGGGTCCGAAAGAGCAGTTGGACCTCACCACCAACACCCAGCCCGTCATGCTCACCGCGGGCATCGCCTGCTACCGCGCCTGGCTCGAGGAAACCGGCCTGAAGCCCGCGGTCGTGGCCGGGCACTCGCTGGGCGAATACAGCGCCCTGGTGGCCGCCGAGGCCCTGCCGTTCGCGCAGGCCTTGCCCCTGGTGCGCTTCCGCGCGCAGGCGATGCAGGAGGCCGTGCCCGTCGGCGCCGGTGCCATGGCGGCCATCCTGGGCCTGGACGCGCAAGCGGTGCGCGAAGGCTGCGCCGAAGCCGCGTCAGCCAGCGGCGAAGTGGTCGACGCGGCCAACTTCAACGACCCGAAGCAGACCGTGATCGCCGGCAGCAAGGCGGGCGTCGACAAGGCTTGCGAGCTGCTCAAGGCCAGGGGTGCCAAGCGCGCGCTGCTGCTGCCGGTTTCCGCGCCCTTCCATTCCAGCCTGATGAGGCCTGCCGCCGACAAGCTGCGGCCGCGCTTGTCCGAAGTGTCTTGGCGCAGCCCTTCGATCCCGGTAGTCAACAACATCGATGTCCAATCGCCCGCCGATCCCCACGCCATCGCCGACGCCTTGTTCCGGCAGGCCTACGGGCCGGTCCGCTGGGTGGAGACCGTGCAGGCCATCCGGGCCCGCGGCTTGCTCCACATCCTCGAATGCGGCCCCGGCAAGGTGCTCTCCGGCATCGCCAAGCGCGTGGATGCCGAGGTGGTCTCGGCGACGGTGCAGGATCTGCAATCCCTGAACGAAGCGAAAGGTTTGTTGTCATGAGCAGCAGTTCGTCCAACACGGCGCAGGGCCGCGTCGCCCTGGTGACCGGGGCTTCGCGCGGCATCGGCCGCGCCATCGCGGCCGCGCTGGCCGCCGAGGGCTACACCGTCGTCGGCACCGCCACCAGCGACGCCGGCGCGCGGTCCATCGGCGAGGCGTTGTCGGCCCGAGGCGGAAGAGGCATCTGCCTGGACGTGAACGACGCGCAAGGCGTCGAGGCCGCCGTCGAGTCCATCGTCAAGGCGCACGGGGGGCTGCACGTCCTGGTCAACAACGCCGGCATCACACGCGACGGCTTGTCGATGCGGATGAAGGACGACGACTGGGACGCGGTGGTCGACACCAACCTGAAAGCCGTCTTCCGCACCAGCCGCGCCGTCATGCGGGCCATGATGAAGCAGCGCCACGGCCGCATCATCAACATCACGTCGGTGGTGGGCGCCAGCGGCAACGCGGGCCAGTCCAACTACGCCGCCGCCAAGGCCGGCGTCGCGGGCCTCACGCGCTCGCTCGCCCGCGAGCTGGGCAGCCGCGGCATCACGGTCAACTGCGTCGCGCCGGGCTTCATCGACACCGACATGACCAAGGTCCTGAGCGAGGCCCAGGTGTCGTCCTTGACCGCGCAGATCCCGCTCGGGCGGCTCGGCACGCCGGACGATGTCGCCCACGCCGTCGTGTTCCTCGCCTCCGACGCGGCGGGCTACATCACGGGCAGCGAGTTGCATGTCAACGGCGGCATGTTCATGAATTGACGAGGAGCGGGGGCCCTCGGCCGCCGCCGAAGAATGCCCGGATGGGCCCGACCGGAGCGCGGTGCGCGGGGTGTGCTTCCCGCGGCTGGACCGTCTTCTCACGAAGCGTGTCGCACCGCTTAGAATCTCGGGCTGTTTCAGACCACACTCCCGGAGGAGTCATGAGCGATATCGAATCCCGCGTTAAGAAAATCATTGCCGAGCAACTGGGCGTTCCCGAAGCCGACGTGTCCCATGAGAAGGCTTTCGTGGCCGACCTGGGCGCCGACTCACTCGACACCGTCGAGTTGGTCATGGCCCTGGAAGACGAGTTCGGCATCGAGATCCCCGACGAAGAAGCCGAGAAGATCACCACGGTGCAACTGGCCATCGACTACGCCGTCAAGCATCAGAAGGCCTGAGCCTCGCTCAAGCGAATTCGAGCATCCCCGCAAAGCATTCCATGAGTCGTCGCCGCGTCGTCGTTACTGGGCTGGGCTTGATAAGCCCTGTAGGCAATACGGTTGCTGAAGGCTGGGCCAATTTGCTTTCGGGCAAATCGGGCATCGCCAACATCACCCGTTTCGATGCCTCCAACTTCGCCTGCAAATTCGCGGGCGAGGTCAAGGGCTTCAACATCGAGGATTACATCCCCGGCAAAGAAGCCCGCCATATGGACACCTTCATCCATTTCGGCTTGGCGGCCGCCATCCAGGCTGTGGTCGACTCTGGATTGCCGACCGGCGATGCGCTCCCGCAGGAGCAGGCCGAGCGCATCGGTTGCATGCTTGGCTCGGGCATCGGCGGCCTGCCGCTGATCGAAGAGACCCATGGAGACCTCACCGCGCGCGGACCACGGCGCATCTCGCCTTTCTTCATCCCGGCTTCCATCGTCAACATGATCTCCGGCCATGTGTCCATCAAGTTCGGCTTCCAAGGGCCCAACCTGGCGGTCGCGACGGCCTGCACGACGGGCTTGCATTCGATCGGCGAAGCGGGTCGCCTGATCGAATACGGCGACGCGGACGTGATGGTGGCAGGCGGGGCCGAGGCCGCGGTCTCCCCCTTGGGCGTCGGGGGGTTCGCCGCCGCGCGTGCCCTGTCCACGCGCAACGACGATCCGTCGACCGCGTCGCGCCCCTGGGACAAGGACCGCGACGGTTTCGTGCTCGGCGAGGGCGCCGGGGTGCTCGTCCTCGAAGAATACGAACACGCCAAGCGGCGCGGCGCCAAGGTCTACGCCGAATTGGCGGGCTTCGGCATGGGGGCTGACGCCTTCCACATGACGGCGCCCAATGTCGACGGCCCCAAGCGTTCCATGCTGGCCGCCTTGCGCAACGCCGGCGTCAGCGCCGACCAGATCCAGTATCTGAACGCGCATGGCACGTCCACGCCGCTGGGGGACGTCAACGAGACCAACGCCATCAAGCTGGCGTTCGGCCACCATGCGAAAAACCTCGTGGTGAATTCCACGAAGTCCATGACGGGCCACCTGCTGGGCGGCGCCGGCGGGATCGAGTCGGTCTTCACCGTGCTCGCCCTGCACAACCAGGTTTCACCGCCCACCATCAACATCTTCAACCAGGACCCCGAGTGCGACCTGGATTACTGCGCCAACACCGCCCGTGAGATGAAGATGGACTATGCGCTCAAGAACAATTTCGGTTTCGGCGGCACCAACGGCAGCTTGGTTTTCAAGCGGGCCTGAAGGCGTTGCTGCTCCAGGAATGCAAGCGCGATTTCGCGCCGGTGGCGCCGCCGCGGCAATCCCTCTTGTCGTGCTTCCCGGCGGCTTGGTTTCTCTCGAGCCGCTCGAATAGTCCGCGGGGGACCATGCAGCATTCCATCGCCGGCGTCGCCGGACCCCGAGCCTTGAAGCGGACCGCGCCTGCCGCGCACGCGCTGGTCGAGCGTTTCGATTCATGGGCCCTTGGCATCTGCGGTCTGGTGGTACTGGCCGCGGCCTCCCTGGCCGTCTGGCTGGCGTGTGCGTCGCAGCCTGAGGGCAGTGTCGGCGCGTCTTCCGCCACCGTCTGGTCTTCCGCGTTGGTTTCTCTCCTTGCGCTGGCATGCCCGTTGTTCTCCCTGAGGCCGCCGCCGTGCAGCCTGCGTTGGGACGGGCAGGCGTGGCACTTGGGCCCGGCGAGCAGCGTCGGCGCGGAACCTTGGCCTGTCCAACTCGATGTCCACCTCGACCTGGGCGCCTGGATGCTGCTGCGGGTCCGGTCGACGGCTGCGGGTTTCCCACGGGCCTTCGCTTGGCTGCCTTTGCATAGGCGGGGCATGCCGCTGCAATGGCATGGGCTGCGCTGCGCGCTGTTCGCGCCCTTGTCGCGCGTGCCGATGGACGGGGGCGCGGGTCGAGCATGACGGATCGCATCTTGGCGCCCGATGCGGACGCGCCCCTGATCGAGCGTGTCAAGAACGGCGACATCAAGGCGTTCGAGATGCTGGTGGTCAAGTACCAGCGCAGGGTCGAGCGGCTGATCGCCCGCATGGTCCGCGATGTGGACCTGGTCCAGGACATCGCCCAGGAGACTTTCATCCGCGCTTACCGGGCCATCCCCCAGTTCCGCGGCGAAAGCGCCTTCTACACCTGGCTCTACCGCATCGCGGTCAACACGGCCAAGAAGTCCCTGCTCGAGCTCAAGCGCGATCCGCTGGTCACCGAGGCTGCCCGGCTGTCACGCGAAGAGGAAGACGAAACTTCTCGCGTCGAGAACGAACTAAGCGACGGCGAAACCCCCGATGCCGTGCTGGCGAGCAAGCAAGTGGCCTCCGCGGTCAACGCCGCGGTGGAGGCGCTTTCTGACGACTTGCGGCAAGCCATCACGCTGCGGGAGATCGAAGGCTTGAGTTACGAAGAGATCGCCGAGATGATGAACTGCCCCATCGGCACGGTGAGGTCGCGCATTTTCAGGGCGCGGGAAGCCATCGCCCTGCGCCTGCGTCCCTTGCTGGACACGCGCGACGGCGATCGCTGGTAATTCGGGGTGAACCTTTTTGCCCGGCAATGAATCTGACTTGGAACTGGAGTGCGGCATGCCCAACGAACCCGTCAACACTGAACTCGACGATGCGCTGATGTCGGCCCTGGCCGATGGAGAGCTCGATGCGGATGACGCCGACCGGGCTTGCGCGCTGTGGCGGGCCAGCGAGGGCGCCCGCGCGAAGTGGAGCGACTACCAAGTGATCGGCGATGTGTTGCGATCCGAAGAGCTGGCGCGCAGCCGGGGCCATGACAGCGCTTTCCTGGCGCGGGTGCAGGCCCAGCTGGCCCTCGAACCAGTGGTCCTGGCGCCCCAGGCCGCCCGCCCGGCGTTGCCGCAGCCCGATGCGGCGGTTCCGATGGCGGTGTCGGCCGGCGGTGGCCGCAGGGCATCGGCGCGGTGGGGATGGTTGGCGCCGTCCGCGGTCGCCGCTGGCGTGGTGATGGTCGCCGGCGCCTGGACGCTGACGCGCTCGCCGCTCGGCGGGGAAGGTGAGACTCTTTCCGCTGCGCCGCCCGTCGCCCCCCAGATCGTCGCCGTCTCAGCTTCTGCCCCGTCCCTGTTGGAGCCACCGGAATCACCGAGCGGTAACGGCGCCTTGATGCGCGACGAGCAACTCGACCGTTACCTGGCCGCCCACAAGCAGTTTTCGTCCGCCTCCGCGCTCGGCGCCCCGCCCGGCGCGCTCAGGCAAGTGACCGTCGAAGCGGCAGGCCGCTGACAAATGCTCGCACTCGTCCGCCTCGGCCGGCGTCCCGTCCTCGGCTGCACGTTCGGTGCCTTGGCGCTGGGCTGGCTGCCCTTCGCCGGCGCGCAAACGTCCACGGTGCCCCGACCCGACCAGGTCATCGAAGGCAAGGACACGCGGGCGTGGCTGATGCGGGTCCATGACGCGCCCAAACAGCGCAGCTACGCCGGCACCTTCGTGTTCAGTTCGGGCGGGGCCATGAGCAGCGCCCGCATCGCGCACTACTGCGAAGGCGGCAGCCAGTACGAACGCATCGATTCGCTCGACGGCCCGCCCCGCCAGGTGTTCAGGCACAACGACGTGGTCCACACCGTGTGGCCCCAAAGCCGCGTGGTCGTCGTCGAGCAGCGCGACAGCCGGTCGGTCTTCCCCGCGTTGCTCCTCAACGCGGACGACCAGATCTTCGTCAACTACGAGGTGCGCTCCAAGGGCACCGAGCGCGTGGCCGGCCACGACGCCAACGTCATCCACCTGAAACCCCGCGACATCTACCGCTACGGCTACCGGCTGTGGTCCGAAATTTCGTCCGGCCTGCTGCTGCGCGCGGACGTGCTCGGCGAGCGCAACGAGGTGCTGGAGTCTTCCGCCTTCTCCGACGTCGCCATCGGCATCAAGGCGCAGCCCGAACTCGTCCTTGCGGCGATGAAGAAACTCGACGGCTACCGCGTCGTCAAATCCCAGCTGACCCCGGCCCGGCTGGACGAGCAGGGCTGGGTGATGCGCGCCTCCGTGCCCGGCTTCAGGCAGCTCAGCTGCTTCAAGCGCCCGCTGGACGAAGTCGCCGCGAAAGACGCCGAACAGCAACCCGCCCTGCAGGTCGTCTACTCCGACGGTCTGACCCACGTTTCGCTTTTCATCGAGCCTTTCGACGGCGCCCGGCATGGCAGGCCGTCCTTTTCGGTGTCGGGTGCCACGCGCACTTTCTCCCGGCGCCACAAGGACTGGTGGATCACCGCCGTCGGCGATGTGCCCTTGAGCACGCTGCGCCTCTTTTCGGAAGGCTTGGACAGAAATAAATAAATATTTGAATCAGCGGCCAGGCTGGCTTGGCGTGTGGGATGGGAGGTGAGGAGTGATTGTTTCGACGTCTTTTACTCGCATGGGATTCAACATGACACAGTCTGATTCACGGCTGCCGCGGCATGCGGCGCATCTTTTTGGTCGGGCGGTTTCCTTCTTCTCGGCCGCAATGCTGGCCTTGTGCCTCACGGCCGGCTGGCCTTCCACCAGCCAGGCGCAAGGCAGCTTGCCCGACTTCACCGAACTGGTGGATAAGGTCGGCCCGGCGGTGGTCAACATCCGGACCACAGAGCGCGTGCGCGGTGCCGGCCGGCAAGGCGGCTCGCCCGAGATCGACGAGGACATGCTGGAGTTCTTCCGCAGGTTCGGGTTGCCGATACCCGGCAACCCCGGCTCGCCGCCCGGGCGGGGTCGCGGGGCTCCCCAGCAACAGCCGGAAGGCGAAGCCCAACCGCGCGGCGTGGGCTCGGGTTTCATCCTGAGCGCCGACGGTTATGTGATGACCAATGCCCATGTCGTGGACGGCGCCGACGAAGTCTTCGTCACGCTGACGGACAAGCGCGAATTCAAGGCTCGCGTGGTGGGCGCCGACAAGCGTTCCGATGTCGCGCTGGTGAAGATCGACGCCACCGGCCTGGCGACCGTGCGGGTCGGCGACGTGTCGCGTCTGAAGGTCGGCGAATGGGTGATGGCGATCGGTTCGCCCTTCGGCCTCGAAAACACGGTGACCGCCGGCATCGTCAGCGCCAAGGCCCGCGACACCGGCGACCTCGTCCCTCTGATCCAGACCGACGTGGCGATCAACCCGGGCAACTCCGGCGGGCCCTTGATCAACCTCCGCGGCGAAGTGGTGGGCATCAATTCACAGATCTACAGCCGCTCCGGTGGCTTCATGGGCATTTCGTTCGCCATCCCGATCGACGAGGCTTCCCGCGTGGCTGACCAGCTGCGCGCGAATGGCCGGGTCATCCGCGGCCGGATCGGCGTGCAAATCGACCAGGTCAGCAAGGAGGTGGCCGAATCCATCGGCCTTGGCAAGCAGCAGGGCGCTTTCGTCCGGGGCGTCGAGTCCGGGGGGCCGGCGGAGAAGGCCGGCGTCGAGGCGGGTGACATCATCACCAAGTTCGAGGGCCGCAGCATCGAGAAGGCGGGCGACCTGCCGCGCATCGTGGGTTCGGTCAAGCCGGGGCAGAAGGCCACGTTGCAGGTGTTCCGCCGCGGCAGCTACAAGGACTTGACGGTCACGGTCGTGGAGTTCGAACAAGAGCGTTCTGCCCGATCCGGCAACAGCGACAAAGACCAGCGCCAAGCGCCGGTGCCTGTGGGCAGCTGGGGTTTGTCGGTGGCGGACCTGAGCGATGCTCAGCGGCGGGAGTCGAAAGTGAAGAACGGCGTCCGCGTCGAGGCCGCGGAAGGGGTGGCCGCACGGGCCGGCTTGCGCGAGGGCGACATCATCCTGGCTTTGGAAAACCATGAAATCAGCAGCGCCAAGCAATTCGAGTCGCTGATGTCCAAACAAGACAAATCCAAAGTCGTGAATGTCTTGGTCAAGCGGGGCGATTTGGTCAGCTACCTGATCCTCCGGCCTTCGCGGTAGGGTGTTTTTGCCTTCTCGGTTTTCCAACTCAGCCCTATGCGCTGAACGGGATGACAACCGAGTAGATCGCCCGGTCTTTCCGTATTGCAAGAAAACGCAGGTTTTGAGCCAGCGTTACATCTGAACTGAAGGCGCTTTAGGCGCCTTCAGTCATATGTTTGTGACGACTAACATAAAAGCATCGTCCCAAATTCAAGCCTGTTTGTGCCGGAATTTCACTGCCAATCGGGGCTTTTTTTGTCGTTTGGCGCAATGCTGGCAGAGGGCTCAAAGTATCCCCAACTGATCCACAAGGCTTTGTGTATAAAATGTGGAAAACTTTTGATGTTGGACGCCTGCAACGACAAGAAATCCAGTGTTGGCGCGGTTTCCAGCGGGGCGCTTTTGGCTACAATGAAAGTCCAACATGCAGTTGCCATACGTTTTGTTGGAAGGCGCGTCACTCATTCGACGTGCCTTTTTTTTAGCTTCAGCTCGGCGCTTACGCGCCCGCACATCGACAGCGGTGTGAGCCCGCGCTGCAACAGCCATCGCTGTTGTGTCTCCGCGTGAAGGCGACAAGGCGACGACAGACCCTTTCCCATGAATCACATCCGCAATTTCTCCATCATCGCCCACATCGACCACGGCAAATCCACGCTGGCAGACCGATTGATCCACCGCTGCGGCGGCTTGAGCGACCGCGAAATGGAGGCGCAGGTGCTCGACTCGATGGACATCGAGCGCGAGCGCGGCATCACCATCAAGGCCCAGACCGCTTCGCTCCAATACCTGGCGCGCGACGGAGTCACCTACAACCTCAACCTGATCGACACGCCCGGGCACGTCGACTTCTCCTATGAAGTGAGCCGCTCGCTGTCCGCCTGCGAAGGCGCTTTGCTGGTGGTCGACGCCTCGCAGGGCGTGGAGGCGCAGACGGTGGCGAACTGCTACACGGCGCTCGACCTGGGGGTCGAAGTCATCCCGGTGCTCAACAAGATGGACCTGCCGCAAGCCGATCCCGAGCGAGCGAAGGAAGAGGTCGAGGACGTGATCGGCATCGACGCCACGGACGCCATCCCCTGCTCCGCCAAGACGGGAATGGGCCTGGACGAGATCCTGGAAGCCATCATCACCCGCATGCCGCCGCCGCGCGGCAACCCCGACGGCCCGCCGCGCGCGATGATCGTGGACAGCTGGTTCGACAACTATGTCGGCGTGGTGATGCTGGTGCGCGTGGTCGACGGCAGCCTCGCCAAGGGCGAACGCATCCGCATGATGGCGACCAACACCGTGTACGGCATCGAGCACATGGGGGTCTTCACGCCGAAGTCGATGCCCCGCGATTCGCTCAAGGCGGGCGAAGTGGGTTTCGTGATCTGCGGCATCAAGGAGTTGCAGGCCGCCAAAGTGGGCGACACCATCACCCTGGAGAAGAAGCTGCCGAACAACGCGGGACCGGCTTCAGAGGCGCTGCCCGGGTTCAAGGAGATCCAGCCCCAGGTGTTCGCTGGGCTCTACCCCACCGAGGCCAGCGAATACGACCAGCTGCGCGACGCGCTGGAGAAGTTGAAGCTCAACGACTCGTCGCTGCGCTACGAACCCGAGGTCAGCCAGGCGCTGGGCTTCGGTTTCCGCTGCGGCTTCCTCGGCCTGTTGCACATGGAGATCGTGCAGGAGCGTCTGGAGCGCGAGTTCGACCAGGACCTCATCACCACCGCACCCAGCGTGGTTTATGAAGTGGTCAAGGGCGATGGCGAAGTCATCATGGTGGAGAACCCCTCCAAGATGCCCGACCAGGGCAAGATCCAGGAGATCCGCGAGCCCATCGTCACGGTGCACCTGTACATGCCGCAGGACTACGTGGGCCCGGTGATGACGCTGGCCAACCAGAAGCGCGGCGTGCAGCTGAACATGGCCTACCACGGCCGCCAGGTCATGCTGACCTACGAGCTGCCGCTGGCCGAGATCGTGCTGGACTTCTTCGACAAGCTCAAGAGCGTGTCGCGCGGCTATGCCTCGATGGACTACGAGTTCAAGGAGTACCGCGCGGCCGACGTCGTCAAGGTGGACATCCTGCTCAACGGCGACCGGGTGGATGCGCTGTCGATCATCGTGCACCGCAGCCAGAGCCAGTACCGCGGCAGGGCGGTGGTCGCCAAGATGCGCGAGCTGATTTCCCGCCAGCAATACGACGTCGCGGTGCAGGCGGCGATCGGCGCGAACATCATCGCGCGTGAGACAATCAAGGCCCTCAGGAAGAACGTCATCGCCAAGTGCTACGGCGGCGACATCACCCGCAAGCGCAAGCTGCTGGACAAACAAAAAGCAGGCAAAAAACGCATGAAGCAGATCGGCTCTGTCGAAGTGCCGCAGGAAGCGTTCCTTGCCATTCTCCAAGTGGAAGATTGATGAGCGCGTTGACCGGTTTGCTCTATGGTGCGTTGGCCGTCTACCTCGGCGGCTGGTATTTCGGCAAATGGACAGGCAACTTCTCCCTGCTGCTGTTCTGCCTGACGGTCTTCACCTTCGCCTACTGGTTGGCCGAGCGCTTCGTCTTCGCCCCGCGCCGGCAACGCGACGCGGCCAGCCTTGAGCAGCAGGCCCGCGCCAAGCGCGAGTCCCTGGCGCAGCAAGGCATCCAGAAAGTCGACGACGACGCCGGCCTCGCGCAAGCCAGGCAGGCCCTGCTGGCGCAACCTTGGTGGCTGGACTGGACCGCGGGCCTTTTCCCGGTGATCCTGGCGGTTTTCCTGCTGCGGTCTTTCCTTTTCGAGCCGTTCAAGATCCCGTCAGGCTCGATGATCCCGACGCTGCTGGTCGGCGACCTGATCCTGGTGAACAAATTCCACTACGGCGTCCGGTTGCCGGTGATCAACAAGAAGATCATCGACAACCATGAGCCCCAACGCGGCGATGTCATGGTGTTCCGCTACCCGTTGGACGTCAACATCGACTACATCAAGCGGGTGGTCGGCGTCCCTGGCGATCAAATCAGCTACCGGAACCAGCGCCTCTACGTCAACGGCGAACTCGTCGCGACCCAGCCTTTGCCCGATTTCTACGACGACGATTCCTTGCGCTACGCCAAGCAATACAGCGAGAAGCTCGGGGATGTGGAGCATCGCATCCTGGTCGACGTGAACCGGCCTTCGTTCTTTTCGCCCGTGGCTTTCCCTTACCGGGAAAACTGCAGCTACAGTCCCGAAGGCGTGACCTGCAAGGTCCCGGAAAAACACTATTTCATGATGGGTGACAACAGGGACAATTCGCAGGATTCCCGCTACTGGGGATTCGTGCCCGATGAAAACATCGTGGGACGGGCGTTTTTCGTATGGATGAACTTCGGCAATCTCAGCCGCATCGGGCGTTTCCATTGAATGCGCGCATTCGCACAGGAAAAAAAGAGGCAACAAGCATGATCGGATTCAAGGTTCCCGCTAAGAAACAGCGCGGCGTGACGCTGTTGAGCCTGATGTTCTGGGCGGTGCTGATCGGCTTGGTCGCCATGCTGGTGCTGAACGTGGTCCCCACTGTCAACGAGTACGCCACGATCCAGAAGGCGGTGAACAAATTGGCCAAGGAAGGCGGCGGCACCGTTCCGGAAATCAGGGCCGCGTTCGAGCGCACCAAGCAGATCGAGTATTCGATCAACTCCATCAGCGGCAAGGACCTGGAGATCACCAAGGAGAACGACAAGATCGTGATCCGATACGCTTATGACAAGGAAATCCCTTTGTTCGAACCGGTGTACCTGCTCATCAAGTACAAAGGCGAAGCCAGGTCGAATTGACCTGGCAGGTCGGGGCATTCCAGCATGACGTCATCCCTGTTATCCCTGCAAGACCGGCTTGGGCACACTTTCTCCCAACCGGCCTTGCTGCCGCGCGCGCTGACGCACCGCAGTTTCGGCGCTGAACACAACGAGCGGCTGGAATTCCTGGGTGACGCGGTGCTCAGCCTGGCCATTTCCGCGGTCCTCTTCGAGCGCCTGGCCGGTTCGGACGAGGGTGACCTGACGAGGATCAGGGCCCACCTGGTCCGAGAAGACAGCCTGCACAAGGTCGCCGTGGCCTTCGGCCTGCCCGATGTGCTGCGCCTGAGCGAGGGCGAGGCGCGGGGCGGCGGGGCGCAACGCGCGTCCATATTGGCGGACGCGCTGGAGGCTGTCATCGGCGCGGTCTTCGTGGACGCGGGCTTCGACGCCGCCAAGGCGGTGGTCGAGCGCATGTTCGGCGACACCATCTCGAACACCGATCTGTCGAACTGGACCAAGGACGCCAAGACCGAGTTGCAGGAATGGTTGCAAGCCCGCCGCTTGCCGGTGCCTGTTTATCGGATCACCGCGACGCGGGGGCAGGCCCATGCGCAAACCTTCGACGTCGAATGCAATGTGCCGGCGCTGAGTTTGACCCACATGGGCGAAGGGCGTTCCCGCCGCGCGGCGGAGCAAGAAGCCGCCAGCAAGATGCTTGAAGCCCTCAAGGCGACCGACCGCCCCGGTGGTCCGCTGCACTCCTGATGCCTGCGGATCCCTCTTCCCCAGCCTCGCCATCCGCGACCGATCCTGCCGCGGCCCGTCGCTGCGGCCTGGTTGCGATCGTCGGGCGGCCCAATGTCGGCAAGTCCACGCTGCTGAACGCCCTGGTCGGCCAGAAGATCAGCATCACGTCGAACAAGGCCCAGACGACGCGTCACCGGATCACCGGGATTCGCACCGTGGGCGAGTCACAGTTCGTCTTCGTCGACACGCCCGGGTTCCAGACCAAACACAGCGCGGCACTCAACCGCAACCTCAATCGCACCGTCAACGCCGTGCTCGCGGATGTCGATGTGGTGCTCTTCGTCGTCGAGGCGGGCCGTTTCGGCCTGGACGACGCCAAGGTTCTGTCGCTCATGCCCAAGGGCGAATTCGCCAAGCCCGTGGTGTTGGTCGCCAACAAGCTGGACGCCGTCCACCGCCGCGCCGAACTGGCCCCCTGGCTCAAGGGCATGCAGGACCGGCATCCTTTCGCCGAATTCGTGCCGTTGAGCGCCAGGAAGGAGGCCGACACCGGCCGGCTGCTCGACATCCTCAAACCCTATCTCCCGGAACAACCCTGGTTCCACGAAGAGGACGCGCTCACCGACCGCAGCGAACGCTTCCTGGCCAGCGAGATCATCCGCGAGAAGCTTTTCCGCCTGATGGGCGACGAGTTGCCCTACACCTCGACCGTCGTGATCGACAAATTCGAAGAGGAAGGCTCGCTCAGGCGCATCGCCGCCAGCATCGTGGTTGAGCGTGACGCGCACAAGGGCATGGTCATCGGTGACCATGGCGCGGTGCTCAAGCGCATCGGCTCCGAAGCCCGGATCGAGCTGGAAAAACTCATGGGCGCGAAAGTGTTCCTCGAGATCTGGGTCAAGGTGCGGTCCGGCTGGGCGGACAACGAAGAACACCTGCGCAGCTACGGTTACGAGTGAAAGACGCTGACGACGTGGCGGTCCCAGGCGCCGTGTCCCGCGCCGTCGCCCGTGCGCAACCGGGCTTGTTGACAGCCTACGTGCTTCATCAGTACGAATGGAGCGAATCCAGCCTGATCCTTGACCTCTACACGCGCGAGCAAGGCCGGCTCGCCGTCGTGGCCAAAGGCGCTCGCCGCCCCTATTCGCAGCTGCGTGCCGTGTTGCTGCCTTTCCAGCGCATTCATGCCGTGCTGGTCCGCAATGCGAAGAAACCCGGCTCCGGCGAAACCGGGGAGGCCGCGCCCGAAGTGCGGACGCTGCGCAGCGCCGAATGGGCCGGCGGACCCGCGATGCTCACCGGAGCGGCTTTGTTCAGCGGGTTCCACCTCAACGAGCTTCTGATGAAGCTGCTGCTGCGCAACGAACCCGACGAGGCCTTGTTCGATGCCTATGCGGACACCCTTGCCTGCTTGGCCGGGGCGGAGGAGAACCTCGTGCAGGCCGGCTTGCGGGCCTTCGAACTGAAGCTGCTGCAGTCCCTGGGCGTGCTGCCGGACCTGAGCCTCGTGACCTTGACCATGCGACCGGTGCAATTGCTGGGAAGTTATGTCCTGGACCCCGACGCGGGCGTCCAGGATGACCTTGCGCCGCGCCAGGCGGCCGGCAGTGTCAGCGGCAGCGCCCTGCTGAGCCTCCAGGCGGCCTTGATGCACGGAAGCTTGCCGGCTTTGCGGCAGGCCTGTTCCGCCCATCTGCCGGAACTCAAAACCGCCTTGCGCGGCATGCTTCACTATCATCTTGGAACGCCCTTGATGCGCACTCGAAAGCTGATGCTGGACGTGCAGGCCTTGGAGCGCTGACCTCCCGCCAAGCGCTCGCGCGCAAGAACCATCCCGCCATGAACCCTCTGATCACTACCGGTGCCGAGTCGACCCGAGGCCTGACAGCCTTGTCCGTGAACCTGAACAAAGTGGCCTTGCTCCGCAACAGCCGACAGCTCGGCATCCCGAGCGTGACCAAGGCGGCCACGCTGGCGTTGCAAGCTGGCGCCCACGGCATCACGGTGCACCCCCGGCCCGACGAGCGCCACATCCGTGGCAGCGACGTGGTCGAACTGGCCGAGCTGATGGTTGACTGGCCCCAGGCCGAATACAACATCGAAGGCAACCCCTTCCACAACCTGATGGATGCCGTGCGCGGGTTGAAAGCCAGGGGCTTGCCGGTGCATCAGGCGACTTTCGTGCCCGACAGCGTGGCCCAGTCGACTTCCGACCATGGCTGGAGCCTGCCCGAAGATGCCGAGCGCCTGGCGCCTTTGGTGGCCGAAATGAAATCCCTGGGCGTGCGGGTGAGCCTGTTCATGGATCCTGTGCCTGAAGCGATGTCGGCGGTTCGGTCGCTGGGCGCGCAGAGGGTGGAGCTTTACACCGAGGGTTATGCGCGCGCCCACGGCACGCCGCGGCAAACCGAGGTGCTGGCCGCCTACGCCGACACCGCCCTGGCAGCCGCGCGCGAGGGGCTGGAGCTGAACGCGGGCCATGACCTGAACCGCGACAACCTGGCCGATTTCCTGCGCGCCGTGCCGGGCGTGCTGGAGGTCTCCATCGGCCACGCCTTGATCGCCGATGCACTCGAACTCGGCATGGCCCGGACAGTGGCGGACTACCTCCGCTGCATCCGCGGGGCCGGCCGTGGTTGAACGGAGCCGCGCATCCCCATGATCTATGGAATCGGCACCGACATCTGCGACATCCGCCGCCTGAGGGCCACTTTCGAGCGGCGCGGGCCGCGCTTCGCGGAGAGGATCCTCGGCGAGACTGAACTGGCCGTGTTCCACGCCCGGTCGGCCAAGCTCGCGTCGCGCGGGGTGAGTTACCTCGCCACCCGGTTCTCGGCCAAGGAGGCCTTCTCCAAGGCGATCGGCCTGGGCATGCATTCGCCCATGAGCTGGCGCGCCTGCGAAATCGTGAACGCAGGCAGCGGCAAGCCGGAGATCAAACTGAACGGCGCTTTGAAAGACTGGTTCGAACTCCAGGGGCTCAAGGCCCACGTCACCGTCACCGATGAAATCGACTATGCCGCCAGCTTCGTGGTGGTGGAAACATTGAAATGACCAACGACCACCGAGACCATCCCATCCACGCGCCCGTCGTGCTGGACATCGAGGGCCTGTCCTTGAATGCCGCCGACAAGGAGCGTTTGCGGCATCCATTGACGGGCGGACTGATCCTGTTCTCCCGCAACTGGCGTGACCGGCGGCAGTTGACCGAGCTTTGCGCCGAGATCAAATCCATCCGTCCCGATGTGTTGATTTGCGTCGACCACGAAGGCGGACGTGTCCAGCGTTTCCGTTCGGACGGCTTCACCCATCTGCCGGCCATGGCCGACTTGGGGGAGCGGTGGATGCGCGATCCCATGGCGGCAACGGATGCCGCGTCGGCCGTCGGTTACGTGTTGGCCGCCGAGTTGCGCGCATGCGGTGTGGACTTCAGTTTCACACCGGTGCTCGACCTGGACTTCGGCAACAGCAGCGTCATCGGCAACCGCGCTTTCCACCGGGACGCCCGCGTGGTGGCGCTGCTCGCGAAAAGCGTGATGCACGGCTTGTTGCAGGCCGGCATGGCCAATTGCGGCAAGCATTTCCCTGGCCATGGCCATGTGGCGGCGGACAGCCATGTGGCGGTGCCTGTGGACAAACGCAGCCTCAAGGCCATCCTTGCCGAGGACGCCAAACCCTACGAATGGTTGTCGACCAGCCTGAGCGGCGTCATGCCGGCCCATGTCATCTATCCGAAGGTGGATGCGCTGCCCGCGGGGTTTTCGCGGCGCTGGCTGCAGGAGGTCCTGCGGCAGCAGTTGGGCTTCCACGGCGCCATCTTCAGCGATGACCTCAGCATGGAAGGGGCCCGGCACCTGGCCGGCGCTCAGCTCACTTACAGCGAGGCCGCGGCGATGGCGCTGAGCGCGGGTTGCGACATGGTGCTGTTGTGCAATCAATCACTGGACGGCGGCGCGGCGGTGGATGCTTTGTTGGAAGGCTTGGCGGCTGGCGAGTCTTCGGGCCAATGGCAGCCCGACCCGGACAGCGAAGCGCGCAGGGTCGCGCTGCTGCCGTCGACGCCGCCGTTGACCTGGGATGCTCTGATGCATTCGCCTGCTTACCAGCATGCCCTGGAGCGCCTGCCTTGAACCCGGGCTTTTGACCGGTGGGGCTGGTCCGCGGTGAGGCCTGCCTCCCGGTGGCAACCAAACCGAACTCAGCCTAGCGAGTTGACTGCGTCGGTCAACGCATCCAGGTCTGCCACCACACAGCCATAGTCCCTGAAGCGCTCGTCATAGGTTTCGTCCGCGGCGGGCGCCTTCGGGGCAAGATCGGACAATGCCCGCAAGCTTCCCGCCCGCACGCTTTGCATCAACTGTTCCGCGCGCAAACAGGCTGCGGCATTGCCGCCTTGGCGGGCGGCTTCGTGAAACAACTCGATGTCGCTGCGCCTGAGGTTGCGGAAAGGCTGCGCCTGGAGGACTGAAGTGCCGGTCAAGGCGCAGATGTCATCCACCAACGCGTCGTCGAGGCGGCACATCCAGGTTGATTCCCTCACGACGCCGCGGTGGTCGCCGTTCAGCGAGTGGGCCTGGCAGGCTTGTCTCGCGCTTTCGAAAAGCAGGGCGTATTTCCTCTGGATGACTTCGGTGGTGGCCTCGCGGCCATTGGCCATGGACTGGCCCGTGACTTTGGCGGAGGCAGGCGCCGCGAGACTCTGCGCGCCGCTGTCGGTGTGCTTAGACGGATGGGTGGTCAGCATGGTCCGATCTCCTTGGGATGGGAGATTGTTCTTTCGGACTTCATCGCCCGGTACCCCCGGCACATTGTTTTTGGAGGGGTAGGCCGACCCCTGATTGGGGGAAGGCAATGGCCGGTTCTGTCGAGCCGAGCGGCTAGCGGCGCTGGTACTGCGGGCTGCCGAAGAGGTTTTCCCTGGCCTTGTCATCCGTCAACGGCTTGTGCTGCCCCGCGAGCACTTCCACGCCGCGTCTCACCGCCGGCCTGGCGGATATTTCGTCGAACCAGCCTTTGAGGTGGGGATAGTCGTTCCAGTCGATGCCCTGGTTCTTCCAGGACCGCAACCACGGGAACACGGCGATGTCGGCGATGCTGTACTCGCCGCCCGCGATGTACTTTTGCTTGGCCAGCTGGCGGTCCATGACGCCGTACAGGCGCTTGGCCTCGTTGGTGTAACGGTCGATGGCATAGCCGATCTTCTCCGGCGCGTAGATCCTGAAATGATGGGCTTGCCCCAGCATCGGGCCGACACCGCCCATCTGGAACATCAGCCACTGCAGCACCTCGTAGCGCCCGCGCACCGACTCCGGCATCAACCGACCGGTCTTGCCTGCGAGGTAGAGCAAGATCGCGCCTGACTCGAAGATTGACATCGGCTCCCCGTCCGGCCCGTCGCTGTCGACGATCGCCGGGATCTTGTTGTTGGGGCTGATACGGAGGAAGGACGGGTCGAATTGCGCGCCGGCGCCGATATCGATGGGGTGAACCCGGTAGGGTAGGGCGCACTCTTCGAGCATGATGTGGACCTTGTGCCCGTTGGGAGTGGCCCACGAATACACTTCGATCATGGTGGTCGGCTCCTGCTGTTTTCCGCGTCAAAATCGCATTCAAGCGACCCGACTCTAGTCCATCCGAACGCGTCTTGAACAGGCCATGCTCAACACACTGAAACGTTGGATCGCCGGCGTGCCTTCCGATTCGGAGTGGGGCGGGCTGGCCGTCTGGGCGAGGCAACGGGGCTGGGACCTCAAACGCGTCCGGGAGGTCGACGGCTTCGTCATCGACGGGGCGGTCGACGGCGCCGCCAGGCAATTGCCTTGGCGGATGGAATGGGGCCCCTCCCAGCGGGACTACATCGCGGGCAGGGAATTGCGCATGCGGATGGAGCTGCAACTGCCCGCCGACCTGCAGATGCTGGTGCTCAGCCGCCCGTTGATGGACACGCTGGAAAAGGCCGCTTACGAGCAGTTCACACAGACCTCGCAGACTTTCATCGACGGCTCGGCGCCGGAAGAGATGCGCTGGCTGTCGATGTTCCCCAAAGTGGCGGTGGCCGATAAAAACCTGCGGGCCCGCTTCGCCGTCGTCGGCAGCGAACCCTCGCTGGCCGCCGCCTGGGTCGACAGCGCTTTGAGCGAACAGTTGGCCCAGGCTTCGCACCAATGGCTCGCCGGCGACCCGCCGTTCGTGCTGATGACCCTGCGGGGAAGGGTCTACCTGCGGCTGGCCTGCGACGACCCCCAACCTGGGCTGGCGGACGCGGTGGCGCGATTGTTCGTGGTCGCGGCCTTGCAGGCGAACCAAGTGGCACAGTCTTCCGGGCCGGCCTCCACCAACGAGTGGCCCTCGACGGCCATCAGCGCGTGGCAGGCGCAGATCGACGCGTCCGACACCGGCTCAGGGGTCGACACGCGTTGAGTGGCCTTTCGGGCCCCGGGCTTCCGTCAGCCGCTCCTTGCTGAAGGCCAGCGCCGCCGGTGGTTGGCCGCCGAGTTGTTCGATGGCCTGCAACGCGCGGTCGATGGCGCGGCCGGGTTCCGTCACCCAGTTGACGAGGCCGAACCGGTGCAGCGCGTCGGCATTGAGCGGTTCGCTGAACCAGATCAGCTGCTGGGTGAGGTGGCGGGGAAGTCCCCGCGCCAAGGGTTCGAGGCCGGGGTCCTGGTTGAGGAAGGCCGCGGCATTCCGGCCCGCGACCACCAGGTCGGACGACCAGACCAGCGACGCGGCGGCACCGCTGACGCCGCCTTCCACGGCGGCGACAACGGGCTGGGGGCTGGTCCTGATGGCGTCGACCAATTGCGACAACGCGGGCGCGGCGGCGGCGGAGGGCGGGCCCGAAAGGAAAGCAGCCCCTTCGCCGGCCAACACCACGGCCCTGATGTCGGGCATGCCGGCGGCCACGTTCAAGGCTTCGACGCAGGCCGACAAAAGCTCGGCGCTGAATTCAGCGGCGGCACTGCCGTGGAAGCTCAAGACCAAGGTGCCGCCGCGGCGTTCGGAGCGCAATTCGGTTGGCATGGAAAACCCATGGGCTGGTGAGGGGAACCGCGGGACAGGCCCGCTTTCGCAGGGGCGAACCGGCGCATTGTGGCATGTGCGTTTCGGCCTGCGGGACCGCATGGAAACTGGCATTTCTCGCGGGATACGCCGCAATCGCTTCATGCTAGAGTGAAATTCAACTCTGGCAAAGAACAGACAAGAATGCCTCATGTCCTGCGCGTGATCGCTTGTGTCTTGGTGTTGCTGCCGATGGCCGCACGGCCTGCCTGGAGCGTGGGCCTGGGGCGTGTGAGCGACGCCACCGTGTTGGGTGGCCCGCTGGATTTCTCCGTCGCCCTGAACCTGGTGCCCGGTGAGGCCTTGAGCTCCGGTTGCGTGAGCGCCGAGGTTTTGGTCGGCGAAAGCCGCGTGCCCTCCCAGCAGGTGCATGTTTTCCTCCAGCGCGCGGGCGATGCCACCGTGCAGGCGCTGCGGGTGCGCACCGACACGCGCATCGACGAGCCGGTGGCGACCATCACGCTGAGGGTGGGCTGCCCCGTGCGCCTGGTCCGGCAGTTCGTCGCCTTGATCGACCCGCCGATGCTGTCCGACGCGCCGGCTGCGCAGGCGAACGGCGGCGGCCAGTCTCTGCAGGACATGCCACACGACGGTTCCATCGCAGCGCAGCTGCGCGCCGCCGCCGCGGGCTCCGCGTCGGCAAGTGCCGCGACCCCGGAGGACGCGCTGAACCGCAACGTTCCGTTGGCGAATGCACCGCGCAGTCCGGGTTCCGTGGGCCCACCGTCGAAGCGCGCGCGTGCCGCCACGGCGCGGGCACCGCGGTCGACCCCCGCGGCTGCTGGCCCTCCCGGGGCCAAACCGGGGCGTGCCGCCGGAGGCGGGCCTGTCCTGGCGGCAAGGCCCGCCCCCGATGCTGCGTCACGGGCGCCCGCCGGTCAGAAGGAAGTCACGGCCCGCGCGACGGCGAAGCCCGCGGCCGAACCGACGTCGAGGCTGAGCCTGGATCCTCCGGCGCCGCGCGTTTCCGCTGCGGCTTCGGCACCGGCGGGCGCGGCCTCCGGCGCCACCGCCGCCTTGGCGCCGCCTGCCTCTGAGGAACGCGCATTGGCGGAGGGCAGGCTGGCGGCGCTCGAAGCCAGCCTGAACAAGTTGCAGGCCGAGAACGAAGCCAACAAATCGCGCATGCTGGCGTTGCAGGCGCGGTTGCAGCAGGCGGAGTCCGCGCGCTACGCCAACCCTTTGGTGTTCGCGTTGCTGGCGCTGTTGCTGCTGATGGCGGCCGCCCTGGTGTTCATGTTCAAGCGCCAACGGCGGTTGAAACTGCAGCGGCCGCCGTGGTGGGACGCTTCGGCGATGCCGTCGTCGCAAGCGGACTCCTCCCTGCACTCGCGCTTCGACGATCCGCTGCCCCCGATGACACCCCAGGACGTCTGGCCGACGCGACCTCCCCCGTTGTCCCGCTCCAAGCCCATGGCGGGGCAGTCGCCCGCGCCAGCTCAGGCTGCAGCCTCCGCGCCGCGGTCCGCCGCACCGCCCACGGCGCCGATGCCCCTGGCCGGTGGCGAGCCGGGTTTGAGCCTCATACCGCCCAAGCGGCCGGTCGCGGTGGAGGAATTGATCGACCTGGAACAGCAGGCCGAATTCTTCCGGGTGCTCGGCCAGGAGCAGTCTGCGATCGAACTCTTGATGAGCCACTTGCGGGAGTCGGGCGCCAGCAGCCCGATGCCTTACCTGAAGCTGCTCGACATCCACCGCCGCCGCGGGGACCGCGACGACTACGAGCGCATCCGCGCGCGTTTCAACGAGCGTTTCTCAGCCTATGCGCCCGAGTGGGGCGCCGACCTTGGGGCCGGTGGGACGCTCGAAAACTACCCGGATGTGCTGTCAGAACTGCAGCGCCTGTGGGTGGCGCCGAAACAAGCGATGGCCAGGCTGGAAACGCTGCTGTTCCGCCACGACGACGCGGACACGACTTTCGAGCTGCCGGCTTACCTGCAGCTGCTGTTCCTGTTCTCGGTGGCCCGCGACCTCGCGGACACCGAGATCGATCCGAACACCGTCGACCTGCTTTTGCCGATCGCCTGAAAAGGCTGCCTGCGGCAAGGCGCCCCGGCATGGCGGCGCATCAAAGCTTGGCCAGCCGCTCCAGTGCCAGCCGCAGCGTCTCGTCCTTCTTCGCGAAGCAGAACCTGACCAGCCCCTGCTCGAACCGGTCCGGGTAGAACGCCGACAAGGGGATGGCGGCGACGCCGGCCTCCCGCGTGAGCCAGCGGCAGAAACCCTCTTCGGTGTCGTCGCTGATCGCGCGGTAGTCGACGCACTGGAAATAACTGCCCTGGCAGGCCTGCAGCTTGAACCGGGTGCCTCGCAGGCCATCCCGGAACAGGTCCCGTTTGCGCTGATAAAAGGCCGGCAGTTCCATGTAGGGGGCGGTGTCGCCCATGTAGTCCGCCAGCGCCCATTGCATCGGGGTGTTCACCGTGAAGACGTTGAACTGGTGGACCTTCCGGAACTCGGCCATCAGGGCCGCCGGCGCGGCCACATAGCCCACCTTCCAGCCCGTGACGTGGTAGGTCTTGCCGAAGCTCGACACCAGCAGGCTGCGCGCCGCGAGCTCGGGGAAGCGGGCCACGCTCTGGTGCGGCTGCCCGTCGAAGACCATGTGTTCATAGACCTCGTCGGCGATCACCAGCGTGTCGGTCGGGCGCAGCAGGGCTTGCAGGCGCAGCATGTCTTCCTCGGCCCACACGGTCGCGCTGGGGTTGTGGGGCGAGTTGACCAGGATGGCGCGGGTCCGGGGCGTGAGCGCCGCCGCGATGCGGTCGAAATCGGGGCGGAAGCTGCCCGGCGTCAGCGGCACATGCACCGTTTTGCCGCCCGCCAGCGCGATGTTGGGCTCGTAGCTGTCGTAGCAGGGCGTCAGCACGATGACTTCGTCGCCCGGCCCCACCAGGGCAAGGATCGCGCTGAGGATGGCCTGCGTCGCGCCGGCCGTGACGGTGATTTCCGAGGCCGCGTCGTAGCGCCGGCCGTAGAGCCGTTCGACCTTCCGGGCGATGGCTTCCCGCAGCGCCGGCACGCCGGGCATCGGCGGGTACTGGTTGTGGCCCTGCTTCATGGCGCGGTCGACGGCCTGCAGCAGCCTGGGATCGCAGTCGAAGTCCGGGAAACCCTGGCCGAGGTTCACGGCGCCGTGCTCCTGCGCCAGTGCCGACATGACGCTGAAGATCGTGGTGCCGACTTGGGGCAGGCGGCTGGGCGGCAGGGGGGTCTTGAAATCGGGCATCGTCATGGCGCAGGTTTCGGATTCTCGGGATGCTCAGGAAGGGGTGTCTGTCAGAGGGATGCGTCGTGGTCCGGCGCGGCGGGCCCCACCAGGGCCTGGTTGATCATGGCGCGGCTCAGCCGCGGCGCGACCAGCTCGGCGAAAGCGTAGACGAAGCTGCGCAGGTAGGCGCCGCGCTTGAAGGCCATGCGGGCCACGTTGGCGCCGAAGAGGTGGCCGGCCGGCCGGGACACCAGGTCGCCGCCGGGCGGGTCGTCCCTGACGGCCATCTCCGACACGATGCCCACGCCCAGGCCGAGGCGGACATAGGTCTTGATGACGTCGGCGTCGATCGCCTCCAGCACGACGTTGGTCTTCAGCCGGTGCGCCTCGAATGTCTGGTCGATGCGGCTGCGCCCGGCGAACGACGGGTGGTAGGAGATGAGGGGTTCTTGCGCCAGCTGCTCCAGCGTGATGCGATCGGCCTGCGCGAACGGGTGGTGCGGCGGCACCACCACCACGTGGTGCCATTCATAGCAGGGCAGGGTGACGAGGTCGTCGTAATGGGCCAGGGACTCGGTGGCCATGCCGATCTCGGCCACGTCTTCGACCAGCATCTTGCCGACCTGCTCGGGCGTGCCCTGGTGCAGGCTGACATTGACTTTCGGGAAGCGCTTGCGGAGCAGGGCGATGGGCTCGGGCAGGACGTAGCGCGCCTGGTTGTGGGTGGTGGCGATGGACAGCGTGCCGGCGTCCTGCTGCGAGAACTCGCGCCCGATGCGCTTGAGGTTGTTGACCTCGCGCATGATGATTTCGATCGACTTGAGCACTTCCTCGCCGGGTTCTGTCACTCGGCGCAGGCGCTTGCCGTGGCGGGCGAAGATGTCCACCCCCAGCTCGCCCTCCAGTTCGAGGATGGCCTTGGAAATGCCGGGCTGGGAGGTGTGCAGCGCCTTGGCGGTTTCCGTCAGGTTGAGCTTCTGGCGCACGGCCTCTTGCACGAATCGGAACTGATGCAGGTTCATGGTGGTGGTGGGCCCGGTTGGATTCCTTCGAGCGCGGCGTCGGCCATGGCTTGCACGACGCCTTCCATTTCGCCGACGGCCTGCCGCAGCCGCCACCGAACTTGCGGGTGCTTCCCGGCCAGGCGCGCCAGCAGCTCCGGCAGGTCCTTGCGGACATGGCCGCCGGCGCCCAGGAAGAGGGGCAGCACGTCCACGCGGGTGCAGCCGGCCCGCGCAAGCCCGGCGCCCGCGTCTTCGAGGCCGGGTTCCATGAATTCCAGGAAAGCCAGGGCCACCGGGGTGCCGGGCGCGGCGGCGCGCACACGGCGCAACACCTCCTCAAAAGGGGCGGCCCACCGGGGGTCGCGTGCGCCGTGCGCGAAGAGCATCAATCCTTGCATGGGGGTGGTCCGTGTGGCCGCTCGGAGCTGGGGCTGACCGGGCGTCAACGGTAACGGATCAGCCAGGTGAAGGCCGCCATCGAAAGCAGCAGGTAGAAGACGCTGGGCGTGGCGGCCACGATCCAGGGCGTCCAATTCTGCAGGATGCCCAGGTGCGAGGCCAGGTTGTTGAGCAGCACGAAGCTGATGCCCAGCATGATGCCGCCGAACACCTTCAGGCTGATGCCTTGGCCGCCGCGGGTGTGCATGTAGGCGAATGGCAGCGCCAGCCCCACCATCACCAGGCAGGCCAGCGGATAAAGCGCGCGTTTCCAGAACTGGATCTCGTGCCGCTGGGCCGCCTGCTCGTTCTCGGACAGATGGGCGACATAGCGGGCCAGCTCGATCGTCGACATCGTGTTGAGCGGCATCACGGCGGCGGTGACCACATCGGCCGACAGCGTGCTGGACCATTGCATCGACAGCAGCTTCTCGGATGACACCGAAGTTGCCGCGCCGGAACCGTTCGCGCCCGGCCCATGAACCGGCCAGCGCGTGACGGCGACGCGGCTGAGCGTCCAGACCGCGGCCCGGTCGACGCTGGCCGACTCGGCGTGGATGCGCTGGACCAGGCGGTTCTTTTCGTCGAATTCGAAGATGCGGACCTGCCTGAGCTCGCCGCGGCTGCCGGTGCTGCCGACGTGGATCGAGTAGGAGCGCTCGCCGGCCGGCGTGCTTTGGCGGTCTTTCATCCAGGCGCCGGAGCGTCCGAGGTCGAGGCTGCCGCGGAAGCTGGCGCGCAACTCGGTGCCCAGGCGCTCGGTGGCGGGCGCGACGTAGTCGCCGACGAAAAAGGTCAGCAAGCCGAAGGCCAGCCCCAAGCTGGCCAGCAGGCCCAGCGCGCGGCCCGGGCCGAGGCCCGCCGTGCGCAGGATGGTGAATTCGGAGGACTGCGCCATCCGCGCCAGGGTGTAGATGGTGCCGATCAGCACGGCGATGGGCGCGAGTTCGTAAAGGTGCCCGGGCAGCTGCAACACGCAGTAGAGCAGGGCGTGCAGCGCGGTGTAGCCGCGCGCGCCCAGGTCGCCCATCTCCTGGACGAAGTCGATGAAGAAGAACAGCGACAAGAAGGCCAGGGCGACGAAGGCCACCGACGAGACGATGTCCGAGAAGAAGAGGCGGCGGACGGTCTTCATGGCGCGCCCCTCGACCCGCCGGCCTTGGCCAGGCCGCGGCGCGCCGCCAGCCAGCCGCCCCAGCTGGCGGCGTTGTCCCGCCACCAGAGCAGGCCCAGCGCGAGCAGCAGCGCGCAGCCGTGCGTGGCCAACAGGGATTGGCCGAGGCCGAGTTTCCCGGACGCGACCCAGGCGTTGGAGAGGTTGATGAGGTTGTAGTAGACGATGAAGGTCAGCAGCGCCAGCAGCAGGTTCCAGTTGCTGGCGCGGCGGGGGTTGGTGGCCGACAGCCCGGTGCCCAGCAGCAGCAGGTTGGCGGCACCGAAGAACAGGCCGAGGCGCCAGACCAGCTCGCCCTGGTGCGCCGCCACCGGGTTGACGAGCAACTGCCAGGTCGACTGCGCCTTGGGTGGCAGGTCGGTGGTGTTGTAGAGCACGCGTTCCCCGGCCAGCACGCGGTAGGTCTCGAAACGCGAGATGCTGCGCTCGCCGGTGAGCAGGTTCTCCTCGTTGCGTTGCCCGTTCTGCAGCACCAGGAAACGGTCCTCGCCCACGGTTTCGATGTGGCCGCGCTGTGCGGTGGTGACCGATTCCTTGTCCTTGTCCGAAGTCAGGATGAAGACGTTGCGGCCTGTGCGGCCGTCGTCGCTGTCGCGTTCGATGAAGAAGACCCTGCGCCCGTCGCTGGAACTCTGGAACTGGCCCGCCGCCACGCGCGACAGGTCGGAGCGCTGCTCGTAGCGGCTGCGCAGCTCCAGGCCGCGCTGGTTCACCCAGGGCCAGACGAACAAGGCCAGCAATCCGACCACCGCCAGCATCGGCCAGGCCATGCGCAGCACCGGCCGCACGAAGCGCGACAGGCTGGCGCCGCTGGCGAACCAGATCGTCATCTCGCTGTCGCGGTACATGCGGCCCAGCGTGGCGACGACGGAGATGAACAGCGACAGCGCCAGCATCGTGGGCAACTGGCCGAGGGCGGTGTAACCCAGGAAAAGCACCACGTCCTGCGGGGCGATGCGGCCGCCGGCGGCCTGCCCGAGGGTGCGGATCAGGAACATCGTCAGCACGATGGTGAGCACCACCACCAAGGTGGCGCTGAAGCCGCGGGCCAGCTCTCGGCGCAGGGTGGAATCGAATAACATCGTCGTTTGGATTTTGAACAGCGAGCGATTATGGACTTCAAGCATCAGGTTGGCTCCGCGGCGCAATTGGGCGCAGTGGCCTGCGAGGCCTTGCTGCTGGTGGTGGCACCGGACCTGCTGGACGGCAAGGATCCGGCCCGCGTCGACCCGGCCCTCTCCGGCATCCTGGCCGAAGCGGTCAAGAGTGGCGACCTGGCCGCCAAGGCCGGCCGCACCCTCTACCTGCACCGGCCCGCGGGACTGCGCGCCCAGCGCGTGGTCGTCAGCGTGGCCGGCGGCGCCACCGCGAAAGCGTTCAAAGCGGCGCTGGGCCTCGGCCTGGCGGCGCTCAAGCCGGGTGGCGCGCGCCAGGTCGTGGTTGCCGCGGCTTTCCCGCTGGGGGCCGACCACGCCGAATGCCTGGTCGCCGCGGCGACCGACGCGCAATACATCTACCGCCACACCAAGCCGAGCGCGCCCGCCGAGCCGGCGTGGCAGCGGTTTTCGCTGCTTTGCGGCAAGGACGAGGCCAAGGCGGTCGCCGCCGGCCTGTCCCAGGGCCAGGCCATCGCCGCGGGCGTGCAACTGGCCCGCGAATGCGCCAACCGCCCCGCGAACCACTGCACGCCGAGCTACCTCGCCGAGCAGGCCAAGGCGCTGGCCAAGCAGCACGGGCTGAAGGCGCAGGTGCTCGACCGCAAGGCGGTCGAGAAGCTCGGCATGGGCTCGTTCCTGGCGGTGGCGCAGGGCTCCGAGGAGCCGCTGCGCTTCATCGTCCTGCAATACGAAGGCGCCCCCGGGAACGGGCGCAAACAGGCCTCGCCGCCGATCGTGCTGGTGGGCAAGGGCATCACTTTCGACACCGGCGGTATCTCGATCAAGCCCGCGGCCGAGATGGACGAGATGAAGTTCGACATGGGCGGCGCCGCCAGCGTGCTGGGCACGATGGCGGCGGTGGCGCGGATGAAGGCCAGGCTGAACCTGGTGGTGATCATCCCCGCTTGCGAGAACATGCCGGACGGCCGGTCCGTCAAGCCGGGCGACGTGGTCAAGACCATGTCGGGCCAGACGGTCGAGGTGCTCAACACCGACGCCGAGGGCCGTTTGATCCTGTGCGACGCGCTCACCTACGCCGAGCGTTTCAAGCCCCGGCTCGTGATCGACGTGGCGACCCTGACCGGCGCTTGCGTGGTGGCGCTGGGCGCGCAGCACTCCGGGCTGTTCACCGCCGACGACGAGCTTGCCGCCCAACTGCTCGCCGCCGGGCAGGCGTCGCTCGACACCTGCTGGCGCATGCCGCTGGACGATGAATACGACGAGGGCCTGAAGAGCAATTTCGCCGACATCGCCAACGTCGGGCCGCGGGCCGGCGGCGCCATCACCGCCGCCATGTTCCTGAAGCGGTTCACCGGCGCCTACCGATGGGCCCACCTGGACATCGCGGGCACCGCCTGGAAGTCGGGCGCCGCCAAGGGCGGGACGGGCCGCCCCGTGCCGCTGCTCACGCATTTCCTGCTGAAGCAGCAGGCGTGATGTCGCGGATGGCGCGGTCGGAAGCGAACGGCCGCTCCGGCCCCTCCTCCATTTCCCCGCCTCCTGCATGACCAGCATCCAGTTCCATTTCAACGTTCCCGACCGGTTGGCCTACGCCTGCCGCCTTTTGCGCAAGGCCGCGCGGAAGGTCACCGGGATCTCGGTGCTGGGCGACGAGGCGGAGCTGGACCGGTTGAACCGCCTCCTCTGGATGTTCGACCCCACCGAATTCCTCCCGCACGTCCTGCTGCGGCCCGGCCAGTCGGTGGCGCCGCGCCTGTCCGCCACGCCGGTCTGGCTGTTGACCCGTCTGGAGCAGTCCCCCGAGCAGCACACGACGCTCGTCAACCTGGGTGCCGGGCCCGTAGCGCCAATCGACCGCTATGAGCGCCTGGTGGAGATCGTCTCGAACGAGGCCGAGGACCGGGACGCCGCGCGCGCGCGCTGGCGCGACTACGCCGCCAGGGGGTACGCGATCGAGAAGTTCGAGGTGGGCGCTTCCGCATGAACCTCTTCAGATCGAACACGCCGCCCAGCCGCGTTCCCACCCTGACGGAAGTGGTGGACCTGGTGCCCATCGAAGACGGTGAAGCCGCCGCCGTCGTGCAGCCCGGGGTCGCCGGCCAGGAGCCCCCTCAAGCCGCCAAGCCCCGCACCGATGTGATCGCCGGTGAGGCGGCCGCGCCCGTTGTTTCGACGCCGGCTCCCGTGCCTTTGGCCGCGCCGGACCTCCCCCAGCCAAGCGGCGAGTTGCCCTCCCATGACGAACTCGTCCGGCAGATCATGGGTGACATCCAGCGCCAAATCGACGCCATGCTCGAAGTGCGCATGAAGGAAACCCTGGCGCCCGCGATCACGCGCTTCACCGACGCCCTGGCTCGCGACACGCGGGCCGAATTGGGTGGGGTTTTGAAGGATGTCGTCACCCGCGCCGTGACACAAGCACTGACCAAACATCGCGCTAAATGAGCGCTATTGGTGCAATTCACCCCTAATTTGGGCGCCACCACACAAATCATCTGCCCAGCCTTGGGGTGGGCGTGGTTTTGTCGGTCATTCCGCAGCAACTCGATGTCGATTGCTGATGTTGTCAGAGGTTTCCCGATAGAGATTCGGATTTTTTTCGGTTATTGTTGCCGCCGTTTCGGATTCATCGAGCGAGCCGATTCAACCGTTTTTCGTTTTCTACTATTCGCTTTTACAACCCGGAGGTTCTCATGCAAGTGAAATTGAACGTGATCGTGGGCGCGGCATTGTTGGCCCTTGGCGGCAGCGTTTTTGCCCAGGACCTGGTGGTCAAGATTGGTCACGTTGGCCCGACCAGCGGCGCGATTGCCCACTTGGGCAAGGACAACGAAATGGGCGCCAAGATGGCGATCGACGAGCTCAACGCCAAGGGCGTGACGATCGGCGGCAAGAAGGCCAAGTTCGAACTCCTGGCGGAAGACGACGGCGCCGATCCCAAGCAGGGCACGGCAGTGGCCCAGAAGCTGATGGACTCCAAGGTCAACGGCGTGGTCGGCCACCTGAACTCCGGCACCACCATCCCGGCGTCCAAGGTTTATTCCGATGCCGGCGTCCCGCAGATTTCCCCGTCCGCGACCAATCCCAAGTACACCCGCAACGGCTACAAGACCGCTTTCCGCCTGGTGGCCGACGACGCACACCTGGGCGGCACCCTGGGCCGCTACGCGATCAACACCCTGAAGGGCAAGTCGATCGCCGTGATCGATGACCGCACCGCTTACGGCCAAGGTATCGCCGAAGAGTTCGAGAAGGCGGTCAAGGCCGCCGGCGGTTCCATCGCCGAGCGCCAGTTCACCACCGACAAAGCCACCGACTTCACCGCCATCCTGACCCAGATCAAGGGCAAGAAGCCCGACGTCGTGTTCTTCGGCGGCATGGACGCCGTGGCTGGCCCGATGATCCGCCAGATGAAGCAGCTGGGCATCGAAGCCAAGTTCCTCGGCGGCGACGGCATCTGCGGCACCGAGCTGCCGAAGCTGGCTGCCGGCGCGATGGCCGACGAACAAGTGGTCTGCGCCGAGGCGGGCGGCGTCGAAGGCCAGCAGAAGGCCGGCCTGGAGAAGTTCAAGGCCGACTTCAAGAAGAAGTTCAATGTGGACGTGCAGATCTATGCACCGTACGTCTATGACGCCGTCAACGTGATGGTCGCCGCCATGGTCAAGGCCGGTTCCGCCGAGCCGGCGAAGTACCTGCCGGCCCTGGCCGCCACCGACAACTACAAGGGCGTGACCGGCAACATCTCCTTCGACAACAAGGGCGACATCAAGAACGGCGCCTTGACCCTGTACACCTACAAGGGCGGCAAGCGCGAGGAAATCGGCGTTGTCCGCTGATCGGTTTTCCGATCCGAACCGTTCCTCTTAGTTCAGGTCTCTAGGACTCACAGGCACCCAGCGATGGGTGCCTTTTTTATTTCGCGACGCCGTCGGCGCCGCTCCGAGTCCCGGTCGGGTGGCGCGTCTTGCGCGGGCAAGGTCGGAGGGAAAAGCGACAGGCGACAAAAAACCCCGAGGGCCTGTCGGCGCATCGGGGCTTCTTGGTGGGAAAGAGTGAAGTGTCGACCGGTCGACGATTACTTCAGCTTCGTTTCCTTGTACATCACATGCTTGCGCGCTTTCGGATCGAATTTCATGATCTCGATCTTTTCAGGCGTGGTCTTCTTGTTCTTGTCGGTCGTGTAGAAGTGACCGGTGCCGGCAGAAGATTCCAGCTTGATTTTTTCGCGTCCACCTTTAGCCATGTCAGCTGCTCCTCAAGTTCACAGTTCGCCGCGGGCGCGCAGGTCGGCGACCACTTGGTCGATGCCGACCTTGTCGATCAAGCGCAGGGCGGCATTGGAGATGCGCAGGCGCACCCAGCGGTTTTCGGCTTCGAGCCAGAAACGGCGGTATTGCAGGTTGGGCAGGAACCGGCGCTTGGTTTTGTTGTTGGCGTGGGAGACGTTGTTTCCCACCATCGGGCCTTTGCCCGTTACTTGACAGACGCGTGCCATGACGCTTCTCCGTTCGAATCTTGTGTTTCAGAAGCAGCCACCAACTCAAGATGCGCCGCGATGAGCGGCGCCAGGGTGGCAGCCGTGGTGCTTTGGAGCTGAATTTCCACAAGTGCTTCGAGTACTGCGGAAGTACTTCGAAAACTCAGCTTTTGGCAAAGACTACGATTATAACCATTTCTCGGACAAATCCACAAATAAGAGTGAGTCGCCAGGAAATTGCCGGGCCGCGGGGGCGGCCGCGGCATGCGGTTCAGCATTCCACGATGTTCACCGCCAAACCGCCACGGGCGGTTTCCTTGTACTTGCTCATCATGTCGGCGCCGGTTTCGCGCATCGTCTTGATCACCTTGTCGAGGCTGACGTGGTGCGTGCCGTCGCCGTGCAAGGCCATGCGGGCGGCGTTGATCGCCTTGACCGAAGCGATGGCGTTGCGTTCGATGCATGGGATCTGCACCAGCCCGCCGACCGGGTCACAGGTCAGGCCGAGGTGGTGTTCCATGCCGATCTCCGCGGCGTTTTCGACTTGAGCGGGCGTTCCGCCGAGCACGGCGCAGAGGGCACCGGCGGCCATCGAGCAGGCCACACCGACTTCGCCCTGGCAGCCGACTTCCGCGCCCGAGATCGACGCGTTCTCCTTGTAGAGCATGCCGATGGCGGCGGCGGTCAGCAGGAAATCGATGGCGCCGGCGTCGCTGGCGCCGGGGATGAACCGGGCGTAGTAGTGCAGCACCGCCGGGATGATTCCGGCCGCCCCATTGGTCGGGGCGGTGACGACGCGCCCGCCGGCGGCGTTCTCCTCGTTCACCGCCAGGGCGAAGAGGTTGACCCAGTCCATCACCTGCAGCGGGTCGGCCGCCGCCGCCGAAGCGCTGGCTTGCAGCTTGTCGTGCAGCGCGGCGGCGCGGCGCTTGACCTTGAAGCCGCCCGGCAGCACGCCGGACGTGGAGCATCCGCGGTTGACGCAGCCCTGCATCGTGTTCCAGATGCGCAGCAGGCCGCTGTCGATCTCGGCGTCGCTGCGCCAGTGCCTTTCGTTGACCCGCATCAACTGGGCGATGCTGCAGCCTTCGCGCTCGGTCAGCGCCAGCAGCTCGGCGGCGGAATGGAAAGGCAGCGGCAACACCGTGGCGTCGGGCGCGATCTGCTTCTGGCGCGTGCCGTCGGCCGCCACTTCCTCGCTGACGACGAAGCCGCCGCCCACCGAATAGAAGGTGCGGCTGGCCAGCGGCTCGGCGGCGCCGTCCTCGCCGAAGGCGCTGAAGCGCATGCCGTTGGCATGGAAGGGCAGGCTTTGGCGGCGGAAAAAGACCAGGTCCGCGGCTTCGTCGAAGGCGATCTCATGCTCGCCTTGCAGGCGCATGCGCCGGGTCCGCCGCACTTCGGCCAGGATGCCGGGGATGGCCTCGACATCGACGGTGTCCGGTTCGTGGCCCGCCAGGCCGAGAAGCACGGCGGTGTCGCTGCCGTGGCCTTTGCCCGTCGCGCCGAGCGAGCCGTAGAGCTCGGTCTTGACGCGCCGCGTCCGGTCCAGCAGGCCGTCATGGGCCAGCCTGGCGACGAACAGGTGCGCGGCCCGCATCGGCCCCACGGTGTGGGAGCTGCTGGGGCCGATGCCGATCTTGAAGAGGTCGAAGACTGAGACAGCCATGGGTCATCCAATCGGTAGGGGCCGCGGGTTTCAGGCGTAGTCGGACATCGGCACGCAGGCGCAGAACAGGTTGCGGTCGCCGTAGACGTTGTCCACCCGGCCGACCGGCGACCAGTATTTGCTCTGGCGCAGCGCGGCCACCGGGTAGGCGGCTTCTTCGCGTGTGTAGGCGTGCTTCCAATCGGTGGCCATCAGCGCCTCGGCGGTGTGCGGCGCTGCCTTCAGCGGGTTGTCGTCGCGCGGCCATTGGCCCTGCTCGACACGGCGGATCTCCTCGCGGATGGCGATCATCGCGTCGATGAAGCGGTCCAGCTCTTTCAGCGGCTCGCTCTCGGTGGGTTCGACCATCAGTGTGCCGGCCACCGGGAAGCTCAGCGTCGGCGCGTGGAAGCCGTAGTCGATCAGGCGCTTGGCCACGTCCTCGGCGCTGATGCCCTGGGCGCCACCGGTGCTTTCCTTCAGCGGGCGCAGGTCCAGGATGCATTCGTGGGCCACGCCGCCGCCCTTGATGCCTTCGGCGTTGCCCGAATACAGGACCGGATAGTGAGGCGCCAGTCGCGCGGCGATGTAGTTGGCGCTGAGGATGGCGGTCTCGGTGGCCGCCTGCAGGCCTTCCGCGCCCATCATGCGGCAGTACATCCAGCTGATCGGCAGCACCGCGGCGTTGCCCAGCGGCGCGGCGGACACG
>CBIHOD010000017.1:0-67653 GCA_966211815.1 uncultured Burkholderiales bacterium
GCTTCGGCTTCGTCGGGGCCGCCGATCTCGCCGATCATGATGACGGCGTCGGTGTTCGGGTCTTCGTTGAAGAGGCGCATCACGTCGATGTGCTTCAGGCCGTTGATCGGGTCGCCACCGATGCCGACGGCGCTGGACTGGCCCAGGCCGATCTCGGTGAGTTGGGCGACGGCTTCATAGGTCAACGTGCCGGAGCGCGAGACCACGCCGATGCGGCCGGCGCGGTGGATGTGGCCCGGCATGATGCCGATCTTGATTTCGTCGGGGGTGATCAGGCCGGGGCAGTTCGGGCCGAGCAGCAGCGTCTTCTTGCCGCCCTTGGCCTCCTTCTGCTTCATCTTGTTGCGCACTTCCAGCATGTCGCGCACGGGGATGCCTTCGGTGATGCAGATCGCCAGGTCGAGGTCGGCCTCGACGGCTTCCCAGATGGCGGCCGCGGCGCCGGCCGGCGGCACGTAGATCACGCTGACGGTGGCGCCGGTGGCCTGGGAGGCTTCCTTGACGTTCGCGTAGATGGGGATGCCTTCGAAGTCTTCGCCGGCTTTTTTCGGGTTCACGCCGGCGACGAAGCAGTTCTTGCCGTTGGCGTAGTCCCGGCACATGCGGGTGTGGAACTGGCCGGTCTTGCCGGTGATGCCTTGGGTGATGACTTTCGTGTCTTTGTTGATCAGGATGGACATGTGGATTTCCTTGGGAATGGTCGGGGTGCTGCTGTCGCGCCGTTGATTACTTCAGCGCGGCCATCACCTTCTGCGCGGCCTCGGCCATCGAGTCGGCGCTGATGATGGGCAGGCCGCTGTCGGCCAGCATCTTCTTGCCCAGGTCTTCGTTCGTGCCCTTCATGCGGACGACCAGCGGCACGGTGAGATTCACGGCCTTGCAGGCGGCGATGACGCCGTCGGCGATGGTGTCGCAACGCATGATGCCGCCGAAGATGTTGACCAGGATGGCCTTGACCTTCGGGTTCTTCAGCATGATCTTGAAGGCTTCGGTCACCTTCTCGGCGGTGGCGCCGCCGCCCACGTCCAGAAAGTTGGCGGGTTCGCCGCCGAACAGCTTGATGGTGTCCATCGTGGCCATCGCCAGGCCGGCGCCGTTCACCAGGCAGCCGATGTTGCCGTCGAGCTGGATGTAGGCCAGGTCGAACTTGCTGGCTTCGATTTCAGCGGGGTCTTCTTCGTCCAGGTCGCGGTAGGCCACGATCTCGGGATGGCGGAACAAGGCGTTGCTGTCGAAGTTGAACTTCGCGTCAAGGGCCTTGATGTTGCCGTTGCCTTCGAGGATCAGCGGGTTGATCTCGGCCAGCGAGCAGTCGGTGTCCATGTAGCACTGGTAGAGCTTCTTGAACACGTCGATGGCTTGCGCCTGGCTGGCTTCGGGGACGCCGATGCCCTGGGCGAGTTCCTTGCCTTGCGCATCGGTCAGGCCGGTGGCGGGGTCGACGAAGACCTTGAGGATCTTCTCGGGCGTGGCGTGGGCCACTTCCTCGATGTCCATGCCGCCTTCGCTGCTGGCCATCAGGGCGACCTTCTGGGTCGCGCGGTCCGTCACGGCGGCGACGTAATACTCTTTCTTGATGTCGGCGCCTTCCTCGATCAGCAGGCGGCGGACTTTCTGACCCTCGGGGCCGGTCTGGTGGGTCTTGAGCTGCATGCCCAGGATCTCGCCGGCGAGCTTCTTCACTTCGTCCATCGAGCGGGCGAGCTTGACGCCGCCGCCCTTGCCGCGGCCGCCCGCGTGGATCTGGGCTTTCACCACCCAGACCGGGCCACCGAGCTTCTGCGCCGCTTCGGTCGCTTCGAGCACGCTGAAAGCGGGATAGCCGCGGGGGACGGGCACACCAAACTGGCGCAGGATTTCTTTGCCTTGGTATTCATGGATTTTCATCGTGGTCTTTCTTTCTTAAGGAAGCGAGGGTCTTGGAAAAAGGGGAATCGGGAGCGGGGCCGGGCGGATCAGGGCCCCCGGGGCTTGTGCCACCGCGGGTAGTGGAGGCGGACAGCCGGTGCGTCGTCGCGCAGCGCGTGGCAACGGTTCAACTGGAAGGGGGGAGTTTCGCTGTCGTCGCCGTCTTCCCGGATGTCGGTGACTTCGCCGGCGAAAGCCTGCACCACGGCGGTCGGCAGCACTTGCGTCAATTCGGTCAGGTGGGTGCAGCCGCGCGTGCCGCCGAGCCTGGATTTGACGTTGGCGTAGAAGCCTTTGAGGAGGTTCAGGCCGACCAGGTGGCCGTAGGCGTCGCCATGCTGGTCGCACAGGCCGGTGTAAGGCATCCAGCGGGTTTCGGCACCCGATTCCAGGACGTTGAACTGGTCGTCGATGACCACGCGCAGCAGCATGTCATGGATGGGCTGGCCCGCGGGACGGACCCCGCCGGCGAGTTTGAAGTCGCGCGTCTTGACGTCGGAAATGTGGGCGTCTACTTCCCACAAACCATCGCCGCGCGCGAAGACTTCCACCTCAATGCTTCGGCGGTGCTTGAGCGTTCGCTTGAGGGAAGCGGCGGGCAGGGCCATCGGGCTGGGCGACAAATGGTTCAGGGCCAGGCAGGGGTGGGGGCCCGCCCGATTGGATCGGCGCACAGGCGTTGATCCAATCGGGCGAGCGTCTCGCCGGTTCCGGGCGGTTACCGAGCGAAACAGCCGCGCAATGTAGCACGCTGCGTGTGTCGAGCACCTGTCAGGGGACTGTCTGCCCTATACGGAAAGTCGGTCTCAATCGTCGGTCGAAGACCCGCCGGCTCCGCGCAGCACTTGCCGCACCACGTCGGAGGAAAACCCGCGCTGGGCAAGGAACCGTGCGCGTTTGGCGGCTTCGGCGGGTGTCGCCGGCTGCGAGCCGCCGAACTTGCGGTAGGACACGGCCTGTGCCCGACCCAATTCGGAAGCCCGCAACGCCAAAGCGGCTTCCGGGGTCAGTTCGACCTGATGCTGTGCGAGTTCCTGCCGGATGCGCAGATTGCCAAAACGTTCGGAACGAACCTGGACGCGGCTCTGAAGGAACCGTGTATCGCTCAGGTAACCCTGGGACTGCAACCAAGCCAGGACTTCTTCGACGGCGTCTTCCGTTGCGTCCGGAGGCAGCGAGGCGGGCGTCAGCCGGCCCGTGTTTTGATGCCGGAGCGGTACGAAGCTTTCCGGGTGCGCTCCGCTCGCGCCAGCGTCACCATCATGGCGGGGTGGGTCCATCTCCCCCTCGGCGGCCTGCTGGGCAGCGGCATTCACCAAGCGGGCATGGCGCAGCAGTTTCTGCCGAAGCTCATGCACGCTGTGCTCGCGCTGCGAGAGCAACTGCACACCACGCACCTTCAAGCTGGCGGGTTGGGCGCGGCGGTGCTTGGTCTTCATGGATGGGATGGACGGCGCAAAGAAAGCCATCGGCCACGCAGCATGCAAGCGCAAGATTTACGACCGACAGGGTGTGCCCGCCTCAATCCCATCATCGCCAACCTCGTCATCGTCGGACCAACGCCCGTGGCCCACGAGCTGCTCAGCAGCAACTCACGAGCGACGGTCGCAACCCCCGTTCATTCCTTGGGCGCTTTGGTCTTGGAGGATTTGGTGGTTTCGCCATCGGCGCCAGCCCCTCCTTCGGCATCGGAACCAGGCAGCAGCGGGATGCCGAGCGCGGCGCGCACTTTGTTCTCGATTTCGATGGCGACATCGGGGTTCTCGCGCAGGAATTCCCGGGCGTTGTCTTTCCCTTGGCCGATTTTTTCGCCGTTGTAGGCGTACCAGGCGCCGCTCTTTTCGAGGACCTTGGCTTCCACGCCCATGTCGATGATTTCGCCTTCGCGGCTGATGCCTTCGCCGTAGAGGATGTCGAATTCCGCGGTTTTGAAGGGCGGTGACACCTTGTTCTTCACCACCTTGACCTTGGTTTCGTTGCCGACGACCTCTTCACCCTTCTTGATGCTGCCGATGCGGCGGATGTCGAGGCGCACCGAGGCGTAGAACTTGAGCGCGTTGCCGCCGGTGGTGGTTTCGGGTGAACCGAACATCACGCCGATCTTCATGCGGATCTGGTTGATGAAGATGACCATGGTGTTGGTCTTCTTGATCGTGCCGGTGAGCTTGCGCAGGGCCTGGCTCATCAGGCGGGCTTGCAAGCCAGGCAGGGCATCCCCCATCTCGCCTTCGATTTCGGCTTTGGGAGTGAGGGCGGCGACGGAGTCGACGATGACCAGGTCGACCGAGCCGGAGCGCACCAGGGCGTCGACGATTTCGAGCGCCTGCTCGCCGGTGTCGGGCTGGCTGATGAGCAGCTCCTGCAGGTTGACGCCGAGCTTCTGGGCGTAGCCGGTGTCCAGGGCGTGCTCGGCGTCGATGAAGGCGCAGGTACCGCCGAGTTTCTGCATTTCGGCGACCACTTGCAGGGTCAGCGTGGTCTTGCCGCTGGATTCCGGGCCGTAGATCTCGATGACCCGGCCGCGCGGCAGGCCGCCGACGCCCAGGGCGGTGTCCAGGCCGAGCGAGCCGGTGGACACCACTTCGATGTCTTCGATGACTTCGCCTTCGCCCAGGCGCATGATGGAGCCCTTGCCGAATTGCTTTTCGATCTGCGCCAGGGCGGCTTGCAGGGCTTTGGCTTTTTCAGAGTTGAGCGCGGGGTTGTTGGCGTTCATGTTCTTGACGGGTGCATCCATGGGGTGGTCTCCAGCTGATGCCTTGATTATCGCAAAAGCTGGATGTTTGTACAGTGTTTCCGGAAAATTCCTGCGGGTCTGCCGCGGTGACCTCTGGCAGGGCCCTGCCTACAATTTCCGGATGCCGGGCATTTTCGCCGGCCTTTGAGGAGACGACGCCATGCGCATCCTGATCGCTGAAGATGATCAAGTGATGGCCGACGGGTTGATGCGTTCGCTGCGCAACCTGGGGTATGCGGTGGACCAGGTCGGCACCGGGACGCAGGCCGACGCGGCGCTGTCGTCCCATGCGTTCGACCTGGTCATCCTCGACCTGGGCCTGCCCAAGCTGCATGGGCTGGAGGTGCTGCGCAACCTGCGCGCGCGCGGGGCGTCGATGCCGGTGCTGATCCTCACCGCCGCCGACAGCGTCGAGCAGCGCGTGCGCGGCCTGGACCTGGGCGCCGACGACTTCATGGCCAAGCCCTTCTCGCTGCAGGAGCTGGAAGCGCGCGTGCGCGCGCTGACGCGCCGCGGCCTGGGCACCGCGTCGGCGATCATCAAGCACGGGCCACTCACCTTCGACGCCACCGGGCGCGTGGCCTACATCAACGAGCAGATGATCGACCTGTCGGCCCGCGAGCTCAGCCTGCTGGAGGTGCTGCTGCAGCGTTCGGGCCGGCTGGTCAGCAAGGACCAGCTCGTCGAGCGGCTGTGCGAGTGGGGCGAAGAGGTGAGCAACAACGCCATCGAGGTCTACATCCACCGCCTGCGCAAGAAGATCGAGCAGGGCCCGGTGCGCATCGCCACGGTGCGCGGGCTGGGCTACTGCCTCGAGAAGATGGCCGGGTGAAGCGGGCCGGCTGCACGCGAGGGGCCGGGGTGTGCGGGCCGGCATAACATGGCCCGCATCCAGCGTTCCCTGTTCGGCGAGATCCTCGACTGGATGCTCGCGCCCCTGCTGGTGCTGTGGCCCACCAGCGTCGCCTTGACCTGGCTGGTCGCGCAGAGCATCGCCAACCAGCCCTACGACCGGGCGCTGGGGGACCGGGCCCGGGCCTTGTCCAAGCAGGTGTCGGTCCAGCCGGCCGGGGCGGCGGGCCAGGGCGCGGCCTCTTTCACGCTGCCGCCGCAGGCGTCGGAGGTCCTGCGCGGCGACGAGACCGACGAGATCCACTACCAGGTGCTGGGCCTGCGCGGCGAACTGCTCAGCGGCGACCGGGCGATGCCGGTGCCGGCGGCGGACGACAAGGCGGTGCACGGCCAGCTGCGCTTCCGCGACGACGAACTGCGCGGCGACGTGGTGCGCGTGGCTTACCTCTGGCTGGAAGTGGCGGGCCGCGACGGCCAGGCCGGGCCGCTGGTGCAGGTCGCCGAGACGCGGGGCAAGCGCTCGCAGCTGGCGACCGAAATCATCAAGGGGGTGATGCTGCCGCAGTTCGTCATCATGCCGCTGGCGGTGCTGCTGGTGTGGCTGGCGCTGGCGCGCGGCTTCGCGCCGCTGAACGAGCTGCAGCAGCGCATCCGCCGGCGCGACAGCGGCGACCTGAGCCCGATCGACGAGGGCGAGGCGCCCGAAGAGGTCGCCCCATTGGTGGGCGCCATCAACGACCTGCTGGAGCGCCTGGACCAGTCCCTGCGCGCGCAGAAGCATTTCCTGGCCGACGCCGCGCACCAGCTCAAGACGCCGCTGGCGGGCCTGCGCACCCAGGCCGAGCTGGCGCAGCGCGAGATCGAGCAGGGCCACGGCGACGTCGACGGCATCGCGGCCATCTCGCGCAGCCTGCAGAACATCGCCCGCTCCAGCCAGAACGCCGCCCACATGGTCAACCAGCTGCTGGCGATGGCGCGGGCCGAGGACCGCGGCGAGGCCGGCCGCGGCGAGTGGGTGGGCATGGCGGAGCTGGCGGTCGAGGTGGTGCGGGACATGGTGCCGCGGGCCATGGAGTCGCGCATCGACCTCGGCTACGAATGCGAGACGCCCGGCGCCGAGGCCGACGGCGCGGCCGCGGCGCACGCGCTGCGCGTGCACGGCAACCCGGTGCTGCTGCGCGAGCTGCTGCGCAACCTCGTGGACAACGCGCTCAAGTACACGCCGTCCGGCGGGTCGGTGACGGTGCGGGTGCTGAACGACCCTTTCGGCCAGGTGGTGGTGGTGCAGGTGGAGGATTCCGGGCCCGGCATCGCGCCGTCCGAACGGGAGAAGGTCTTCCAGCCGTTCTACCGCTCGCTGGGCAGCGGCGTGGACGGCTCCGGCCTGGGCCTGGCGATCGTGCAGGAGATCGCGCTCCAGCATGGCGCCCATCTCGACCTGCAAGACGCCCACCCCCCTGGGCGCGGCGGCGGCGAAGAAACGGCCGCGCCCGAAGCCCAGTCCGGGCGCGGCCCCGGCGCGCTCTTCACGCTGCGCTTCCCGGCGCGCCTGGCCGCCGAGGTGGACCCGCCTGCCGCCCGGGACGACGCCCGGCCGCAGGGCCATGGCGACGCGCCGGCGCGGGGCTGAGCGCAGCGGCGAGGCGGTCAGGGCTGCGCGTCCAGGCACTCCCCGAGCACGTTGACGAGCCGGTCGATCTCTTCCCTTCCGGCGATGAAAGGCGGCGCCAGTTGCAGCGTGTCGCCGCCGAAACGAACGTACTGGCCCTTGGCCCAGCAGCGCATCGCGATTTCGAAAGGCCGACGCGCCGGCTCGCCCGGCATCGCCTCGATCGTCAGCCCCGCCGCCAGGCCGTAGTTGCGGATGTCGGCCACGTGTCTGGCGCCCTTCAGGCTGTGCACCGCGCTTTCGAAGTGCGGCGCCAGCGCCCGCACCCGCTCGACGGCGCCCTCGCGCTCCAGCAGGTCCAGCGTGGCCAGCGCGGCGGCGCAGGCCACCGGGTGGGCGGAATAGGTGTAGCCGTGCGGGAACTCGATGTTGTAGTGGGCGCCGCCGGCGTCCATGAAGGCCTGGTAGACCTCCTTGCGCACGGCCACGCCGCCCATCGGGATGGCACCATTGGTGACCTGCTTGGCGAAGTTGACGATGTCGGGCGCGACGCCGAAGGCCTGCGACCCCGTCCAGGCGCCCGCGCGGCCGAAGGCGGTGATGACCTCGTCGAAGATCAGCAGGATCTGGTGCTGGTCGCAGATCTCGCGCAGCCGCTGCAGGTAGCCCACCGGCGGGATGATGACGCCGGCCGAGCCAGAGAACGGCTCGACGATGACGGCGGCGATGGTCGACGCGTCGTGCAGGGCGATCAGGTCGAGCAGCCCGTCGGCCAGGTGCGCGCCCTGCGCCGGCATGCCGCGGCTGAAGGCGTTGCCGGGCAGCAGGGTGTGCGGCAGGTGGTCGGCCGAGACGCCTTCGCCGAACAGCTTGCGGTTGCCGACGATGCCGCCCACGCTGATGCCGCCGAAATTCACGCCGTGGTAGCCCTTGGCCCGGCCGATGAGGCGCGTCTTGCCCGCCTGGCCCTTCAGGCGCCAATAAGCGCGGGCCATCTTCAGCGAGGTGTCGGCCGCCTCCGAGCCCGAGCCGGTGAAGAACACATGGTCCAACCCTTCCGGCATCAAGGCCGCCACCCGCTCGGCCAGCTCGAACGACAGCGGCTGGCCGAATTGGAAGGGCGGCATGAAGTCCAGCGTGCCCAGCTGGCGGTGGACGGCGTCGGCGATCTCGCGGCGGCCGTGGCCCAGGCCGCAGGTCCACAGGCCGGACAGGCCGTCGAAGACCTGGCGGCCGTGCGCGTCGCGGTAATAGCAGCCTTCGGCGGCGACGAGGATGCGCGGGTCTTCCTTGAACTGCCGGTTGCCGGTGAAAGGCATCCAGTGTGCCCGCAGCTGCGCCGGCGTGGGGATGGAAGGGGCGGGGCTGTGCTGCTGCGGCGTCGTCATGGCTTGGCCTGGAGGAGTTCGACAGGCCGCCGAGGTTACAGGCTGGAGGGCCGAGGAATATGCGGTTTGCGGTGCTGGCAGAGTCAGGGGATTTGTTCGCAACCGCCCCTCGCTCCAACCCTCTCCCCGTTCCCCCTCCCGCTCGCGGGAGCGGGTGGGCGCGGACCGCTCAATATGCCCCCACCCGGTTCACCGCGGCCCGCGATTCGCCCAGGAAGTTGTGGGCCACGCGGTTGTCCGTCCCGCCCGCGGGGACGGCCGGCGCCGCAGGCAGTTCGGTCCAGCCGAAATCCGGGATGGCCGCCACGGCGAAGCCGCCGAGGTTGCCGCCGGCCAGCGGCCGGAAATCGCCCGCGGCCGGGTTGGCCAGCTGCGGCTCCACCTGGTTGATGGTGTTCTGCGAGCGGATCAACGCCTCGTTGCAGGTCGGATGGCCCGCCTGGCAGGCGGTGCCGCCTTCGGTGCCCAGCGGATGCGAGGCCGGGCCGTTCCAGATGACGTTGCCACGCAAGACGAGCCCGGTGTCGCCGCGCGCGTCGGCCGGCACATGGCTGGACGCCGGGTTGGCCATCGCACCGAAGATTTGGAACTGCTGCCACTGGCTGGCCGCGCCGGCGGGGTTGTGGAAGACGTTGTTCAGGACGAGCACGTTGCGGTTGGGGATGCGCACCGCGTTGCCGCCGTCGTCGACCACGGTGGTGCCCCAGCCGCCGGCGTCCAGGAACTGCTGGCAGCGTTCGCGGCCGGCGTCGCCCGGCCGGCCGTCGCAGCTGCGCAGGCCGGCCACCGCTTCGAAAACATGGCTGCGGCCGCCCACGCGGTGGAAGGTGTTGTGCGCGAAGAGCACGTTGAAGGCGCCTTGCGCGCCGATGGCCGCGCCCTCCACGTTGTGCACGACGTTGTTGACGAAGCGGATGTCATAGGCCTCGTAGTGCAGCCACGGCGACGTCATGAACTGGAAACCCGTGCCCTGGCCCGCGGTGAAGCCGCCGGTGCCGCAGTTGGTGTAAGTGTTGCCCTCCACCCGCAGGTAGGCGGAGCCGCCCTTGGCGTACTGGCACCAGTCGCCGGCGTTGTGGATCCTGTTGCCGACGACGTGGCCGTATTGCACCGCCACGTAGTCCACCGCGTTGTCCCAGGCGCCCGAGATGTCGTTGCCTTCCAGGTAGACGTGCTGCGACTGGTTGATCTTGACGGTCTCCTGCGCCACCCGGTTGCCGCCGCTGAGCACGCTGTCGCGCACCAGCAGGAACCGGCACTGCTCGCAGTGCAGCGCGTCCCCGGCCGGCTGCGGCGCGATGGTGAGGTTGACGAGGTAGAGGTGGCGCACGTCGTAGACGTTCAAGTCGCCCCCCAGGGTGACGGTGCCGGCCTGCGCGGCCGTGATGAGGATGGGGAATTCGCGGCTGCCGTGGCGCGCGTCCATGTAGTTCGGCAAGCTGGCCTCCGGGTAGGTGCCCGGGGCCAGCAGGATGCGGTAGCCGGTGCCGGCCAGGGCGCCGCGCGGAATCTTCTGCCAAGCCGCGGTCAACGTGCGCAGCGGCGAGGCGGCGCTCAGGCCGGTGTTGGCGTCGTTGCCGTCGGTGGCCACGTGGAGCGTGGTCAGCACGGGATCGCCGATGTCGTAGCGGCCCTGCTGCAGCGGCGCCGGCGCGGCGGGCGGCATCGCCGGTGAAGGCGCGGGAACGGGCGTGGGCGCCGGGGCCGCGGCCGGGGGTCCGGCCGGCGATGCCGAACCGCCGCCGCCGCACGCCGCCAGCGAAGCCAGCAGGACGGCCAGGGCACAGGATGACGCGCGGCGGGACGGACGCGGCATGGGGAGCCTCCTCGACGGGTGCAATCGATGGCGGTTTTATCGACGGCTTGCGCGCCGACTGAAACCGGGGTCCGCCCGGGGATGGGCGGCCCCGGGCTCAGACCTTGTGCGTCGACAACAGGATGCTGGTCTCGGTGTTGGCGATGCCGTCGATCTGGCGGATGGCGCCGAGCACGCGGTCGAAGGCTTCGAGCGTGTCGGCGCGGATCTCGGCCACCATGTCCCATTGGCCGTTGGTGGTGTGCAGCGCGAACACGTGGGGATGGCCGCGCAACGCGCGCAGCACGTCCGCCGCCTTGTTGCCCTCGACCACCACCGTCATGAAGGCGCGGATGCGCTGCGCTTCAGTCTGGGGTTTCAAGCGCACGGTGTAACCCACGATCACACCCTCGCGCTCCATGCGCTGCAGCCGGTTTTGCACCGTGCCGCGTGCCACCCTCAATTTCTTGGCCAGGGTGGCCACAGGCAGGCGGGCGTCGTCGCGCAACAAAGAAATCAATTCGCGGTCGACATCATCCAAACCAACCATTCAGCAGCCTTTTCTAATCATTGTGTTCAACGGCAAATGGCGAAGTGATTTTATTTTGACGTTATGACTGCTGGATTGAGCACAACGCCAAACAAAAAAGCACACCTTTAGGACGCGCCCATGCCTGGGTTGCATCTTGTCATGCAACTTTTGACTAATCAATCGCACTTTTCAACAAATTCTGGTGACGTTTTGCGCAGTTTTCACCAAAGACTGAGCATTTTCTGGTCTTTTGTTTGGCGACGTGACTTTCAACAATGTGCCTTCGAATTCCATTTAGCGAAAAAGCGAGGGGTGTCGAATGACTGTTTTTGCGCCGGCCGGTGAGTCCGGTCACCCGCCGATCCAATTGCCTGAAGCCCCGGCTTCGGGGCAGGCGCACCGCGCGACGCCTGCGCCGCTCGCGATCGGCTGACTGCCCGCGCGACGTCTCGTCTGTTTTGCCAAGTCGACGGCTTGGCGGCGCCCGGGTCGCGGGCGCCGCAGGCGCTCATTCCCGTCCCCGGGCCGGGCGCAACGGGCCACCGCTCCCACTTCCCCCACTTCACCACCAAGGAGTTTCAAATGCGTCGTTCCCCCCGTGCGTTCCTGCGATGGCTCGCCGCTTTGTCGGTCGCCGCCGCGACTTTCGCCAGCCCTTTCGTCCATGCACGCCCGCTGGCGGACATCAAAAAACAGGGCAAGGTGGTCGTGGCCACCGAGGGCCAGTTCGCACCGTTCAACTTCTTCGAGGGCAGCAAGCTCACGGGCTTCGAAGTGGAACTGATGGAGCGGGTGGCCGGGAAGATGGGCGTCGGCGTTGAATGGAAGACGCTGGGCTTCGACGCGCTGCTCACGGGCCTGAAGCAGGACCGCTGGGACCTGGTCATCGCCTCGCACGGCGTCACCGAAGAACGCGCCAAGGCCGTCACCTTCGCCAACCCGCACTACTGCTCGGGCGGCGTGATCGTGGCCAAGGACGCCCGCCTGCGCACCGCGAAAGACCTGGCCGGCAAGACCGTGTCGGTGCAGACAGGCAGCTCTTACCTGGAGGCGGTGCAGAAGATCCCGAACCTGAAAGAGATGAAGAATTTCCCGCAGGATTCGGACGCGCGCACCGCCCTGTTCACCGACCGCGTGGACGCCTGGGTCACCGACCGTTTCGTCGCCGCGGAAGCGCTCAAGGCCAACCCCAACTCGGGCGCCCGTTCGCAGGGCATGCTCTTCGTCGAACGCATCGCGGCGGCGGTCGCCAAAGGCAACGCGACACTGAAGGCCGCCTACGACAAAGCGCTGGGCGAAGTGATGGCCGACGGCAGCTACGACGCGCTGGCCAAGCGCTATTTCAACGAACTCGACGTCCGTTGCCCATGAGCGCCGAAATGACCGCCCCCACCACCACCGCCTGGCCGCGACAGTGGACGGCCAGGCAGCGCGGCACCGCGGGCATCGTGGCGGCCGCGTGCGCCTTGCTGCTGCTGCTGTGGCTGGGGGCTTCGCTGCTGGCCCACGCGCCCGCGCCGATCGGCCCGAACGCACGGTCTTTCGCCGACGGCATGCGGGTGACGATGCAGCTGACGTTGGCGGCCGGCTTGAGCGGCGTGCTGCTCGGCGTGCTGGCCGCGCTGGCCAAACTCTCCAAGTCGCCGCCGCTGCGTTGGCTGGCCGGCGCATACGTCTGGATCATGCGCGGCACGCCGCTGCTGGTGCAGATCCTGTTCATCTACTTCGCGCTGCCGTCGCTCCTGCCTTGGCTGCGGCTGAGCGATTTCGCCTCGGCCTGCATCGCGCTGTCGCTCAACGTCGGCGCCTACAACGCGGAGGCGATCCGAGCCGGCCTGCTCTCGGTGCCCAAAGGCCAGGCCGAAGCCGCGCACTCGCTGGGCCTGGGCGCCTGGCACACCCTGGTGGACATCACCTTCCCGCAGGCTTTCAAAGTGTCGCTACCGCCTTTGGTGAACAACCTCGTGGCTTTGCTGAAGGATTCCTCGCTGGCCTACGCGGTGGGGGTGGTGGAGTTGACCAACGTCGGCAACCGCGTGCAATCGGCCACGTTCGAGCCGGTGCCCATCCTGGTCACCACCGCCGCGCTCTACCTGGCGATGACCACCCTGCTGACGCGGATCTCCGCCGGCGTCGAGCAACGGATGGACGTGGAAAGGAGGCAACCATGAACGAAGCGCCCGCCCCGCTGATCCGCCTGCGCCAAGTCAACAAACGCTTCGGCGCGGCCCATGTGCTCAAGGACGTGAGCACCCATTTCAACGCCGGCGAAGTGGCGGTGATCGTCGGCTCCTCCGGTTCGGGAAAGAGCACGCTGCTGCGCACGCTGAACCGGCTGGAGAAGCACGACAGCGGGGACATCGTGATCGACGGCGCCACGGTCGGCGACGATCCCGCCAGCCTGAGATCGCTGCGTGCCCAGGTCGGCATGGTGTTCCAGCAGTTCAACCTTTTCCCCCACCTCAGCGCGCTGGACAACGTGGCCCTGGCGCCGCGCCGCGTGCGCGGCGTGTCCCGGGCCGAAGCGCGCGAGCAGGCCGTGGCCCTGCTCGACCGCGTGGGCCTGCGGGCGCACGCGCACAAGCATCCCTTCGCGATGTCGGGCGGCCAGCAGCAGCGGGTGGCGATCGCCCGCGCCCTGGCGATGAAGCCGCGCGTCATGCTGTTCGACGAACCCACCTCGGCCCTGGATCCGGAAATGGTCAAGGAAGTGCTCGACGTCATGCGCGGGATGGCCAGCTCGGGCATGACGATGCTGGTGGTCACCCACGAGATGGGCTTCGCGCGCGAGGTCGCCGACCGCGTCCTCTATTTCGATCACGGCAGCGTGCTGCAGGACAGCCCGCCGGAACGCTTCTTCTGCCAGCAAGACCATCCGCGCATCCGGGCTTTCCTCGGCCGCGCAGCGCACTGACGGCGGCGCCGGTGACGCCATCGCCGCGCTTCACCGGCTCCGGCGGCGGGGTCCCGGGTTGATCAGCGTGTACCGGACCGTGGCGCCGGCGGCTGAAAGTTGAACCGCCGAGACGATGACCGGCGAATTTCGAAATGCTCGATGGGTTCTGGCACTTTGATCAACCGACCAATCTAATTGAACAACTTTCTGCCTTTTCTTTGGCTCAAGCGCTGCGCAGAATTTCCCGACGACCAAGACCACCGACTTGATTGATTGATTCGCAAGGAGACTCCCATGACACGCTTCGTCGATGTCCACGCCCTGAGCCGGCTAGTCGATGAACTGGGCCCCACCCAGTTCATCGACGAGTTGGCCCAGACCCTCAAAGCCGATTTCCTGCGCTGGAGCGCCTTCGACAAATGCGCCCGCGTGGCCAGCCATTCGCCCGGCGGGGTGATCGAGTTGATGCCGGTGTCCGACGCCCGGCGCTATGCCTTCAAGTATGTGAACGGCCACCCGGCCAACACCGCGCGCGGCATGTTCACCGTGATGGCCTTCGGCGTGCTGGCCGACGTCGACACCGGATACCCGCTGCTGCTGTCCGAGCTGACCCTGACCACCGCCTTCCGCACCGCGGCCACCTCCGCGCTGGCGGCCAAGGCGCTGGCCCGGCCCGGTTCGCGTTCGATGGCGCTGATCGGCAACGGCGCCCAGAGCGAGTTCCAGGCGCTGGCCTTCCACCACCTGCTGGGCATCGAAGAGCTGCGGGTGTTCGACGTGGACGGCCTGGCCACCGAGAAGCTGATCCGCAACCTCGGCCCCTACCCGGGGCTGAAAGTGGTGCGCGCCGGTTCGGTCGAGAAAGCGGTGCGCGGCGCCGACATCGTCACCACGGTGACCGCCGACAAGACCCGCGCCGCCATCCTCACGCCCGGCATGATCGAGCCGGGCATGCATGTCAACGGCGTCGGCGGCGACTGCCCCGGCAAGACGGAGCTGCACCCCGACGTGCTGCGCGCCGCCAAGGTCTTCGTCGAGTACGAACCGCAGACGCGCATCGAAGGCGACATCCAGCAGCTGCCCGCCGACTTCCCGGTGGTCGAGCTGTGGCGCGTGCTGGCGGGGCAGGAGCCGGGCCGGACGGCCGACGCCGAGGTGACCGTCTTCGATTCCGTGGGTTTCGCGCTGGAGGATTTCTCCGCGCTGCGTTACGTCTACCGCAAGGCTTGCGAAATGGGCATCGGGGTGGAAACCGACCTGATCCCGCCCACCGACGACCCGAAGGACCTGTTCCGCCACACCCGGCGCGGCGGCGGCGCCCGCTCCCTGCTGCGGCGGGTGGCCTGACGACGCCCCGGCGGCGCCCGCCCCCCACCCCGACGCATCGGCCGGCCGCGCCCCGCGGCGGCTGGGTCGCGCCCGGCTGGAAAGCCCGGCGACCCGCGGCACACCGAACCAACCATCCACCGACAGGAGCCCTGCCCCCATGACACCGCCTCCGACTCCGCCCGCATCCATCCAGGCCCCCGGCGCCGTCGTCATGGTCCGGCCGGCGCGGTTCCAGCCCAATCCGCAGACCTCGGCCGACAACGCTTTCCAGGGCGAGGACCGGGCGGCGCGCGGGCCGGACGAGCTGGCCTGGGCCGCGCGACTCGAATTCATCCAGGCGGCCGAGTCGCTGCGCCGGGAAGGCGTGCGCGTTCACCTTTTCGACGAACTGCCGGAGCGCGGCACGCCCGACGCGGTCTTCCCCAACAACTGGTTCTCGACCCACGCCGACGGCCGCGTCGTCCTGTACCCGATGTGCGCCGCCAACCGCCGCCGGGAGCGGCGGGACGACGTGGTCGACAGGCTGCGCCGCGACTACGCGGTCAGCGAAGTGGTGGACTTGTCTTTCCTGGAACGCGACGGCGTCTTCCTGGAAGGCACCGGCGCCATGGTGCTGGACCACGACCACCGCGTCGCCTACATGGCGCGTTCCGGCCGCGCCGACGAGCGGGCCCTGGCGCTGTTCTGCGGACGCATGGGCTACGAGCCGGTGGCGTTCGACGCCCGCGACCGCGACGGCCGCGCGGTCTACCACACCAACGTGATGATGTCGCTGGCCAGCGAATTCGCGCTCGTCGGGCTCGAACTGGTCCCGGACGCCGCGCGACGGCGCCTGCAAGCGCGACTGGCCGCCTCCGGGCGCGAGGTGGTGGCGCTGACGGCCGCGCAAATCGGCGAGTTCGCGGGCAACGCGCTGGAGCTGTCCACCCCCGGCGGGCGGGTGCTGGCGATGTCGGCGCGCGCCGCGGCCAGCCTGCGGCCCGACCAGCGGCAGCGGATCGAACGCTCCGCGCGCATCGTCGGGCTGCCGGTGCCGACGATCGAGCTGGCCGGCGGGTCGGTGCGCTGCATGCTCGCGGGCATCCACCTGGCACCCCGGCCATCCGCCGAGACACGGGAAGGAAGCGACGCGCAGGCCGGCGTCGGCCGGCAGGCGGCCTGACCGCCCCGTGCCGCAGCCATCGTTTTCCCGCACTGCACGGATGCCCCGGCCGGCCGATATAGCCAGAACGGCGCCGGCAGGCCCTCGCTTGACCCTTCTCGTCCAGAGGAAATGCCGGGCGCGCCCTTTCCGGACGGACCATCCTGTTTTAGAACCTCCGGAACGGGCCGCAGGCCGCTTCACGCTGCCCGGACTTGTCGTCGTTGTTTCCGTCCTGGGCTGGTCGCCGCGCGCCGCGCGGTCTCAAACGAGGGAGAACCCAGATGCAACACGTCTTTCGCCGGCTGTCGCGCTTCGGCCTGGTGCTGGCATTCGTCGCGGCCTTCACCGCCGCCCACGCCCGTGAATGGGCCGAGATCAAGCGGCAAGGCAAGATCGTCGTCGCGACGGAGGGCAATTTCGACCCTTTCAACTACGTGCGGGCCGGCAAGCTCAGCGGCTTCGAGGTCGAACTGATGGAATTGATCGCCAAGAAGATGGGCGTGGCCGTCGAATGGAAGACCGCCGAGTTCGACACGCTGCTGCCGGGGCTGCCGAAGAACTGGGACCTGGTCATCGCATCCCACGGCATCACCGACGAGCGCGCCAAGCTCGTCTCCTTCACCGACAGCCACTATTGCTCCGGCGCGGTCGTGGTCAGCAAGAACGCCCTGCTGCGCTTCCCGAAGAACCTGGAAGGCAAGAGCGTGGCGGTGCAGGGCGCGACGTCTTACGAAGAGAACGTCAGGAAGATGCCCGGCATCAAAGAAGTGCGGTCTTTCGCCAAGGACGACGATGCCCGCAACGACATGCTGGCCGACCGGGTGGACTTCTGGCTCACCGACCGCTTCTCGGCGGCGACGGTGCTGCGCGGGCTGCCCAACAGCGGCGCGCGCTCGCTGCAGCTGCTCTTCCCGGAAGTCATCGCCGCCGCGGTGGCCAAGGGCAACGAGCCGCTGCGGGCGGAATACAACAAGGGCCTGGCCGCCGTGGTCGCCGACGGCAGCTACGCCAAACTGGTCCAGCGCTACTTCATCGACATGGACATCCAATGCCCGAAAGCGGCCGCGACCACGGCGGCGGCCGGCAACAAATAGTTCCTTCCACCCAGAGACCACGATGCTCAACGACACCACCCCCTCGACCCGGCGGATCAGCCTGATCGGCGTCCCCACCGACATCGGCGCCGGAAGCCGCGGCGCCAGCATGGGCCCGGAGGCCCTGCGGGTGGCGGGCATCGAATCGGTGCTGCGCGGCCACGGGCTGGAGGTGGTCGACCGCGGCAACCTGAGCGGCCCGCCCAACCCGTGGCAACCGGCGGTCGACGGCTACCGCCACCTGCCCGAGGTGGTGGCCTGGAACCGCACGCTTCACGACGCCGTGCACGCCGAGATGTCGCTCGGCCGCATGCCCATCGTGATGGGCGGGGACCACTGCCTGGGCATCGGCTCGATCAGCGCGGTGGCCCGGCACTGCCGCGACACCGGCAAGAAACTGCGCGTGCTGTGGCTGGACGCCCACGCCGACTTCAACACCAACGTGCTCACCCCCAGCGGCAACACCCACGGCATGCCGGTGGCCTGCCTGTGCGGGCATGGGCCGAAGGAATTGACGGAGATCGGCGGCCAAGTGCCGGCCATCAGCCCGAAATGGGTGCGCCAGATCGGCATCCGCAGCGTCGACGCGCCGGAGAAGCGCTTCGTGCACGAGATGGACCTGGAAGTGTTCGACATGCGTTTCATCGACGAGATGGGCATGCGCCACACCATGGAGCTGGCCCTGGCCACGCTGGACGCCAACACCCACCTGCACGTGAGCTTCGACGTCGACTTCCTCGACCCGCCGATCGCCCCCGGCGTCGGCACCACGGTGCTCGGCGGCCCCACCTACCGCGAGGCCCAGCTGTGCATGGAGATGATCGCCGACACGGGCCGCCTCGGCTCGCTCGACGTCATGGAACTCAACCCCGCGCTGGACGTGCGCAACCAGACCGCCGAGGTGGCGCTGGACCTGATCGAGAGCCTTTTCGGCAAAAGCACGCTGATGCGCAAGGGCCGGCACTGAGTCCGCCCGGGGGCGGGCGGCCGTCAACGCCTCTTGGGGCCGGTCCACCGCACTTCGTAGCGCACGCTTTTCTCGTCGTCGACGAACTGCAGGCCTTCGGAAGCCCAGCGGTAGTCGGCGACGAATTCGTCGATCTGCATCGGGCCGTGCATCAGCACCACGTCGGCCTGGCTGCTGCGCAACCTCAGCCGGTAGGCGATGTCGCTGACCTGCACGCGCAACCGGTTGCCACGTAGCTCGACCTCGGCGGGGCCGCATTGCGCGGCGCCGTCGCCGGTCCGCACGCAAAGCTCGCCGGCGTAGCGGCCGGCGGCGGGGGCGGCGGCGGGCCCTTCGGACGCGGTGGCCGGCGCCCTGGCCTGCGCCGCAGCGGCCCACGCCAGGACGCCCACGGCCAGCCAACGCGCCGGCAGCCCCGCTGCCGCCCGGCCGCCGCGGCACTCGGCGGCGGCGTTCATTTCGCCAACCCCTGGGCCTTCAAAGCGGCCTGCACCGCGGGCCGGGCCTCCACGCGCGCCATGAAGGACCGCAGGTGCGCCAGGCCGGAGACCTCCACGCCGGTCGCCCCGGCCCAGCGCGTCACGGTGTACAGGTAGGCGTCGGCGACGGTGAAGGTGTCGCCCATCAGGTATTGCCTGCCCTCCAGCTGCGCGTCCACCCACTGGAAACGGCCCTTCAGCCGCTCGCGGCCCTGGGCCTTGGCCTCTTCCGGCGTGGCCGGGTTGAACAGGGGCGAGAAGCCCTTGTGCAACTCGCTGGTGATGAAGTTGAGCCACTCCTGCAGGCGGTAGCGCGGCCAGGTGCCGTTGGCCGGCGCCAGCTGGCTGGCGGGCGCCAGGTCGGCGATGTACTGGACGATGGCCGGCCCTTCGGTGAGGCGCTCGCCGTTGTCCAGCTCCAGCACCGGCACCGAACCTTTCGGGTTGACGGCGTAGAAATCGCCGCCGTCGGCCAGCTTGTGGGTCTTGACGTTGACTTGCACCGCCTCGAACGGCAGGCCCGCCTCGTGCAGGGCGATGTGGGGCGACAGGGCGCAGGTGCCGGGACCGAAATAAAGCTTCATGGTGACTCCTTGGTGGTGAGGTCGAAGTGCAGGCGTCGAACCTTACATCCGCCGGCAAAACCCTGCTGACGCCCCGCGCGACCGGACCCCCTGCGCCCAGCCAGGGCCCGGGTGGGTGTGGGTTTGGGTGTGCTGCAGGGTGGGGCCGCCGGGGCCCGCCGCGACATCACCGGGCCTTCTCGCCTAGCGCGAGGTCGATTTCCCGGGCCGCGTTGTCGTATTGCCGGGTGTTCACTTCCACGATCTTGGCGGCGAGCGCCTTCACTTGCAGGGCGGCCTCGCACTTGGACAGCCGCGGGCTGGGCCCCGAGCTGGCCATGACGGCGTTCGCCAACGAGGTCACATGCGGCTTTTTCTCTTCCTCGAAGGCCCGATAGGCGGGTGATGCCAGCACGCTGCGCAGCAATTCGGACCGCCGTTCCTTGGGCCATCCGAGGGCTTTCGCCTTGGCTTGGATCCGCGCCTCCAGCCGTTTCATGCGGATGCCCGAATCTTTGCCGACGGAGTCAAGCGCGGCATCGATCTGCGACGTTGCCGCGCCGATGCTCTCTTGCGACGTGCAGGCCGACGCCTGGGCTTGCGCCCCGAGGGGCAGTGCCACGGCGGCCGCCAGGCAGGTGATGAAGCGGGATGGGTTCATGGGGAGCCTCGGGTTGTCCGGCGCGGATGCGCCGCCGCGATTTTGAATGACGCCTTCATCCATCCGCCCCGTCCCGCGCTGCCGCGCCGCAGGCTTCGGATCGTCGCCTTGGCGGCGTCCCGGCCGGCCACTAACGCCCTGTCACAACCGGCGCCGCGGGGCTGCGCTACCCTGCGCCTCCCACCGCAAACGCCTGGAGAACCACGATGCCGCGCGCCGCGCTCGCCGACAACCAACTGCACCCCGCCATCCGCGACGAGGTGGTCAACTGGCACGCCGACATCGTGCACAACGTGCAGGCCGCCGCCCATTCCCACCCCGTGCTGGTGGTGGGCATGGCGTTGAACCCGTTCTGCCGGCTGGCGCGCCGGGCGCTGGGCGCGGCCGGCGTGGCCCACCAGTACCTGGAGTACGGCAGCTACTTCAGCCAATGGAAGCGGCGCCTGGCGCTGAAGATGTGGGCCGGCTGGCCGACCTTCCCGATGGTGTTCGTCAAAGGCGCGCTCATCGGCGGCAGCGCCGACTTGAAGACCCTGATCGCCACCGGCGAATTGAACCGCCTGCTTGGCGAAGCTTGACCGCCGCGGCGGCATACTCGGCGCTCGACGCGCGTCGCCGCCGCGCACCCTCCCATCGCCTTGCCGGAGACGACGCCATGCAATTGATCGGAATGCTCGATTCGCCCTACGTGCGCCGCGTCGCGGTCTCGTTGCAGTTGCTGGGCATCGGCTTCGAGCACCGCTCGATCTCGGTTTTCCGCGGCTTCGAACAGTTCCAGGGCATCAACCCGGTGGTCAAGGCGCCCACCCTGGTCTGCGACGACGGCACGGTGCTGATGGACTCGCAACTCATCCTCGACCACGCCGAAACCGTCGCGCCCGGCAGCCGGTCCCTCATGCCGGCGTCGCCGGCCGAGCGCCTGCGGCTGCTGCGCATCGTCGGCCTGGCGATGGCGGCCTGTGAGAAGAGCGTGCAGATCGTCTACGAACGCCAGCTGCGCCCGGCCGAGAAGCTGCACGAGCCCTGGCTGTCGCGGGTCACCGGCCAGCTGCTGGCCGCCTATGGCGAGCTGGAGGCCGAACTCGCGCGCCGCCCGCTGGCCGCGCAACGCGAGGCCATCGACCAGGCCGGCGTTTCCACCGCGGTGGCCTGGCGCTTCACCCAGGCGATGCAGCCCGGCCTGGTCGACGCCGCCCGCCACCCCAGGCTGCAGGCGTTCTCCGACGCGGCCGAGCGTTTGCCCGAATTCCTGGCAGCACCGCACGGCGAAGGCACGGTCGCCCGTGCGGGCTGAGCGCACCGGCACGCGGGGGCTGGCGCGCCGGTTCGCCGCGGCGGCCCTGGCTGCCGGATGGGGGCTGGCGGCGGCCCAAGGCGCGCTGGAACCCTGCCGCGTCCCCGGCGTCGCCCACGAAGTGCGCTGTGGCTCGGTCCAGCGCCCGCTGGAAGCCTCGCGGCCGCAGGGGCCGGCGATCGCGGTGCACTACGCCGTGCTGCCCGCCGTGGCCCGGCGCAAGCTGCCGGACCCGGTCTTCCTGATCGCCGGCGGGCCGGGCCAGAGCGCGGTCGAGCTGATGCCCCAGCTGCTGCCTTTTTTCGCCCGGCTGAACCAGCGGCGCGACATCGTCTTCGTCGACCAGCGCGGCACCGGCCGGTCCACGCCGCTGCGCTGCGAGCCCGACCCGGCCCGGGGCGACCTGGCCGCCTGGGCCCGCGGCGCCGACCCGGCCTCGGCCGCCGCCGAAGCGTCGGCCTGCCTGAAGGCGCTGCAGGCCTTGCCCTGGGTGACCCGCCCCGGCGACATCGCCCAGTTCACCACCGTCCAGGCGATGCAGGACCTGGACGCGGTCCGCGAACGGCTCGGCGCGCGCCAGGTGAACCTCGTCGCAGCCTCGTACGGCACCCGGGCCGCGCTCGACTACCAGCGACAGTTCCCCGCCGCGGTGCGGCGCCTGGTGCTGGACGGCCTCGCGCCGCCCGACATGGCCCTGCACCGCAGCAGCTCCGACGATGCCCAGGCCGCGCTCGAGGCCGTGTGGAAGGCCTGCGACGCCGAAGCCGCCTGCAAGCGACGCCACGGCGACCTGCGCGCCACCTGGGCCGCGCTGTTGGCCGGCCTGCCCCGCGAGGTGCAGGTGGCCGACCCGCGCACCGGCCGGCGCGAAGCCGTGCGGCTGACCGCCGGGATGCTGCAGGCCGCGGTGCGCGCGCCGCTGTATTCGCCGGCCCTGGCCGCCGCGCTGCCGCAGGCGGTGGCCGACGCGTCGCAGGACCGCTTCGAAGGCATCGTCGGCCTGTTCAGCGCGGTGGGCTCGTCTCGGCAGGGGCCGCAGGTCTACATGGGCATGCACCTGTCGGTGGTGTGCGCGGAAGACGTCGCGCACGCGCCGGCCGGCGAAAAGGGCGACGACGACGGTGCGCGCCGCTATGAGGCGGTCTGCGGCGCCTGGCCGCGCGCCGCCGTGCCCGAGGCCTTCTACCGCCTCGGCCCGGGCAGCGCGCCGGCGCTGCTGCTCAGCGGCGGCGCCGACCCGGTCACCCCGCCGCGCCACGGCGAGCGCGTGCGCCGGGCCCTGGGCGCGGCGGCGCGCCATGTGGTCGTGCCCAACGCCGGCCATGGCGTGATGGCGCTGGGCTGCATGCCCGACGTGGTGTTCCGCTTCATCGACGCCGCCGACGCGGCCGCGGCCGGGCGGGTCGACGCGGACTGCGCCGCCGGACTGCCGCGCCCCTTCGCCTTCTCGCCGCCGGCCGGGGCGGCCGACGGCGCGCTGTCCAGGCCTGTCGCACCATGATCGAACTGGTTCATCTGGCCAAGAGTTTCAAAGGCGCCCGTCCGGCCGGTCAGAAGTGGTGGCAGCGGCGGGCGCCGGACCGGGTCGCGGCGGTGCGCGACGTGAGCTTCGCCGCCCCCGACGGCCAGATCACCGGCCTGCTCGGCCCGAACGGCGCGGGCAAGACCACCAGCCTGCGCATGCTGGCCGGCCTGATCGAGCCCGACGCGGGCGAACTGAGCGTCGGCGGCGTGCCGGTGCGGCGGCGGCCGCGGGAAGCGCTGGCGCGCATGGGCGTGCTGTCGGACGCGCGCGGGCTTTACCCGCGGCTGTCGGCGCGCGAGAACATCGTCTACTACGGCCGGCTGCAGGGCCTGGACGCGGGCACCGCCCACCAGCGCGCCGCCCACCTCGCCGAGGTGCTGGAGATGCGGCCGCTGCTGGACCGCCGGGTCGAAGGCTTCAGCCAGGGCGAGCGCATGAAGACCGCGCTGGCCCGCGCGCTCGTGCACGACCCGGCCCACATCGTGCTGGACGAACCCACCAACGGCCTGGATGTGCTCGCCACCCGCGCGCTGCGCCGGGCCCTGCGCCATTTCGCCAGCCCCGCCGGCGGCGGCAAGTGCGTCGTCTTCTCCAGCCACATCATGCAAGAGGTGGAGCGCCTGTGCGACCGCGTCGTCGTCGTGGCCGGCGGCCGCACCGTGGCCGCCGGCACGGTGGAAGAGCTTTGCGAGCGCACCGGCGAGACCGACTTCGAGGACGCCTTCGTGGCGCTGGCCTTCGCCGACGCCGCCTCGCTGCAAGAGACCCGGCCGGAAGGGGCCGCGCCATGAACCGGGCGAAGCGGCCCCAAGCGGCCGGCGGCCTGCCAGGGTTCTGGCGCGCCTGCGCGGCGGTGTTCGGCAAGGAATGGCGGGACGCGTTGCGCGACCGGCGCACGCTGGCGGTGGTGCTCTTTTCCAGCGTGCTCATGGGACCGCTGGTGCTGATGGCGCTGTCCAGCCTGCTGGCTTCCTTCGAGACGCGGGCCGAGTCGCGCGAGCTGTGGGCCCGCGGCCTGGCCGCGGCGCCGCTGCTGCGCAACTACGCCGAGCGCCAGGGCCTGAACCTGCGCGAGGCGCCGGACGACTACGAAGCCCAGTTGCGAAGCGGCCGGCTGCGGCACCCGGTGCTGGTCGTGCCTCCCGGCTTCGAAGCCGCGGTGGCGCGCGGCGAGCTGCCGGCGCTGGAAGTGGTGAGCGACAGCGCCAACAAGGCCAGCGAAGCCGGCGTGCACCGGGTGCAGCGACTGGTCGCGGGCTTCAACCAGGAGCGGGCCCAGCTCACGCTCGCGCTTCGCGGCGTGGCGCCCGAAACGCTGCGCAGCGCGCGGCTCGACGAGCGCGACCTGGCCAACAACCAGGCCCGCGCCATCCAGCTCACCGGCATGCTGCCCTTCTTCGTGATCATGGCCGTGCTCTACGGCGCGCTCAACGCGGCGCTGGACACCACCGCCGGCGAACGCGAGCGCGGCTCGCTCGAACCGCTGCTGGCCAACCCGATGCGCCGCGGCGCCCTGGTGCTGGGCAAGTGGGGCGCGGTCACCGCGCTGAGCCTGCTCGTCGCGGCGCTGAGCTGCTTCAGCTTCATCCCGGCCCAATGGCTGATCCGAAGCGACAGCCTGCAGGCGCTGTTCCAGTACGGCCCGCGGGAGGCGCTGTGGTTCGTGGCGGTGCTCGCGCCGTTCGCGGCGATGCTGTCGGCGGTGCTGATGGCGGTGGCGCTGCGCTGCAAGAGCGTCAAGGAGGCGCAGGCCAACAGCAGCGTGGTGGTGATGGCCGCCTCGCTGCTGCCGCTGGTGGCGGTGTTCGACCAGGAAGGCGACGCGCCTTGGCACCTGTGGGTGCCGGCCCTGGCGCAGCACGCCTTGATGACCCGGGTCCTCAAGGGCGAGCCGCCCTCGCCGCTGGAACTGCTGCCGCCGCTGGCGGTCGGCGCGCTGCTGACACTGCTCGGCGTGTGGGCGGTGGCGCGGATGCTGTCGCGGGCCGTGCGCTGACCGCCGGCCGGCGGAGGTGGGGACGCCCCTTCAGGCCTGGGCCGGCGGCGGCGCGGCCTGCTGGGCCAGCTTGAAGGCGGACATCAGGGCATCCAGGCGCTCCGCCTGACGCTTCAGGCTTTCGGTCGCGGCGGTGGCCTGCTCGACCAGGGCCGCGTTCTGCTGGGTCATGCCTTCCAGGTTGGCCACGGTGCCGCCGGTGGCGCGGATCTCGGCGAGTTGCTGCGAGGACTCCGCCGACACCTGGAGCACCGTCTCGGTGAGGGCCTGCACCGACGAGACGATCTCGTCCATCGCCGCGCCCGCGCCGCGCACGAAGCCCGCGCCGGCGTCGGTCTGCCTGATCGACTCGGTGATCAGCCGCTTCACCTCGGCGGCCGCGTCGGCGCTGCGGCGCGCCAGCGACTGCACCTCGCTGGCCACCACCGAGAAGCCGCGTCCGTGCTCGCCGGCGCGCGCGGCCTCCACCGAGGCGTTCAGCGCCAGGATGTTGGTCTGGAAGGCGATCGCGTCGATGACGCCGATGACCTCGCCCACGCGGCGCGATTCGGCGTGGATGTTGTTCATGGCGGACACGACCTGGCCCACCATCTCGCCGCCGGACAACGCCGCGGCGCGGGCGGCGTCGGCCAGCGCGCTGGCGCGGTCGGACGCCTCGCTGGCGCGGGTGATGGCCTGGGTGAGTTCGCCCATCGCCGAATGCGCCTGGGCCAGGTGGGCGGCCGCGGATTCGGTGCGGTGCGACAGGTCCTGGTTGCCCGAAGCGATCTCGGTGGAGGCGGTGGTGATCGAGCGCGCGGTGTGCTGGATGTCCTCGACCAGGCGCGACAGCGAACCTTGCATCGTGTCCAGCGAACCCATCAGCTGGGCCATCTCGTCGCCGCCGCGCACCCGCACCGGCGTGCTCAGGTCGCCCTGGGCGATGGCACGCGCCAGCACCTGGGCGGAGGACAGCGGGCGCAGGATGGAGCGCCCGGTGATCCACAGCAGCAGGATGATCGCCGTCAACAGCGTCGCCGCCAGGCCCAGGGCCATGCCCGAGCCCCAGCGGCCGCGCTGCACCGCGTCCTGGCGGCCCTGTTCCGCGGCCGCCAGCAGCAGGCCGTAGAAGCTTTCCGAGCCTTTCTCGGCGGCCGCGAAGTCTTCCTTCACCCGGCCCATCATCCGGTTGGCGGAGGAGGCGTTGTCGAAGACGCCGTCCTTCACCCGCGCCACCACCCTGTCGAAGCCTTCGGCGTACCGGTTCAGGCCGCCCTGCACGGTTTCGATGGCGCGCTGGGCCTCCTCGCCGGCCTGGCGCTGCCCCAGCGCCTGCAGGCGTGAGCGCACCGCCGCCATGGTCTGGCGCCACTGCTTGTGCGCCTGCTCCACCTGCGCGGCGCTCTCCATCTCGATGAAGATGTCTTTTTCATGCCGGCGCAGCAGGCCGAGGTCGCGGTTGAGTTCGGCCACCTGGCGCAGCGTGGCGAGTTCGCCGTCGACGAAGCGGCCGACCACGGCCTGGCTCGACTGGGCGATGTACACCGCCAGGCCGCCGAGCGCGGCCAGCGCCACGCCCACGCACAGGGCGGCGGCAATCAAGCGGTTCTTGATCGAAAGGTTTGCCAGCAACACAAAGTTTCCTTGAGGCGGAGAAAAACAAGGCCACCTCGCTGGGTGGCCTTAGTCAAAGGCGGATCGTTGCAAGGACAGGGCTCAGCCGCCCCGTTTTTTTCTCAGAAGTTGTGACGTAATCCCAACTCGTAGCCGGTGCTCTTGCCGCCGGGGGTGACGGGGGCCACGCCCAGGTTGAAGGTGCGCCCGGTGCCCTTGTTGTCCACCTGGGAGGCGGTGGCGTACAGCGCGGTGCGCTTGGACAGGTCGTGCACGTAGCCGACGGCCAGCTGCCGGGCGTCGTTGGCGACGCGCTTGCTGTCGAGCTGGGTGTAGTGGGCGCGGATCTGGCCGTTGCCGACGTCCCACTGCGTGCCGACCATCGCGGTGGAGGTCTTGGTGGCGCCCACTTTGTTCTCGCCCCAGAGCAGCATGACCTTCGCCGGGCCGATCTTGTAGTTGGCCGCGACGTTGCTCTGCTTGTAGTCGCCGGTGGCGTAGTCGGTCTTGCCGGTGGCCACCGCCAGGCCGAGGGGGCCGGCCGCGTAGGCCAGGCGGATGCCGACGTATTTGCCGTCGTCCTCGGCGGGGCCGGGGCCCTGCTCGCCCAGCGCGTAGGCGACGTGGCCGCTGAAACCGGCCAGCGTGGGGGTGAAGTAGTTCAGGCCGTTGGAGGCGCGCACGTTGGTGCGCGGCGTGGTGCCGCCGGCGGCCACCGGGTAGAACAGCGTGCTGGACGCGCCCACGCCGTTGGTGCCGAACGGGTGCGTGGTGGCGCCCAGGCTGGTGAAGCTCGGCACGAAGTCGCGGCCGGCGCGCAGCTCGCCCCAGCCGCCCAGCAGGCTCACCGTGGAGCGGCGGCCGAACAGCGCGTTGGCCACCGAGTCGATGTTGTTGCTGCTGGTGGCCCCCGCGACGCCGGTGTCGGGGCTGAAGCCGTTTTCGAGCCAGAAGCCGGCCTTCAGGCCGCCGCCCAGGTCCTCGGTGCCGCGCACGCCGAAACGGGAGTTGCTGTTGCCGCCTTCTAGGAAGCGGTCCAGCGAGCTGGCGCCCGAGGCGCTGGTGTGGTTCACGGCGGCGTCGACCACGCCGAAGACGGTGACGTTCTGAGCCTGGGCCGCCATGGAAAGCGCCGCGGCGCCGGCTGCGATGAGGACTTTGTTCTTGTGGGTGCGCTGGGGCATGTCTCGTCTCCGGGGTGAAAGAGACGGCCATGCTAGGCGGCGCGCGTTCCGGCGCGCCTGCGGGCACTACGTAGGGGATGTGTGGAAGCTACGTACGTAGTCCCGGGCCGCGCCACCGCTTTCCGCCACACCTTTCGGTGGGCAAAAAAGACACCGCCCGAAGGCGGTGTCGCGTTCGCGGCGACCCAGGGCTCAGCGCAGGCCGGCGGAAGCCACCGTCAATGCGGTCAGGTTGACCACGCGGCGCACCGTGGCCGACGGCGTCAGCACATGGGCCGGCGCGGCCGCGCCCAGCAGGATGGGACCGACGGTCACCCCCTGGCCGCCGGTCATCTTCAGGACGTTGAACAGGATGTTGGCGGCGTCAAGGTTGGGCAGGATGAGCACGTTGGCCGAGCCCGCCATCGTCTGCGACGGCAGGAAGCTCGCGCGCAGCTCTTCGCTGAGCGCGGCGTCGCCCTGCAGTTCGCCTTCCGACTCGATCTCGGGCCGCTTGGCGGCGAACAGCGCGCGGGCCTCGCGCATTTTGCGGGCCGAGGCGCGCTGGCTGGAGCCGTAGACCGAGTGCGACAGGAAGGCCACCTTGGGCTGGATGCCGAACTGCGTCACGGTGTCGGCCGCCATCTCGGCGATCTCGGCCAGCGTCTGGGCGTCGGGGTCGTCGTTGACGAAGGTGTCGGCGATGAACAGGGTGTGCTTGTCCAGCACCAGGGCGTTCAGCGCCGCCAGGCAGCGGGCGTCGCGCCGCTTGCCGACGACGTCGCGCACGTGCTCCAGGTGGTGGTCGTAGCGCCCCACCAGGCCGCACAGCATGCCGTCGGCGTGGCCGAGGTGCACCGACAGCGCGGCGATCAGGGTGTTGGAACGGCGCACCGCCGACTTGGCCATCTCGGGCGTGATGCCGTCGCGGCCTTTCAGGGCGTGGTAGGCCTCCCAATACTGGCGGAAGCGCGCGTCGTCCTCGGGGTTGATCAATTCGAAATCGCTGCCCGCCTTCAGCCGCAGCCCGGCGCGCTCGATGCGCTGCGCCACCACCGCCGGCCGGCCGATCAGGATGGGCTGGACCAGGCCCTCCTCCAGCCCGATCTGCACCGCGCGCAGCGCCCGTTCGTCCTCGCCCTCGGCGTAGACGATGCGCTTGGGCGCGCTGCGCGCCGCGGCGAACACCGGCCGCATGAACATGCCGGTCTGGGTCATGAACTGCTCGAGCGACTGGCGGTAGGCCTGCAAGTCGGCGATCGGGCGCGTGGCCACGCCCGACTCGGCCGCCGCCTTGGCCACCGCCGGCGCGATGCGCAGGATCAGCCGCGAATCGAAAGGCTTGGGGATGAGGTACTCAGGGCCGAAGCGCATCTCCTCGCCCGGGTAGGCGGCGGCGACCTCGCCCGAGATCTCGGCCTTGGCCAGGCCGGCGATCTCATGCACGCAGGCGACCTTCATCTCCTCGGTGATGCGCTGCGCGCCGCAGTCGAGCGCGCCGCGGAAGATGTAGGGGAAGCACAGGACGTTGTTGACCTGGTTGGCGTAGTCGGAACGGCCCGTGGCGATGATGCAGTCAGGCCGCGCGGCCTTGGCCACTTCGGGACGGATCTCCGGTTCGGGGTTGGCCAGCGCCAGGATCAGGGGTTTGTCGGCCATGCTCTTGACCATGTCGGCGTTGACGACGCCGGCGGCCGAGCAGCCCAGGAAGATGTCGGCGCCCTTCATGACGTCCGCCAGGGTGCGGGCGCTGGTTTTTTGCTGGTAGGCCTGCTTGGACTCGTCGAGCTTGTCGGTGCGCTCGTGGTGGATGACGCCCTTGCTGTCGCAGACGAAGATGTTGTGGCGCGACACGCCCAGCCGCACCCACAGGTCCAGGCAGGCGATCGCCGCCGCGCCGGCGCCGCTGACCGCCACCTTCACGTCGCCGATCTTCTTGCCGGTGAGTTCCAGTCCGTTGATCATCGCGGCCGCCGAGATGATGGCGGTGCCGTGCTGGTCGTCGTGGAACACGGGGATCTTCAGCCGTTCCTTGAGCTTGCGCTCGACGACGAAGCACTCCGGCGCCTTGATGTCTTCCAGGTTGATGCCGCCCAGCGTGGGCTCCAGCGCGGCGATGATCTCGACCAGCTTGTCCGGGTCCTTCTCGGCCAGCTCGATGTCGAACACGTCGATGCCGGCGAACTTGCGGAACAGGCAGCCCTTGCCCTCCATCACCGGCTTGCCCGCCAGCGGGCCGATGTCGCCCAGGCCGAGCACGGCGGTGCCGTTGGTGACCACGCCGACGAGGTTGCCGCGCGAGGTGTATTCCGAGGCCAGCGACGGGTCCTTCTCGATCGCCAGGCAGGCGTAGGCCACGCCGGGCGAGTAGGCCAGCGACAGGTCGCGCTGGTTCATCAGCGGCTTGGTGGGCAGCACAGCGATCTTGCCGCGCGTGGGCAGGCGGTGGTAGTCGAGCGCGGCTTCGCGCAAGGCCGCCTCGGCCGGGGTCAGGTTGGTGTCGCTGGTGGGCTCGGACATGTGGGTTTTCCTTGGTGCGGCGGCTCGCGCCGCGATTCCCGGACGCGCGGGTTCATCGGGGACGCCGCGGTGTCGCCGGATCGCGGCGGCGCCAGGGCCCGCGAACGCTGCGGTGCCGGTGGGGACGGGGTGACGGTGGCAGGTTCGGCGACGCCCCGGCGAGGCGGAACGCGCCGCGAGGGTTCGCCCGGGGGCCGCCACGTCTGCTGCGTCCTGCGCCTTGCCCGAGTCCTTTTGAGAAGCAACGCATCCGGCATCCGTCGTGTCAACAGGCCCTACGACTCAGAAAAAGCGCAGCGCCCCCGCCAAAAAATGGGACCGAGAGGGTACCGCAGTTGGCGGGGCGCCGCCTTGCGGGCAACCACAATATGCGATCAAAGCATGGGTTCATGCGCCGCCTCCCCTCGCTGGCGCCCCACCGCGGCGAGCCCGGATGACCGGACACCCTGGACCCGGCCCCCACCCAGGGCCGTTTTTCGCGCGGTGCGGACGGGGCTCCGTGGTGAAACATGCGGTCGCCGGGTTCCAGCGTCCCTGGGGCAAAATCCCGCCCTGGTCCGCAGCAGCGGCTCGACCGTCCGGCCCCACCCCTTGCCCGTCCAGTAAAGGATCCCGTCACCATGGCCCTCTCCCCACGCCCCTTCCAACGCTCCCTGGTCCAGCTGCTGGGCTTGGCGCTCCTGACCGCCGCCGGCGGGCTGGCCCAGGCCCAGTCCAAGGTGCTGAACATCTACAACTGGTCCGACTACATCGCCGACGACACGATCAAGAACTTCGAGAAAGAGACCGGCATCAAGGTCAACTACGACAACTACGACAACAACGAAGTGCTGCACGCCAAGCTGGTGGCGGGCCAGACCGGCTACGACATCGTGGTGCCCGGCGCCCATTTCGCCAAGACGCAGATCGAAGGCGGGCTGCTGCAGAAGCTGGACAAATCCAAGCTGACCAACTGGGGCAACCTCGACAAGGGCCTGCTGGAACAGCTGGCCAAGGTCGACCCGGGCAACCAGTACCTCGTCAACTGGATGTGGGGCTACGTGACCGTGGGCATCAACGTCGACAAGGTGAAGAAGGCGCTGGGCGCCGAACCGCTGCCGGAGAACGCCTGGAGCCTGCTGTTCGACCCGAAGTACGTGTCCAAGCTCAAGGGCTGCGGCGTCAGCGTGCTCGACTCGGCGTCCGAGGTGCTGCCGGCGGCGCTGCTTTACCTGGGCAAGCCGCCGTTCAGCAAGGAAGCGGCCGACTACGACGAGGCCGGCAAGCTGCTCAAGGGCATCCGGCCCTACGTGACGCGCTTCTCGTCTTCCGGCTACATCGAAGACATGGCCAAAGGCGCCACCTGCCTGGTGATGGGCTTCTCGGGCGACATCAACATCGCCCGCGCCCGCGCGCTCGAGGCCAAGGGCAAGACGCCGGTGAACATCGAGGCCCTGATCCCCAAGACCGGCGCCACGCTGTTCTTCGACTCGATGGCCATCCCGAAGGACGCCAAGAACGTCGAGAACGCCCATCTCTTCATCAATTACATCCTGCGGCCCGAGGTGCACGCCTCGCTGACGAACAAGGTCTTCTACGCCAACCCCAACGCCGCGTCGCTGAAATTCGTGAAGAAGGACGTGGCCGAGAACAAGACCATCTTCCTGGACGACGCCGCCAAGAAGACGATGATCGCCCCGGACGCGCTGCCCCAGAACATCCGCCGGGTGCAGACGCGGGTGTTCACGAGTTTCAAGGCGGGCCGTTGAACGGCGGCGCACCGCCGACCCGCTGAACGAGGGGGAAAGGGGACGGCGCAAGCCGTCCCCTTTTTGCATTCCGCGGCCGCCCCGCTCAGCGCGGGCAGTCCTGGGAACCCGGCGCCGGGATGACGACCCGCCGCAGCGGCACCGGGCCGAGCACGACGACGCCTTGCCGGTCGCGCAGCGTCGCGGTCAGGCCCTTGTTGTCGCCGCCAGACGCCTGCACCGTCAGCGCGGACAGGGTGTCCTTGCCGCCGTTGCCCACCGAATGGCGGCCGAAGTAGCGCGGGTTGTCGCCGGCGACCAGGCCCCAGTCGCCTTCGAAGCTCAGGTCCAGGCAACGCGCGGTCAGCACCGCGTGGCTGCCGCTGAGGCTCAGCACGACGTCGTTGCCCGAGGCGGTGTCCGCGAAAAGCACGCCGTCGGTGCCGGGCGACGGCGTGGGCAGGCCGGCCGCGCCCCCGGTGCCGGTGTTGCCGGCCGGCGGGCAGGCCAGCGCCGAGGACGGGCCCGAGGTGCAGACATTGGCCGGCGAGGCGCCGAATGCGTCGAGCGCGGAAGCGCTCACGCCGTCACCCGTCCCCCCGGTGCCGGGGCCGCAGGCCGACAGGGCCAACGCGGCGGCCGTGGCCAGCGCGGCCCACCGGAGGGCGCGCGCCGCTGGGCCGCGCGCGAGAGATGAGAGCGAATTCATTGGTCGGTTCCGTCCATGGGGGCGCTGTAGAAATAAATGCCGAAGCGGGCGCGCTGGTCGCGCGGGTCCGCCGGGGCCTGGGGTCGTTTCGAGTCCTCGTCGAAGCGCTGCTGGGCTTCGGCCATGACCGTCTGGAAGGCCTGCTTCCACGCCAGCGCAGCGGCCTGCCGCAACTGCTCGGTGGAGGCCCGGGTGATCTGGTCGACGAAGATGGATTGCTCCAGGAAGTTGCCGTCGCCCTGCAGGTTGGCCACGGCCGCGGCCAAGTGGTCGTGCAGGTTGTCGGCGAACAGGCTCGACAACTCGGCGAAGCCTTCCTTGGGGATGAAGCCGTCGGCCACGAGTTCGACGCCGCCGTCGACTTCCTGGACGACGCCCAGCCGCACCAGCTCGTCCAGCACCGCGCGCGGGCGGACGTCCTGGCTGACGCTGGCCACCAGGGCGTCGAAGCTGCCGGGCTCCGAGCCTCGCGGCAAGGCGCGCGGCTGGCCTTTGCGCTTGCCCGAAGCGTGGCGGTAGCCAGGCTCGTGCAGCCAGCGCGCGACCACCTCGGAAGCCAGGCTGGGGGGGCGCCGCGGCGCCTGCTCTTCTTCCTGCGGCGCTTCGCGCAGCAGCTCGCGCACGTCGCGCCGGTGCACCCCCGACAGCAGCGTGATCGCGCTGTCGGTCGTCGGCATGCCGCGCGAGACCAGCTCTTCCTGCGCGGCGTCGAGGAACACCTTCTTCAACGGCACGCAGAAAGCCCGGTAGTTGACGCCGTGGCGCAGCAGCAGGCGCGCCGCCGGCTTGAACAGCCTCAGCACACTGGACAGGACAAGGGTCGAACGGTCGCTCACGGCTTTTTCACCCGGAAAGGGTTGACGGCGCCAACATGGCGTGGGATATTATCACACATCGATAGCAACTGGAAGCCGCTCATGGATCAGAAGCACCCGCCGTTCTCCGCCGGAGACCGCCATCCATTCACCGCCCCGCATCAAAACCCGGCAGGCCGCCGGTCCGGCCATTTTGGATTCAACGGCGACACGCCGTGGCCGCGCCGGGTCGTTATTTCGTGCTTCCGGTCGAGAAACAGCGAAGTCGCGGCTGCCCCGCCCCGCCCCTCGGGCCAGGCCGGCTGACCCGGCCGACACCTTTTCCAAACCCTTCCCGCACCGCAAGGAAACCGCCATGAAACAACGCCACCACCTGCTTGCCCTGTCCCTCGCGCTCGCCTGGTGCGCCGCCACCCCGGCGCAGGCCGGGGTCATCCCCGGCACCGGCGCCGTCCCCAGCGCCACGCAACTCGGCGCCACCAGCGCGGTGGCGTTCAAAGTCGCGGAGAGCGGCCCCGGCCACTTGCTGCTGGTGCCTTACTTCACTGCGCAGAACGGCCAGATGAGCGTGCTGCACCTGGTCAACACCGACCTGGACAACGGCAAGGCGGTGAAGCTGCGCTACCGCAGCGCCGGCAACGGCGACTACCTGCTGTCGCTGCAGGTCCTGCTCGCTCCCGGCGACGTGTGGACCGGCGTGGTCTCGCAAGGCGCGGACGGCCTGGCCCAGATCGCCACCGCCGACCAGAGCTGCACCTACCCGCGCCTGGCGCCGGGCGGGGCGCCGCAATCGTTCAGCACCCACCGCCTGAACCCGAAGGACGCGCCGGAAACCCAGCGGCGGCACACCCGCGAGGGCACGATCGAAGCCATCGTGATGGCGGACATCCCCCAGGCCGCGGTGTACGGGCCGGGCGCGAACTCGGTCTCGGCACTGGCGACGTCGCTGCAGGAGGTTTTCACGCCCGCGGTCGTGGGCGTGGAAGCGCCGAAGCTCTGCGACCCGCAGGTGCTGGACGACGCTCTGCTCAACAACACCAACAGCGAACCCGTCGCCGCGGCCCGCGGCCTGGCCGCGCCCACCGGCGGCGTGCTCGGCACCTGGTACATCATCGACGTGCCGGGCTCCACCGCCTTTTCCGGCGCCGCCACCGCGATCCAGGCCGTGAACGCCGCCGGCCAGCCCGCCCGCGGCAACTATGTGCTGTTCCCCCAAAGCGGCGATGACGTCACCGCGCCGGAGTTCTACACCGCCGACCCCGCGCTGGCCTCGGGCGGCTTCGCCTACCGCGTCAAGCAGGCCAACGGGCAGGCCTCGTCCCCCATTCCCGCCCCGGTGGTGCGCGCCAAGTACTACGACCTGCCCGACCTGTCCACCCCTTATTACCTCCCGACCAACGTGCAGAACGCGCGCGCCACGGCCGCAGACCTGACCCGCGCGTTGACGGTCAAATCGGTCTCCAACCAATACGCCACCGACGTGCCGATCTCGGCCAAGACCGACTGGGTGCTGTCCATGCCCACGCGCCGCTACAGCGTCGGCCTGGACTACAACCAGCCTGCCGCCGATGCGCGCGTTTTCTCGGTGGTACCGCCGGCCGACGGCAGCGGCAACCAGTATTTCCACAGCGGCAACACCAGCGTCGAATCGACGCCGGCCTACACGACGATCGAAGGCGCGCCTGTCCTGCATTACATGCGGCCGACCCGGGTGTGCAGCGCCGAGGCGGTCGGGCCACAGCTTTTCGCCGACCGCAACGCGGTGGTGCAAGGCGCCGCAATGACGCTCTTCAAGCCGGTGCTGTGCGGTGCGGCCAACGTGCTGGCCTTCGGCGACGCCGGCGCGTCGGCCCTCGGCGCCAGCGTGGCGCGCGAGACCATCGCCAGCGGCTTGTCCGTCAACGGCTGGTCGACGCTCAGGGCCACCAGCGCGGCGAACCCGCTCGGCCTGCCGCTGCTGGGCGCAGCCTTCACCAAGCTGACCAACCCCAGCGTCCAGGCCGGCGTCGCGGGCAACTACGGCATCACCTGGCCGCACAGCTTCACACGCTGACCCCGGTTCCGCCCGCCCATTGCGGGCCCCACAAAAAAACAAGGGAATCCATCGATGACACCGAAGAACCGCGCCCGGGCTCCGGGCCTGCGGCGGGCCGCGTTCGCCGGGCTGGCGCTGGGGGCCGCCGCGGCCGGCGCCGCCGTCATTCCCGGCACCGGCGCCACCCCCGGCGCCGCACGGCTCGGCGCCACCGACGCCGTGGCCTTCCGGACGGCCGGCGGCGGCCCCGGCCACCTGCTGCTGGTGCCTTATTTCACCGTCCAGGACGGCCAGATGAGCGTGCTGCACCTGGTCAACACCGACCTGGGCAACGGCAAGGCGGTGAAGCTGCGCTGGCGCGGGGCCGGCAACGGCGACCACCTGCTGTCCCTGCAAGTGCTGCTCGCCCCGGGCGACGTGTGGACGGCCGTGGTCACCCAAGGCGCCGACGGCACCGCGCAGCTGTCCACCGCCGATCACAGCTGCACCCAACCTCGGCTGGCGCCTGGCGGCGCCGCCCAGCCTTTCGCCACGAACCGGCTGAACCCGAACCACACCGCCGAGGTCTTGAAACAGCACACCCGCGAAGGCACGGTCGAGGCCATCGTGATGGCCGACATCCCTTCCGCCGCGGTGTACGGGCCGGGCGCCGACGCGCGCTCCGCGCTGTCGGCCGCGATCCGGAACCCGGGCTCGCCGTCCAGCTGCGATGCGCGGGTGCTCGACGACGCCTTGCTCACCGACACCGGCAGCGAAGCCACCGCCGCCGCCCGCGGCCTGGCCGCGCCCACCGGCGGCCTGGCGGGCAGCTGGTACATCATCGACGTGCCCGGTTCCACCACCTTCTCGGGCGCAGCCACCGCCATCCAGGCCGTGAACGCCGCGGGCCGTCCCGCGCGCGGCAACTATGTGCTGTTCCCGCAGACCGCCGACGCCGTCGCCGCACCGGAGGCCTACACCGCCGACCCTGTCCTGGTCTCGGCCGGCCTGGCCAGCCGCGTCAAGCAGGCCGACGGGGCGACCTCCTCGCCCACCGCCGCGGCCGTCGTGCGCGCCGTGTCTTACGACTTGCCCGACCTGTCCACGCCCTACTACCTGCCCGCCCAGGCGGTGAATGCGCGCATCACGGCGGGCGAGATCGACCGCCTGCTGGCGGCCGACTCGGTCGTCAACCAGTACGCGGTCGACCCGTCCATCTCGGCCAAGACCGACTGGGTGTTCTCGCTCCCCACCCGGCGCTACAGCGTCGGGCTGGACTACGCCCAGCCGCCGGCCGAAGCGCGGGTGTTTTCGGTGGTGCCGCCGGCCGACGGCAGCGACAACCAGTCCTTCCACAGCGGCAACACCCGCGTGGAATCCCTGGCTTCGCCGATCCGCAACAACAGCGAAGGCGCGCCGGTGGCGGAGTCCCTGCGCGCCTCCCGCGTGTGCAGCGCCGACCTCATGCCCATGCATTTCTTCGACCGCGAAGAAAACTGGAATTCGAGCATCGGCATGTTCATGGCGCCCTCCCAGAAGCTGAATCTGTGCGGCGCGGCCAGCGTGGCGGCCTTCTCGGACACCGGGGCCTCGGCTCTCGGGGCCCGCGTGGCCCGCGAAACCATCGTCAATGGCTTGTTCACCAACGGCTGGGCGCGCTTCTACCTGCAGGGCTCGCCGGTGTCGCGCGGCCTGCCGGTGCTCGGCGCGGCCCACATCAAGCTGACCAACCCCAGCGCCCAGCCGGGCGTGTCGGGCCACTACGGCATCAGTTGGCCGCACAGCTTCAAGCGCTGACCCGCCCGGCCACGCGAAAAACCTCCACGACAAAGCCCCCCATGACGCTGAAAAATCGCTTCCTGGCTCCCGCCCTGCTCGCCGCGCTCGGCGGCCTGCCGCCGGCCGGCCCGGCCACGGCCGGCGTGATCGCCGGCACCGGCGCCGCCCCTTCTTCCACCCGGCTCGGAATGACCGACGCGGTCGCCTTCAAGGTCGCGGAAGACGGCCCCGGCCATGCGCTGGTGGTGCCCTACTTCACCGCCCAGAACGGGCAGATGTCGGTGCTGCACCTGGTCAACACCGACCAGGCCGCCGGCAAGGCGGTGAAGCTGCGCTGGCGCGGCGCCGGCAACGCCGACACGCTGCTGGACTTGACGCTGCTGCTGTCGCCGAACGACGTGTGGACAGGCACCGTGCGCGCCGGCGCCGACGGCATCGCGCAGCTGGTCACCGCCGACGGCAGCTGCACGCAGCCGCGCCTGCGGCCGGGCGTCGACCAACCGTTCTCGACGGCCCGGCTGGACCCGGCCGCCACCACCGCGGCGCGGGCAGCCAACACGCGGGAGGGTTATGTGGAAATCATCGCGATGGCGGACATCCCTTCCGAACGGGCAGACAGTCCTCCAGCGTCGAGCCGCTCGCCGCTCTACACCGCCATCAAGCACGTCAACGGCGTGGCGCCTTGCACGCAGGCCGCGCTCGACGCCGCGCTGCTGGCCGACATCGGCGACGAAGTCACCGCCGCCGGACTGGGCCTGGCCACGCCCACCGGCGGCCTGGTGGGCGGCTGGTACATCATCGACGTGCCCGGCTCCACCACCTTCTCGGGCGCCGCCACCGCCATCCAGGCGGTCAACGCCGCGGGCCGGCCGGCCCGCGGCAATTTCGTGCTGTTTCCGCAGACGGCCACCGCCGTCGCCGCGCCCGAGCGCTACACCGCCGACCCGCTGCTGGTGTCGGCCGGCCTGGCCAGCCGCGAAAAGGACATCGACGGCAACACGGCCCGCCCCACAGAAGCGGCGGTGCTGACCGCCCGGTCCAGCGACCTGCCCGACCTGTCGACGCCTTACTACCTGCCCGCAGGCGCCTTGAACGCCCGCCTCACCGCGAGCGACCTGACCAAAGCGCTGGCCGTCAGATCGATAGGCAACCAGTACACCACCGAAAACAGCATTTCAGCGGTGACCGACTGGGTGGCCTCGATGCCGACCCGGCGCTACAGCGTGGCCGTGGACTACTCGGCCGACACATGGAGGGAGGTGTTCTCCGTCCTCCCGGGCGGGCCGCAGCATTTTTCTTCCGACAACATGGTGGGCTACAACTCGCCGATGGGCAGGCAGGCCTGCGCGAATGCCGACCTCTACCTGCAGGACCCGGAACGTTTCGTCAATTTCGACCGCGAAAGCAGTCGGATCACCAATGTCCCGTTCTTCCCGGAGAGCCAACCGCCGACAGTGGCGTTCTGCGGCGCGGCGAACGTCCTGACGTTCCTGGACAGTCCGGAGCGGTCCGCCTTGAACGCGTCCGTCTCCCATCAACGCGTATGGAGGGGCTTGTGGATTAACGGCTGGGCCCGTTTCAATTTGGACGCCCCCCGGGCCCCCGCCGGCCTTCCGATCACCGGCGCGGCCTTCACCAAGCTGACCAATCCCGCGGCGAAGCCCGGGGTGCTGGGCCACTACGGCATCACTTGGCCGCACATCCTGGAAAGGCCTTGAGGCCAGGCCAGCGCACGCCGGCTCTCGAACCGCAACTCTCGGCCGGTGACGGGGCAGGTGAAGGCCAGCGCCCTGGCCAGCAGCCGCAGGGGCTCCGCGTAGCTCGGCTCGGCGTCGCGCGCGGGCGGCGGCAGCAGCACCGGGTAGATGCGGTCGCCGACGATCGGCAAGCCGAGCGAGGCCATGTGCAGGCGCAGCTGGTGCTTGCGGCCGGTCAGCGGCGCCAGGCGGTACAAAGCGAAGCCGCCGCGCACCTCGGCCAGGTCGACGTCGGTGAAGGCGTTGGGCTCGCCCGGCACGTCATGCATCTGCATGAAGGCTTCCTCGCGCTCTTCCATGCGGCTGCGCACGGTGAGCGGGAATCCGAGGCCCGGCAGGTGCGGCGCGATCGCTTCGTACTGCTTGCGCACCCGGCGCTCGCGGAACAGGGCGTGGTAGCGGTCGCGCTCGGCCGGGTTGACGCTGAAGGCCACCAGGCCGGCGGTCTCCAGGTCGAGGCGGTGCAGCGGCGACAGCGTGTCGATGCCGAGCTTGCGCTTCAGGCGCACCAGCAGCGTCTGCTGCACATAGCGGCCGCCCGGCGTGACCGGCAGGAAATGCGGCTTGTCAGCCACCACCAGGTGCTCGTCCTGGTGGACCACCGCCTCTTCGAACGGCACGCCCGGCTCCTTCGCCCAGTGGCGGAAGTAATAGAGCTTGCCGTGCGGCAGGTAGGGCGCGTCCGGCCCGACCGCCTGGCCGTGCTCGCCGATGACCAGGCCGCTCTCGAACCGCTGCCGCCACTCGGCTTCCCCGACCATGGCGAAGCGCTGCGACATGAATGCCAACAGCGTCGGCCAGGGCCCGGGCGGCAGCGCGACGCAGCTGGGGCTGACGCCGTCCCGCGCCGGCGGCCAACCCCGCTTGGACCGCCCCATCAGGCCGACTCGTCCAGCCGCCGGGCGCGCTGCAGCCGCCACTGGCCGTCGGGCTCGCCGGCATAGACCTGCTCGGCGGTGGTGGCGGTCTCGCGCAGCCGGGTGTCCAGGGCGATGCGGTTGTCGAAGACGAAGCACTCGCCCTGCCAGTCGGCCTCGGCGTCGGGCATGGCCTGGAAGTAGTTGAGCACGCCGCCGTCGAGCTGGTAGACGTCCAGCCCCAGGCCGTGCTGCATCCAGCCGCCGAGCTTGTCGCAGCGGATGCCGCCGGTGCAGTACATCGCCACCCGCCGGCCCTGGCGCTTCCATTCGCCGGCATGGGCGCGCACGTAGGCGGGGAAGTCACGGAAGTGGCTGACGCCGGGGTCGACGGCGCCGTTGAAGTGGCCGAGCTTGAACTCGAAGCTGTTTCGGTTGTCGAGCACCACCACGTCGTCCTGGGCGATCAGGCCGCGCCAGTCCCGCGGGGCGACGGCCACGCCGCCGGGCGGCAGCGCCGCGTCTTGCGCGGCCAGGCCGACCGCCACGATCTCGGGCCGGGTGTGCACCTTCATGCGGCCGAAGGGCGCGGTGGCGCCGCAGGCGCTGCGCTTGAAGGGCATGCCGGCGAAGCGCGGGTCGCGCCGCATGTGGCCTTCGAAAGCCTCCAGCGCGGCGGCCGTGCCGGCGAGCACGCCGTTGACGCCCTCTTTGGCGACGAGGATGCTGCCCTTCAGGCCGGCCGTGAGCGCGCGCAGCTCGGCCGCCACTCGTTCCGGCTCGTCCAGGGGGACGAACCGGTAGAAGGCGATGTGGAAAAGGCCGTGCGCGCTCATGCGGGGTCGGGAGGCGGTCGGGCGGTCACTCCACCACCGCCACGCCTTTCCAGAAGGCGATCCGACCCTTGATGTTGGCCGCGGCTTCGGTGGGCTCGGGGTAGTACCAGGCGGCGTCGGGGTTCAATTCGCCGTTGACCAGCAGGGAGTGGTAGTGGGCCTGGCCCTTCCAGGCGCAGCCGGTGCGGTGGTTGCTGAAGGCGAGGTATTCGCGCTTGACGCTGTCGGCGGGGAAATAGTGGTTGCCCTCGACGACCACGGTGTCGTCGCTTTCGGCGATCACGGTGTTGTTCCAGATGGCTTTCATGGTTCGGCTCCAGGTTGGCGTTGCGGGGGGGGGGGGGGCGGGGGCAGGGGCGGCCCGCGTCAGTCGTAACGCGCGGCGGCGTCGCGCAGCCGCCGGGCGACGGCCTGCTGCAGCGCCTTGTTGCCGGTGACGGTGACGCTGTCGCCGTGGCGCAGGATGTCCATCATCAGCTCCTGCGGCTCGCTGTAGGGCACGCGCAGCTCGTAGCGGCCTTCCCCGGGGGCGCCGCCGAGCCAGCGCGAGGCCTGCTGCGGGTGCCACTCCTCGACGGCCACCCACTGCGCCGCGTCGGGTTCGAAGACCAGCGTCGCCCACTGCACCTTGCTGCCGGCGCCGCCGTAGATGCCGTAGCCGGCGTCGAGCTGCGCTTCGAGTTCCTTGACCGGGACGCTGCGGGCCTTGGCGGGCAGGGCGCGCGCGTCCTGGACGGCGTCGAGCGCGAAGCGGCGCAGCGCGTCGCTGGTGTGGCACCAGGCGTCGAGGTACCAGGTGTTGCGGTAGTTCACGAGCCGCTGGGGCGACACCTCGCGCTCGCTGGTGCTGCGGTCGCTGCGCTTGAAATAGCGCATCCAGACCTGCTTGCGGCCCATCAGCGCGCTGCCCAGCAGCTCGAAGAAGCGACTGGGCGCGCGGCGGCGGGCGGTGCCGATGACCTTGACGCGTCGCATCAGCTCGCGCGCCTCGCCCTCGTCGGCGCCGAGCATGCCCTGCAGCTTGTCCATCATCGGCGCGAGGTGGCGCGCCAGCACGCCGTCGTCGTCGAGCCCCGCCATCAGCTGGTGCATCGTGAGCAGGGCGTGGATCTCCGCTTCGCTGAACCACAGGCCCGGCAGCTCGTGCGTGGCGCCGGCGGCGCCGCGGGCCGAGGAGGGCGGCGCTTCGAAGGAATAGGCGTTCTCGCCGCGGTCGTAGGCGATCGGCGCCGACATGCGGTTGCGCAGGTAGCTCAAGTCGCGCTTGAGGGTGGCGGGCGACACCGCCAGCTCCTCCAGCAGCGCGGCGAAGCTGACCTTGCCCCGGCTGCGCAGCAGCAGCTCGATCTTGTAGAAGCGTTCGGTGCGGTCCATGGGTGGGGTGGGGGCCGTTCCGGCCTTACCAGTCCAAAGGCTCACCAGGTGAGCCAGCGCTCGGGATCATAGCGAAAAAAACCGGGGAAAAAGCGTGGCGACCCGGCCACTGGATCACGCCATGAGCTTGTGACCCGCCAAACTTCCTTCATCGCAAGCCCAGGCCCACGCCGCTTGCGGCTTCATCAAGGAGACACCCATGACGACGCACCGCGACACCGAAATCCGGCCCCTCGGCAAGACCCCGGCCACCGCGCACAACGACGCCCAGTTCAACCCGCACGACCAGATCGCCTTCGAGCTCGGCTGGGACTTCGCCCGCCACGGCATGGCGCTGCCCGCGCCCTACGGCCAGGAAGCCTCGCCGCTGCGCAGCGGCTGGCTGGCGGGGCAGGCCGCGTTCGGCGAGCGCGCGCTGAAGGGCGGGCCGCACGCCCAGCGCTGGCTCCGGCTGCGGCTGCACGCCTGGCTGCGCGGCCGCCATGTCGAGCTGCACCAGGTGACGCCGCACTACCTGCGCCAGCTGGAAGTCACGCATTGCCCCATCACCCGCGCCGAACTCGCCGCCACCGGCTCGAACGCCGCCTCGGTGGACCGCGTGCGCAACGACGCCGCCTACGCCGCCGGCAACTTGGCGGTGCTGAGCCAGCGCGCCAACCACGCGAAGGGCGCGCTGGACTACCACCAGGCCCTGGTCGTCGTTCAGCGCATCGAGGCCCGGAACCTGGGCGGGGTCGACGGCCTGAACGCCGTGCAGTGGCGGCGCGTGGCTTCGCTGTGCAGCCTGGTCGAGCCGCTCGGGCACGAGCAGGCCTGCCTCGTGCCGATGCGGGTGCTGCCGCCCAACCGCCTGCGGCTGTTCAACCCGGTGCAGGCGCTTCAGGCTTTCGTCAGCCAGCAGCTGCTCACACCGGGCTGGAGCCACCGCGTCAGCCGCTTCGAGGACTTGCTGCCCGGTCGGTCGCTGCGCCGCGATTTCAAGCGTTTCTTCATGGCGCTGCTGCCGCGGGTGATCGAAGCGGGCCGGCCGGACGACGCGATGGGCGCGCGCTGGGCGGTCGAGGACGCCTGGGGCCACGACGGCGTGGTCCAGCGCTGGGCTCACTTCGCCCGGCAGCTCACCCCCGCCCAGTGCGAAAAGCTGCTGGAGCGCGCCTGCGCACGCGGCCTGGGCACCCGGCGCCTCGAGCACCAGGCGCCCGAACAGGCCACCGAGGGCTGGGAGCTGCCCACCCGCGGCTACACGCCTGTGGCGGCCAGTCCAGCCGGCAGCCGGCAGCCACCGGCGCGGCAGTTGTCGCTGCTGGATTGAACGCGGCGCGGCCCACGGGGACGGCAAAGACAACGGAGGAAAAGCAGGCAGTGCCATTGGCAAGCGCGTCCCGCCGACGGCGGGCGCGCTTTTTTTTCCGGCGGCGCACCGGATGCAAGCAGCCGTTTCGAATGCAAGTAAATCAATCGTTTGATTTATTTGATAAAGTGCGCGCCATGCCAGCCCCCCACCACCTGACCACCGGCGAACCCGGCCGCCCCGTACGCACCGACGGCGAGCAGTCGCGTTCGCGGCTGCTCTACGCGGCCCTGGCGCTGTTCGCTCAGCACGGCTACGCGAAGACATCGATCCGCGACATCGCCGACCAGGCGCAGACCAACGTGGCCGCCATCAGCTACTACTTCGGCGACAAGGCCGGCCTCTACCGGGCCGCGTTCACCGAACCGACCGGCGACGTCGAGCAGGAGATCGCCCTGTTTTCCGGCGACGACCTCACGCTGGACCAGGCGCTGCGCGGCTTTTTCGCCTCGTTCGTGGAGCCGATGCGCCTGGGCGACGTGACGCGGCAGTGCATGAAGCTGAGGCTGCGCGAGATGCTCGAACCCACGGGGCTGTGGGAGAAGGAGATCCACGAGGGCATCAAACCTTCGCACGACGCGCTGGTGGCGGTGCTGGCCCGCCACCTCGGCCTGTCCGAGGTGGACGACGAGCTGCAGCGCCTGGCGATCGGCATCGCCGGGCTGGGCGTGCAGCTGCATGTCTGCCGCGACATCACCGACCTGCTGGCGCCCAACCTCAACACCGCCGGGCAGGCCTGGGACACCTGGACCGACCGCCTGGTGCTCTACGCCGAGGCGATGGTCGCCGCCGAGTTGCAGCGCCGCGCTCAGGCCTCGGGGCGCGCCAAGCCGGCCAGCTGGCTGGAGCGGGTGGCCCACAGCCTGTGCCCGGTGTCCCCCGCCAAGCCCGCCCGCAAGGCCGCGGCCGCCCCGCCGCGCCGCCCGTTCAAAGACGCCCTCGACCACGTCAAACGTTCTTTCCAGTGCGATCCACCGGCCAAGGCCCCGGCCGCGAGCAAAACCAAGACCAAGCCCTCCGGAAGATGACAGACACCATGAACGACGCAGCCGCGGCGCAGCCGCCGCAACCTTACCTTCCTCGCGGCACGCGACGCGCGCGGCTGGCGCTCGCCCTCGCCGCGGCGGTGTGGCTGGCCGGTTGCGCCAATTTGGCGGATGCGCCGGGTGAAGGCCAAGCCCCGGTGCCGGCCGCCTGGTCGGCGCCATGGCCCCACGGCGGTCAACCGGGCGACCTGGCCGCCTGGTGGCGGCAGTTCAACGACCCGGTGCTCAGCGAACTGATCGACGCCGCTCAGGCGGTCAGCCCCGGCGTCGCGCAGGCCGCCTCGCGCATCGAGCAGTCGCGCGCCGCCGAGGTCGCGGCGCGGGCGGCGCTGCTGCCCGCGCTGGACGCCCAGGCTTCCGCCAGCCGCAGCCGCCAGGACCTGAGCCTGCCCATCGCCAACACCAGCTCCGCCGGGCTGCAGGCCAGCTGGGAGATCGACGTCTTCGGCGCCGGCCGGGCCGCCCGCGGCGCCGCCGGGCAACGCCTGGCCGGCGCGCAGGCCGGCTGGCACGACGCCCGCGTCGCGGTGGCCGCCGAAACCGCCAGCCGTTACATCGGCCTGCGCGGTTGCCAGGCCCAGGTGCGCACCGCCGAGGCCGACGCGTTGTCGCGCCGCGAAACCGCCCGGCTCACCGAGCTCAGCGCCAAAGCCGGCTTCCAGGCGCCGGCCAGCAGCGCCCTGGCCCGCGCCAGCAGCGCGCAGGGCGCGGCCCAGCTCACGGCGCAGAAAGCGCGCTGCGAGTTGGAGGTCAAGGCCCTGGTCGCGCTGACCGGCTTGGCCGAGCCCGACCTGCGCGAGCGCCTGCGCCCCGGCGAAGCCGCCCTGGCGGGCCAGCCCAACCCGGTGCCCCAGCCCGCGCAGATCGCCGTCACCCAGGTGCCGGCCCAGGTGCTGGCGCAGCGGCCCGACGTTTTCTCCGCCGAACGCGAATGGCTGGCGCGGCGCGCCGACCTGGCCGAGGCCCAGGCGCGGCGGCTGCCGCGCATCAGCCTGTCCGGCAGCGTCGGCGCGGCCCGCTATTCGGCCGGCGGTTTCACCACGGACGGCACCGTCTGGAGCCTCGGGCCGCTGTCGGTGACGCTGCCGCTGTTCGACGGCGGCAGGCGCCGCGCCGACGCCGCCGCGGCCCAGGCGCGGCTGGACGAAGCCGCCTCGCTCTACCGCGCCGCGCTGCGCACGGCGGTGCGCGAGGTGGAGGAAGCGCTGGTCAACCTGCAAAGCGCGGCCGACCGCGAAGCCAATGCGCAGGCGGCCGCCCAGGGCTACGGCGAATCGCTGCGCGCCTCCGAGGCGCGTTACCGCGGCGGCCTGGCCAGCCTGTTCGAGCTGGAAGACGCCCGCCGCACCGCCGTGCAGGCGCAAAGCGCCCTGGTCGACCTGCAGCGCGAGCGCAGCCAGGCCTGGGTCGCGCTCTACCGCGCGCTGGGCGGCGGCTGGTCCGCGTCCGGCATCGGCCGGCAGGGCGAGGCCGCCCCGCTCGCTTCGTCGTCCATCCCCCCCATGCGTTGACGCCCCCGCCGAAACCGTCCCGAACACCCACCGTCCCACACGGCAGACACCATGCAGATCAACCGTCCCACCCTGATCGCCGCCGCCCTCGCCACCGCGCTGGCCGGCGCCGCACTCCTCACCCTGAACGCCCGCGCCGCCGACGACGCCAAGCAGGCCGCCGCCGCACCCAAGCCGGCGCTCACCGTCAGCGTCGCGCAACCCGAATCCGGCGATTTCCCGCTGCGCATCAGCGCCAACGGCAGCATCGCCGCCTGGCAGGAAGCCAGCATCGGCACCGAGGCCAATGGCTTGCGGCTGGCCGACGTGAAGGTCAATGTCGGCGACACCGTCAAGCGCGGCGACGTGCTGGCCAGCTTCGCCCCCGAGACGGTGCAGGCCGAGCTGGCCCAGATCCGCGCCAGCCTGGCCGAGGCGGAGGCCACGCTGGCCGAGGCGGCGAGCAACGCCCAGCGCGCCCGCGAGCTGGACAAGAGCGGCGCCCTGAGCGCCCAGCAGATCAACCAGTACCTCACCGCCGAGCGCACCGCCCGCGCCCGGCTGGACGCGCAGAAGGCGCAGCTGCAGTCGCAGCAGCTGCGGCTGCGCCAGACCCAGGTGCTGGCGCCCGACCACGGCGTCATTTCGGCGCGCAGCGCCACCGTCGGCGCGGTGCTGCCGGCGGGCCAGGAGCTGTTCCGCCTGATCCGCCAGGGTCGCCTCGAATGGCGGGCCGAGGTGCCCGCCGGCGAACTGGCGCGCATCAAGCCCGGCATGCAGGCCACCGTCGCCGGCCCGGACGGCCAGGCGGTGCGGGGCAAGGTGCGCATGGTGGCCCCGACGGTGGACACCCAGACCCGCAACGGCCTGGTCTATGTCGACCTGCCGCGTGCCGACGGGGTGCGCGCCGGCATGTTCGCGCGCGGCGACTTCGAAGTCGGCAGCAGCGCGGCGCTGACGCTGCCCCAGAGCGCGGTGCTGCTGCGCGACGGCTTCAGCTATGTCTTCACCGTCGGCGAACAGGGCCAGGACGCGCTGGCCAAGGTGACGCAGGCCAAGGTGCAGGTCGGCCGCCGCATCGGCGAGCGCGTCGAGGTCACCGGCGGGCTGCAGCCCGGCGCGCGCGTGGTCGCCACCGGCGCGGGCTTCCTCGGCGACGGCGACACCGTGAAGGTGGTGGCGCAGCCGGGTGCCGCCGCGCCGGCCCCCAGGAAGCCCTGACGGCGGCGACGCCGACGCACCGACGAAGAACGACGACGCCCCTTCCAGGAAACCCCATGGCCATCAACGTCTCCGCGTACTCGATACGCAACCCCATCCCTTCGCTGCTGCTCTTCCTGATGCTCACCCTGGCCGGGCTGCTGGGCTACCACTCGATGAAGGTGCAGAACTTCCCCGACATCGAGCTGCCCACGGTCACCGTGACCGCCAGCCTGCCCGGCGCCGCGCCGGCCCAGATGGAGACCGAGGTGGCGCGCAAGATCGAGAACTCGGTCGCCACGCTTCAAGGGGTCAAGAACATCTACACCAAGGTGCAGGACGGCACCGCCATCGTCACCGTCGAGTTCCGCCTGGAGAAGAACCCCCAGGAAGGCCTGGACGATGTGCGCGACGCGGTGCAGCGCGTGCGCTCCGACCTGCCCGGCGACCTGCGCGACCCGCAGATCGGCAAGCTCACGCTGTCGGGCTCGCCCATCCTCACCTACACCGTGGCCTCCGACCGCATGGACGGCGAGGCGCTGAGCTGGTTCGTCGACAACGACGTCAGCCGCGCCATGCTGGCGGTGCGCGGCGTGGGGGCGGTGAGCCGCGTCGGCGGCGTCACGCGGGAAGTGCACGTCGAAATCGACCCGGCCAAGCTGCTGGCGCTGAACGCGACGGTGGCCGACATCTCGCGCCAGCTGCGCAGCATCCAGCAAGAGGCCTCCGGCGGCCGCGCCGACCTGGGCGGCGGCGAGCAGTCGGTGCGCACGATCGCCACGGTGCGGTCGGCGGAGGAACTCGCGGCGATGGAGATCACCCTCGGCGACGGCCGCCACGTGCGGCTCGACCAGGTGGCCAAGGTGAGCGACACCGTGGCCGAGCGGCGCAGCAGCGCCGCGCTCAACGGCGAACCGGTGGTGGGTTTCGAAATCACGCGCTCGCGCGGCGCGGGCGAGATCGAGGTGGCCACCGGCGTGCGCGCCGCGCTGGAAAAGCTCAAGGCCGAGCACCCCGACATCCAGGTGACCGAGGCCTTCAATTTCGTCGACCCGGTGGCGGAGAACTTCAGCGGCTCGATGTCGCTGATGGTGGAGGGTGCCCTGCTGGCGGTGATCGTCGTGTGGTTCTTCCTGCGCGACTGGCGCGCCACCTTCGTCTCGGCGGTGGCGCTGCCGCTGTCCATCATCCCCACCTTCGCGGCGATGCACTGGGCCGGCTTCACGCTGAACACCGTCACGCTGCTGAGCCTGTCGCTCGTGGTGGGCATCCTGGTGGACGACGCGATCGTCGAGATCGAGAACATCATGCGCCACCTGCGCATGGGCAAGTCGCCGAAGGAAGCCGCGATGGAAGCGGCCGACGAGATCGGCCTGGCGGTGATCGCCACCACCTTCACGCTGATCGCCGTCTTCCTGCCCACCGCCTTCATGAGCGGCGTGGCCGGCAAGTTCTTCGTGCAGTTCGGCTGGACGGCCGCGATCGCGGTGTTCTTCTCGCTCGTGGTGGCCCGCATGCTGACGCCGATGATGGCCGCCTACCTGCTGGCCCCGCCGAAGCGCGAAGAGAAGGAGCCGGGCTGGATGAAAGCCTACATGCGCGCGGTGGGCTGGTGCGTGAAGCACCGGCTGTGGACGGTCGCCGGCGCCACCGTGTTCAGCGTCGCCTCGTGCGCGCCGCTGTTCTCCGGCCAGATCGCGGGCGGCTTCATCCCGCCGGACGACCTGTCCCAGACCCAGATCTACGTTTCGCTGCCGCCCGGCAGCACCTACGCGCAGACCGCCGCCGTGGCCGAGCAGGCGCGCGCGGCGATCAAGGACCACCCGCACGTCAAGATGGTCTACACCGCGGTCGGCGGCGGCGCCACCGGCGGCGACCCGTTCAACCCCGCCGGCGCGGCCGAAGTCCGAAAGGCCACGCTGACCATCAACATGACGCCGCGCAAGGAACGCGGCGGCGTCAGCAAGCAGCAAGTGGAGGGCGAGATCCGCAAGGCGCTGGAAACCATCCCCGGTGCGCGCTTCACCGTCGGGCTGGGCGGGTCGAACGAAAAGTACGTGCTCGTGCTGGCCGGGCAGGACGGCGCGGCGCTGTCCGCCCACGCGGCCAAGGTCGAGCAAGAGCTGCGCACGCTGCCGGGCATCGGCAACGTCACCAGCACGTCCAGCCTGCAGCGGCCGGAGCTGGTGGTGCGGCCCGACTTCGCCAAGGCCGCCGACCTGGGCGTCACCTCGGCCGCGATCGCCGACACCCTGCGCATCGCCACCGCCGGCGACTACGACCAGGGCCTGGCCAAGCTCAACCTGTCGCAACGCCAGGTGCCGGTGCTGGTGAAGCTGCCGCCCGAGGCGCGGCAGGACCTGTCGCTGATCGAACGCCTGGCCGTGCCGGGGGCGCGCGGCCCGGTGCCGCTGTCCAACGTCGCCACGCTCGGGCTGGACAGCGGCCCCGCCCAGATCGACCGCTTCAACCGCCAGCGCAACATCAACTTCGAGATCGAACTGAACGGCCAGCCGCTGGGGCACGTGCAGCAACTCGCCGACAACCTGCCCAGCCTGCGCAACCTGCCCAGCGGCGTGGTCAAGACGACGGTGGGCGACGCCGAGGCGATGGGCGAACTGTTCGCCAGCTTCGGCCTGGCCATGCTCACCGGCGTGCTGTGCATCTACATCGTGCTGGTGCTGCTGTTCCACGCCTGGGTGCAGCCGGTGACCATCCTGGCGGCGCTATTGCTGTCGATCCCGGGGGCCATCCTGGCGCTGTTCCTCACCCGCACCGACCTGACGATGCCGGCGATGATCGGCACCATCATGCTGCTGGGCATCGCCACCAAGAACTCCATCCTGCTGGTGGAGTACGCGATCATGGCCAGGAACGAGCGCGGCATGAACCGCTGGGACGCGCTGATGGACGCCTGCCACAAGCGCGCCCGCCCCATCATCATGACCACCATCGCCATGGGCGCCGGCATGCTGCCGATCGCGCTGGGCTGGGGCACCGACCCGAGCTTCCGCTCGCCGATGGCCATCGTCGTGATCGGCGGGTTGATCACCTCGACCTTCCTGAGCCTGCTGGTAATCCCGGTGCTGTTTACCTACGTGGACGACCTGGTGCAAGGCAGCGGGCGGCTGGCGCGGCGCGTCTTCAGGCGCAAGTCGCCGTTGCCAGGGCCCATGCCAGCGGAAAACGGCTCATCCGGCGGTTGATTCGGCCGGCGCCGGCCTGTCCGGGAGGGCGCCCGGTGTGCGGTTTTCCTCGGAACAAGCGTGGGAGGGTCGGCATCGGCCCATGCCGAGGGCACATTGACCCTTAGCACCTTTGGGGCTTTTCGAAAATTAGGTGGAAACCCTAGTCATTAGGGGTTACCCTTACGTCCGTGGATGCCAAATCCCTGGTGTCCACAGCTAGTAGCGAAGGCTGAGCCCGGAGGCTAAGCCTCTCGTGTGGACGAAGCCAAAAGGAAAAGTGCCATGTCTCTCATCTCCCTCTTGATCAACCTGGTGTTCGCACCGGCCCACCAATCGGCTTACGACAGCGAATCGGAGTACCTGTCCCGCGCCGCCGACATGAACGACCTGGAGCGCCGCATGCGCGCCCTCGACCGCGGCCAGCCGTTCGGCCCGTTCGGTTTCAACGCCTGATCGATCGTTCGCCCCCGCCCGCTCACCGCGACGGTGAGCGGTTGCGCCCAGCCAGCACACCGCGCACAGCGGGTGAGCTGCTGGGCATCGGTTCATCCATGCCGAGGTCGCCCCATTCGGTGTCCCGCAGCAATGGAATGACCGCCTCGGACAAGCCCGGCGTGTACTCCGCGTACACCATCGGCTGCCGCAAGAGCGCCAGCACCGCTTCCCGGTCGACCGACAGTTCGCCATAGCGCGAACGGCGCAGCCGCACCGTCGGCATCTCCACCGTCAACAGCCCATGGGCTTGCAGGTGTTCGACCGCGAGCGAAACGCGGTTGGGCGTCAGCAAGCCGCCCAAATGGTTCTGCCTGAGCTGGCCAAGGGTGGATCGGATGGGCACACGGTCGGCGCCTAAAGACAACAGCACGGTGAGCACCACCGCGTCGTCATAGCTTTCCAGCCTGTGTACGAGTTCGATGAACAGTTGGCTGTTGGTCATGATGGAATCAAATCAAAAGACAGGGTTTAAGAAAAAAACGGGGTGACCGCGGGTGGCCGCTCGCTCAAGCGATGGATCCATCCATCAAGCCCTCCCACAGGGGCTGCAAACGGGCCTTTTCGGCTTCTCCCAAACGCTCACTGAGAAGCATGCACTCACGTTGCAGCTCCCGCAAGCGTTGTTGCAGTTCCCGGTTGGCCATTTCCAGTTCGAATCGCTCGGCAGGGCTGGCTTCGGCGTCGTCCGCCGCCCAACAACCCATGGCGTTCCAGGCCACCCGGAGGCGGGCCAGCCGGCCCAAAGCCTTGTCGACCATTTCCAGGATGGGGCCGGCGCGGCCTTGCTCCTTGAGCGTGGCGCCCAGGGCCTGCGTCTGCTGGATCCGCTGGTCGATCTGGTTCAGCGGCTGCAGGGGCGCGGCGCCCGCGACGGGCTCCGGCACGCTCTCCGCGGCCAGGCGGGCGGCTTCGCAGACCAGACTGGTCCATTGCGGATCGAATTCGCCCGGCACGACACGCAAGGCGAAGCTGGCCCGGGTCAACGGCGCGCGCGGCGAACGCAGCACGCCCATCGTCACTTCCACCACCGCTAACAGCTTGCCCAGCTCGGACATCTGGTCGCCGGCCAGCCGGGCCGGGTAGCCCGAGCCGTCGAGCCGCTCATGGTGCTCGCCGATCGCGCGGCACAGCGCTTCCGGGTAGTCGGTCGTGCTGCGCAACAGCAGCTGGGCCACGCGGGGGTGAACCACGAGGTGCTTGTGGCCGACCAGGTCGAGCGCGCCGGAGTAGTCGAGGTACTGCGGATGGATGTAGACCTCGCCGATGTCGTGCAGCAACCCGCCGAGCATCGCGGTGCGGATGTCCCCAACCGGGCGCTTGCGGCTGGCCATCATCGCGCCGGCCAGCGCCATCGACATCACGCAATGCGGCAGGTGGCTGGGCCGGGTGGCCATGGCCGCGGTCAACAGCAGCAAGGCGACCGAATGCAAGGGCAGGTGCTTGACCTGTTCCATCAGCACCGGCGCCCAGGGGCGCACGATCGTCGCCAGGGGCGTGTCTTCCTCCAGGCAGGCCTTCAGGTCGTCGTGCAGCGTGAAAGGCGTGACGCCGGTCTCCGCCGTGAGGCAGACCTCCAGCGGATGCTGCAGCTTGCGTTCCAGCAACCGTTGCTGAAGCACGGCCGACACCGGCTGGCCCTTGGCCCATAGCTTGATGCCGCGCACATCCATGATGTCTTGCGACGCCACGATGGCATAGGTCTCGCTCGCTTTGACGATCGCGTCCAGCGCCTGGGGATTGGCTTCATTGCTGCTGGCCGCTTTCGCGGTTTGAATGCTCATTTCCTCACCTCCCGAATCGACACCGCAGGGCCCCAACCCTCGGACTCAGGTCATCGATAAATTTCAAAACATCCATATTTGGTTTCGGTCTTCCCACTGGCGCTGCACGCGCCGCGTCGAAATCTTTTTCTTGGACTCCACCAGGGACCCGCCGTGCGGCCGCTGCGGCCCGCGGGCGGATCAGTGCAAGCGCCGCGCCACCGGCGTCCGTGAACAGCGAGGCGCCGCGGCGAACAAAAGGCGGACGGGACAGGGGCTCACCGGGAACCCTCCGCCGCCGCTTTGGATTCCTGGGCGCCGACCGTGCGCAGGTCTTGCGCGACACGGCCTTCCTTGAGCACCACCACCCGGCCCACAGAAGCGATGGTTTCCGGCCGGTGGGCGACGATCACGCGCGTGATCCGCAGCTCGCGCACCGCCTGGTTGACCAGGCGTTCGCGTTCCACGTCGAGCGCGCTGGTCGCTTCGTCCAGGAACAGGATGCGCGGCCGCTTGTAGAGCGCCCGGGCCAGCAGGATGCGCTGGCGCTGCCCCCCTGATAGGCTGCAGCCCATGTCGCCCACCAGGGTGTGGAAGCCCATGGGCATGCCTTCGATCTCTTCTTCGACGGCCGCGAGTTGGGCGCAGCGCTTGACCCAGTCCAGGTCGGGCTGGGCGTCGAAGAAGCTGATGTTGTCGATGACGGAACCGGCGAAGAGCACGTCGTCCTGCATGACCGTGCCGATCATGTCGCGCCAGGTGCGCAGGCCCAGGCGCGACAGCGGCACGCCGCCCACCCGCATCTCGCCGGCCTGGGGCTCGTGGATGCCGAGCATCACCTTGAGCAGGGTGGTCTTGCCGCAACCGGAAGGCCCGACGATGGCGACCGACTCGCCCGGCTCGATCTTGAGCGACAAGCCTTGCAGCACCTGGGCTTCGCCTTCGGAATAGGCGAAAGCCACGTCGCGCAGTTCCAGCGTCGGGTCGACCTGGTCGGCCGACAGCGGCACGCCCGGCGCGGCCAGCGGCAGCGATTGGCGCTCCGGCGCGCTGAGCACGATGTCGGCCAGGCGCTCGCCCTGAAGCTTGAGCATCTTCAACTCGACGACCTTGTCGATCAAACCGCTCACCCGCAGCGCGAACTGCTCCTTGTAGGCGAAGAAGGCGAACAGCATGCCGACCGAGAAGCTGCGGTCCAACACCATCAGCGCGCCGACCCAGACGACGGCCACGCGCTCCAGGCCGAACAGCAGCTTGTGCACCACGCCGAGGGTCAGGTCGAGCTTGCGGGTGGCGATGTGGGCGTTCATCGAGTCGACCACGCGGTTCATGAACTGGGCCTGGCGGTCCTCCTGCCGGTTGTGCAGCTTGATCGCCTGCACGCCGCGCAGCGACTCCAGGAAATGCGTGGCCTTCTTCGCGTCGTGGACGATGGCCTCTTCGGTCGCCTCGCGCAGCGGGCGGAAGAACAGGCGGCGCGCCAGCGCATACAGCAGCACGGCGCCCAGCGCGATGGCGCTCAGCACCGGGCTGTAGACCCACATCATCGCCAGCGTCAACACCACGAGCAGGCCGTCGAGCACGGCTTCGATGAAGCTCGTCGTCAAGGTCTGCTGGATCTGCTGCACCGCGCCGAAACGCGACATCACGTCGCCGGCGTGGCGCTTCTCGAACCAGGCCACGGGCAGGCGCATCAGGTGGGCGAACACGTGCCCGAGCCATTGCAGGTTCAGGTGCGACGACAGGTAGAGCACCGCCCAGGAACGCACCGCGCCGGTGGCCACCTGCAGCAGCACCAGCAGGCCGAAACCCAGGCCGAGCGTGACCAGCAGGTCGCGGTCGGCGCTGACGAGCACGCCGTCCACCACCCACTGCATGAAGAAGGGCGACAGCAGCATGAAGGCTTCCAGCGCCAGCGCCAACGCGAAGATCTGCGTCAGCGATCGCTTCAGGCCGGTGACGGGGCCGAGCAGTTGGCGGATGCCGACCGACTGCTTCTCGACCCGCGGCTTGAAGCCGGCGCCGGGCATCAACTCGAGCACCACGCCGGTGAAGTGCTTGGAGACTTCGTCCAGGCCGAGTTCGCGCACGCCCTGGGCCGGGTCGTGGATCACCGCGCGCATGCCGCCGCCCCAACCCTTGCGCAGCTCGGTCAGCACCACGAAATGGTTCAGGTCCCAGTGCAGGATGCAAGGCAGCTGCAGGCCTTCCAGGTGTTCCATCTCGGCGCGCAGGGGGCGCGGGGAGAGGTCCATCTGGTTGCTGATGCGCAGCAAGTCCACCAGCGTGGCGCCCTTGAGGGACAGCGGGAAGCGTTTGCGCAGCGTGGCCAGGTCGGTCTTCAAGCCGTGGTGGTCGGCGACCATCGCCAGGCAGGCCAGGCCGCATTCGGCGGCCTCGGTCTGCAACAGCATCGAGGCGCGCGCGGGACCGAAATTCAGGCGCTGCAGCAGGTCCTTCATGGTGTCACACCCTGCCGGCGACGCTGAGCAGCGGCTCGAAGATCCATTCGATCAGCCGCCGGCGGTCCAGCAGCACGTCGGCGTCGAGCTGCATGCCGGGCACCAGCGGCTGAGCCTGGCCATAGGCCTGAACCTGTTGCTCTTTCAAGCTGACGGTGATGCGGTAGAGCGGCTCGCGGCGCAGCGATTCCGGCAGCGCCAGCGCCGCGATCTCGGCCGCCTGCAGCGGCGTGCGCGACACCGCCAGCACCTCGCCGGGATGGTGTCCGAACTTCTGGTACGGGTAGGCCTGGTAGCGCAGCAGCACGGTCTGGCGCGGCCGCACGAAACCCACGGCGCTGGACGGCGCGTAGAGCTGGGCCTGGAGCTGGCTGTGGGCCGGCACCAGGCTGGCCAGGGGGGCGTCCGGCGCGGCGTTCTGGCCGGGCTGGGCCGTCACGACGCTGACGACGCCGTCTTGCGGCGCGCGCACCACCAGGCGCTGGCGCGCCGCCGCCTCGGCGGACTCCTGCGCCAGCTCGGCCAAATCACGTTCGATCTCGCCGGTGGCGGCCTGGGCCTGCAGCGGCAGTTCGAGCAGCTGGGCCTGCAGCACGCCGAGCTCGCGCTGCTTGCCGGCGCGCTGGCGTTCAAGCGCCTGCTGCTGGGCGCGGACGGCCAAGACTTCTTCCGACTTGGCCTGCACCTGCGCGATGGAGATGAAATTTTCGGCGAGAAGGCCCTTGTGCCGGTCCAAAGCCTGTTGCGCCAGGGCCAGGCGCTGGCGCTGCAGACCCGCCTCGGCGTCGATCTGGGCCAGTTCGCGCTGCAGGTCGGCGACCTGCCGATCCAAGCCGGCCTTCTGCGCCGCCAGCAAGGCCTGGCGCTGCCGGGCGGCCTCTTGCAGGCTCTGCTGGCGCGTGGCCAGGCCGGCTTGCACCGCGGCCTGGGTGTCGCCGGATTCGGTGCTGCGGCCCACCGACAGCACGAAGAGCACATCGCCTTGCTTGACGGCCCGGCCTTCGACAGCATGGCTTTCCAGCACCGTGCCGGCCTGCGGCGCGTGCAGGCGCATCACGCCTTTCTCGGGCACCAGCACGCCGACCACCGCCGCCTTGCGCGTGTATTGCCCCAGGCCCAAAAAAAGTACCACTCCCACCGCCGCAAGGACGGCGAGAGTGGCCAAGAGGGTCAGGGACACCGGCCGGATCAGGCGAATGCTGCCCAGCCAAGCGTGTTGTTGGGTGCTGAGGGCTTCCTGGCGGAAGAGGTTGGACATGAAACAGCCAAGCGATCGAATGACCCGATCACCCGCAGTGACCCGCAAGGCAACCGCCGAGTTGATGGACGAGGCGCGACCATGAAAGTCGCCGCCCAGGCCGGCTCGTTTGGTTTTTCATTTGCATGGTGACTCCGTTTGAAACCAAACGCCCGTATTCGTTACATGGCTTCATTGCACCAGTGCGCCCACTATCTGGACACTGTCAGCTATGACAGTGGCAATCCCCCTGTTGGGGGTCCTCCATCCGCACTCTTTGCACTGTTCATGAGGTTTTCGCGCGCATCCTTAGCAAACGCACACGCGATCCTTCCTGGCCAGGCCCGGCCGCTCATCCGGCAAGCAGGGAATGAATGCCAAATCTCCACTGCAGCTTCTGAATAGCGGCCTGCCAATGAAGGCCGCACGGAGACCGGTGCCTTCCAGGGAACACGACTCTTGCCATCAGGGTTTTGGCAGGGCAGGCTTGCTTGACCCGTACCAAGCCAGAAGTCGTAGAACTTCTTACAAAGGCGTCTTCAAAAGACTTAAAAGATCAAAGACAGCAAGAAGTGTGTGGCGAAACAGCTCACCAGTTGGAACCGGGTGAGCGCACGCCGCCACCGACATGGCGCAGCATTTGGGGATCCAAAGGCTTGGGCTGTTTGCTGAAATTCGCCTTGTTCGCTTCAACGGATGAGGGAGAGACTTTGGCAGGAAGGGCTTGGGGCTTTGCTTGCATGGAAGGCTCCTGTTGAAGACACACCTCTTTCGGTGCACGCCTTCATTTCAGCAACCAGGCCAATTTCGCGTAACTGTCAGACCTTCCAGTGACAATCCCCCTAAGGGGTGTCTTATGTGACGGGCAGTGACATTTCCGTCATAAATGTCAACCCAGCAAACCCAAACGTTCGGCTTTGAGCGCAGCTTGATGCTTGCTGATGCACGACAGCTTGTGCATGGCGTTGTTGACATGGAAGACCGCTGTGCGCTCGGACACGCCCAGAATCTTTCCCATTTCCCAGGCTGTCTTGCCTTCCAATGTCCAACGCAGGGCTTCAAGTTCGCGCGGCGTCAGGCGAGGCTCCGGTCCAGCGGATTCACGAGGGGTCGGCAAAAGCACCCGACTGGCCGCCTCCTGGGCATAGACGGTGAACAGTTGCAAATCAGCGACCAGGCGGCTCAGCTGGTTGGGTTCTTCCGTCAATCGACCATCCAGGTCGACACCGAAAACAAAATGACGGCCTTCGGGCAGGTGCAGGGCCATGGCGATGCCTGATTGATAACCAAAGGCCGCCTGTTCTTCCCACTGCTCGCCCAAATTCACCTTCACATAAGTCGATTGGTCCCAGATGATGGGGCGGCCACTGTACTTGCAGTGCTGCATCACCGGGTCCCGGGTGTTCCGCTCGACGGAGTCAAATTTCTCCCGGAACTCGGGAGGCGTGTTGTCCACCGTCACGAAATCGGCAGGCCCCGAAAGCCGATCGAAAACCGTAGTCGCAGCCACGGTCTTGAAGCCCATGTTTTGTGCAAATTTGACCACTTCGCGCTGAAACTGGTCTCGGGTCTGGGCTTCCAAAACTGCCTGATAGCTACCCTGAAGCATGTGAAGTTCCCCACAAAAACCCGGGCGTTGCGCCCCGATCGATGAGCCTGTCACCGATGACAGTCTGACAAGAATGACAGCTGAATTCACGGGTCATTTTGCCGACACTGCAAGACATGGAATACACCATCGCCCGAGCGTCGAACAAATCATCATGACCCTTGCCTGGACCATTTCTGCTTGGCCGCCGGTATTGTGGCAGGCCGACCCGCCGCCTCACAAGCTGGTCGCTAGTCGATTTGTACATTTAAGCACCGAGATCACCAGCGTCGGCCACGGCGACGAGCCGAGCATGGGCCAGACGGTCTGGTGTAGCCGTTGGAATGACGGTGCTGCAGGCGTTGCCTGGGACTGGGTGGATCTCGGCCGGGGGGTCGTGGCGATGGCCGACCCGATGGGCATCATCACCAACGTGCAGGTCGTCAATGGCCAGGGCGACAAGTTGCCTACCTTGCAAGTGGCCTTGCACATCAACGAGATCCTGCACGAGCTGCCCTGGCAGGAAGAAGTGCAGATGGTGCTGAACCACCAGCCCGCGCCGATGGAAGTGCGATAAAACGGGCCGGGGCCGCGGCCCATCCGTCAAGCCTGGCCGGCGGGCCTTCGCATCTCGATGTGGGGGATGCCGTCCTCCAGGTAGGGCTCGCCCACCCGGCCGAAGCCGAAGCCTTCGTAGAAACCGTCCAGGTGCGCCTGCGCCGAGATGCGCAGCGCAGGCCTGCCGAACAGCCGGTCGCACTCCCGCACCGCGCGTGACACCAGCGCGCGGCCCCAGCCCCTGCCGCGCGCGGGCGCGGTCGTCAGCACGCGGCCGATCGAGGCTTCGGGGTATTTGACGCCCGGTGGGAACAGCCGGGCGTAGGCCAGCGGCGAATCCTGCGGACCCTGCGCGCCGTCGGCCCAGGCGGCCAGGTGCCAGGCTTGGGGGTCCATGCCGTCGACGTCGAGGTAGACGCATTCCTGCTCGACCACGAACACCGTCTGGCGTGCGGCATAGATGCCGTGCAGCTCCCGCAGGCTCAATTCGTGGAAGGCGCTGCAGCGCCAGGAAGCGTTCTTCAAAGGATCGTCTGTCATGGTGGTCTCGGGGTCTCTCGTGGGGTTGGCGTGGCCGGGTCAGTTTAGAGGCCGCCGCCCTACACTGCGCCGTTCCCGCCCGCAGCACGTCGACCGCCGAAGCGATCCAAGATGCCGAAACCTCTCTTGAACCGATGGTGGCGAGCCCGGCCGGCGCGCCGTGCCGGCCACGGCCGGCTTTCTATGCTGGCCGCGATCGGGCTGGGCCTGGCGCTGGCCCCAGGGATCTCGGCCGCGCAACAGGCGCCCGCCGACCCGCCCAAGGTGCTGCGGTTGGCCTTCCCGGCCGCCGAGACCACCTTCGATCCGGCGCAGATTTCGGACCTGTACTCCAACACCATCACCGGCCACATCTTCGAGTCGTTGCTGACCTACGACTACCTCGCCCGGCCGGCCAAGCTCAAGCCTTTGACGGCGGCGGCGATGCCGGAGGTCTCCAGCGACTTCAGGACGTACACCGTGCGCATCCGGCCCGGCATCTATTTCACGCCCGACCCGGCCTTCAACGGCCGGCCCCGCGAACTGGTGGCGGCCGACTACGCCTATTCGATCAAGCGCATCTACGACCCGCGCTGGAAGAGCCCGCTGCAGGTGGGGCTGGAGCAAGAGGGGATCGTGGGCCTGCAGGCCCTGGCCGACGCCGCGCTCAAATCCAAGCGGGCCTTCGACTACGCGCGCGACGTGCCGGGCCTGCAGGTGCTGGACCGTTACACCCTGCGCTTCACCCTGGCGCGGCCGCGGCCGCGCTTCCTGTACAGCCTGACGAACCTGCCCCCCGTGGCGCGCGAGGTGGTCGAAGCGCACGGCGACCGGGTGGGCGAACACCCCGTGGGCACGGGGCCGTTCCAACTGACGGGCTGGGAGCGATCCTCGCGCATCGTGCTGTCACGAAACCCGGGTTTCAGGGCCATGGTCTTCGACGCGGAGCCCGCCGAGGGCGACGACGACGCCCGGGCCATCCAGAAGCGGCTGCGCGGCCGCAGGCTGCCGATGCTGGACCGGGTGGAGGTGGCCATCATCGAGGAGGACCAGCCGCGCTGGCTGGCGTTCCTGAACGGCGAACACCAGTTGATCCAGCGGGTGCCCGAGACCTACATCGACACCGTCTTCCCCGGCAACCAGCCGTCGCCCGAACTGCTACGGCGCGGCTTCCAGCTGCAGCGGGGCGCGCAGCCGGAGATCTTCTTCTCCTTCTTCAACATGAAGCACCCCGTCGTCGGCGGCTACACGCCCGACAAGGTGGCGCTGCGCCGGGCGATCGCGATGGCCCACGACAACCAGGAGCAGATCCGCCACGTCTGGCGCAACCAGGCCGCGCCGGCGGAAAGCATCCTGCCGCCGATGACCTACGGCTACGACCCGGCGCTGCGCACCGAGATGAGCCAGCACGACCCCGGGCGCGCCCAGGCCCTGCTCGACCTGTACGGCTACGTCGACAAGGACGGCGACGGCTGGCGCGACCTGCCCGACGGCCGGCCCCTGGTGCTGCAATTCCACTCGCTGGGCGACCAGCGCTACCGCAGGCTGAACGAGGTCTGGGCCAAGGCGATGCGCGCGATCAAGGTGCGCATCGAATTCAAGATCGCCCCTTGGCCCGAACACCTCAAGTCGGCCCGGGCAGGGCGCCTGATGATGTGGCTGCTGGGCAATGCGGCGACCACGCCCGATGCGGAGGATTTCCTCGCCATGGCCTACGGGCCACAGGCCGGCGCGGCCAACCTGGCCTTTTTCCAGCTGCCCGCCTTCGATGCGCTGTTCGACAAGCAGACCCGGCTCGGCGATGGCCCGCAGCGCATGGCCGCGATGCGCGAGGCCGCCAGGCTGCTCGTGGCCTACATGCCCTACAAGGTGCATGCCCACCGCATGGCCACCGACATCGCCGCGCCCGGGGTGGTGGGCTACCTGCGCCACCCCTTCATGCCGGAGAACTGGATGTTCCTCGACCTCGAGAAGGCCGCCCCGCCGGCGACCGAGGCCGCCGCTACGCCAAAGGCAGCTCGGTAAAGAACCGGCCACCGTGGAAGATCAGCGGGTGCGCGCCCGAGCGGTGGGTGCAGCGCTCCACCTCGCCGACGAAGATCACGTGGTCGCCCTCTTCGTACTGGCTGCGGTTGAAGCACTCGAACACGGCGAGCGCGCCGTCCAGGATGGGCACGCCCGCCGCGCCTTCGTGGAAAGGCACGCCCTCGAAGCGCTTGACGTTCTTGCGCGCGAATCGCTCGGCCAGCTCGCGCTGGTCGGCGGCCAGGATGTGCACCGCATAGTGCGAGCCCCGGCTGAAGGCCGGCATCGAGCCGGCGGCGCTGGCCAGGCTCCAAAGCACCAGCGGCGGCGCCAAGGACACGGAATTGAAGGAGTTCGCCGTCAAACCCACCGGCTGGCCCTGGGCGTCCCGGGCGGTGACGATGGTGACGCCGGTGGCGAACAGGCCCAGCGCCGCCCGGAAGTCGGCACTGGAAAAACTCGGGGCCTGGGCGCTTCGGGAGACGGTCATGCGGCGATTGTCCGGGATTGCGGGACTTTCAGCCATTCACGATGCCGGTCACCCTCGGTGACGGTGGACCCGCGCCGGCCGGATGGGCCGTCTTGCCTGCCTGTCGGTCGCGCCGAGCGCCCGGTCCGCTCAGAATTCGTTCACAGCTTCTCAGCTGAACGGTGTCTGGCGCGTCAGGTTGGCGCGCATGCGCGTGGCCATCACGCCGCCGGCGGCCCTCAGCAGTTCAAGGGCCAGGGCAGGCGAGCGCTGGGACAGCTCCTCCAGGCGCGGGCCGCGCAAGGCCCAGACCGTGCAGGGTGTCATCGCCTCGACATTGGCCATGCGCGGGCCGTCCCCGAAGAGGCCGGGCTCGCCGACCACCGAACCGGCCCGCAGGATGGCGATGCGGCTGCTGCCGGGCGGGCCGCCGGTGACGAAGACCTGCAAGGTGCCCGCGCCCAGGAAGTACAGCGAGCGGTCGGTGTCGCCCTGCTTGATCAGCAGGTCGCCGGCGCGAACTTCATGCTTGCTCAGGTAGGTTGAAACGCTGCGCCATTGGTCCAGGGTCAAGCGGGCGCGGAAAGCGTCGTCGGCGTTCAAGGTCTGGATCACTTGGACCAGCTCGGTCAGTTCCATTGAATCTCCTGGCCCGGTCGGGACATCGTTTGTTTTTGTTGCATTCCGATTATCGACCGCGACAGGGGATGCGCCAAGCACTGAAGCCCGTAGGCGCGCGGCCACTGGTCGGCCTTGCGCCGCCTTCCATCGCCCCGGTGCCACAGACGCTCTCGGCGGACACCCACGAGCCCGTCACTTGCCGATGCAAAAGCGGCTGAAGATCTCGCCGAGCAGGTCGTCCGCGCTGAACTCGCCGGTGATCAGGCTGAGTTGGCGCTGGGCCAGGCGCAGCTCCTCGGCGAGCAGGTCCAGGGCGGCGGCCGCGTGGTCCGCCAGGATGGCATGCGCCACCTCGACGTGGCGGCGGCAGTCGTCCAGGGCCTTCACATGGCGCTTGCGGGCGATGAACAGGCCTTCGGGCGCCGCATGCCAGCCGGCGAGTTGCAAAAGTTTCTCCCGCAAAGCGTCCAACCCTTGGCCGGAGCGCGCGGACAAACGCAGCGCGCCGGGCCAAAGACTGTCGGCGGCGTCCTCGCCGCCGGGCGCCGGCAGGTCGCATTTGTTGAGGACGTGCAGCAGGCGTTCGCCGCGCCGCCCGGCGGCCGGCAGCAGGCGCTCCGCGATGGCGTCGTCGTCCCGCCGGTAGTCGGCCTGGCCGACGCGCGTCAGGTCGTGCAGGAAAAGCACGGCGTCGGCGGTCTCGATCGCCTGCCAGCTGCGCTGCACGCCGATGCGCTCCACCTCGTCGTCGCTGTCGCGCAAGCCGGCGGTGTCGACCACATGCACCGGCACGCCTTGGATCTGGATGGTCTCAGTCACCTTGTCGCGGGTGGTCCCCGGCACCGGCGTGACGATGGCCCGCTCAGCACCGGCCAGCGCGTTGAGCAGGGAGCTTTTCCCGACGTTGGGCTGGCCCGCCAGCACGACGGTCATGCCTTCGCGCAGCAGGGCGCCTTGCTGCGTCTTGTCCTGCACCCGGGCCAAGGCCTGCAGCAAGCCGTCCAGCTGACCCTGGGCATCGGCTTTCTGCAGGAAATCGATCTCTTCTTCCGGGAAATCGAGCGTCGCCTCGACCAGCATGCGCAGCCGGACCAATGCATCCCGGAGGCCATGGACTTCGGCCGAGAAGCCGCCGCTGAGCGAGCGGCTCGCCGAGCGCGCCGCGGCCTCGGTGCTAGCGTCGATCAGGTCGGCGACGGCTTCGGCCTGGGCCAGGTCGAGCTTGTCGTTCAGGAAGGCGCGCTGCGTGAATTCGCCGGGCTCGGCCAGGCGCAGCCCGATGCCGGCGCCCGCTTCCAGGCAGCGCGCCAGGAGCAATTGCAACACCACGGGGCCACCGTGGGCCTGCAATTCGAGGACGTCTTCGCCGGTGTAGGAATGGGGCGCGGGGAAGTGGATCGCCAAGCCGTGGTCGATGGCTTGGCCTTGGCCGTCCAGGAAAGGCAGGTAGGTGGCGTGCCGGGCCTGCAAGGTCCGGCCGCACACGGCCGCGACCAAGCCGCCGAGGTCGCGGCCGGACAGCCGGACGATGCCCACGGCGCCCCGGCCGGGGGCCGTCGCGATGGCGGCGATGGGGTCGGAGGTCAGCGGCGGTGTCGGCAACATCGCGGCATTTTCCCAGAGGCCGCGGCGGACGGATGCTGGCGCGGGGGGAGGGGCAGGCGCACCCGCATGGTGGAGCCGGCAGCCTCCTGGCCACGTGAGGCGGCAGGTTGCCGGCAAGGCGTTTGCTGGCCGAGCCGGTGCTGCCGCGTCAAGGGCCGTTCACCCCGCATGGAAGGGAATGGTTCGCTTGAAAGCAGACTATCGGCAAAGGAACGCCGGCCTTGACTATCGCAAACCCGGGGGCTGCCGTTCCAGGCAGGAAGCAAAAGGCCCCGGCGGAAACCAGCCGGGGCCTTGTTTTCGGGCGACGGGCAAGCCGTGCCGGCGTTTATTTGTTCAGCACGCCGAGTTGCTTGTTGATGAGGTACTGCTGGGCGATCGACAGGATGTTGTTGGTCAGCCAGTACAGCACCAGGCCGGCCGGGAAGAAGAAGAACATCACCGAGAAGAGCAGCGGCATGATCCACATCATCTTGGCCTGCACCGGGTCCGGCGGCGTCGGGTTGAGCCAGGTCTGCAGCAGGCTGGTGCCAGTCATCAACAGGGGCAGGATGAAATAAGGGTCGGCGGCCGACAGGTCGGTGATCCAGCCGATCCAGGGCGCGTTGCGCATCTCCACCGTGGACAGCAGCACCCAGTACAGCGCGATGAAGAAGGGCATCTGCGCCACGATCGGCAGGCAGCCGCCGATCGGGTTGATCTTCTCTTCGCGGTAGATGCGCATCATTTCCTGCTGCATCTGCTGGGGGTTGTCTTTCAGCCGCTCGCGCATCTCGTTGATGCGCGGCGCCACCGCCTTCATCTTGCCCATCGAACGGTAGGCGCTGGCATTGAGCCAGTAGAAGGCGATCTTCAGCAGCACCACCAGGGCGACGATCGCCCAGCCCCAGTTGCCGATGAGCTTGTGCAGCTGGGTCAGCAGCCAGAACAGCGGCTTGGCCAGGATCTTGAACATCCCGTAGTCCTTGACCAGCTCCAGGCCAGGCGCCAGCGCGCTGAGCTTGTCTTCTTCCTGGGGGCCGGCGAAGAGGTAGGACTCGAAAGCCTTGGTCTGGTCGGGCGCGACCGGGCCGAGCGAGACAAGCACGCCGGCCGAGTACAAATTGGTGTCGACCTTTCGGGTGAAGAACTCGCGCGGCGTCTTGGGGCCTTCGGGCGAACCGGGCGGGTCGATCAACCAGGCCGACGCGAAATAGTGCTGGACCATGGCGACCCAGCCGTTGTCGGCCTTGGTGACGTGGCTGGTCTTGTTCTTCTCGATGTCCTTGAAGTCGACCTTGGCGAATTTGGTCTCGCCCGTGTAGAAAGCCGGGCCGGTGAAGGTGAAATAGAACTTGGATTCGCCCAGCGGCGGATTGCCGTCGCGCACCAGCTGCAAGTACAGGCGGGGGTTCACCGGCTCGGACGAGGTGTTGACGACCTCGTGGCGCACGCCGATGACGTAGTCGCCGCGCTTGAAGGTGAAGGTCTTGACGAGCTTGACGCCACCCACCACCGGCGATTCCAGCTTGACCTGCAGCTCGTTCTTCCCATCGGCCAAGGCGCGGTCGGTGGAGACCAGGTTCATCGGGGTCTTGTGGCTCGGCAGCGCGGCGGCGCTGTTCTCGGAGATCAGGCCGGTTTGCGCGGTGTAGAAGCGCTGGGCGGACTGCTCGAACAGTAGCACGTTCTGGCTGCGGTTGTTCTGGTCGACCTGGTTGAGCAGCTCCAGGCGCACGATGTCGCCGCCGCGGGTGTCGAAGGTGGCCTTGACGACATCGGTGGTGATCTCGAACTTCTGCGAGGCGGGTGCCGATTCGGACGGGACCGGTCCCGGGACTTCCGCCTTCGCCGTGCCGCTGGCGACCGGGGCGGGCAGCGAGGACGCTGTGGCGCCCGACGCGGGCGCCGCGCCCGGAGCCGCCGCCTGGGGCTTGGCCTGGGACGGCGAGAACATCGAGGGATGCCCGTTGTGCTTTTGCCAACCGTCCCACAGGAAAATCAGGGACATGGAGAACACCACCCAAAGCGCGGTGCGGCGGATATCGTTCATGGGAGCGTCTTTTCTGAGGTCTTGGGGGTCAATCGGGTGAAGAGCCGCGGCGGCTCCTGGGGCACGGCGTCGCAGCCGCCTTCACACCAGGGATGGCAACGCGCCAGGCGCGCCATTGTCAGATAGCTTCCGGCCAATGCGCCGTGGCGCTCCAGCGCCTGGAGGGAATAAACCGAACAAGTGGGTTCGAAACGGCAGGCGCTGCCCAGCCACGGGCTGAGGAAGAAGCGGTAGCCGCGCACCAGCGCCATCAAGCCACGTCGGGGCAACGATGACGCGGCGGCGATGAAACCGGCACTCATCGGACCCCGTCTTTTCTCGGGCCGCCGCGACAGGTTTTCGAGGCGGCCTGGACTAAAAGCTGCTGCAGTTCCTCGCGCACGGCCCCGGCCAATGCCGCCGACGCCGCACTGGGAAATTGGGCCGGGTCGAACGCCGCCCGGAGCCGCAGGACCCAAAGGCCTCGGCACAGCGGCGTCGAAGGGGGCTGCTGCTGCCGTTGCACGGCGGCGCGCATCTGACGCTTGAGCAGCGTCCGGGTGACCGATCGCTTGGCGTGCCGCTTGGGCACCACCAAGCCCAACCAGACAGCATCTGGCTGGGTGCCGGAAACCGGGGGCGCCGAGTCATCCACAAACATGCCCTGGGATTCGGCCGTGCTTGTTGATAAGTCGGCTTGGCGCCGCCTGACGGCCTGAGGCTTCAAGGGAAGGCTCGGCACATCCGCCAGGTGATGAAGGACGAAATGGCGGCTTTTGACCGGGCCGGGCGCGGCCATCACGCGTTCGAAATCGGCGGAGCGCACGATGCGGCCGATCAAGGCAGTCGCCCCGCGGCAAGCAAACCGGCCGCCGATGAGGTGTCCGACTCTCGTCAGACGGCCAGACGCTTGCGGCCCTTGGCGCGGCGGGCGTTGATCACGGCGCGGCCGCCGCGGGTCTTCATGCGGACGAGGAAGCCGTGGGTGCGGGCGCGGCGAACTTTGGAGCCTTGGAAGGTGCGTTTCATGGTCTGGTCCTGCGGGTTCTATCGGGTCAATCGATGCCTCAACGCTGAAATGCGAAGCATGGACAAGCCGGGCGATTCACACCGGCCGACCCCATGTTCCCAACACGTTCAAGCTGTGTTTATTTCCCGCAAAGCCCTGAAGCCCTAATGCCCTGATGCCGCCGCTGCCGGCTGCTTCATGGCAAGGCAGGGCGACTTGGGCTGGCTTCGGCAACCGCGATGGCCGCCTGGCAGTGATCCGGGAAACCCACTATTACACCAAAAACACCTTGATAAGTCAAAGACTTGCGTCGTGAACCCAGGCCCTGCGAAGGATTCACGGCCCGTTGTCGAACTGTGGATAACCTCGGAATCCGGGGTGTTTGCGACGTAGAATCCAGCCGCTCTGAAGGAGACTTTTCCACAACATGAGTGCCGATCTGTGGCTGCGGGGTTGCGAGCGTTTGGCCGCCGAATTGCCCGAACAACAATTCAACACCTGGATCAGGCCCTTGCCCGCGGCGGATGTCGCCGACCAAGGCGACGCCGGGACGGTGGTGACGCTGCGCGTGCCGAACCGGTTCAAGCTGGACTGGATCCGCACGCAATACGCCGGGCGCATCGAAGCCTTGTTGAGCGAACTGGCGGGCAAGCCTGTGCGCCTGGACATCGCCCTGGCCCTGCGCGAAGCCGGCGCGCAAACCGCACCCTCGGCGGCGGGCCGCCGCGGTGCCGAGCCGGCGGCGAAGGCGGCCGGCCTGAACGGCGCCGGCCCATCGACCGTCAGGGCCGCGGCGGCTCCCGCCGGCGGCGGGCTCAGCCCCATGGGCGGCAACCGGCTGAACCCGAGCCTGACCTTCAACACCCTCGTGCCGGGCCGCGCCAACCAGATGGCCCGCACCGCCGCGCTGCATGTGGCGGGCGCGCCGGGCCGCATGTACAACCCGCTCTTCATCTACGGCGGGGTGGGCCTGGGCAAGACGCACCTGATCCACGCGGTGGGCAACGCGCTGCTGGCCGACAAGCCCGACGCGCGCGTCCTTTACCTGCACGCCGAGCAGTTCATCACCGACGTGGTGAAGAACTACCAGCGCAAGACCTTCGACG
>CBIHOD010000018.1:0-60975 GCA_966211815.1 uncultured Burkholderiales bacterium
GTGGGGTGTGTTTTATTTTTTCGCGGGGGTGTTCGCTTTCCCCGGGTATCCCGCCGGTGGGGGGGCCCCCCCCCACGGGGCCTCACCCCGCTCCTACAAAAAAAGGCGTGAGTTGAGCCCGGAGGGGCCTCCCCCGCCCTTCAAGCCACTGTTCAGCCTTTGTTCGGGCGGCCGGTCTTGATCGTCGGCACCGCGCCCAGCGCTTCGAGCAGCGCCTTGTCGCCCAGCGCGCTCAGGGCCTTGATGCCGGCGCGCAGCAGCTCGCTCTTCTTGGCCGGGCGGGCCAGCTTGGCGGCGCGCTGCTTGAGCACGTCGATCGCGGCGTATTCCGCCTTGGGCATGGTGAAGCTGTCGCGCACCAGCTTGGGCTTGCCGGCCTTGGTCTCGGCGGCGGCCTTCTTCGCGGCCGGGGGGGCGGCGGGCTTCTTGCCGGCCACGGCCAGGGACTTGGCGGCCGGCGGCGCCTTCCCGGTTCCGGGTTTCGCCGCAGCCTTGGCGGTGGCCTTGGCTACGGGCTTGGCCGCTGTTCCGGATGCTGAAGCGGGTTGCTTGCGAGTGGCCATGGGTTGCTCCTGTTTTCCTGTAAACGGTATAAACAATATATACCGTTATTCGCAGGAATTGAAGAGGCGCACGCCCACGGCGCGCCCGCGCGTTGCCTCACCCCGGCACCGGCATGTACGCTGCGCCGCAGATGCCGCCTGCGCGACGGGCGGCAGCACCGCACAGGGAGATCCTCGCCATGCCGACGCCTTCGACGCACCGCCCCTGCTCGACCCGCCGCCTGCTTCGGTGCCTCGCCGGCGCCATGCTGCCATGGCTGGCCGCCGCAAGCGTGGTGGCGCAGGCTCAGCCGCCGCTGCGGCGGCTGCCGGCCCTGGGCCTGAGGGCCGACGCGGTCACGGTGTCGGGGCTGTCTTCGGGCGGCTACATGGCGGGGCAGTTCGCGGTGGCGCATTCCGCCTCGGTGGCCGGCGTGGCGGTGCTGGCGGCCGGGCCGTATGGCTGCTCCAGGGGCTCGGTGGGCACCGCGATGCTCAACTGCTCCTGCCCCGCGGAGCCGCCGTTCGCGCTGAAGCTGCAGGCGCTGTGGGCCGGCGGCTGCCAGACCTTCGACCCGGCGGTCTACGGCGTTTTCGCCGACGCCGCCACCCGCGGCAACGAAGGCGGCATCGACGACACCGTCCACCTGCGGCGCCAGCGCGTGTGGCTGTTCTCGGGCGGCGCCGACCACGTCGTCGAACAGCCGTTGGTCCAGGCGGTGCAGGACTATTACCGGCGCTGGGGAGCGCCCGAGGCCCAGGTCCGGCATGAAAGCCGCGCGCAGGCCGGCCACGGTTTCCCCAGCGCCTCCGCCACGCAAGGCTGCGGTGCGACCCACTCGCCCTTCCTGAACGACTGCGGGCTGGACGCGGCCGGCGAGCTGCTGAAATGGCTGAACCCGGACTGGCCGGCGCCATCGGCTCCGGGCCAGGCGCGGACCGGATCGCTGAAGAGATTCAGCCAGTCGGGCTACCGCCGGGCCCGGGTCTTCGACGGGCTGGACGACACCGGCTGGGTCTACGTGCCCGCCGCCTGCGAACAAGCCGGCGCCGCGTGCCGGCTGCACGTCGCCTTCCACGGCTGCAAGCAGGGCCAAAGCTTCGCGGCCGGCGGGCGGAAGCACGGGAAACAGTTCGTCGAAGGCGCCGGCTACAACCGGTGGGCCGAGGCCGGCGGCATCGTCGTGCTTTACCCCCAGGTCAAGGCCAGCGACCAAGGCAACCTGTTCGACCCCTACCGCTTCAATCCCAAGGGTTGCTGGGACTTCTGGGGCTACACCGAGCGCTCCGCCGCGCTGAACCCCCATGCACCGGACTTCGCCAAGCGTTCGGCACCGCAGGTGCGGGCGGTCAAGGCGATGGTCGACGACTTGCTGCGCGGGAATTGACCGCGACGCTGGCTCAGCGGCTGAGCCACTTGCTCCGCCCCGAGCCGCGCCCCCCCCTAGAACGACGGCCCTTCCTCCCTAGAACCCGTGTTGAAAAGCGCGTCGCGCTGCATAGAGTGGCCTTCAGCGCGCGGCACCACCGCGCCAACCCCAGGGAGAAGACCATGAACGACGACACCGTCCCCGCGGCCGCGCAGGCGCAGCCGCGCGACCCTCAACCCACCGGCCGCTACCGGCTGGAGTTCGTCGGCCTGGACGCGGCCGGCCAGAAGCCGCGCGTGGCCGTCGCCGCGATCGACGCCGCCGGCACCCGTCTGCACGCGCAGGAGGCCGACGCCGAAGGCGCCTTCACCCTGCCGCCCGACGTGCTCAAGCGCGCCCACCGCGTGCTGCTGGGCGAGCCCGACGGCAAGGGCGGCGTGCTGGCCGACACCGCCGTCGGCTACCGCGCCGAGGATTTCGCCGCGTCGGCGCAGGGCGGCGTGCTGCCGCTGGCCGAAGGCGTGTGGTCGGTGCTGCGCCGCCATTGGGTCTGCGTCAGCGGCAGCGTGCAGGCCTGTCGGCGCAGACCCTGGTGGTTCGACAGCATCGTCAGCGCGGCGATCCAGGCCGGTGGCGGCCTGCGGCATTCGAAAGCCGCCGCCTTGGCGCAGCGCGCCGCGGCGCCGTCGCTCAACGACCTGGTCGCCTGGCCGGTGCGCTGCGCGCCGGTGTGCCTGGGCCGGGTGGACGTCTACCGGCGCACCTGCTGTTGCTGGCCGATCGTCTTCGACGACCCGCGCATCGACGACCTGATCCGGGACCTGGAGATCTATGTCGAGAAGCTGCCCCGGCTGCCGCGCCCCAAGCCCGGCTTCCCGCCGCCGCCCCCGCCGCTGGGCGACCCGCTGAAGACGCCCTTCTTCAAGGGCGGCGCGATGAATGAGCTGGCCCTGAACGCGCCGCAGGACCTGCGGCTGCTGCGCGGCATGCCGCGCGACCAAGCGGCGCAATACATCAACACCCGCCCCTACCTCTTCCACAAACTGTGCAGCTGCAGCCACCCGGTGAAGGTGGGCAGCGGCGCCATCCACCCCGACGGCCGCTTCAGCATCTGCTGGCTGGAGCCATGGCGTTTCCTGCTGCCCAACTGCCATGAGCAATACGCCTACGTGGTCACGCAGACCATCGGCGGCACGAGCACCAAGATTTACGACGGCCTGGCCGCGGGCGCCTGGTTCGCCGCGGGCGACCACCCGGTGCTGCGCTCTTACCACCGCGGGGCCTTCACCTGCGGCGAAACCGGCACGGGCGGCGACGGCGACGCTTATGTGTTCCTCGACCTGATCGGCGACACCGAGAGCCATGAGCTGACCACGCCGGCGTCCACCGGCTGGAACCGCGTGGCCGCGCCCGACGCCACGTCGGGCCTGCTCTTCCCCGGCACCGGGCCCAACAACAGCCACTTGCGCAACCTCGGCGGCGCGATCGAGCTGAGCTTCGTCTTCAGCCTGGGCATGCGCGCGCCGGCGGTGGGTGCGAGGTACTACCGCATCAGCGTCTGCCAGGCCGACGCGCTCGGCCAGCCGGTGGGCCCGCGCCACTACTACGACCAGGGCCTGGCCTGGCAGAAGGTGGCCGGCGCCGACATCGTGCCGGAGTCGCTCGGCCCGGTGCCGCCGGCCACGGTGGGCGGCGAAGCCAACCTCTACCGCATCCCTTACGGCGACGAGCCCTGGGTCGGCTCGGTGCGTTACCACGCGCTGATCGAAACATTGAAGCCGGAGCTGAACGTGCCGCCGACGCTGCCCGTCGACGACCCCGGCCACGCCGCCAACGTGGCCCTGCCCGCGGTCAACCACCTCGTCACGCTGGAAGTCTTCAACGCCGCCGGCGAGCGGCTGCGGCCGCTGGGCTCGCCGGCCTCGGGCCAGCCGGGCCTGGAAGCGGCCAAGCCCTTCAAGTTCCGCCGCTGGTTCCAGCCCGGCGGCAGCGTGGGCGACGACACGGTGGAGGTGCCCTTCGCCGCCCTCACCCACCTCTTCTGCTGGGACAACCGCCCGCCGGTGGCCGACATCACCCGCCTGGTGAAAGACGGCGCGGCGTCGAACGAGAAATGCCAATTCCTGTCCGGCACGCCAGTCTCCACTTTCGCCGTCGAGTACCGCGCCTATGTGCCCGACCAGCGCTTCCAGTACGGCCACGGCGTGGGCTGGGTCCGCGGCCTGAACGCGTCGGCGGCCAACGGCGGCGTGGGCTCGCTGCCCACGCCGCTGAGCCCGGCCAACGTCGGCGAGCCCCCGGCCGCCGCGGCCGTCAGCGGCAGCAACACCTTCCAGCAGATGCTGACGCGGCTGGACCCGCCCAACCCGCCGACGGTGCTGCCGCGCTGCTCTTTCGCCGTCACGCTGACCACCTTCTCGAAGACCACCAACGGGGAAAGCCTGAGCTACCCGCATGTTTCCGAGACGGCGGCCTTCGCACTGGCGATCGACCCGTGAAAGGCCTGGCCGGGCACGCTCCCGCGGGCAGGCGATGAAGATGGATGCCCTGCCACACGACTTCTGGCCGAGGCTCGCGCTGGCCGTGCCGGCGGTGTGGCGCCTGACCCACCTGCTCGCGCGGGAGGACGGTCCGTTCGACCTGGTCGCCCGGGCCCGCGCCACGCTCGGCGCGGGCGCCTGGAGCCGCATGTTCGACTGTTTCCACTGCCTGAGCCTCTGGGTGGCGGCGCCGCTGGCGCCCTGGCTGGCCGACGGCTGGGCCGGCATCGCGGTGGCCTGGCTGGCCTTGTCGGGCGCAGCCTGCCTGTGCGAGCGTTGGGGCGGTGCGCCCGAGGTGGTGGTGCGGCCGCTGCCTGAACTCCCGGGCAACGCGGTCGATGACCCCGATGGTCAATGTCGAGGCCCAGGCCGACACGACAAAGAAGGAGATCGCGATGGGATGTTGCGGACAACACCGTAGCGGGGGCGGTGTCGCGCCGGGCTGGGCGCCGCCATCAGGTCAACCGGCCGCGCCGCCGTCGCCCGCGGCCGCGCCGGGCACCGGCTTGGTCTGGCCGCCATCGATGGGGCGGCAGCAGGCTGCGACCCTGCGCCTGCGCTACCGCGACAGGGCCCGCATCTCGGTGCGGGGGCCGGCGACAGGGCGCAGCTATGAGTTCTCGGCGGCCCAGCCGGTCCAGGCGGTGGAGGTGCGCGATGCGCAATCGCTGCTGCGGACGGGGCTGTTCGCCCGGGTGGACCCATGAGGGTCAACCGGGCGACGGTTCATCTTTGATTTCGCCGCGCAGCGCGACCAAGGGGCATGGAGGGTCGGATGCGAGGCGGCGGACCAGGGCCCCGCTGGTGTCGTGAGTCAGAAATTCGTTGAAGAAATAAGTTTGGCGAAATCGGTGCCAGGCAAGGCGCAAAGCACAGCAATGCCCATGGCGTTGCGAGCATTTGCAACGCCGCATGGCGCCGATTTCGACAGACTTATTCAACGAACTTCTGACTCACGACACTGGGGCTACTCGGTGCCGGCCTCGGCCGCCGCGTCGGCGAGGTCCATCATGGCCTGCCGGGTCGCACGCAGCGTGGCTTTGCCCAAACGATGCGACAAGCTCGCCTTGGCGCGCTCCCACACGGGCACGGCGTCGGCCATCAGCGCCTGTCCCGAGGGCGTCAGGCTCAGCCGCTTGCCCGCGCGCCCCCGGCCACCTTCGGCCTGGACCAGCCCCCGCTCCTGCAGCGCCTGAACGCCGCGGCTCAGCGCCGTGGCATCGATGCCCGCACCCGCCGCCAGGTCCACGACGCTGGCACCCTGGGCGGCGCCGATGCCGACCAGCAGGCTGAATTGCTCGGCCGTCAATCCGAGGGGCTTGAAACAGGCGTTGTAGAAGCGCGTGAGCGCGCGCGCCGTGGCGCGGGCCTGGAAGCCCGGGCACTCCTTCGCGACACGCTTCAGCAAAGACAGGTCAAGCTCACTCATGCAGGCATCCTGGACAAAGACCGTTGACACCGATAATAATGCATATGCATTATTTGGAGATGCCCATGCCAGCGTTCGTCCACGTCAACTTGCGAGTCACCGATCCAGCCAGGCAAGCCGCGCTCGCGCCCCTTTTCAAAGCCGCGCTGGAGGAAGCCGGTGGCCGCATCCTCCACTTCGGGCCCGTCGCCCAGGTGCTGGAGGGCGACGACACGCCCCTGCCGCTGGCCGGCGTCTTCGAATTCCCCACCCTCGCAGCGGCGATGGATTTCTACGCCTCCGAGCGCTATGCGCCGATCAAGGCCGAGCGCCGGCAAGCGCAGCAAGCGCGGATGTTCGTGGTCGACGCGGGTTAGCCGCGCGCGGGCGCCGTTCCGAGGGCAGGTCCAGCGCCAGCCTCATCACCGAGCCGTGCCCCTTTCCCGCCGGTAACGCGCCAGCAGCTTGCGCCCCTTCTCCGCGATGCGCCGCGCCGCGGCTTCGGTCTTGGGGACTTTCTCGCCCCAGGCGTGGGCCGACAACGCGAACCGCGTCGGCTCGCCGTTGGGCTTGACCAGCGGCGGCAGCGTGGCCCGGCCGTAGAAGCGGGTGGCCCAGCTGCCTTTGCGCCGCATCTCCTGCAGGCTCATTTCCGATTCCGGCTTGGTCACGCCGGGCTTCAGGTGGGCGCCTTGTTCGCGCGCGAACTCGGCGCGGCCGGCGGCGGTGAGGCCGCCCCGGGGGTCCTTGGTGGCGGCGGCTTTCTTGGCCGGGGCTTTCGATGGCGAAGACTTCTTGGCCGCCGTCTTGCGGGCCGTCGTCTTGCGGGCCGTGGTTCGACCGGCGGCCTTCTTGGCCGGCGGTTTCTTGCCGCTGGCTTTCTTGGCCGACGCGGCCCGCGCCGAAGGCGTCCGCTTCGGCTTGTCGGCCTGGGCGCCGCCGTCGGCCGCGGCCCGCATGTTGTCGACGAGGTTGGGATAGGGCCGGCCCGCCGCCTTGGCGCGGCGCTTGGCCGATGCTTTGGCTTTCGGGTCGAGGTGCTTGTGCCCGCTCGGCGGCTTGGGGTTGCCCTTGTCCCAAGGGGCGGCGTGGGCGGGTGTCTTGCGGTCGGTCATGCCGGGTCTCCTTCCATGGCTGTGGGGTGTGCATGGGGCGGGGCAATCGCCGTTCCGCCAAGCCGACCGACGCGGTGCCCACCCCGCGTGCCAGGGGCGCTATCCGCCGGCGCGCTTGGCTTTCCAACCCGCTTTCTGCAGGAAATCCATCACCTTGTCGCAGTGGTCGCCCTGCACTTCCAGCACGCCGTCCTTGGCAGTGCCGCCGGCGCCGCAGGCGCTGCGCAGCCGCTTGCCCAGCTCGGCCAGGTCGGCGGCCGGCAAGGGCAAGCCGCGCACCAGGGTGACGGTCTTGCCGCCGCGGCCCTTGCTTTCGCGGCTGACCCGGGCGACGCCGTCGCCACCGGGTCTGGCCGCGGCGGCCTTGGCCGTGCAATCGCACGACGTCAAAGGCTGGCGGCAGGCCGGGCACATGCGGCCGCCGTCGGTGGAGTAGACCAAGCCGCCGGCGGCGGTGTCGTTCTTCTTGCGCATGTTCATGAGGCTTTCCGCATGGTGTCTTCCGCCGCCGGCGCTCAGCCGCCACCGTCCAGCGGCGCGAGCAGGCCCCGCAGGTCGTCGGCGCTGAATTTCGCGGCGTCGGCGCCGTCCGTGCCGAGCACGCCTTCGGCCAGCGCCGATTTCCTTTCCTGCAGCGCCAGCATCCGTTCTTCGATGCTGCCTTCGACGACCAACTTGTAGACGAAGACGGGCTGGTCCTGGCCGATGCGGTGGGCGCGGGCGGTGGCCTGCTGTTCCACGGCCGGGTTCCACCACGGGTCGAGGTGGACAACGGTGTCGGCCGCTGTCAGGTTCAGGCCCACGCCGCCGGCCTTGAGGCTGAGCAGCATCACCGGGGCCTGCAGTTGCTGGAAGCGCTGCACGACGCCGCCGCGCTCCTGGGCGGGGGTCTCGCCCGTCAGGCTGAGGAAGGGCAGGCCGAGGGCGCCGAGTTCCTCCTCCACCAGGGCGAGCATTTCGGTGAACTGCGAGAACACGAGCACGCGCCGGCCTTCGTCGACCATCCCAGGCAGCATGTCGCGCAGCCATTCCATCTTGGCGCGCTCCATGTCCCCGTCCGCGCCGGTGCCCTTGACCAGCCGCGGGTCGCAGCACACCTGGCGCAGCTTGAGCAGGGCGTCGAGGATGGCGATCTGGCCGCCGTCGAAGCCCTGGCGCTGCAGCGCGCGCCGCACCTGTTCGTCGGCGGCCACGCGCACGCTCTCGTACAGCTCGCGTTGGCGGCCTTGCAACTGAACGCGGCGCACCACTTCGGTCTTGGGCGGCAGTTCGGCGGCCACCTCGTGCTTGCGCCGGCGCAGGATGAAGGGCCGCACGCGGCGGGCGAGCAACTGGGCGCGCAGCGTCTCGCCGTTTTCTTCGATCGGCTTGCGCCACAAGCGCGCGAAGGCGCGCGCGTCGCCGAGGAAGCCGGGCATCAGCCAGTCGAAATGCGCCCACAGTTCGCCGAGGTGGTTTTCCAGCGGCGTGCCGGTGACGCACAACCGGTGGCGCGAGCGCAGTTTGCGCAGCGCGCCGGCCGCGCGGCTGCCGGCGTTCTTCACCACCTGCGCTTCGTCGAGCACGATGAAGTGCCACTCCTGGGCCTGCAGTCTGGCGATGTCGCGCCACAGCAGCGGGTAGGTGGTGAAGACCAGGTCGCGGCCAGCGACCTTGGGGAAATCCTTCGCCCGGCTGCCGCCGTGCAGCGTCAGCACGCGCAAGCCGGGCGCGATGCGCGCGGCTTCGGCCTGCCAGTTGGCGATCAGCGAAGTGGGCAGCACCGCCAGGCTGGGCCGATCGGCGCGTCCGGCGTGCTTTTCCAGCAGCAAGTGGGCCAGCACCTGGGCGGTCTTGCCCAGGCCCATGTCGTCGGCCAGGATGCCGGCGAGGTTCTGCGCCCTCAGGTATTGCAGCCAGGACACGCCTTGCAGCTGGTAGGGGCGCAACCGCAGGCCGAGGCCGGCGGCGGACAAGTCCTGCGGTTGCACCGGCCGCGGGCTGCCCGCCTCGCGCAAGCGCCTCGCGAGCGACGCCAGGCCGGCTTCGCCCTGCAGCTGCCAGGCGCCGTGGGTGCCGGCGCGCTGGGCTTGGCCTTCCTGCGAATTCAGCAGCGCCAGGCGCATCGCCTCGATGCGGTGCAGGTCCCAGCTGGAGAATTCCAGCGGGCCGCCTTCCGCGCCCGGCTTGCCGTCGCGCGGGTCCACCGTGAGCAGGTCCACCATCGCGCCGACGATGGCTTTGAGCGGCGCGGCCTGGGCTTCGATGCGGCGGCCGCCGGGGCCGCGCAGCAGGATCAGCGCGTCGTCGGGGATGGCGTCGATCTCGGCCGCCTTGAGCCAGCGCGCGTCGCGCTTGAGCAGGTCGGCCAGCAAGGGCGCCAGGTCCAGCGTCTGGCCTTCCACTTCGATGCCCAGGCTGAGCAGCCAGGAGCCCTGCCGCTTGGGCTGCGACAGCGCCGTGATGCCGGGCTGGCGCGGGCCGAGCGGCGCGGCGAGTTCGCGGCCGGTCTCTTCGCCGGTAGCCGGGTCGACCACCAGGCGCCAGCGTTCCACCGCCACGCTCTGGTGGGCGAAGCCGGGCTGGATGACCACCGCCCAGCCCTGGGCCTGCAGCTTTGGGACTTGCTCGGCCCAGAAGTCGCCGAAGCGGCCTTCTTCGGGCAGCGACCAAAGCCTCTCGTGGCCTTCGGCGGCCTGCGGGCTGCGCCACTGCAGCGCCTCGGCCGGCAGCGGCCGCAGGCCGGCGGCCCAGAGCTGGTCGCGGGCGTCGGCCTCGGCGCCGAGGTCGCGCTGCATCAGCACGCGCCGGTCCCAGGCGCCGCGCAGCAGCTCGGTCGCCTTGGGGCGGCTGTTGAGCAGGCTGTGCGGCGCGGGCGTTTCCCAGCGCAGGCCGCCGTGGTCGGCGTCGAGTTCGTAGGTCCAGTCGACCCGCGCCACGGTGGCCTGCTGGCTCCGCGGCCCAAAGCCCGGCACCGCCCGCAGGCCGAGCAGGCCGTCGCCGCGGGTCAGCGTCTGCAGGGTGATGCGCGGGCGGAAGCGGCCTGGGACGGCGGGGGCGGCCGACGGGAGCGGGGAAGAAGCCATCCCGCGATTTTCAGGCCTGGTGGTTTTCCGGCCCGCCCCGTGGCGCCCCGCCCGCCCGTCAACGGCCCAGCAAGGCTTTGAACACGTGGCCGGCGATGCGCGGGTTCTCCTTCATCCGTCGCACGCTGTAGCCGTGCCAGTCGCGGCCGTAGGGCACGTAGACGCGCACCGCGAACCCTTGGTCGCGCAAGCGGTCGCGCAAAGGCTCGCAGACGCCGAGCAGCACCTGGAATTCGAAGTCCCTGGGGCGCACGCCGCGCGCGCGGGCCAGCGCGACGACAGCCTCGACCAGCGCTTCGTCGTGCGTCGCGACCGCGGCGAAAGCGCCGGCCTCGAAGCAGGCGGCCGCGTGCCGCAGCAGGTGCGGGTTGACCGCCGCGCGGTCGGCGGCCGCGCCTTCCACCAGCAGCGAGGGGTCCTCCCGGTAGATGCCTTTGCACAGCCTCAAGCGGCAGCGCGCGGCCGCCAGCGGCGCCAGGTCGCGGTCGGTGCGCCGCAAGTAGGACTGCAGCGCCAGCGCCGCGTTGGCGTGGCGCGACCGCAGCCGGTCGAACAAGTCGATCTCCAGCTGGGTGCAGCGCGCGTCTTCCATGTCGATGCACACGCCGGTGCCGTGGCGCGCGGCTTCGGCGAGCAGGCCCTCGAGCAGTCGCCCGCAACGCGCCGGGTCGAGCAAAAGGCCCAGGGCCGACGGCTTGACCGACAGCTCGGCGCGCAGGCCGTGGGCCTGGATGGCACGCAAGGTTCCCAGGTATTCGCCGGCCGTGCGTTCGGCCTGCGCCCAGTCGGCGACGGACTCGCCCAGCACGTCGACGGTGGCGCTGAAGCCCTCGGCGTTGAGTTCCCGGACGCGGCGAACCGCGTCTCGCAGGTCGTCGCCGGCGATGTAGCGGCGCGAGACCCTGCGCACCAGTGGGCGTGGGATCCAGGGGATGGCATGGGCCGCCAGGTGGGGGAGGCGGTCGAAGAAGGACGAAGAAACGGGTTTCTTTTGCATGGGAAGGACTTCCAAAGACGGAGCCGCCCGGCCAGGCCGGGCAAAGCCGCGACGCCACCCGCCGCGCGGGGTCGCGCGCAGGCATCGGGATTCAGCGGGTGGCTGTGCGGGAAAGGAGGTCCCGGGAAGTGCCCCGGGACGACGCCGGCGGTGGCCACGCCGCCGCGCGCGACGCTGTCGAAGCGGCGCTGCGCGGCAAGGCGCGTGGATGGCCGACGCGAGGCGCGTTTCAGCGCGTCGTCGTCGAAGGAGGCCAGGCGGCTGCGTGCATGTCTTGGTGTCCGGGAAGAGGTGCGATTGTCGCCTTACCGGGCCTGGGCGGTTGCGCCCCGCCAACACGGCCGCCGCCGCGTCCGCGCCAAACCGCGGCAAAGCGTGCATTCATCACTGCAACCGCCGCCGGCCGCGGCACCGGCGGTCAAGTGAGGCACTCCATCCGACGAAGATCGGTCAACACAGGAGTTGTCGCGTGCGCCAATCGATCGCTTGGGTTGTCGGGTTGTTGTGGATGTCGTGGGTCCCCGCCGGCTGGGCCGCCGACCTGACGCCGACCGAGGAGCGCTGGCTGCAGGGCGCCTGGCCCGTCGTCTCCCACGCGCGGCAGGAGAAGCTGCCGCTGGACATCGTCGTGCAGCCGCAGCCCACGCCGGGCGCTTCGCCGCTGGCGATGGCGTTCGTCGGCGGCCGCTGCAAGCTCGTGCTGTCGATGCGCGGCAACCCGCAGGCCGAGGACATGCTCCGGCGCATCGAACCGGACTTGCTGGACGCCACGCTGGAGCTGATGGCCGCGCACGAGCTGGGCCATTGCCGCCGCAGCCTGGACGGCGCCTGGCAGCAAGTGCCCAGCGGCTTCGCGCCGCCCCAGGGGGAAGCCCAGCGCCAGCAGTCGCTGGAGCCGGCGCTGCAAGCGGCCTATGCGCAGATGCGCGCTACGCGGCGCGAGGAAGGCTTCGGCGACATGGTCGGCCTGGCCTGGGTGGCGCAACGCCATCCGCAGCGCTACGCGCGGCTGCACGCCTGGCTGACGCGCGAGCGGCTGGCCGAGCGCGTTCCCGGCAGCCACCACGACACCCTGGCCTGGCTGCGCCTGGCCGCCTCGCCCGCCGCGCTGACGGCCCCGGGCAACGGCCTTTTCGAGCCCGCCGCGGCGCTGTGGGCGCAGGGACTGTCCCAGGAGGATTGACGGGCGCCCCGGGCGCCGAAAAGCACCGTTCCCACGGGACGATTCGCCTTGCCGGCTGGGCGCGGCGGGCGTAACTTCGGTGCCGGAGGTGCGCGCCATGAAAATGCGTTTCCCTAGCCTCGCATTCGCCGCGCTGACGGCGGCCACCGCCGGCGCCCAGCCGCTGACCTACGAGCCCGTGGCGCTGGGGTGGACCGCCGCCGAAGTCGAAATGGCCAGCGACGGCAGCCTGCACGAGATCGCGCAGCGCGCGCGGCAAAGGCAGGGCTGGGGCTGCGCCAGGCACTGCGAGCGGCTGCGGCGCATCTTCGACCGCTTGCTCGCGCCGGCCCGGGCCCAGTCCGACGCCGCCCAGGCGCGGGACTGGTCGCTCTCCGTGGTGCGGCTGCCCGACGTCGAGGCCATGGCGCTTCCAGGCGGCCAGGTGATCGTGTCCGAACATTTCATCGACGGGCGCGGCCTGTCGGACGCCGCGCTGGCCTTCGTGCTGGCGCACGAGATGGCGCACAGCATCCTCGAACACGAGCGCCAGGCGCTGACCTTCGCACGCATGCTGCTGCCCCGCCAGGTGCAACGCAGCGTGCGCGACATGTACGCCGAGATGGAGTTCAACATCCGGCTGCTCAAGGCGATGGAGCCGGTGATGCAGCAGGGCGAGCTGGAGGCCGACGAGCTGGGCCTGCTGCTGGCCGCACGGGCGGGTTACGCGCCCGAGGATCAGATGGCATTCATCGAAGCGGAAGCGGCGATGGAGGCCGGCGGCGCGCGGCCCGTGGTGGCCACGCACCCGTCCGCCAGATTGCGGCTGGAGAAGCTGCGCGAGCGGCTGCCGCTAGCGCGCCGGCTGCTGGCCCCTTGAGCGCCAGGCTGGCGCGGCGCGGCATCAGACCGGCGCCGACAGCAAACGGTTCAGGGCCTCCGCGTTGCCGCTGGCTGAAGTGCCTGGGCCGCCGGGCGGCACCAGGCCGCCGGCGGCGCCGTCCTCGGGCATCACATACACCACGCCGCGCGCGCTGCCCAGCAGCGGCTGCACGACCGCGTCGAAGAAGGCGCCCGGGACCACGACGCAGCCCGAGGAGATCCGGCGGTCCTGGAGCTTGGTGGAGGCCAGGCGCGCGGCGCGCTGTTCGCGGGCCGGCCCCGGCCGGAGGCGGTGGATGGCCAGGGCGTTGTCGTAGTCGAGCCAGACGATGGCCTCGCCCGAGGCGTTGCGGCCCGGCTCGGAGTCGAAACGGCCTGCGGCGGTCGTCTGGTCGCCCGGCCGGAGCCTGTTCAGCTGGGTGCGCTCGCCGACGCCGGGCACCGAGTGGTCGCCGAAGGCGCGGCCGAGCAGCACCGCCGAAACTCCCGCCGGCGTGCCGTCGGCGCGATAGACGGTGATCGTGGCGGCCTGTTTGTCGACGATGGCGAAAGGTCCGCCCCGGTGGTCGGCGAAGGCGAGCACGTTGCGGGCCAGCGACCGCATCGCCGGGGTTTCTGACGCGGCGGCCGGAAGCGGTTCTTTGGCGGGGCGCTGCTGCGCCGGGTTCCCGATTCCGTTCGAAGCCTGGGCGGCGGCGGACAGACCGCACGCCAACCACAACAACCCGACCCATCGCCACGACCGCCCGCGCCCGCACTTCATCGATTCCATTCCCCGACCTGGATCCATGAGAGGGACGACCCGCTTTCAGCCCCCCGCCCGACAAGAACCCATGTTAGGCAAACCGCGCCGGGGCCAAGACCCGAAAAGTGGGCGAAATTGCCGGGTTGAGGCGTTGTTACACAGGGGCGATCCTCACCTGTCGAAAGGCCACGGTCACTGCCGTCTTTCGACGCCTGGGATCCCGCGGAAAGGCTTCGACAGACTCAATGAACACACGATGCCGATCCGCCACCACCCACTCACCCCTACCCTCTCCCCCGTTCCAGGGGCGAGGGAGTTTTTTATGGCTCCCTCTCCCGCTTGCGGGAGAGGGTTGGGGTGAGGGTGCCACACGGGCCCTCGGGCTTGACCGGCCCATAGAACTTTCAGCCCGGACGGTGATGAGCGGTGATCCTCCTCACCTTTCACCCCTGTCGACGGGCCCAGCCCGAACGAGGTGGGGTTGACGAAAAAGAATCAACCCGCAGGATCGCCCGGCGAACCCAGCAGGCTGCGCAAGTGGCCGAGCAGCTCGTCGACGTCGACCGGCTTGATCAGGTGCGCATGGAACCCCGCCTGCGCGGTGGCGGTGCGGTCCTGCGCCTGGCCGTAACCCGTCACGGCGATCAGCGGCGGCGGGTCGGCGAGTTCCGCGCGCACCTTGTGGGCGACTTCCAGCCCGCTCATCCCGGGAAGGCCGATGTCCAGCAACACCAGGTCCGGTACGTCGCGCCGGATGGCGTCCACCGCCGAAGGCCCGTCATGGGCCTGGGCCGCCCGGTAGCCCAGCGCCTCGACCAGGGTCGCCATGGTGTTGGCGCCGTCGCGGTTGTCGTCGACCACCAGCACCCGTTTGCCCGGCGCCGCGCCTTCCCGGGCAGCGCGTGCGGGCGCTTCGGCAGGCGGGTCGATGACGGGCAGGCTGATGACGAACTCGGCACCCTCCCGCGGCAATCCGCGGCTGAACACGCTGACCTGGCCCCCGTGCAAGCTGACCAGCTGTTGCACCAGGCTCAAGCCCAGGCCGAGCCCGCCCAGCGAACGGGCAGCGTCCTGCTCGCCTTGCACGAAGAGGTCGAAGACGCGGTGCTGGTCCCGCTCCGGAATGCCGGGCCCGTTGTCACGCACGGCGATCTCGGCGTGGCCCTTGGTCACGCTGACGCGGGCCTGGATGCGCCCCCCGGGCGGCGTGAATTTCGCGGCGTTGTTCAGCAGGTTGGAGAGGATCTGGACGATGCGGGCGAAGTCGCCGCGCACCCAGGGGTCGCAGCCGCCGGCGTGGTCCAGGATCAACTCATGCGCGTTTTTCTCCACCAGCGGGGCCGCCGCCTCGGCGGCTTCCTCCAGCGCCTGGCGCACCCGAACCGGCTTGAGGTCGAGGTGGATCTTGCCGCTGGTGATGCGTCCGACGTCCAGCAGGTCGTCGACCAGCCGGTTGAGCTGCTTGAGCTGCCGGCCGATGATGTCGCGGCTGCTGCGAAGCGCCGGCGAATCGATCTGCCCGCGCTCCAGGATGGCCACCGCGTTGGAGATCGGCGCCAGCGGGTTGCGCAGCTCGTGGCCGAGCATGGCCAGGAATGTGGCCAGCCGCCGGCCCTCGTCTTCCAGGGCGTGGATGCGGCGGCGGTCCGTCAGGTCGCGCGTGACCTTGGCGAAGCCGCGGTGCCGGCCCGCCGGGTCGGTGAGCGAGGTGATGATGACGCTGGCCCAGAAACGCGAGCCGTCCTTGCGGATGCGCCAGCCTTCGTCCTCCATGCGACCGTCGCGGATCGCCAGTTCCAGTTCCCGGTCGGGCCAGCCCGAGGCGGCGACCTCGGGCGGGTAGAACACCGAGAAGTGCTTGCCGATGATCTCGGAGGCGGCGTAACCCTTGTTCTTCTGGGCGCCCAGGTTCCAGCTCACGATGTGGCCGGCGGGGTCGAGCATGAAGATCGCGTAGTCCTGCACGCCCTCGACCAGCAGGCGGAAGCGCTCTTCGCTCATGCGCAGCAGGTCCTCCTGCCGGCGGCGCTCGGTCAGGTCGCGGGTGATCTTGGAGAAGCCGCGCAACTGCCCGCCCGGCGTGAGCAGCCGCGTGAAGACGATGCTGGCCCAAAAGCGCGAGCCGTCCTTGCGCAACTGCCACACCTCGTCCTCGAAGCGCCCTTCCCGGCGTGCGGTGTCTAGCGCGTTTTCCGGCCAGCGGCGTTCGAGCAGGTCCTGCGGGTAGATGAAGCCGAAGTGCCGGCCGATCACCTCGCCCGCCTCGTAGCCTTTCATGCGCCGCGCGCCTTCGTTCCAACTGAGGATGGCGCCGTCGGGGTCGAGCAGGACGATGGCGTAGTCCGCGATGCCCTGCACCATCAAGCGGTAGTCCGCATCCCCCACGGTGGACGCGTGGGCGGGGTCGGAACCGGGCCGAGTATCGCTTCGGGCCGGTCGGTGGGGGTCCATCAAGAAAACGCTCCAGGTGCGACGGGGGAGTCGGGGATGGTAGCCGCTGGCCGGCGCCGCGGGCCTGTGTGAAACGAGCAGGATTCCCGCCCGGGCGGCGGTCGTCCCGGAAGAAGGAACCGCCCCGCCCGCGATCGGCTCGCCGCCGCACCCGTTACCGGTGCGGACGGTCGGCGGGAGGTCCGGACTCCTGGGCGCCCCGTTCTGTCTCGTCGTTCGCAGTTGCCATGAAGGGCCCTGTTCGCGCGCGGGGGCGGTCGAAAGCGTGATGCTGCCGCCCCGGCCCGCGGCCATTGGTCGGAAAATCGGCTGAAGCGCCGTAGGACAAGGGAGCGAGCCACGGGTCTTGGACCCCTTGACCTTGTAGCCGCTACAGGGTTTCCAATGCGGGCAGGCCCCACAAACCATCCCGCCTGAAAGGACCGCCGCCATGTCCGCCCATTGCTGCCACACGCATGCTGCTGCGCCCGCCGCCGATGCACGCTACCGCCGCGCGCTGCGGGTGGCGCTGGCCGTCAACGCCGCGATGTTCTTCGCCGAGGTGCTCGCCGCCTGGCGGTCCGGCTCGGTCTCGCTGCTGGCCGACTCCATCGACTTCCTGGGCGACGCCGTCAACTACGGCGTGTCGCTCTTCGTGCTCGGCATGGCGCTGGCGGCGCGCGCCAGGGCCGCGCTGCTGAAGGCGGCCTGCATGGCGGCTTTCGGCCTTTTCGTGCTCGGGAAGGCGGCCTGGAACTGGCAGGACGGCGCCGCGCCCGCGGCCGCCACGATGGGTGCCGTCGGCCTGGCGGCACTGGCCGCCAACGTCGGCGTCGCCTGCATGCTCTACCGCTTCAGGACGGGCGACGCCAACATGCGTTCGGTGTGGATCTGTTCGCGCAACGATGCGATCGGCAACCTGGCGGTGATGCTCGCGGCGCTCGGGGTGTTCGGCACCGGCCGCGCCTGGCCCGACCTGGCCGTGGCCGCCGCCATGGGCGCGCTGGCGCTGACGGGCGCGGCCGGCGTGGCCCGGCAGGCGTGGGGCGAATTGAAGGCGTAACGAGCCAGAAACACTTGTCGCCTCGACTGCCGGGCTTGTTTCGAACGGCGTCCGCACCCTGGACAATTCGCGGCCGCGCTTTCCAGGCGCGCGGTGGGTCGGGACCACGGCCCGTGCCGCATCCGTCGACCTGGTGGGTGGCATCGGCGTGGAGGCGGTAGGGCGGCCTGGGTGGGTTGATCGCCTATGCGTTTGCCGTCGGCGTTGGCACCGCGACCACAACCGTCGCCATCGCACCGTTGGTAGTCATGGCGCTTGTCGCGGTAGCCGCCGGCGTTGGATTGAACGCGCTCGACAGCCACTTCGGGATCAAAGGGAAAGTGATTTCAGCACTCAAGGCATTGCCGGAGAAAGCCGGACAAGGCATCTATTACATCGATGAAAAATCAAAGTCCTGGCTGGACGAGGTCGGCGATTCGGTCCAACAGAAGAAAGCTGAAATGGGGAGGGCCATGGACCAAGGGGTGAAAGACTGGCTCTGCCGCATCGGCTGCCGCCGCTACTGACCAAGCCCCGCACGCATGTTCGACACGAAAAAAATCCGCGCGATGCTTTGGTGGGGCGTGCCCCTGTACGTGGGGCTGAGTGCCATGTCCTTTTGGATGGTGCCGCACCTCATCGGCTCCGCCATCGAAGGCATCGCGACACAGGCACCGGCCGTGCGCATCACGCCCGGGGCTCTGTTGTTCCCCTTCGTGGGCTTCTTTACAGCGTTAGGCCTCGTCATTGCGGTGCTACGGGCTATTCCTTTCAACGGCCGTCCAGTGCAGATCATGGAGAAGATTTTCAATCTCACGGTGCTGGCTAGCGCCATCGTTTTGGCTCTGATCGTCACGACCAGCACGTTGATCCAAAGCCACTACATGCCCCAGCTGGGCTACTCCCGTTGCGGATTGCTCCAGGGGAACCCTACCGCGTGGTTCACGGATTGGGTCAAGGACCAGGGCTATTGCGTAAGGGGAAAGACCATCGATTGGGTCAACGAGCAGCCCCGGTCCACCCCAGGGAACCTTAAACCTCCCGGCGGCCCTTGAAGGGGCCGCTATGGACTTCCCTCCACCCCCCGCTGCAGCAAGCCCTCGTAAATCCTCAGGCCGGCCGCTGAGAAACAGCAAAAGACGACGCTCCGCACCCCGCAGCCGGGAGAGGCCAGCGCCTGCCCGACGGCCGCGACGGCGACCCTCGCGGCCTGCTGCGGCGGGTAACCGTAAATCCCGGTGCTGATGCACGGGAAGGCGACCGACGCGGCGCCGGCCGCCGACGCGACCTTGATGCTGCGCCTGTAGCAGGACGCCAGAAGCTCGGGCTCGCCACCGCCGCCCCCGCGCCACACCGGCCCCACCGTGTGGATGATGAACCGGGCCGGAAGCCGGTGGCCGCCGGTCAGCTTGGCGTCGCCCGTCTTGCATCCGCCGAGCAGCCGGCATTCATGCAGCAGCCCCGGCCCCGCCGCCCGGTGGATGGCGCCGTCGACGCCGCCGCCGCCGAGCAGGGAAGAGTTCGCGGCGTTGACGACGGCGTCGACCCGCAGCATCGTGATGTCGGCCTGGATGGCTCGGATGTCCGTGCGCCGGCGGCCTTGCAGCCGCCCTCCTTTCCTTTCAGTCATTCATTCGGAACCTGACGCCAGGCGGGCAAACAGGACGCCCGCCGGCTTCACGCCGCCGTCCCATCCGGCAGCCGTCCGAGCGCCTCGCCCATCAGGCGTTTCACGTCGGCGACCAGCAGCGAGTCGCCGCCGCCGCCCTCGCCCGCCGATGCGAGGGCGATGCCGACCGGCGGCAAGCCGGGTAGCCCGTCGCCGGGGCCCAGCACGCGCAGGTCGGGTGGCACCGCGCCCCGCGTGAGCACGGCGACGGCGATGCCGGCGCGGGCAATGGCCAGCAGGCCATCCTTGCTGGCGCTCTCGTAGGCGACGCGGTGGGGCCGGCCCGCGGCCTGCAGGGCCTGGCGAGCGGCGCGGTGGTCGAGGGTCTGCGGATCGGACAACGCGACTTGCAACTCCTCGCCTTCGCCCGGCGGCGCGAAGTCGGCCGCGGCCACCCAGACAAGCGGTTCGCGGCGCAAGGCCGGCGCGCCGTCGCTGCCGGTTTCATCCGCGGCCAGGGAAACGAGGGCCAGGTCGATGCGCTTTTCGTCCAGAAGCCGGCGCAGCGTGGGCGTGGGCGCGCAGGCCAGGTGCAGCGAGACCCGCGGGTGCGCGCGTGCGACCGCGCGCAGAAGCGCGGGCAGGAAGACGGTGCAGTAGTCCTCCGGACAGCCGATGCGCAGCGTGCCGGCGAGGCCGCGGCCGGTCACGTCCAGCAGCGCCTCCTCGTGTGCCCTGACGAGCCGGCGCGCGTGCGCCAGCAGGCGCTGGCCGCGGGCCGTGAGTTCGACGCCGCGCGGCGTGCGCAGCAGCACCGGGCCTTGCACCGCCTCTTCGATGCGCCGCACCTGCATGCTGATGGCGGACTGGGTGCGGCCGACGTCGTTGGCGGCCCGCGTGATCGAGCCGGTGTCGGCGATGGCGAGGAAGGTCTTGAGCAGGTCGGGGTCGAGGTGGGCAGTGGTCATCGCATGGGGCATTGATGGATGGGACGGGGCCCGTGCATTCGCGGTCCGAATGGCCGGCATCAGAAGTATTCATTTCCCCGGCGCGGCTTGTTTCTCCTACATTGAATTCGACGCGCGGCCGCCGCGCAACCCCGCCCTGTCCAACGACACACCGAGGAGCAAGCCCCGATGACCGCCGCCGCCGATGCCGAGTTCTGGTCCAAAGCCCGCCGCCACCTGGTCCGCTACGGCGGCGGCTTCTCGCCGATGATCATCGAGCGCGCGCAGGGCAGCCACGTCTACGACAGCGACGGCCGCGCCTACCTCGACTTCACCTCCGGCCAGATGAGCGCGGTGCTGGGCCACTCGCACCCGGAGATCGCCGATGTCATCGCCGCGAGCGCGCGCACGCTGACCCACCTGTTCAGCGGCATGCTGTCCCGCCCGGTGGTCGACCTGGCCGAGCGCCTGGCCGGCATCGCGCCGCAGGGCCTCACGCGCTCGCTGCTGCTGAGCACCGGCGGCGAGGCCAACGAGGCGGCTTTGAAGATGGCCAAGCTGGCCACCGGCGGCTACGAGGTCGTCGGCTTCGCGCAGTCGTGGCACGGCATGACGGGCGGCGCGGCCTCGGCCACCTACAGCGCCGGCCGCAAGGGCTATGGGCCGGCGGCGGTGGGCTCCTTCGCCATCCCCGCGCCCTACCCCTACCGGCCGCGCTTCGAGCGCGGCGGCGCCTACGACTGGGCCGCCGAGCTGGACTACGCCTTCGACCTGGTCGACCGCCAGTCCACCGGCAGGCTGGCCGCCTTCATCGCCGAGCCCATCCTCAGCTCGGGCGGCATCATCGAGCTTCCGCCCGGCTACATGCGCGCGCTGCGCACCAAGTGCGCCGAGCGCGGCATGCTGCTGATCGTCGACGAGGCGCAGACCGGCCTGGGCCGCACCGGCGCGATGTTCGCCTGCGAGCGCGACGGCGTGGCGCCCGACATCCTCACCCTGTCCAAGACGCTGGGCGCCGGCCTGCCCCTGGCCGCGGTGCTGACGACGGCGGAGATCGAGGAGAAGTGCCACGAGCGCGGCTTCCTCTTCTACACGACCCACGTGTCGGACCCGCTGCCCGCCGCCGTCGGCCTGAAGGTGATCGAGATCGTGCAGCGGGACGGCCTGGTCGAACGCGCCCGCGTGCTCGGCGGCCGGCTGCGCGCCGGGCTGGAGGCGCTCCAGCAACGCTTCGAATGCATCGGCGACGTGCGCGGCCGAGGCTTGATGCTCGGCATCGAGATCGTCGGCGACCGCGCCACCAAGTCGCCGGCGCCCGAGCTATCGGCCGCCATCACCGCGCGCTGCCTGGCGCTGGGCCTGCACATGAACATCGTGCAGCTCGCCGGATTCAACGGGGTGTTCAGGATGGCGCCGCCGCTGACCATCAGCGAGGCCGAGGTCGACACCGGGCTGTCCATCCTGGAAGACGCCCTCTCGGCGTGCGCGCGGGACCGCTGAGCCCACCCCGGGCGCCGGGCGCCGTCAAGCCGGGTCTTCGACCCTGGCGAAGCGGCGCTGGGTCACCCCGTCGACCGTGACGTCGCCGAAGAACATGTCGTAGGGCCGCGTCCACCAGCCGGTGGGCTTGTCCAGTTGCTGGTAGACGACCTGCGCCTCCATCGTCTCGCTGTGCCTGACGATGTGCAGCACTTCGTAGAGCCCGCCCTTGTAATGGCGGTACTTGCCGCGGGGGCTCTGGTCCAGCGGCAGGGTGTGGGATTCGCTCATGGTTCGGGTTTCCGTTCGGGGTTTCGGTGTCAGGGGCGCCGGACCGTCACACGGTGACGGAGCCCGGCTTGAGCAGCACGCCCTGCAGCCGCGCGAGCGTGAGGTGGGGGCCGAGCGTGCGGCGGGTCTCTTCGTAGCGCCGCAGCAAGCCTTCGTGGTAGGCGGCCTGGGGCACCAGCACGTACAAGTCGCGGTTCAGGTAGCGCGGAAACAGGCCCAGCCTGCGCACATAGACATGGGCGACATTGATCGCGTCGGCTTCGCTTTCCGGGTCGAACCCGTTGAAGCGCAGCGAGATGTTCTGCTCCCGGGCCTGGCGCTTGAGCAGCGCCAGCTCTTGCGGCGGCAGGCCCTCGATCGCGGCTTCGATGCCATCCCACATCTTGAGCACGCGCAGCACGCTTTCGACGACGTCGGCCGGCGGTTCAGAGGATGCGCTGGCCAATGGATAAGCCATGGGCAGCGCCCAACGGTGGCCATCCTGCAGGAGGGCATCGATGAACTGGGGGTCGAACGCGCCGTCGTTCGAGCGGTCGAAGTGCCGCTTGACCGCGCAGACCGCGCTGAGCAGCACGTTCTGCGCCTGGGCCACCTGCCGGTGGTCCGGGCAAGGCCCGTCGTCGCCCAGCAGCCGCGGATAGGCGATCGGCACCGCCCAGCGGTGGCCGAGTTCGACCAGGTCGGCGATCAAACCGAAATCGAAACCGTTGGCGCTTTTGGCGTCCAGCGACCTGAGGAGGTCGCAAAGCAGCAGCAGCGAAAGCCGATGGGTCGCGGTATCAGTAGAGTTCACCGTTTCATGCGGGTTGGGCCCTCGTCGAATCCGGGACGGCCCTGAAGGGCTCTTTTCCCTCGTGCAGCGGCATCACCGCGCGGCGATGACGATTTTCCCCGCGTGTTCGCGTCGCGCCAGGGCTTCGAAGGCGGCCTGGGCGTCTTCGAAGCCGAAGACCGCGCCCACAGCCGGCCGCACGTTGTGCCGGACGATGAAGGCCATGAGGTCCCGCAGATCCCCGGCGCTACCCACATAGATGCCCCGCAGCGTGAGCTTCTTTCGGATGAGGGCCAGAGGCTGAAGGGACTGGTAGACCCAGCCGGTGGTGCCGCCGATCACGGCGACCTCGCCGCCGTAGGCGCAGGCGTCGAGCGACTGCGCGATCGTCTTTTCGCCGCCGAGGTCCAGCACCAGGTCGGCGCCGCGGCCGCCGGTGCGGGCCCGGACCTGCGCCGCCCAGTCGGGCGTCGCGGCGTAATTGACGCCTTGGGTGCGCGGGCCGGCCAGCGCGGCGAGCTTGGCGTCGGAGGAAGAGGTGAGGATGCAATCGTGCCCCGCCGCGCCGGCCAGCAGCGCGGCCCACATGGCCACGCCGCCGGTGCCGGTGGCCGCGACCGTCGATCCGGGACTTAACTTAACATCGCCGAACAGCGCCTGCCACGCGGTCACGCCGGCGCAAGGGGCGCAGGCCGCGTCCGAGAAGGACAGTTCGTCGGGGATGGGCACGACGGCGCGCTCGGGAAGGCAAACCTCGCTGGCCAGCCAACCGTCGAGTTCGCAACCATAGCTGTTGAGGATGCTGTCCTCGGTGGGCGCGCCTTCGAGCCAGTCCCGGAAGAAGGAGCCGACCACCCGATCCCCGACTTTCCTTGACTTCACGGCCGAGCCGACCTCCACGATCACGCCGGCGCCATCCGAACAGGGCACGCGGTCGATTTCGCGCGAAACCGGGTAGAGCCCGTCCACGATCAGCCCGTCCCTGGCGTTGAGCGACACCGCTTTCACGGCGATCCGGACCTGGTCGGGCTGCAACGGCAGGGAGTCGACGGCCCGGGTCACCAGGGCCGCCGCACCCTGGCCAGGGAAAATTCTGTATTCGGTGGGCATTTAGGATCGCCCTTTCCGTTTTTCGCAGCCTTTCGATGCCACCAAGAAAAGCATTTCTTCTCTTTTGATCATATTGCCCTCCATTTTTGAAACCTTGGTCGGAAAGTGTGAATTCTGAATCCAGGCCGCGATTGTGCAGCAGCGGCCGAGGCCACAACCCCCACCATTCCATTGATCGCCATGAATCCGCCCACCCCTGACGCCATCGCGAACGAAGAGCCTCCCACCACCCCGCCGGCGGTCGATTCACCCGTCCACCGGGTGGTGACGACGTTGTTTGCGGCACGTGGCCTACCGGAAAGTGAGTGGAGGACCACTCTCGCCGAAGCGATGGGCCGCTCTTACTCGACTGCGGAACGCAGGCTGATCGATGAGGAGCAATTCACGATCGGCGAACTGCGGGCGATCGCCAAGCACTTCGGCACCACGGTGTCCCTGATGCTGCAAGCCGCCAACCCCGAAGAGCAGGTCAACCCAGAGGCCAAGCCCGCCACGCTCAGGATCGGCGAGCACCGCGTGCCCTGCAATGTGACGACGCGGTCGGCTTACCGGCTTTCGGCCGAAGCCCTGGTGGCCTACGAAGGCCAGGACGGGCTGGTGTACGTGACGCCCCAGTCGGAAGCCGAAAGCGGCGCGGAATTGAAAGCGATCCGCTACCTGGAGATCAGGCCTCCCAGGGCTTTCCGCATCGCCGTGCTGGACGACGCGCTGTCCGCGGCAGTGCCCGTGGTCAGGCTGCTGAACGGCCGGGGAGGCTTCGAAGCGTCCGCCTACACCTCGGCAGCCCAGGTCCTGGCGCTGTTGAAGCGGCCGCACCGGCCCCACGGCTACATCCTGGACTGGACGCTGGAGGATGGGAAGAACTCCGGCCCCTTGATCCGCGAGATTCGCGCCGTCGACCCGCACTGCCCTATCTTCCTGTTGACGGGGACCATCCAGGCCAACGAAGGCGAGATCGGCCAGGTGGTGCAGGCTTACAAAGTGCAGGTCCACCTCAAGCCGGCCAGGACGGCCATCCTCGCGGCCAGCCTGCGCTCACTGCTGGAAGACGGCCAGGAGACGATCCCGTTCACGCAGGCATGAGCACGCAGGGCACGGTCACCGTGACGGACGTGCCCTGCCCCGGCTTGGAGTCGACTTCCAGGTTGCCGCCCATCTCAGTCAAGTGGGCTTGCACGATCGCCAGCCCCAGGCCGAGGCCCTGGGGGTCGATCGACTCGCTTTGACGCCCCCGGACGAAGGCCTGCATCAGCTTCGACACCGAAGACTTCGGCATGCCGATCCCGGTGTCGACCACCGACAGCCGCAGGGTCGCCTGCCCCGTGGAACCGCCGTGCAGCGAAACGCCCACCCGCACCGTCCCCCGCTCCGTGTATTTGATGGCGTTGCCGACCAGGTTGGTGACGACCTGGCGCAGCCGGGCTTCCTCCAATTGGATGTGTTCGTCCAGCCCGTCCGTGTCGAGGGTGAACGCCAGGCCCTTGCTTTCCGCCAGCCGCGCCTGGGCCGCCAGCGTGCGGCGGAAAAGCTGCTCGGCATGCAGCCGCACCGGCTGCGCGGCCGGCCCCCGGTCCGCGCGCACGAAGTCGACCATGGCGTTGGCGATTTCCGCGATGTGGTCGTTGGCTTCGCGCAGGTAGGGCATGCAATCGCCCAGCTGTCCCGGCTCGTCGGACAGCACCTCGATCCACGTCATGATGCTTTGCAGCGGCGTCCTCAGCTCGTGCGATGCGGTCGCCACGAACATCTTGAGCGCCATCAGCGTGTTGCGCTTGGCCTCGCGCGCGTCGGCCTGCGCGTTCTCCAGCTTCTTCTGCTCGCGCGCCAGGCGCTCCAGCAGCAGGGCATCCCGTTCGCTCTGGAGTTGCCGCAGGTCGGTGATGTCGCGGGCGCTCATCTCGATGGCGGGCAGGCCGCTTTCCGGGTCGGCCACCGAACGGCAGTCCACCGCGTAGTAGCGCTGGCCCGACGACGAGTTCATGAGGCAGTCTTCGCGGAAATGCTCGCCCCGCTTGACGATGTCGATCACCCGCTCGCAAAGGTGCGGGTCGGCGAACGTGGCCTCCAGCGCGTTGTCGCCCTGGATGGAATCCCAAGCCGCCGAAGCCGCGGGATTGCGGAACAGCACGGCCCCGTCGAACGAATACAGCGCCACGAGGATGGGCGTGTACCGCAGCACCTGCACACCGCGCAGTTCGGCCAGCGGCAAAGCCTTCAGGTTGTTCGCCAGGAACAGGATGCCGTCGGTGTTCCCGTCCTCGGCGCACACCACATTGCTCTGCAGCACGACATGCTTGGGATGGCCCAGCGGATACAGCGTCCACTGCTCCTCCACGCACTTGCCCTCCAGCGCGGCCTTGCGGACCTTCTCCAGGCGCCGCAGCGCGTCGAGGGTGGTGTCGTCGAAGCTGCGTTGGCGCAAGTCGGCGATGGAGCTTGCGCCCCAGAACTCCAGCGCGGTCTGATTCACCCAGGTGATGCGCAGCAAGCGCATGTCAAATACCCAAACCGGGATCGACACCCATTCATAAGCAAACAAGTTTTTGCTATCGATCATGGTGCATCAACGGCTCAATCATCAAGTCCGGGACTTTCATCTGGTTACATCCCAAAAATTATGAAGATTGCTATCCTTCATCAACTCTGATTTCTTAACAGTAAACCCTGCACATTTGAGAGCGTCCAGCGGGAAATAGGTCGTTACGCTTTTGCCGCTGTGGCACGTATCGCCAATTGCCATCGTTTTTGCAAAATTCATTCAATTTTGAATGAAATTCATCGACGCCATGGTCAGCACCGTCCCAGCGCAGGGCCGGATCGCTCGATCGCTGAATGAGAACTGTGTCAAGGGGAGGAAAATGAAAGGAAGCGCATGTCATCAGCGTGGCAAGGAATCGATTTCCACGGAATCGAATTTTCGAAATCGTCCCAATCGGGCGAAGCCCCATCGGACCTGGACCTCGACATTTCCGAGTCCGAAACCGATCTCATGAACGATTTCGCGGACACGGTCGGATTCGGGCCGCTGGATGACCGGACCGATCCGTTCAGCGACAGAAAACCGGTGACGCTCAAAGGCTTGCTCAACCTGCACTGAGTTGCCGCCCGCAGCCGTGCAGCCGACGCACTTCCCGCCCGGAATCGAAGGGCCGGCACGAGAGGCGATTCTCGCGCTGGCCGCCTGCCAGGGGCTGGAGCCCACGCACCTGGCAACCATCCGGTACTGCATCGCGGTCTGCCCCCGCGGGTTCGAACGGGCGTATGCGGACCATTTCGCCGGCCTGGGCGCCAAACCCACCCCCGGTGGCGGCGGCCATCCCGCTTAGGACACCCTGCGGCGGATGTATATGATGCACCGCTGAAGTCGCCCCGTTCGCGGCTGCGCCGTTGCGCAACGATGGCCCATGCTCATGGTTCATCGACCAGGCCACCGCGTTGAAACCGGGTCGCGACGCGTCGCGGCATTTCGCAGGGAAGTCCATGGTTAGCCCCAGTTTGATCCGGCAAACGACCGAGGACATCCGCCGCACCCGGTTCGTCCCTCAGACCCGCGCCGAGCGGGTGGCGCTGGTGGCGGATTCGATCGCCCGGCTCGTGCCGTTCCGCAACACGGCCTGGCTGTTCCTGGACGCGGACGGCGGGCTGAAGGACTGCATCACCTACCCGCTGGTGTTCCCCGAGCTGATCAAGGTCTATGCCACCGACCTCCACGACAACCCCGCCAGGACGGGCTTCCTGCCCTGGAGCGTCCTGAAGTTCCTGCCCAGCGTCTTCGACCTCGGCGAGTTGACGCTGGGCATGTGCTACCGCTCCGAATTCCACCAGCGCTGCATGGTGCCGGCCGGGCTTCACGCCTCGCTTTGCATCCGCCTGGGGGTCGAAGGCGGCTCGTTGACCGGCCTGTTGGCGCTGGGTCGGCCGCCCGGGGAGAAGTTCCGCCGCGTGGAACGCCAGGCCATGTCCACACTGCAATCCGAGATCGCGCGGGCCTGCAAGGACAACCTGGTCGACCGCATCGAACACCCCAAGCCCGCCATCGAAGAACAAGGGCTGTTGCTGATCGACCGCTCCGGCAACCTGCTCCACCGCGACGCGGCGGGGCAGCGCCTGCTCTATCTGGCCGCGCACCCGTACCTGGACAGCGCGCAGGTGCTGCTGCAGCGCGAGTCCGCGATCCTCCACCAACTGGCCAGCGCCGCGCGGGACATCCCCGCCGCGCCGGGCGGCGGGACGCAGCAGCCGTCGCTGCGTGTGTGCCACGACCGGGGGCAGTACGACTTCCGCATCCATGTGCTCGATGCGGAAGGCGGCCTGTATGGCGTGGTGGTCTCGCGCGGCACGCCGCCGCTCACCCGGGTGGCCCGGCGGCTCCTCAACCTGAGGGCCGGGCCCCGGCAGAAAGAGATCGCGATCTTGCTGGCCCATGGGCTGAGCTACCCCGAGATCGCGCTGGAGCTGGGCGTGGCCTCCAGCTCGGTGGTCACGCAGGTGCGCCAGCTTTTCATCAAATACGGCGTGTACTCGCGCGAAGAACTGATCGCCGCGTTGCAAGGCGGCGCGAACGACTGAGCGCACGCGCCAGGCGCCGCCGGCTTTCCCGCTGCATTTCGCACGGGCGGCACGGCCGCGCCACGAGGCCTGAATTGACGGCTTTTCATTGGTTATTCCCCCGCCCGGAGGAATTCCGTTTGCTCGCTTGTCGCTAGTCTGCCCCCAATAGATGTTTCCCATCGTTCCGCACCGGCCGGTTCGAGCCGCGGCGCCGCGATGGTTCATGGGGAGGGGGATGGAAGAGCACGGGGAATCGACCGCTGGGTTCGGACGGCTGGAGCCGGCGCTGAGTGGCGGCGCGCCCACGGCCCGGCCAGGCATTCGGCGGCGAATGCCTGGCACGGGCGGCACCGCCTGCCGGTTGCGCCAGACTGGCACGGCCGACACGTCGCGGCCCGCCGCATGGTCGACCTCTGCCCGCTGGGGCGGCCGAGCCCGGCTGCGTTTGCAGGCGGCCGGCTGGGATCGTTTTCTAAACCGCAGGCGAACCGAGCCCGATATCGCAAGAGTTTTCTACCGCGGCTGTCGACAATGGTGCAGGCATGAGGAACGACTTTTGCCCCGGCGCCCACGCCGCCATGCGGTCCCGCCCCCGGCCCGAGGCGGCTCCAAGGGCATTCCGGACCACGGGGCCGGCGGCACGGTGATCCGATGGCCTGGTGAACCCGTCCGGCTGGCGCGACCCGCGCCCGCTGCCTTCCGCCGACTGCGCGACACAGCCGCCCCGCGCCTGGCGCCATGAACGCCGCCGAAACCCTCACCGCGGCCTTGCTGGCGCGCGCCGCGCAGACCGGCCAGGCCCCCGCCTACCGTTGGCAGGATCCGGGGCACGGGTGGCGGACGCTGAGCTGGCAAAGCTTCGCCGACGACGTGCGCGATCACTCGGCCCACCTGCTGCGCATGGGCCTGCAAGCCGGCGACCGCGTGGTGCTGATGCTGGGCAATACGCCGCAGTGGGAATGCCTGCACCATGCCGTCATGGCCTGCGGCGGCGTGGTGGTCGGCATCGACGCCCACGACTCGGACGCCAACTTGCGGCACCTGTTGGACATGACCCGCCCTCGCGGGGTGGTCTGCGACGACGAGCGGCAGCTGCTGCGCCTGTCGGCCCTTTGGCCGCAAGCCCCGGCCATCCAGCTGGTGGCGCAAAGCGGCGCTTCCGTCGCCACGACCCTGGCATCCTTGCAGGGCGTCCGCCTGCCCACCCCTGCCGGGTGGCCCCTGGCCCGGCCCGACGCCTTGGCCACCATCGTCTTCACGTCCGGAACCACCGGCGCGCCCAAAGGCGTGGCGTACACCCACCGCCAGGTCTGCTTCGCGGCCCGCCAGATCCTGCAATGCGTCGGCAACCCGGAAGGCCAGACCCGCCTGTGCTGCTGGCTGCCGCTGTCCAACATGTTCCAGCGCATGAACAACTTCTGCGCGCTGCTGCAGGGGGCGGAGACCTGGTTCGTCCGCGCGCCCACCGAGTTGATGGCGCTCGTCACCGAGATCAACCCGACGCTGCTGATCGGCGTGCCGCGCTTCTACGAGAAATTGCACGACGGGCTGCAAGCCGCCGTGCGGCGCAAGCCCTGGTGGGCGCGCGCCCTGGTCCGACACGCATGGGCCATCGGCGAGCGCCACCAGCGCGCCGAACGCGCGGGCCGGCGGCCCAGCTGCGCCACGCGCCTGCTGCACCCCCTGGCGGAACACTGGGTCCTGCGGCGCCTGCGCGCCGTCCTGGGCACGCAGTGCCGCCACCTGTTCAGCGGCTCCGCGGCGCTGCCCGCGTGGCTGATCGAACGGCTGGAGGGCCTCGGATGGCGCGTGCTCGAAGCCTACGGCACCAGCGAGAGCGTGCTGCCCATCGCCATGAACACGCCGCAGGCGTGCCGCCCGGGCAGCGTCGGCCGGCCCTTGCCGGGCAATGAGGTCACGCTGGCGCCCGACGGCGAAATCCTGGTGCGCGGCCCGGGCGTGTGCGGTCGCTACTTCATGGCGGAGCCGGGCGGCGCGCACGAGACCCAGGTCGACGGGGCGGGGTACCTGCACACCGGGGACATCGGCCGCATCGACAGTGACGGCTTCGTCTGGATCACCGGCAGAAAATCGGAGATCTTCAAGACGGCCACCGGCCGCCGCATCGCACCCGCGCCCCTGGAGGCCAGCCTCAAGCGCCTGCCCTACGTCAACGACGCCGTCGTGTGCGGACGCAACCGACCCTTCGCCGTGGCGATGCTGAGCGTGACGGCACCGCCGCCGCACGAGCAAGTGCAGGCCGACATGGCCGCCGCCTGCCAGCCATGGCCGCAATGGCAACGCCCCGCGGGCGCGCTGCTGATCCGCACGCCCTTCGGCGTCGAAACCGGGGAGCTGACTTCGAACCTCAAAGTGCGGCGCCAACACCTCGAAGCGCGCCACGCCCCCGCGCTGGACCGCCTCTACCGGAGCATCCAGCAAGGCCGCGGCGCCGCGGCCGTGGCGGAGGCCTCCGCATGAAAACCTGCTTCGTGACCGGCGGCACCGGTGTGGTGGGCAGTGCCGTCGTCGCCCGCTTGCTGGCCGAGCCGGCCACCCGGATCCAGTTGCTGGTCCGCGCAGATTCCGAAGAAGCGCTGCGGCGGCGCATGCACGGGCTCCACCGCTACTGGGGCATCGAGGACGCCCCTGAAAAGCAGGCCCGCATCCAGGCGCTGCGCGGCGACGCGGCGGCCCCGGGCTTCGGCCTGGCGCCGGCCGACCATGCGGACCTGGCCGCCCGCGCCACCCACGTCATCCACTGCGCGGGCGCGGTGCGAATGAATTTGCCCATCGAGGCCGCCCGCCACATGGCGGTCGGCTCCGCGCACAACATCCTGGCCCTGGCCCGGCACCTGCGGGGCAGGGGCCTGCTCGAAAAAGTGGAATTCATCAGCACCGTGGGCGTCGGCGGAAGGTGCGCCGGCGCGCTGCGGGAAGGCTGGGTGGACACGCGCCGCGCCTTCCACAACACCTATGAGCAAAGCAAGGCCGAGGCCGAGGCGCTGATGCGAGACGCCATCGAACAGCAAGGCCTGCCGATCACCGTGCACCGCCCCAGCATGGTCGTCGGTGATTCGGGCAGCGGCCGCGTGCTGAATTTCCAGGTCTTCTACTTCCTCTGCGATTTCCTGGCGGGGCGCCGCACCCTGGGCATCTACCCGCCCCTGGGCGACGCCATGGTCGACGTGATACCGGTCGACCGGGTGGCCGAGGCCGTCGTCGCGGCCGGCAATGACGCGGGCACCCGGGGCCGCATCTTCCACCTGTGCTCGGGCCCGAACCGCTCCATGTCCCTGCAGGCACTCAAAACCCTGGTGCGCGCGATGTACGCGCACTTCGGCCAAAGCGCCCGCACCGACGTCACACTGCCCGCCGGCGTGTACCGGGGCCTGGCCCGCGCGGCGAGCTGGGTGGCCCCCGCCAGCCAGCGCCGGGCCCTGGCCACGCTGCCCGTCTTCCTCGACTACCTGTCCAGCCGCCAAAGCTTTTGCAACGACGGCTACCTGCAATGGCTCGGCACGCGCGGCCTGGCCCTCCCCGCCGCGAGCCGCTACTTGCCGTCGGTGCTCGAGCACTACCTCAACCAGCGCCATCGCCCCGCGACGGCGCATCCAGGACCGCCGTGAATCAAGCCCAGGCGTTCGAAACCTACGTCCGGCACCTGTGGCCGCTGCAACGCCATTGGGCCCAGCGGCGGATCGCCCACCGCTGCCGGCGCTGCGTCATCTCCGAGCGCCACAGCGCCCTGGACGCATCGGGCCTTTGCGCGGCCTGCGCCGCCCCCCAGGCCGCCGCGCCGCGCAACCCACCGGACCCGTCCTTCAGCGGCGACATGCACCGCCTGCTGCACGGCGCGCAAGGCGCCGGCCGCGGACGCCACGACGCCCTCGTGCTGTTTTCCGGCGGAAAAGACAGCACTTACATCATCCACCGCCTGCAAACCGAATTCCCGCGCCTGCGCCTGCTCGCCTACACCGTGGACAACACCTTCATGAGCCCGACCGCGAGGCAGAACGTGGACGCCCTGCTGCCACGGCTCGGCGTGGACCATGTCTTCTACCGGCCGCGCCAAGACTTCATGCGGCGCCTCTTCCGCCACACCCTCACCCACCTGAACGCGCAGGGCTGCTACGGCACCGTGGACTTCAGCGACGGCGAACACTTGCTCGACGCGGCCCGGACCCACGCCGCCACCCACGGCATCCCCCTGGTCCTGTGCGGCTACTCGCGCTACCAGGTGGAAGACGGGCTGCGATGCCACGGCTTCGAGTACCCCATGGAGCGGCAACTCGCCGACCGCGTGGAAGTGGCCGGGATCCCCCTGGCCGACATCTTCGCCGGCGACGACCTCGACGCCTGGTGGCAAGGCAGCCGCTGGCCCCGCGAGAAGATCCCGCGGCTGCTCTTCCCGCTGTACGCCTGGGACCTGCCGGAGGGGACCATCCGCGAGCACGTCGTGCGCCACGGCCTGCTCCGGCCGGGCACCGACAGCCCGGTGCTCACCAACCACGAACTCATCCCGCTGTGCGGCGTCGTGGACATCCACCGCTTCGGCTACGCCAGTTTCGAGCCCGAGTTCGCGCGCATGATCCGCGAAGGCCGCGCCGACGCCCGCGCCTGGCGCCCCGTCTTCGAATTCCTCGAATACACCTCGCGCACGGGGCTGTTCGTCAAGCCCCTTGTCGACGCCGGGCTGGCGCGGCTGGGGCTCACCTACGCGGATGTGGGGATCCGGTTCGGGTCGGGCGGCTGAAGCCGGCCAGCGTCGGCATCGGGTCCTTCAAGCTGCCCTTTTATCGCGCAGCGGCTGCCGGCCCAATGAAGACGCGGCTTTCCGGTTCCTGCACGACACTTGTCCACAACCCTGCCCACAGTTTGCGGGGACAAGTCCGCAGTCGGCCCTACCTGGAGGTCATTTTCAATCGCCGGCGCCCCCGCAAGGCACAGGCGCCGACGCGCCCAGCCTGGCGACGAGTTCGAGAAGCTCTTTCGACTCGATGGGCTTTTGAATGAAAGGCAACGCTTTCAATTCCGCGGGCAAGGCGGCGTGGTCGTAGCCGCTGAGGATCGCCGTGGGCACGCCGCGCCTGGCGAGCGCCGCGACCACGGGGAGCGAGAACGAGCCCCCGAGATTGGCGTCCATCAACGCACAGTCCAGCACATGTCCTTCGACCAGTCGCAGCGCCTCCTCCGAGCTGCCCACGGGGCCGATCACTTCGCAATCCGCGGCGCCGAGGCAATCGGCAACCGCTTTCGCCAACAGGTATTCGTCTTCCACCACAAGCACGCGCATGCCGGGTCGGGGACGGGGTTTTGCGTGTTCTTTTTTCTCTTGGCCGGCGTGATCGAAACCGGAGGCAGCGTCCACCAAGTCCGAGAGCTTCTTCACATTCCTGGCGAGCATGTCGATTTTCTCGGCGGATAGCCGATGGGGCTGTAACGAATCCACGATCAGCTGCAAGACATTCAACGGTGCGCGCAAGTCGTGCTGCATCTGGACGAGGCGCTTCTCCTGCTCGCGCAGCTTCCGACGCAACTCATCTTCCAGCGAGCCCGGGGCGCCAGGAATGACGGGGAAATTCATAGGTGAACCCGCTGTTGGTTGAACTGTGCGTGCCTAGGCCGAATCCTTGCCATGGACGAGCGACGTGGGGCAGAACCGGGTCGCCCTGCGTCGACAGAACGCGCGGCATCGGGCGGCTGGGGTTTCAATGCCGTGCACCCGTCGCCCCGACATAATGAATTCGAAGCGGCTGAGAAGTCGCCGACGCTCCGAGCCCTGGCGCCGCGTCCTTTCGGCTGGCCCCCATGGCTGCGGGTACTGCATGGCAACTCTAACGGGAACCATCCTTGCCGTAGCCATGGGCAAGCGACGTTCCAAATGTTCCAACGCTTGATATCGATCGCGCGGTAACAAGTCGCTCGACAAACAGCCGCACGACATCACCGGCAGCCCGCGCGCTGGGATGGTTCCTCGGGCTTGTCCTGAATCGTCGCCCTGCTTTGCCGCATGTCAATGCTTCGACAGCAGTTCAAGCATTCCGGCCGAGCCCTACGCCCCGTGTTCATCGAGCACCCATGACTGCGGATTGAAGTGAAGATGTTCAACAACGGAAGGCAACGGGGATGACCAACGATGCGAGATCGGACAACGCCTTCGAGTCCCGCAAGTCCGGCACGCCCGCCCGCGACCGGGCGGAAGCGAAGATAGAAAAATTGCGGCTGAAGGGCGGCTTCTTCGTCGAAGCCGTGCGTGCCACGCGGATGGCCATGGCGCTGACCGACCCGAATTTGCCGGGCAACCCGATCGTCTTCGCCAACCAGGCCTTCCTCGACCTTTCCGGCTACGCCATGGAAGAGGTGCTGGGGCAGCAACCGCATTTCATGAACGGCGCGGACACCGACCCGGTGGATGCGGAGCGCTTCCGCCGGATCCTGGAAGAGGACCGTGACGGGGTTGTCGAGACCGTGCAATACGCCAAGGACGGGCGCCGCTTCGTCGCCACCGTCCTGCTCAGCGCTTTCAGGAGCGGGGACAACGGGCGCACGCTCCACCACTTCCTGTCGTGGGCCGACGTGACGCGGCGCGTCGACGCCGAGAACGAGTCCGCCGTTTTGCGCGAGACCCAGGCCGCATTGCGCGAGAGCGAGGCGCGGTACCGCGCCTATGTCGCCGCCAGCGCGGACATCGTCTACCGGATGAGCCCCGACTGGTCGGAGATGCGCCAGCTCCAAGGCCAATCTTTCCTCGCCGACACCGACGCGCCGAGCCGATCGTGGATGGAGCGCTACATCGACCCCTCGGACCACGAGGCCGTCCGCAACGCCGTCGACCGCGCCGTCCGGACCCGCGGCTTGTTCGAACTGGAACATCGGGTTCGGCGCGCCGGCGGCGGTTCCGGGTGGATGCTGTCGCGCGCCGTGCCGATCTTCGACGACCACGGCCATGTCAGCGAGTGGATCGGCGCCGCGACCGACATCACCGACCGCAGGCGCGCCGAGGAAGCGTTGCGGGCGAGCGAGGCGAAGTACCGCGCCCTCTTCGAATCGATCGACGAAGGCTTCTGCATCGTCGAGATGGTTTTCGACGGTGACAGGCCGGTCGACTACCGCTTCGTCGAGGTGAATCCCGCCTTCGAGCGCCATACCGGCATCGCCGGCGCGGCAGGCCGGCTGATGCGTGACATCGCACCGGGCCACGAGCAATACTGGTTCGACCACTTCGGGGACATCTCGCGGACGGGCCGTCCAAAACGTTTCGAAGCGCCGGCCAGGGAGCTGGGCGACCGTTGGCTGGACCTCCACGCCTTTCGCGTGGGCGACGCCGAGCAACGACGGGTCGCCATGGTCTTCAGCGACATCACCCAGCGAAAGCGCGACGCCAGGGTCCTTCGCCAGAGCAAGGCCGAGCTCGAAGCGGAACTCAAGCGCACGAAGCTGCTGCGTGACCTGGCCACCCGGTCGGCCACCGAGGAGGGCCTTGCGGCGGTCTATGAAGAGATTCTGTCGACCGCGGTCTCCATCATGGAATCCGACGCGGGGACGATCCAGATCTACGATCCCGGGAACCACTCGCTGGTCATGCTGGTGGCCAAGGGCATCGCGCGCGACATGACGGAATGCTTCCATCGGGTCGATGCCTCCAGCAGCACCGCCTGCGGGATCGCACTCAAGACAGGGTTGCGCGCTTTCGTCGATTTCGACAAGCAGCCCTGGAACGACACGTGCCGGATGCACGTCGAGGCGGGCCTCCGCTCGGCCCAGGCGACCCCGCTGCTGTCGCGGGACGGCTCGCCGATCGGGATGCTCAACACGCACTGGAACGCGTCCGGGCACCGTCCCAGCGAGGACCAGCTGCGCTTCCTCGACCTGCTCGCGCGTCAGGCGGCCGACCTGATCGAACAAGGCCAGGCCGCGGTCAACTTGCGCGAGAGCGAGGAACGGCTGCGGCAGTTCGGCGAGGCCTCGCAGGATGTGCTCTGGATCCGGGACGCGAAAGCGCTGACCTGGGCTTACCTCACCCCTGCATTCGAAACCATCTATGGCTTGACCCGCGAAGAGGCCCTGCGAGGCGACAACTTCCGCAATTGGCTCGGCCTGGTGGTGCCCGACGACCGGGAACACGCCCGGGCCATGATCGACCGGGTGCTCGCGGGCGAGCTCGTCAGCTTCGAATACCGCATCCGGCGCGCGTCCGACGGCGCAATCCGCTGGCTTCGGGACACCGACTTCCCGATGCGCGACGAGCAAGGCCGGATCGTGAGGCTGGGCGGCATCGGCCAGGACATCACCTCCATCAAGCTGGCCGAAGCGCAACTGCGCGCCAGTGAAGAGCGGCTTCGCAGCGCGGCGGAAGTGGCGAAGTTCGCCTTGTGGGACTGGAACCTGCAAACCGGCGAAGTGACGTGGTCCGACGAGCATTTCCGCATGGAGGGTTACGCCGTCGGCGAGGTCACGCCCAGCTACGAAGCCTGGATCGCCCGCATACACCCCGACGATCGGGCGGTGACCGAGGAAGCCCTCCTGCGCGCGCGGGACGCGAGGGCGGAGTATGTCCACGAGTTCCGCACCCTTCATCCCAACGGTTCGGTGCATTGGTTGTCGGCCCGCGGCCGGTTTTTCTACGACGACGCCGGGGCGCCGGTCCGGATGGTCGGCGCCATGCTTGAGACGACCGAGCAGCGGGAATGGGAAGAACGGCAGAAGGTGCTCATCGCCGAACTCCAGCACCGCACCTTCAATTTGATGGGCATGGTGAGTTCGATGGCGGACGCCACCATGCGTTCGAGCGCCGACCTGGAAGAGTTCGGCCCCAAGTTCCAGGACCGGATCGCCGCGCTCGCCCGGGTGCAACGCCTGCTCTCCCGCCTGAACGAAGAGGACCGCGTGACGTTCGACCAGCTCATCCGCAGCGAGTTCGACGCCCTCGGCGCGCTTCAAGCCGACGGGCGGGTCGACCTCGACGGGCCGGGCGGCGTCGCATTGAAGTCAAGGACGGTGCAGACACTGGCGATGGCGCTCCATGAGCTGACCACCAACGCGGTCAAGTACGGGGCCCTGAAGGAAGAGGGGGCCCGGCTGTCTGTGCGTTGGCGGGTGGTCGCGGACCAAGGCGAAGCCTGGCTGCACGTGGACTGGCGCGAATCAGGCGTCCCCATGCCGCCGACCGGCGTCACACCGAGAGGGACGGGACAAGGCCGGACCCTGATCGAGAAGGCGTTGCCCTACCAGCTCAGGGCCAAGACGACCTACGACATGACCGCGGACGGCGTTCATTGCACCATCAGGTTGCCTGTCTCGATACGGCCCCTGTCGGCTGTGGAGCAACCTGCCGGTTGACACCGGCGGGCCTCATTGCGCAAGCCGCTCGAGCAGCGCCTCGAGTTCGTCCAGCTCGAAGGGCTTCATCAGCGGATGGGCGTTGGGGCCGAGCGACCGGGCGATGTCGCTCAAGTCACGCCCCGAGCAGACGACGACCGGCAGCCTCGGGTTCCGCGCAAGGGCTTCGCGCGCCACGTCGAGGCCCGAGCCGTCGGGCAGGTTGATGTCGGTCATCAGCAGGTCCACGTCCTGCTCGCGCAGCACCTGGCGCGCGCCGGCGCCGTCGGCGGCGCACACGATCCGGCGCCCGGCAGTGGCGAGCAACTCGGCGAACGACTCGCGGACCAACTCGTTGTCTTCGACGTACAGGATGACGAAAGGTTTGGCGGTCATGGCGGGCTGCTTGTTTCGGTGCGGGGCGCGCTGGGACAAGCCCGGAAACATCGGGGTCGCAGGGCGGCGAAGCATGGCGGCGACCCCGAGGCGGCCGCCACGGGACGACGGCTATTTGGCTTCTGACGACCAGGGGAAATTGACGTAGTTTTCGCGCGTGTCGAAGCAGATGTTGCCGTACATCTTCAGATAGGACGCGCGCCGCGACGGATCGGCATACACCGCGCCCGGGTTCGCCGTGTCGCGTTCATAGTCCGCGATGTTGCTGCTCGTGAGCGCCTTGGGCAGGATGTCCATCGCCTGCGGGATGGATTTCCCTTCCAGCCAGTCGGCGGCCTGCTGGCCCATCGCATAACCGAATATGGATGATGCAAGGCTGATGCTCGCCTTGTAGGGGCCGTCGCCTTTCTTGATTTCGACGACCGCTTCGTGCTCGCCGTCGATGCCGCCCAGGAACTGGTCCGCCCGCGCCTTGCCCGCTTCGCGCAACGCCGCCAGCGCTCCCAGCACCACCGTGTCGGCGCCGAGCACGACGTCGACATTGGGTTGCGCCAGCAGGATCGTCTTCATCGTGCGATATCCGCCCTCCTTGTCGACCGTGGCGGGCGAAATGTCGGCCACGATCGTCACGCCCGGCAGCGCCCGCAGGGTATCGCGCATGGCGGTGAAACGCGGCGCCAGGAACTGCAGGCTGTCATGCGTCAGGAGCACGACCTTGGCTTTTCCGCCGAGCCGCGTGCGGATGTAGGCCGCCGCCGCTTCGGCCAGGACCTTGCCGGTCAGGTATTGCGGCGCGTTCAGCACCGTCGTCGCCGGGGGCGGCACGATGGCGCCCACATAGGCGCCCGCGCCGATGACCTTCTTCAAAGCCGGCGCCAGCGACGGCGGGTCGATCGGCGCCACCACGATCGCGCCCGTCTTGTCGGTGGCCATGCCGTCCACCTGTTTGATCATCAGGGCCGGATCGTTGTCGGCGAAGGCGACGCTGTAGCCGAGGCCCCGCGACCGCGCCGCGGCTTCGAGGCCGCGACCCGCGCCTTGCATGAATTCGCGCTTGTTGTCTTGCAGGAACACCAGCTTTTTGTGCAGGCCCGCCGGCGCCCTGCAGGAAGCCCGCGCCGGGTCGTGCGCCGGCAGCTTGACCGGCACGGTCAGCCCATCGCCACCGGCGGCGAACGAAACGCCGCTGAGCGCCATCAGTGAAACCATCGCGGAGAGTCGGATCCTCATCATCGCCATGGCCGTCACGCATTCGCCGTCGACAGCACCAGCCGCGCCGCCGTGCCCGGCCGGCGGTTGATGTATTCCACATGGGTCTGCAGCGCGGACGCCATCGTCTGGATGATCTTGCTCCCCAGCCCGGTGCCCGCATGCGTGGCGTCCGGCGCGATCCCCACGCCGTCGTCCTCGACCGTCAGCTCGGCCTTGCCGTCTTCCAATCGCTTCAGACGCACCCGGACCTCGCCGGGCTTGTCCTCGGGGTAGGCGTATTTGAAGGCGTTGGTGACCAGTTCCTGGACGGCCACGCCCAGGCTGACGCTGGCGTCCGTGCGCAGCGAGATCGGTTCCAGATAGCACTTCAGGATGGCGGTGTGGCCGTCCTTCTTCATCGCCGTCTCCAGGTTGCTCAGCATGGCGCCCAGGTAATCGTTCAGCGCCACATTGGTCACATCGCCCGAGGTGTAGAGGCTCTTGTGGATCAGCGAGATGGCGTTGATCCGCGATTGCGTTTCGCGCAATGCATCCTGGGCGGCCGCGTCGGTGACGGAGCGCATCTGCATCCGCACCAGCACCCCCACCAGCTGCAGACTGTTGGCCACGCGGTGATTGACCTCGGCCAGCAGGATTTCCGCCCGTTCCCGCGCCATGGCCAGATCGGCCGTGCGGGCCTTCACACGTTCTTCCAGGGTCAGGTTGATGGCCCGCACCTCGTCGCGCGCCAATTTCAAATCCTGCGCGTTGCGGTAGACGGTGAAGGCCACCACGCACACCACCAGGACGATGACCACGGCGGCGCCCGCCGATATCCGGCGCAGCAGCGAAGCGTTGAGTTGCTGTTCCGCGCTGTTGAGCGTTCCATTCTCGTCGGCGATCAATATCGCGCCATAGAGGAAGACATTGATTTCATCCATCAGCGCCTTGCCGCGGTGGCGCTGGAGAAATGCCAGGGCCTGCGCGTCGCGGCCGGCGCTTTTCAAGGCAATGCTGGAGTCCATGTCGGCGATTTTTTCACCCACCGCTTCGGACAGCCTGGGCATCATGGCCCGGTTGGGGGCGTCCGGCGGGATCAGCCGGCCCAGGTCTTCCAGTTCCTGCCGCGCCCGCGTCTTGGCGGTGTCGTAAGGGGCCAGGTAAATCTCGTTGCCGGTCAGAAGGAATCCGCGCTGGCTCGACTCCGCGGTGCGCAGGTGGTCGCGCAGCTCCACCGCGGCGATGCGGATGGCGCGCTGCAAGGCCGACTGCTCGAACAGGCTGTTGCCGCGCTCCACGAGCCAGATGGTGGTGCCCACGATCGCGATCAGCGCCAAAAAGCCGATCGTCAGGCCCGCGCCAACGCCTATCGCCAACCGGCGTCGTCCGAACATCAATCAACTTTCAAAAGGCTGGGTGGACAAGAAAATGGGCGCGATCAGTCGCCGTGCCCATGCTTTTTGGCGATCTGTCACTCGTGCGCCTGATGCGCATTCCCGCAGCGGTTGAGCGGCTCAGCCGGAAAACATGCAGCCTCCCGACGGTGCTACTTGAGGCTTGCGCTTGTGAAATGAACACCGACCGCACTTGCGCGATCCGATGCTTCAAGCCACAAACCGGGAATATCTGGCCTTTCAGGTGGTGGAGAGGAGGAGGATCGAACTCCCGACCTTCGCATTGCGAACGCGACGCTCTCCCAACTGAGCTACCCCCCCACGCGCGCCGGAGAGTTTAGACCAATCGCGAAACTGTATGGCGGCGGTGCGCCAAGGTAAAACCCTGGTCGGTATCGACAACGGGACGAAGCACCCCCACCTTCCAGCACAGGAGCAGGCATGACGACGACGGCAGCGTTAGCGAAGAACGACCCCGCCTGGCTGCAGGCGCAGTACGACAACCGGGCCCGCGTGCCCGAACATCCGAAGGTGTTCGAGCTGTGGGCCAAGGCGTCGCTGATGGCCCGGGAGGGGCTGTCGCGGCGGCTGGACGTGGCCTACGGGCCGGGGCAGAACGAGACGCTGGACATCTTCCCGGGTCGGCAGGACAAGGCGCCGGTGCTGGTGTTCATCCACGGCGGCTATTGGCGCTCGCTGGACAAGGGCGACATGTCCTTCGTCGCGCCGTCCTTCGTCAACGCCGGCGCCATGGTGGTGCTGCCTAACTACTCGCTGTGCCCCCAGCCCGGCGGCATCCACACGATCGCGCTGCAGATGGCGCATGCGCTGGCCTGGGTCCACCGCAACGCCCACCTCTACGGCGGCGATCCGGCGCGCATCGTGGTGGCGGGGCATTCCGCCGGCGGCCACCTGGCGACGATGCTGCTGTGCTGCGACTGGAAGTCGGTGGGGCGCGACCTGCCTGCGCGGCTGGTCAAACAGGCGCTGTCGGTATCGGGGCTGGTGGACCTGGAACCGCTGCGCAACCTGCCCTTCCTGCAGGAAGACCTGAAGCTCACGCCCAAGGCGGTGCGCCAGCTCAGCCCGGTGGCCTTCCCGGCGCCGCGAGGCACGCTGGTGGCGGTGGCCGGCACGAACGAGAGCGACGAATTCCTGCGGCAGAACCTGCTCATCCAGAAAGTGTGGGGCCGCCGCGCGGTGCCGGTTTGCGAGACGGTGGCCGGCGTGAACCACTACACCATCATGCATGAGCTGGTCGACCCGTCGGCGCGGCTGCATGCGCTGGGCAGGGGGCTGCTGGGGCTTTGACGGAGGCCGGCGGTGGCTCGGCGCAGCTCGGTGCGAGCTTGCGCGACGACAAGCTTGGAGGAGCGATTCGGCCGCGGCGAGGTGCGCCGGGATCGCGGCTGAAGCCGCTCCTGCGGGGAAGAGGAGCGGCGGACTAGAAGACAGACGGGATTTCTGTCGGACCGAAGCGGGCGCCGGTCCGCAGTGGAGGCGAGCTTCCACCGCCGGCTCACCCGCCCACCTCCCCCGCCACATAGAACCACCGCCCGCCTTCGCGCACGAAGCGGCTCACTTCGTGCATGCGGTGCGCCCGGCCGTTTTGCTTGCTCCGGGCGACGAATTCGACGGTGGCGCGGTCGGCGTCCAGGGTCTCGTGCCGCTTGACTTGCAGGCCCAGCCATTGCACGCCGGGGCCGTCGCCCGCCAGGTTCAATTCCGCCGGACGCGTGCTGGCGTGCCAAGTGGCGAGCAGGTAGCCCTCCAGGCCGCGCGCGAAGGCGCTGTAGCGGGAGCGCATCAAGGCCTCGGCATCGGGCGCCATCCCTTCGAGCGGCCCGGCGTGGTAGCGGCCGCAGCAGTCGGCGTAGGCCCGTGGCGGTCCTTGCTCCGCCCGGCAAGGGCACAAGGGGGTCGATGAAGGCGGGGTGCCCGCCGCGGCACCGCTTTTGGTTTTCTTCTTCGTTTCTTTCACAACAAAGCCCCTGAACGCATGCTGGGCCGGTCGCCGCCGTGCTGGCCGACCGCCGGAAACTCAACGCACCGGCCGCCGGGCGACCCACCGCGCATTGTTCCCCACATGGGCCGGGCCGTCCCGTCGCCGCCCAGCCGCAAACCCGCGGTTCCATCGGGGTCACTCGGCGGCGGCGGGCGGCGCCAGGCGGCCGCATGCAGCATCTGACAGGTCAGGGGCGGCAAGTTGCGCGCTACGATGGCCCGGCACCGCCCCGGCGGCGCGCCGATCGATCATCATCAGTTCCATCAAGCGAGGAGAGGCGAATGGCCGGCTGGTTGTCACGGTTGTTGGGCGGGGACGGCGACTCCAAGGACGCCAATTCCAAGAAGGCCGCGCGCGCGCCTGCCCCCAATCCGTTCCCGCTGTCCACGCCGGCACCTGCCCCGGCGGCGCCGGCCTCCGGGGCCGCGCCGCAGGTCGCCGCCATCCACCGATTCGGCGTGCGCCGGCCGCTGGTCGGCCGCAACGGCGAGATGGCGGGCTTCGAATTCCGCCTGGCCCGCAACCTGGAGCAACGCTTGCAAGCCAGGCCCGACGTGTCGGTGCAGGCGGCTTATGTCGTGACGCTGCTGTCGTCGATGCAGTCGACCCTCGAAGCCGGCCGCGAAGCGCTGGCCACGGTCTCGGCCGAGGTGCTGATCCGCCCGCTGGTGTTCGACCAGGCCGGCCCCGGCCTGCGCGTGCTGGTGCACCCCTGGGAGAGCGCGGACCCCGAAGCGCCGGCACGCCTGGCCGCGCTGCGCGCGAAGGGCGTGAAGCTCGGCCGCGCGGCGCCGGAAGAACCCCAGCCGCTGCCGGTCGATTTCGTGCAGTTCGCCTACACGCCCGAACAGGCCCCCGCTTTCTGGGCCCGGCTGTCGCAATGGCGTTCGGCCCAGCCCGACATGGGGTTGCTGGTCACCGAGCTGGAGGGCATCGAGGACCTGGAACGCGCGCAGAAGCTGGGGGTGGAGCTCGCCGCCGGCCGCGTCGACCGCAACCTGGTGCCGCCGCCCGCGCCCGAGGACAAACCGATGCAGACCGGCATGCTGCGCCTTTGCCAGCTGCTCAACGACGTGATGCAGGACCGCGACACCGCCCACGTGGCGGGCGAGTTGCGCGCCGATGTCACGCTCTCCTACAAGTTGCTGCGCTACGTGAACAGCCCGGCGGTGGGCCTCAAGCGCAGCGTCGAGTCGATCGACCAGGCGGTGACGGTGCTCGGGCGCAACGAGCTGTACCGCTGGATCTCGGTGCTGCTGCTGACCGGCGCCGAAGGCCGCGCGGCGTCGCGCGCCATGCAGGAGATCGCGCTGGCGCGGGCCCGCTTGCTGGAGACCCTGGCCGAGCAGAAGGCCGACCCGGTCAACCACCCGCCGGGCGCGCTGTTCACCGTCGGCCTGCTGTCGCTGCTGGACGTGATGATGCGGCGGCCGCTGGCGCAGGCGCTGCAACCGCTGCGGCTGAGCGATGCGGCGCTGCAGGCCTTGATCGAACGCAACGGCCCCTGGGCCGACTACCTGCGGCTGGCCGGCGACCTGGAGCGCCACGACATGGCGGCGGCCACCGTGATCGCGATGGAGTTCGGCGGCGTGGCCAAAGTGCTGGAGTTGTCCGACGCCGCCTGGCAATGGGCGGCCGCGGTGGGCAAGGAAACCCGCGCGCCCGCCTCCGCCGCCTGAAGCCGCGGCGCGAACAATCGCCGGCCGGCCGTCATCCCGGAACGCGCCGCTTCCTCGCCGTCACGGCGCCGCGCAGGCCGACAAACCGGCGCTGCCCCAAGGCTCGCCCTTCAAGCCGCGCAATTGGGCGAGCAAAGCCGGGTCGGCGGTCTCGGTGCGCAGGAAGACCTGGGTCGACGGCGGTGCGATCGCCGCCACCCGCGCCGTCTTGATGCCCCGGTTGCCCAGGGCGGCCAACGCGGCGTTGGCGGCCTGGGCCGATTCATGGCGGCCGAGCGAGATCGCCAGCCGGAAAGCCGGCGGTTCGGTCATCTCCTCGAAGGCCACCCGGGTGCGCTTGAGTTCCTCGACTTTCTTCTCGACCGCCTCGCGGTTGGGGTAAGGGCCCATCACCACCGCCCAGCGGCCGGGCTGTTCGACTTGGCGGCGCTGCCAGGCCAGCGACGGGCCGGCCGCCGACGCAGCCTGCTCGACCGCCGGCAGCTGCGCGGCCTGGAAGGGGCCGGCTTCGAGGCACTCCGGCCGCGCGGCGACGGCGGAGGCAGCCGGGCTGGCGGCCTGGCCGGCCGGCGGCAGCACCGTCAGGTCCCCGGCGTTGACCTGCTTGTCAAGACGCTCGGGTTCGCGGTCGCCGACCGACTTGAGGCCGATCGCGTGGTCCATGGCGCCCTGTGTCCAGGCGAAGAACAGCGCGTTGGCCAGCAGGAGGAGCAGCACCCAGAATCGCAGCATGGTGAGGGCGGGGAGCGGGGCCCCGGGTTACAGGGTCAGGGCACCGAAGGCGCTGTCGGGGCCGGGCGGGTCCAGGCGCACGCTGACCTCGCCGCTGGCGATGGCGTGCACCTGGCCGTCATCGGTCGCCACGCGCAGCGAACCGTCGGCGCCCACGCCCTGGGCGATGCCGGTGCGCGCGGCCGCGTGGTTGGTGTGGACCTGCCGGCCGCGCAGGATGTCGCGGGCGGCGAAGCGCTCCTCGAAGGCGGCGAAACCCTCGCGCTCGAACCGCTGCAGCCCCAGCACCAGCGGCAGAGCCACCGCGGCCAGCGCCGAGGGCGGCGTGGCGCCGGGCTGGATCTCCTGCAGGCAGGCCACACCGGTGCGGGCGTCCGAGGGGTAAAGCGGCAGCACGTTCAGCCCCACGCCGATCACGGCCAGGCGCTTGCCGGGCGCGGCGCTCACCGTCTCGATCAGGATGCCGCCGAGCTTGCGGCCCGCGCCCGCGGCATCCATCAGCCACAGGTCGTTCGGCCACTTCAGGCCGATGCGCGGCGCGTCGGCTTGGCCGGGGTCGAGCGCCTCGACCAGCGCCACGCCCACGGCCAGCGACAGGCCCGACCAGTCGCCGGGCTCCATCGGCAGCGCCAGCGAGAAGGTCAGCGACGCGCCGGGCACCGCCTGCCAGGGGCGGCCTTGGCGTCCGCGGCCGCTGGTCTGGTGCTCGGCCACCAGCAGGCAGGGCTGGAGGTCGACGGAGCGGCGGCCGAAGGCCGTGCTCTCGGTGCTGCGCCGCACCTGCGCCACCTCACTGCCGCCGCCGTCGAGCAGTTGGCTGACCGAGGCGCGCGAGCGTTCGAGCAGGGCGGTGTTGGTGGACGGGATGCGCGCCACGACCTCGACGCTCAGGCCGGGCAGGTGCGGCACCAGCCGTTCCCACAGCGCCTCGGCCTGCCAGCCCATGGAGCCGGCTTCGGGTGAACCGTGGCCGCCTTCTTGCGGAGAGTCGCCGACTGTCATCGCGCCGGCCTCCTCAACGCTTGGGCGCCAGCATCGTGCCGCGGCACCTGGGCGTCCCGCAGCGGCACTCGAACTGCTTCTTCAGCTTGGGCGTGTAGCGCTCGTCGATGACCAGGCCGTAGTCGTAGAACAGCTCCTCGCCCGGCTCGATGTCGCGCTTGGCGAAGATGAAGACTTTCTCGCCGTCCTGCTCGGCCTGGCAGTTGGGCGTGCAGGCGTGGTTGATCCAGCGGGCGTTGTTGCCGCCGAACTTGGCGTCGATCACCCTGCCGTCGTCGATGTGGAAATAGAAGGTATGGTTCGGGTCCGCCGGGTCGTGCGGGTGGCGCCGCAGGGCCTCGGCCCAGCTGATGACCTCGCCCTTGTATTCGATGACGGCTTCGCCCTTGGCCAGGGGCGCGACGGCGAAAACGCCCTTGCCGTGCACCCCGCTTTGGCGGACCTGGATGCGGCGCCGGCCCGGCGCCGCCGGCGCCCGCGCGGTAGGCTGCGATGGTGTAACCGAAACAGAGCGGGCTTGCTTCATCGGGATCTTTGGGTACATTGAATTGGTGGGCGCGCGCGCATGTGCGTGCGTACGCATGTGCGCAGGCACGTGCGCGCGAAGCCCGGATTGTATGGACGAGCCGCGGAATGCGCGGAGCAGGCCCTTTCGCGCGGCCTCCGCGCGGCGCGGCGCCGCGGTTCGTCAACCTGGACACGAGGAACCATGACCAAGACACTGATCATTGCCGAGAAACCCAGCGTGGCGCAGGACATCGTGCGCGCGCTCACGCCGACGGCGGGCAAGTTCGACAAGCACGACGATTATTTCGAGAACGAGCGCTACGTGGTCACCAGCGCCGTGGGCCACCTGGTGGAGATCAAGGCGCCAGAGGAGTTCGACGTCAAGCGCGGCAAGTGGAGCTTCGCCAACCTGCCGGTGATCCCGCCGCGCTTCGACCTGGCGCCGATCGACAAGGCCAAGTCGCGCCTGAACGCGGTGGTCAAGCTGGTCAAGCGCAAGGACGTCACCGAGCTGATCAACGCCTGCGACGCGGGCCGCGAGGGCGAACTGATCTTCCGCCTGATCGTGCAGTACGCGGGCGGCGAGAAGAAGCCGGTGGACAAGCCGGTCAAGCGGCTGTGGCTGCAGAGCATGACGCCGCAGGCCATCCGCGACGGCTTCGACAAGCTGCGCAGCGACGAGGAGCTGCGCGGGCTGTCCGACGCGGCGCGCAGCCGCTCGGAGGCCGACTGGCTGGTCGGCATCAACGGCACGCGGGCGATGACGGCGTTCAACTCGCGCGACGGCGGCTTCTTCCTCACCACCGTGGGCCGGGTGCAGACGCCGACGCTGTCGATCCTCGTCGAGCGCGAGGAGAAGATCCGCAAGCACGTCTCCCGCCCCTATTGGGAGATCAAGGCCGACTTCGCCGCCCAGGCCGGCGAATACGAGGGCAAGTGGTTCGACCCGGCCTGGAAGAAGAACCCCGCCGACGCCGAGCAGCGCGCCGACCGCGTCTGGGACGAGGCCGCCGCCCAGGCCATCGCCAAGGCGGTGCTCGGCCAGCCGGCCCATGTCACCGAAGAGGCCAAGCCCACGACGCAGAGCTCTCCCGGCCTCTATGACCTGACCACGCTGCAGCGCGAGGCCAACTCGCGCTTCGGCTTCTCGGCCAAGACCACGCTGTCGATCGCGCAGGCGCTTTACGAGAAGCACAAGGTGCTGACCTACCCGCGTACCGACAGCCGCCACTTGCCCGAGGACTACGTCGGCGTGGTCAAGCAGACGGTGGAGATGATCGCCGCCGAGGACCTGCCCGGCCCGCTGCGCGAGCTGGCGCCGCACGCCGCCAAGTCGCTGAAGGAAGGCTATGTGAAGCCGAACAAGCGCGTCTTCGACAACGCCAAGGTGTCGGACCACTTCGCCATCATCCCGACGCTGATGCCGCCCAAGAGCCTCAGCGAGGTCGAGGCCAAGCTCTACGACATGGTCGTCAAGCGCTTCCTCGCGGTGTTCTTCCCGCCGGCGGAGTTCATGGTCACCACGCGCGTCTCCAAGGTCGCGGTGGAAGGCAAGGAACACCACTTCCAGACCAACGGCAAGGTGATGGTCAAGCCCGGCTGGCTCGCGGTCTACGGCCGCGAAGCGCAGGAGGACGACGCCAACCTGGTGGCCGTGGCCGCCGGCGAGGTGGTCCAGGTGGAGGGCGCCGCCGCCAACGCCCTGAAGACCAAGCCGCCGGCCCGCTACACCGAAGCCACGCTGCTCAGCGCGATGGAAGGCGCCGGCAAGCTGATCGACGACGACGAGCTGCGCGAGGCCATGGCCGAGAAGGGGCTGGGCACGCCGGCCACGCGCGCGCAGACGATCGAAGGCCTGATCTACGAGAAGTACATCGTGCGCGAGGGCCGCGAACTCATCCCCAGCGCCAAGGCCTTCCAACTGATGACGCTGCTGCGCGGCCTGCAGGTGGAGGAGCTGACCAAGCCCGAGCTCACCGGCAACTGGGAATACCAGCTGTCGCAGATGGAGAAGGGCCAGCTCAGCCGCGACGCCTTCATGGCCGAGATCGCCGCGATGACGCAGCGCGTCGTCGCCAAGGCCAAGGAGTACGACCGCGACACCATCCCCGGCGACTACGCCACGCTGCAGACGCCCTGCCCCAACTGCGGCGGCGTCGTGAAGGAGAACTACCGCCGCTACACCTGCACCGGCAAGGACGGCAAGGGCGAGGGCTGCGGCTTCTCGATCGGCAAGATCCCCGGGGGCCGCGCCTTCGAGACCGCCGAGGCCGAAGCCTTCCTTCGCGACAAGAAGCTCGGGCCGTTGGAGGGGTTCCGCTCCAAGGCGGGCTGGCCCTTCACCGCCGAGATCAAGCTGGTGTTCGACGACGAGATCAAGAACTGGAAGCTGGAGTTCGATTTCGGCGAGGACGCGAAGTCGGCCGAGTCCACCGAGGCGGTCGACTTCTCCGGCCAGGAGCCCCTCGGCCCGTGCCCGAAATGCCACGGCCCGGTCTTCGAGTTCGGCTCCAACTACGTCTGCGAGAAGAGCACCGGCCCGCGCGCCACCTGCGATTTCAAGAGTGGAAAGATCATCCTGCAGCAGCCGGTGGCGCGCGAGGAAATGAGCAAGCTGCTGACCACCGGCAAGACCAGCCTGCTGGAGAACTTCGTCTCCAACAAGACGCGGCGCAAGTTCAAGGCCTACCTCGCCTTCGACAAGAAGGAAGGCAAGGTCAACTTCGAGTTCGAGCCGCGGGCGGCCAAGCCCGCAGGCAAGGCGGCAACGAAGAAGGTGGCGGCGAAGAAGGCGGAGTAACGAGTGGCGGCGCCTGTCCGCCACCACCCCTCACCCCTGCCCTCTCCCCGTCAATGGGGAGAGGGGAGTTTTTCTGCCCCCTCTCCCGCTTGCGGGAGAGGCTTGGGACGCAGCGGGGCTTTCAAACCGCATGCGGCCTGCCCGCGCAGCGACCCGGACGTGCAAGCTCGGGTGCGCACTGCAAGCGAGGGCTCAGGCGCACCTCATCAGGAACACCGTGAACCCGTTGCCGCCACTGTCGTCGCGCCACACGCGTTCGCTGCGCCACTGGGCCGAGGCCGCCAGATCCTCGAAAGCGTCCGCGGTGTACTTGTAAGCGTTCTCCGTGTGAATCGACTCACCGCGTTCGAATTGGAAGCGATGGCCCAGCACGCGCACCGTTTGCGCGTCTGCGCTGACCAGGTGCATCTCGATGCGGCCGAGCTCGGCATTGAATCGCGCCTCGTGCCGGAAGTCGCCCAGCTTGAAGTCGGCGCCGAGCTCGCGGTTGATGCGCTTGAGTAGGTTGCGGTTGAATTCCGCGGTGACGCCCTGGGCGTCGTCGTAGGCGGGCACGAGCAGGGCCGGGTCCTGCGTGGTGTCTACGCCGATCAGCAGCCACGAGCCCGGGCCCAGCGCCTGCGCGAACTGCGCCAGCAGCCATCTCGCGGCGTCGGGTGAGAAGTTGCCGATCGTCGAGCCCGGAAAGAACCCCAGCCGGGCGCCGGCCATGGTTCCTGCCGAGGGTTGGGGCAGGTCGAAGGGCAAGGTGAAATCGGCGACCACGGGCTGCACCGGCAGCCCCGGGAAGTCGCGCCGCAAGGCGGCAACCGCGTCGTGCAGGAAGTCTTCCGAGATGTCCACCGGCACATAGGCCGCGAGGTCGGGCAGGGCCTGCAGCAACAGCCTCGTCTTGATGCTGGAGCCGCTGCCCAGCTCGACCAGGCTCGCGTGCGGCCCCACCGCGCGGGCGACGTCGGGCGCAAGCCGCTGCAGCAGCCGGGTCTCGGTGCGCGTGGGGTAGTACTCCGGGAGCCGCGTGATCTCTTCGAACAGCAGCGAACCGCGGTGGTCGTAGAGCCAGACGCAAGGCAGCGCCTTTTGCGGCTGCGACAGCCCGGTGAGCACGTCGCGGGCCAGCGCCAGCGACGGCGCGGCGCCGTCGGCCAGGGCTTCGGCCTGCGTCGGCGGTGCGGGGCGCGCGGGCCGGCGCGGCGCGGCGGCGCTGGGCGTGTCCGCGGCGGGGATCGTCGTCGTGGTCGTCGTCATCATGCGTCCTCTGCCAGGCGCAGGCCGCAGAACTGCCAGCGTTGCGCGGGTTGAAAGAAATTGCGGTACGAGGCGCGCAGGTGGCTGCGCGGGGAAACGCAGGAACCACCGCGCAGCACGTACTGCCCGTTCATGAACTTGCCGTTGTATTCGCCGACCGCGCCGGGCGCGGGCCGGAAACCGGGGTAGGCGGTGTAGGGGCTGGACGTCCATTCCCAGACGTCGCCGAACAGTTGCCGCGGCGCCAGCCGAACCGCGCCATCGTTGGCCGCGGCCGCGGGCAAGGGATGGAAGTGGCCGTCGTCGGCGAAATTGCCCTGCACCGCGCACTCCGCGGCCGCGTGTTCCCATTCGAACTCGGTGGGCAGGCGCTTGCCGGCCCAGCGGGCATAGGCGTCGGCCTCGAAGAAACTCACATGGGCCACCGGCGCGTCCAGGTCGAGCGGCTGCAGCCCGTGCAGCGTCATGCTGTGCCAACCGGCATCCGGCGATGCAGCCGGGCGCTCCCAGTACAGCGGCGCGCACCAGCCTTCGGCTTGGACCTGGTCCCAGCCGTCCGACAGCCAGTGCGCCGGATCGCAATAGCCGCCCGCGTCGATGAAGGCCAGCCATTCGCGGTTGGTGACCGGCCGCGACGCGAGGCGGAAGGGGCTGAGCAGCACGGCGTGGCGCGGCAGTTCCAGGTCGAAGCAGAAACCTTCGCCATCGTGGCCCGCATGCGCGAGGCCGCCCTCGTAAGGGATCCACGACAGCGGCTCGGGCGCGCGCTGCGCGCCGGTGAGCGCGCCGCCGCCCGGCACCGGCCGCCAGGCGGGCCGCAAGGGGTTGCGCGAGAACAGGTGCAGCAGGTCGGTGAGGAGCAGTTCCTGGTGTTGCTGCTCATGGTGCAGGCCGAGGGTGACGCGCTCGGCGAGCGCGCCGTCCAGCCGGGGGCTCGCCAGCAGGCGCCGCATCGCGCCGTCGACGTGGGTGCGGTAGTCCATCACCGTGGCCAGGCCGGGCCGCGTCAACAGGCCGCGCTGCGCCCGGGCATGGCGCGGGCCGACGGCGTTGTAGTAGGAGTTGAAGAGGAAGCGGAAACGTTCGTCGAACACCCGGTAGCCCGGCTCGGCCTGGGTCAGCACGAACTGCTCGAAGAACCACGTGGTGTGCGCCAGGTGCCACTTGCCGGGGCTGGCGAATTCGGCGGACTGGGCGGTCAGGTCGGCGTCGCTCAGCCCTTCCGTCAGCTGTACGCTGGCGCGCCGGACAGTCTCATAAAAAATCGGCAACGGTGTCGGCGGGTGCGGGCTGGGCATGGGCCGAAATCCTAAGGCCTGTTGGCACGGAAGGAAGGCCCACGCCGGTGTCTGTCCGGTCCCAGGGCGAGGCAGGGGTGGGACCGTGGGCCCTCGGCCCAGAGCGAGTCCGCAACGACACCCTGGTGCCGGCCAGACTCCGGCCCTTCGGGTGACCTTCCCAAAAGCCCGCTTTCCGCATTGCAAATGCTCGCCATGGCACAGGCCACGGCGGTGCTTTGTGCCTTGGTGGCGGACTCTTGTGGGGTCACGTAGGCTTCCTTCGAGTGTCAACAGGCCCTTGGCGGGGCCGGACCCGTGTCGCGTCCGGCCGCCTCCGCTGTTTGGTTTTTCAAAAAGGCAGGGTGTGCAAAGCCTGCGGCAAGCTTGTCGGGCTGGGCGATCGACTCGGCTTCGCTGGGCCCGGCGCACACGATGGGCAAACCTCATTCCCGGCGCCAGCTTTCTTACAAACCGCTACAGCCGCGCCTGTCCTGCCACGTTCCCGGCGGGCATTGACGGACAATCCCGGCCGCGCCGCCCGTACCCATCCCCCATCGCTGATGGACACGGCCGCGACAGCCTCTTCAACCCGCACCGGACACCCCAGCATGCTCGAATTCATCTTGGAGATCCTCGGCGAGTTCTTCCTGCAGGTCGCCGTGGAGGCATTGGCCGAGATGGGCCTGCATGCGATCGCCGACCCGATGCGTCGCCCCATCAACCCCTGGTTGGCCGCCCTGGGCTACGGGCTGTTCGGCATGCTGCTCGGCGGCTTGAGCCTGTTGGTCTTTCCGGCGCACCTGATCCCGGCACGCGGGCTGCGCCTGCTCAACCTGGTCGTCACCCCGGCGGCGGTCGGCCTGGCGATGGTGGCCCTGGGAAAGTGGCGGGCCCGGCGCGGCCAGCCGCAGATCCGCCTGGACCGCTTCACTTTCGGCTTCCTGTTCGCGTTCTCGATGGGCGTGACGCGTTTCGTCTTCGCCGAGCCCGAATGAACGGCGCCGGTGTGCGGCTGAGCGCCGCCTTTCAGCGCTCGCGCCGGCGCGAAAACGCCAGGGCGCCCAGCCCCACCAGGCCCAGGGCCAGGCCGCCGGGTTCCGGCACGGTGTTCCGCGTCCCGCCGATCAGGGAATTGATCCAGCCGACCTGAGAGAAGACTGCGGCGTCGCCGCCGAACTTGCCGAAGGTGCTGTCGCTGTAGTTGGGGTGGGCGGTGTCGCCACACAGCCGGGTCGGGTCGAGCGGGCAGGGGGCCAGCGGGATGGCGTAGCCGACGCTGTGCACGGCACTGAGCAGCCACTGCGAGCCGTCCCAGACGAAACCGCCGCCGCCGGAATCACCGAAAGCCGTCGCGACCTCCTGCAAACCCAGGCCGGCGTGGCAGGCGCCGTACACGATGCAGCCTGTGTCATTGAGGGCCGAGCCGTCGTCGAAATCGAAGAGGTAGGTACCGCCCGAAGCGCCGTCGACCAGCACGTCGTAATTGTTGTAGCCGTAATAGGCCAGCGCGCCTTCGATGCTGGCCTGGTCGGTCGAGCCGCTGACACCATTGCCGATGCGGCCGTAACCCGCCATCAGCACCGTCTGCCCCACCACGCTGCCGGTCGACAGGCGGAAGCCCTGGATGCCGGTGACCGGGCTGTCGAGTTCCATGACCGCCAGGTCGGCGCCGACGAAAAGGTTTTGGTAGGTGGGGTACGAATAACTCGGGTGCACATGAGTGCTGACGACGGTGCGGACCACCGCGCCTTGCTGGAAGCTGACCTGGGTGGTCCCCCCGGCGCAGTGGCCAGCCGTGAGCACGTGGCGGCCGCCTTCGAGCAAAGTGCCCGAGCAGTTGCCGATGAAGTTGAAGCTGGAGGGCGAGCCGTAATAGATCGACAGCTTGCCCACGCCGTCGAAAGCGCCGCCCATGTCGCCCGGCATCAATTCCTGGCGCACGGCTTCGCTGTAAGAAACGATGGCATGCGCCGGGGGGCTCGCCGCCATGATGAACAGGCAGGCCACTGCGCCCAGCAATCCGGTTGTGTTCATGGATCCTCCTTCAGTCTCTTGTTATGAGTCAAAAGAAAATTGTTCCACAAAAAAAGCATTGTGGGATTTTTTCACACTTATTTTTGACTCGGTGCCGGGGTTGGGAGGCCGTCGGAGAAAGCGCGGCTGGGGATGGCGAAATCGCACCGCTCACGGGCCGGGTGGCCGGCCAGCCCAAGCGCATGGGCGGTGCCGACAGCAACGCCCAGAATGGCAAGGCGTACGGCCTGCCGGAGCGCGTCGCCACCACTGCCGACCTGTCCGGCAATTCGGCGAGCTGTCGGCATCCACCAAGGCGTGCGCTCGGAAACGGCTCCTGCGACGTCACCGGCATCGCGGTCGCCATGCGCGGGTGGTGTGGGTTGCGCCAGCCTGGTCAAGGGCTTGATCGAGAGCGGGCAGCGCGGTCAGCCGAACCGCCCCTGGAGGAACCAGCGCGCGCCAGGCGCCGCGCCGTGCCGCGCGCCACCGTCGCCTTGGAGCGCTTGCGCGGCGGCGGCCCCTTGAACGGGCGCATGCCGCAACCGGTAGACCCACACCAGCGCGCCGTCGCGCTGGCGCGCGATGAAGTAATCGCGCTCGGCCAGCAGGCCGTCCCACCAGCCGGTCTCGATGCGCTCGGGGCCGTGCAGCAGTTGCAAGGGATGGCCGTCGAGCCAGGGGCCTTGGGGGCGCGAGTCCAGCGCCTGCGGTGGATTGAGCAGCCAGACCGGGCGCGGCGCGGCCGAGGGCGCCGGCGGCATACCCGCCGCGCCGCGCCGCGGCGTGTCGGCACCGCCCGCTTCGGCGGGGCGGCTCAGGCTGGCGCACTCGGGCCGGTGGTCGGCCACGGCCTGCAGGCGCCGCACCTGGCCGGCGCCCAGCCGGGCCTGCAGGCGTTCGATCAATTGCACCAGGCCTTCACGGTCGCCCTGGGGCATGGGGAACAGCGAGGTGGGCGGGGGGGCGCCGGCCACCCAGTCGGCGCACCGCAGGCTCAGGCCGAGCGGCGCTTCCCGCAGCCGCAGGCGCCCCAGGTGCTCGCCCAGCAGGGAGCGCAGGTGGCGCGGGTCGGCGCTGGGTTGCGCCAGGGCGATGGGCAGCACCGTGGAGGCGGCGGAGCCCGGCGCAGGCGCCGTCGCGCCGTTCCCGGCCACGGCGGCTTGCGGCGCCTGGCCGCGGCGGCGCTCGTGCAGCAGCCGCAATTCGAAGCGCCTGACCAGCCCGTGCCGAGCGCGCACCCAGGCCACGAGCTGCCCGAGCAGCACCTCGGCCGCAGGCAAGACCTGCTCGATGGTGTCGGCGCGGGTCCACAACTCCAGCTCGGCGCTGAAGGCGTCGGGCAGCGAAAGCGGCAGGCGCGGGTCGGCACGAGCCCCGAGGATGCGGTCGACCTCGTCGACCAGCGCTTCGCCGAAACGCCGCGCCAGGCCGGCGCGCGGCAGGCGGCGCAGCGCGCCCAGCGTGCGCAGTCCCATGCCCTGCAGGGTGGGCAACTGCCCGGCCGCGGCGGCCAGCAGGTCCAGGGGCGCGGCGTCGAAGCGGTGCTGCCACGGGCCGGGTGCCTGGGCCCGCCGCGGCCGGCCGGCGCCGTCTTCACCGTCGTGCGAAGGCCCGGTATCGCGCCCAGCCCAGCAAGCCAGCAGCGCGGCGCCTTGCGGCGTGGGCGCGCAGGCGACGCACGCGCGGTGGCCGGGCCGCAACGACCGCAGCGCCGCCTGCAGACGCCGCAGCAGCGCGGCCTGGCCGCCGAAGCAGCGCAGGCTGGCCTGCACTTCCAGCAGCACGGTGGAAGCCGGATGCGCACTGAGCGACACCATGGGCGTGAACGCCAGGGCGGCGTGCGCCACCCGCGACAAGGCTTGCGCGTCGCGCGAAGCGTCGGCCTGGCCCAGCAGCAAGCCCGGCGCCAATGCCAGCGCGGTGGCGCGTTTGATGCCGGGCGACACGCCCAAGGCCTGGGCGGCCGCGTTGGCGTGGGTCAGGCGGTGCGCGTCGACCAGGGCCAGCGGCGAGCCGAGGTCGAACGGCAAAGTGGCCGCCCAGGATTCGAGCGACAGCTCGGGCAGGTGGATGGCGATCCACAGCATCGGCGGGCTCGGCTTTCGATGGATTGAAGAAGCGCGGAAAGGGCGGGCCCGGAGGCGCGCCCTTCAGGCCAGGTCGACGAAGGTGGCCGCGGGCTTTGGCACGGCAGCGGGCGATCGAGCCGCGGGATGGCAGTCCGGAATGACGGAAGGCAGGGTCACCCGCAAAGGCGACGAACGCGGCGGGCCGCGGCGCTTGAGCAGGTGGATGGCGAGCTGTTCGGCGCCATGCGGCGCATCGCTTGCGCCGGGCGGTTGGGCACGGCCCAGGACGCCGTCGACCGCCCCCTGCGCCGGCGGCTCCATCTGCAAGCCCAGCCGCAACGGCGCCGGCGTGGGATCGGCCAGGGCCGACTGCCCCGGCCAGGCACGCAGCATGAAAGCCGGGCCGTCATGGGCCGACGCCGCGAGCTGCAAACGGCGCAGGTGTTCGGCGCGCAACAACGATGGCAGCCAGGCGAGCACCGCGCCGACGTGGCCGCTCTTGAGGGCTTGCTCCAGCGCCCAGAGGCTGTTGCGCTGGCTGGCGGGGTTGGCCGGCATGCCCGGCGCGGCGCCGGCAGCAGGACACGACTGGGTTTGGATCATCAAAAGCGCCGGCACATCCAACCCGAGTTGCGACCAGGCGCAAGCCGACAGCTCGGCCGGCGGGTCGAACAACATGACCAGCCGCCCGGCCTGCTGGACAGCCGCCAGGCTGGGCGCCAGCAGACGGATCTCGCCCATGCCCCAATGGGGCAGCAACAGCTCCGTCAACCCCCGGCAGGGCCAACCGCCGCCGGGCAGTTCTGCATCGAGCGCGGGAAAACCGGTCGGCGTGACGCGGTCCGCAGGCCGGCCGAGCTGGTGGCCCAGCCACAGGCCGGGATGCAGCCGCACCGCGTCAGCCGGGTTGCGGGTGATGGAAGTCGCCGCAAGGGAGCCCATCGAAGCAGCCGGCCTTGCCTGCGCAGGCAAAGAAAAGGAAGGGAGGGAGACCACCAGAATACTGTATTTATATACAGCCCCTCGCGCAACCAATTTTTCTTAATCTCAGCCCAGCCGCGAGGGGAAAAATCTCTGATTTGCACAATTCGCCCCCTTCCTGGGGCACCCGTCAAAAGCCCTCGCCACCCCACCTCCTGGGGGCGCGTGAATTCCTCACGTTTTCTTACAGTCGCCCCCACCCCATCGATCACGGAGGCGGCATGCAGCCCGACACCTTTTCCCCATCCACCGCGGCACACCCGAACCGCCATGCAGGCTTCAGCCTGATCGAAAGCCTGGTGGCGATCGCGGTGTCCGCCGTGCTGGCCGGCACCGCCATCCCCTCGTTCAACCGCTGGATCGCCCAGCAACGCCTGCAAGGCGCGGCGCAACAGCTGCTGGCCGACCTGCAATTCGCGCGCACCGAAGCCGTGGCGCGGCAGCAAGGCCTGCGCCTGAGTGTGCCGGCTCAGTCGCCATCGGGTGGCAGCTGTTATGTGCTGCACACCGGCGGCCCGGGAGCCTGCACCTGCGCGCCGGCCAGCCAGGCCCCCGCCGTCTGCGGCGCGGGCGCCAGCGAGTTGAAGACCGTGCGCTGGGACGGCCGCGACCGCCTGGCGCTGAGCGCATCGGCCGCCTCGATCCTCTTCGACCCGCAAGACGGCACCAGCACGCCCACGGGCACGCTGGACATCGCCAACCCCCAGGGTCAGGCGCTGCGCCACGTCGTCAACGTGATGGGCCGCGCGCGCACCTGCTCGCCCAAGGGCAGCGTGCCGGGCCATCCCATCTGCTGACGAAAGGCCTGCGCGATGAATTCCTTTCCCTCCGGTCGGCGCGGCGCAGCGGCGCGGCAAGCCGGCTTCAGCCTCGTCGAACTGCTGTGCGCGCTGGCCGTGGGTGCGGTGCTGGCATGCTTTAGCTATCCGTCGTTCCAACGCGCGGTGCTCAAGGCCCGGCGGGCCGACGGGCTGGCCGCCCTGATGCAATTGCAACAGGCCCAGGAACGCCACCGGGCCGACCATTCGAGCTACGGCGACCTCGCCGCCTTGAAACAAAACGCGGTGTCGACGCGCCAGCACTACCTGCTGAGCATCTCCCACGCCACCGCCAGCGGCTACCGCCTGCAGGCCCATGCGCAAGGCGCGCAGCAGGCAGACGCCGCATGCAGGCACCTTCAATTGCGCGTCGACGGGTTGAACCAGGCGCATGAATCCGGCCCCACCGCGGCCCTGGCCAACACCCCCGAGGAGAACCGCCGATGCTGGGCGATGTGACCCCGCCGGGCACGCGCCCCGGCACAGCCTCCGCGCATGGGCTCGCCGCCGCCTCTGGCCGGCGGGCCCGGCATCTCGGCCTCACCCTGGTGGAACTGATGGTGGGCCTGGCCCTGGGTTTGTTCATCGTGGCCACGGCCCTGCTCCTGCTGACCTCGCACTTGCGCGAGAACCGCGGCTTGCTCCTGGAAGCGCGCCTGATGCAAGACCTGCGCATCACCGCCGACATGATGGCGCGGCAACTGCGCCGCGCCGGCCACTGGGGCGCCCCCGAAGCGGCCGTCTGGCATGAGGAGGCGCCGCCGCGCGCCAACCCTTACGCCGCCCTCGCCCCCGACAACGCGGCCTCCGACGCGGTGCAGTTCCACGCCTCGCGCGACGCCGCCGAGAACCACCAGGTCGACAGCAACGAGACGCTGGGCTTCCGGCTGCGGCAAGGCGTGGTGGCGATGCGCATCGGCCAGGGCGGCTGGCAGGCGTTGACCGACCCGGCCGTGCTCAAGGTCACCGCCTTGCAGCTGTTGCCGCAGGTGCAAGAGCAAGCGCTGCCCGACCTGTGCCATCGGCCTTGCCCCGCACCCTCCAGCACCTGCCCGCCGCGCCACCGGCTGCGCAGCGTGCTGATCTCGCTGCAGGCCGAAGCCGCGCACGACGCATCGGTTCAACGCACCCTGCAAACGCAGGTGCGCCTGCGCAACGATGAAGTGCTGGGGCAATGCCCGGCCCCTTGAACAGGACGCAAGCCATGACCGAAAAAAGCCGCCGCGGCGCACAACCCCCAGGCCGCCCGCCGCAACGCGGCGCCGCCGCCTTGTCCGTCACTTTGCTGCTGTTCTTCGTGCTGGCGCTGGTGCTGGCCTTCTCGAACCGGCAGCTTGTCTTCGAACAGCGGTCCTCCAGCAACCAGGTGCGCGCCGGCATTTCGATGGATGCGGCGCAGGCCGGCCTGGACTGGGCGCTGGCGCTGCTCAACAGCCCCCACCGCATCGACAGCGCCTGCGAAGTCGACCCCACCCAGGGCGCATCCAGCAGCGGCAAAACCTGGCGCGACATGCAGCTCGACTACTCGCCGGGCTCGCGCCTTCAAATCGCCCAGCCCGGCCTGACCGCCGCATGCCTTCGCGACGGCAACGGCTGGGCTTGCCACTGCCCTTCGCAAGGGGCTGCCAGCGTCCCCCTGCCGCCGGGCGACACGCCCCTGCCGGGCTTCGTGGTGCAACTGGCCAGCCACCCGGAGCCTGGCCAGGTCTTGCTGCGCGCCAAAGGCTGCAGCCAGGCCGGCCCCGACTGCTGGGACATCTCGCAACCCACCCCACCCGGCCAGGCGCAGACCCGGCTCCAAGTGCAGATCGCCCTGGTGGGCGGCCTGCGCACGCCGCCGGCGGCCCCGCTCACCGCGCTCGGCAGCATCGATGGCGCCGGCCTGGGTGCCCACCACGGCGAAGGTGCCGGCGTGGCCTTGCACGCGGGCGGTGGCATCCAGTCGTCAGCGGCCAGTGGCGGCGTCACCACCGTGGCAGGCGCGGCCGGCGGCCAGTCCCAAGTCGCCAACGACGCCGACCTGGCCCAGCTCGCGCCCGGCCAACTCTTCAGTGCGCTCTGGGGCATGGGCCCGGCGCGGTGGTCCGCCCAAAGCAGTGTGCACCGCATGTCCTGCGCCGGCTCCTGCGGCACGGCGCTGCAATCCGCGATCGCCGGCCGCGGCAACCGCATGGTGTGGATCGACGGCGACGCCATCCTCGACGGTTTGTCGGCCACGGCCCCTTTGCAGTTGGGCAGCGCCGACGCCCCTTTGCTGTTGATCGTCACAGGCAAGCTCGTGCTGCTCGGGCCGGTGCAGCTGCACGGCGCCGTCTATGCCGACGAGCTGCACTGGAACCAGGCGAACACATCCGCCTTCCTGCGCGGCGCCGCATGGTCGCAAACCGACGTGCACAGCGACAGCGCGCCGCAGTTCTTCTTCGACGCGGCCGCACTCGACAAGCTGCGCTGGAACACCGGCAGCTTCGCCGTGTTGCCCGGCAGCTGGAACGAGGTGGCCCCATGACCCGCCCACCGACACTGTCCATGCAGCCGCGCGAGCGACGCCCACCGCCCTCGCGCCCCGGGCGGCGGCGGCGCGTCCGCGGCGTCAGCCTGGTCGAAGCGCTCATCGCATTCCTGGTGTTGTCGGTCGGCATGCTGGCCCTGATGCGCGTGCAGGACACGTTGCGGCTTCAAAGCGAATCGTCGCGGCACCGCGGCGAGGCCTTGCGGCTGGCGCAGCAAGGCCTGGAAGCACAGCGGGCTTTCGCCACACTGCAGCCGCAACCCGGCATGCAGGACTACGCCGCCATCCAGTCCGGCAGCCACAGCGCGCATGCTGGCAGCGGCTTGCAGACCAATGCCGCCTACCAAGTGCAAAGCCACGTCACCGCCGACCCCCACCGCGCGTTCAAGAGCAGCCACATGGAAGTGGCGTGGACGGACCGCCAAGGCCAGCCTCAGGCCATCCACCTGCATTCGCTGGTCGCCGGCCAGGATCCCACGCTCGCCGCGGTGCTGAGCCAGCCGCCCCGAGCCCGTCCGGCCTGGGGCGCGTGGAGCCGCTCCCCCTTCATCCCCCAGCAGGCCAAAGACCTGGGACAAGGCAAAAGTGCCTTCAAACCGCTGGCGCAAGGCGGCGCGGCCTGGGTGTTCGACAACGTTTCCGGCCGCATCACCGCGGTTTGTTCCGGCCTGCCCGGCAGCGTGGGCAACACCGGCCTCCACACGGGGCACCTGAACCAATGCACGGCGGCCGACGGCCTGATGCTCAGCGGCCTGGTGCGGTTTTCGCTCGTCGACCCGCCGCTGCCCGAGGCGGCCAACGACATGCCACTGCCGCTGTCGGTGGCGCTCCAACTGGGCGGCGGCGCCCTGTCCCCCACCTGCGTCAGCGAAGCGGGCGGCGGGGGGCGGCAGGTGGGTCCGGGGCCCCTGCGCCAGCGACGCCACCCCCGGGCACCACGGCCCCCCCCACCGCCACCACACCACCTCCC
>CBIHOD010000019.1:0-60363 GCA_966211815.1 uncultured Burkholderiales bacterium
TCCGCCTGCCGGGCGCGTTCCGCCGCCGCGAGGGATTGCCGTTCTTGGGCGTCTAGGTAGATGGACATGGCGGGCCTCCTTCGGCACTGGCCGGCGAACAGGCGCCGGCACGTTCTAGAGAAATCGCCCGGGGTGTCATCGCCAAGCCCCGGGTCCTGGAGCGGTTGTAGGAACCGCCCATGACGCAACCGTGACGCCTCGCGGTGGATGGGTCGCCCGACTGGACAAGATGCAGCCCCACGGTGGCCGCGAATCCTAAGAACGGCGCGCCTTTGCGGCCAATCAGCCTTTCGAATACCGATCCTCGGCCGGGCGGCGGTCTACGGTTTTTCGTAGTGGCGCGCGGCGCACGGAAAACGCAGGCGCAGTGCGACTGGGCCGGTGAAGGCGTCCACAAGCGTGGCGTGGTGGCCCGGCGCCAAACGTGACATATCAACGCTTTCAGCTTCCGAACGGCGCGATGCGCTTCACGGGGACGACAGGGCCTCCACGGCGCGACAGCGAACGTGCCTTTTGCGATTGCAAGGCGATCGGCGGCTGCTTGAATCGGGTGGTCCGAATCTCGGACGTTTTATTTCAGAGCCGCCCCATGAAACACACCGACATCGATCCCGGAGACGCCAACCACCCTTGCTGGTCCTCGCAGGCCGGTACCGACTCCGCAGGCGCAGACGACAACCCGGCGGCCCAACCGGCCTGCACCTGCCAGTCCGGCGCGCTGCCCAGCGCCCGAGACCGGTATTTCCTCGCGGCCGTGAGGCAGCGAATGGGAGCACCGGCGCCGTTGAAGACGGAGGCCTGACCGGCCTCCACCCAGCCGCCGGCACCGGCCGCATTAACCGAAACAAAGGCGCCCGCGCGGACGTTGCTGCTGATCCTCGACGACAGAAAATGGCGCCCCGTCCGCAAGCTTCCAAAGCGGCCCGACCTTCGTTCCAGGCTTCGCCTCGGGCTTTCCTAGCTAAGCGGCCCTTTGCCGTTCTTTTTGCCCTTGCCCGCGCCACGGACAGTGTGCGGGCTTTGCCAGACATCGCCGGTCGGCTCCCGGTCCAACAGGCAATCGATGAACGCGCCGAGTAGCGCAGGGCGATGCTGCCGGTTCGAGTAATACAGAAACAGGCCTGGGCGGGAGATCGACCAGTCGGCAAGAACCTGGACCAGCCGCCCCTGGGCCAGCAGCTCGCCGACCTGGTCGATCTCGAAGTGATAGGCGATACCCAGACCGTTCAGCGCCGAGGCGACTCCGATGTCGGCATGGTTGGTGACGACGGGCCCATCCACGGCGACCTCGAGCCGCTTGCCGCGCTTCTCGAATTCCCATCGGTACAACCTCCCATCCGTCTGGAGCCGCCAGTTGATGCATGCATGGCCGTGCAAATCATTCGGCGTCTTCGGCGTCCCGTGGCGCGCCAGATAGTCCGGCGAGGCCACGGCCACCATCTTCATGTCCGGCGTCAGGCGCACGGCGACCATGTCCTTTTTGAGCTGCCCACCGACCCGGATGCCGGCGTCGAAGCGGCCGGACACGATGTCGGCCAACGCGTCGTCCACGACGATGTCGAGCGCGACGTCAGGGTGCGTCCGATGGAAGCGCGCGAGTCGCGGCGCGATGAGCGTCCTGGCGGCGATCCCAAGGGTGTTGATGCGAAGCGTCCCGCTCATCTGCCCGGTGGCGTCGCTGGCTTCGGCGACCGCATCGGCCATTTCACGGAACAGCGGCGCAACGCGTGAATAAAGCTGCTCACCGCTCGCGGACGGGGCGACGCTGCGCGTGGTCCTGTTCAAAAGGCGCGCGCCGATGCGCGATTCAAGCTGCCGGATGGTCTGGCTCAGCGCCGACGGCGACAGGCCCAGATGCTCCGCCGCACGGGCAAAGCTCTGCCTTTCGACGACGGCGACGAAAGCCTTGAGTTCGGCAAATTCGGATCCCCGCATTCTGTCCTTTTTCCTACATAGTCCATTCGAATTCTAGGATATTCCCTAAATTGAAATGCGGCCGCATCCTTCGATCCGTCGCAACCAAGGAGCACACCATGCCTTCTCTTGCCCTCCCCGCCCCCATCGCCGCGTACTACGCGGCGGACGCGCAGGGGCCCGACCCAGTCGCGCAGTGCTTCACCCCCGGGGCCATCGTGAAAGATGACGGCCACACGCACACCGGGCGTGAAGCGATCAGAGCGTGGAAAGCAGCCGCCGACGCCAGGTACACCTGCACGACGGTCCCCTTCTCTTGTGAATCGGTTAGCGGCGTGCACGCGGTGCATGCCCACGTGGCCGGCAACTTCCGGGGCAGCCCGATCGACCTCAAGTTCTTCTTCCGCCTCGAGCGCGGCCTGATTGCGGGCATGGAGATTTCGGCATGAGCTTCGATCTTCGACTGAAAGGCCTTCGGGCCGTCGTCACCGGCGGAACCCGGGGCCTTGGCGCCGCGGTCGTCCGTGCCCTTGTTGACGCCGGCGCCCGTGTGGCGACTTCCGCGCGCAAGGCACCCGCCGAGCCGGTGGAAGGTGTCTCGTACATCCTTGCCGACTTGACGACGGCGGACGGCGTGAAACAGTTCGCCGACTCCGTCCTCCAGGAATGGGGCGGCGTCGACATCGTGGTCAACGTGCTTGGCGGCTCCGGCACGCCCGGTGGCGGCTTCGCCGCGATCACCGATGAGCATTGGTTCGCCGAGCTGAACCTGAACCTCATGCCCGCCGTGCGTCTGGACCGTGCGCTTTTGCCGTCAATGGTCGCGCGGGGTTCCGGTGTGATCGTCCATGTCGGCTCCATCCAGCGGGTGCTGCCGCTGCCCGAATCGACCACCGCCTACGCCGCATCCAAAGGGGCGCTGACGACGTACAGCAAGTCGCTGTCGAGAGAGGTCACCCCCAAGGGGGTCCGCGTGCTCAGCGTCGCACCGGGCTGGATCGAGACCGAGGCTTCCGTCGCGTTCGCCGAGCGCATCGGCGCCGACGCCGGCACCGACTATGAGGGGGGCAAGAAGATCGTCATGGACGCGCTCGGAGGCATCCCCGTCGGCAGGCCCGCCACGCCGCAGGAAGTCGCCGATCTGATCGTGTTCCTGGCGTCGCCCCGATCGGCATCCTCCGCCGGGTTCGAGTACCGCATCGACGGTGGCACCGTCGCCACGCTATGACGGTCGCCCGCCCAACCTCCAGGCCGGCCACGCCGGCCGGGATGCGGGACGCCGCGGTTTAGGCGGCCTCACCTTGGCGGGGCGTCCCGCCTCGACGGCGGCCTGGCAGGTTCCTGCAGCAGGCTGGGCGACACCACCTGAGCCAGCCAGTTCAACACCGCCTGCACGCGCGGCGCCAGTTGCCGGCGGTTGGGGTAGAGCAGGGACACCGGCATCGGCGGCGCGGTGAAGCGCGGCATCACCTCCACAAGGGCGCCTGAATCCACCAGGTGCTGCGAGCCGAACACCGGCACTTGGATGAAACCCAGCCCGGCGACGCCGGCCGCGTGGTAGGCGTCGGTGCCGTTGACGACGACCGCGCAGCGCATCGGGTGCACATGCGTTCGGCCACCGTCCTGGTATTCCCAGCCGGCGCCCTGCGTGCCGAGCTTGGCGGCGTAGTGGACCACGCGGTGCGCCGCCAGGTCGGCCAAGCGCCTGGGCGTGCCGTGGGCGCGCAGGTAGGCCGGGCTGGCGAGGTTGCGCATCGCCATCAGCCCGAGGGGGCGCGCGACCAGTTCCGAATCCCCGAGCGGGCCCACGCGCAGCACGCAGTCGAAACCCTCCTGCAGCAGGTCCACGCGCCGGTCGGTGGTGCTGATGCCCACCTCCAGCAAGGGATGGTCGGCGAGGAATTCGGGCAGCCGCGGCAGGACCACGCTGCAGGCCAGCGCGTGGGGCATGTCGATGCGCAGCCGCCCGCGCAGCCCGCTGCTGGCGGCGGGCTGGAACATCGACTGCAGCTGCTCGGCCTCGGCGACCAGCTCCTGGCAGCGCGGGAGGAATTGCTCGCCGTCGCCGGTGAGGCGCACTTGGCGCGTGGTCCGGTGCAGCAAGCGGGCGCCCAGACGGGATTCCAGCTGCTGCACGGCCGCGGACACCCTGCCCTTGGCCAGGCCGAGCTGTTCGGCCGCCCGGGTGAAGCTGCCCAGCTCGGCGACGCGGGCAAAGACGCGGAGTTCGTCGAGGTCCATTGGATTGTCCGTTTTTCAAGAACAGTTTTATCGATTCATCAGACTTTATCTCCAATCCTCGGACATTTAAATTTCCATCGCCGTGCAGGCAACCCATCAACCGACGACATCAACCGAAGCGAGGCCGACATGAACACCACCACCACCACCTCCTCCTCCGCCGTGACGAACCCACGGCAAACCTCGACCACCCGCGTCGCCCTGGTCACCGGCGCGAGCCGGGGCCTGGGCCGCAACATGGCGCTCAGGCTCGCCGAGCAAGGCCTGGACGTGATAGCCACCTACAAAGACAGCGAAGCCCAGGCCCACGGGCTGGTGCGGGAGATCGAAGCCCTGGGTCGCCGCGCCGTGGCGTTGCGGCTCGACGTGGGGGACAGCCAACAGTTCCCGGCCTTCGCGCAGCGTGTCGCCGCGGCGCTGGGCGCCACCTGGCAGCGCGAGCGTTTCGACGTGCTGGTGAACAACGCCGGCGTGGGCGCACACGCCTCCATCGCCGAGACCACCGAGGCGCAATTCGACCTGCTGGCGGCCGTCCATTTGAAGGGCACTTTCTTCCTGACGCAGAAGCTGCTGCCGCTGCTCGCGGACGGCGGTCGCATCGTCAACGTCTCCTCCGGCCTGGCGCGCTTCACCTTCCCGGGCTACGCGGCCTATGCCGCGATGAAGGGCGGCATCGAGGTGCTGACCCGCTACATGGCCAAGGAACTCGGCCCGCGCGGCATCACGGTGAACACCCTGGCGCCCGGCGCGATCGAGACCGACTTCGGCGGCGGCGCGGTGCGCGACAACCCGCAACTCAACGCGCAGATCGCCGGCGTCACGGCGCTGGGCCGCGTCGGGCTTCCCGACGACATCGGCGGGGCGGTGGCCGCACTGGTGTCCGACGGCAACCGCTGGATGACGGGGCAGCGCGTCGAGGTGTCCGGCGGCATGATGCTCTGAGGCCGCTTCCGGACGCGGCGTTAGCATCTGCGCCCATGCTCTGCCTTTACACCTTCACCCTCTCTCATTTCTCCGAAAAAGCGCGCTGGGCGCTGGATTTCAACCAAGTCGAGTACACCGAGCGCGCCCTCTTGCCCGGCGCCCACCTCTGGACCATGAAGCGGCTCGGCGCCGGCGGCACCGTGCCGCTGCTCGAGCACGACGGCGAGCGGGTGCAGGGCTCTGGCGCCATCCTCGACTACATGGAGCAGCGCCTGGGCGCCCGCCGGCTTTGCGTGACCCCGGCCCAGGCCGCCCGCTGCGCCGAGCTGGAATCGTTGGCTGACCGCGCCTTCGGCCTGGGCATCCAGCGCATCTTCTACGGCCCGCTGCTGGAGGAACGCCGCAAGGTCACCGGCCTTTGGCGCCAGGGCGGCCCCTGGTGGGGCGGCGCTTTCTATGGCCTGACCTACCCGCTGCTGGCCCAGGGCGTGCGGCGCCTGTACAAGATCCGGCCCGACAAAGTGGCCGAGGCCAAAGACCTGTTCCGCCGCACGATGGACAGCCTGGACCTCATCCTGCGCGACAGCCCCTACCTGATCGGCGACCACATCACCCGCGCAGATGTCACCGTGGCCTCGCTGCTGGCGCCGCTTTGCATGCCGCCGGAGCATGTGCTGCGCTGGGAGAGGGATCTGCCGTTCGAGATCGCGTCTTTCCAGTCCGAGTTCCGCGGCCACCCCACCTGGGATTTCGTGCTGCGGCTGTACCACCACCACCGCCGCTCGCGCTAGCGCGCCGCAGCCGATATGCCAGCCGTCCGCGAAGAGGAAGTCGAGTTCAACGCCGTCCGCGCCCAAGGACCGGGCGGGCAGAACGTCAACAAGGTGTCCAGCGCGGTGCACCTGCGCTTCGACATCCGCGCCTCTTCGCTGCCGGAGGACGTGAAACAGCGCCTGCTGGCGCGGGGCGACCAGCGCATCACCGCCGAGGGCGTGGTCGTCATCAAGGCGCAGGCCAGCCGCAGCCAGGAGGCCAACCGGGCCGACGCGCTGGGCCGGTTGCAGGCACTGGTCGACGGCGCCGCCCGGGCGCCGAAGACGCGTCGCGCCACCCGCCCCACACTGGGCTCGCAGCGCCGGCGGCTGCAGGCCAAGGGCCAGCGCTCGGCGGTGAAAGCCGGGCGCGGCAAGGTGGTCGAATGACGCCGCTGACTTTCCACTTCCACGACTCCGAGGTCGCGCGCATCGAGCGCGAGGGCCATGTGGTGGACGTGGTTTTCTCCGCGGCTTGCGCAACGCGCTGCATCCCCGGCAGGGGCCTCGCCGAACAGGGCCATGCCCTCGGGCTGAGGATGCGGTTGACCGGCGTGATTTCCTGCACGTCGCCGGAAGGCTGCCTCGGCCGACTCGTGGACGGTGGGCTGGCCGCCGGCGGCGCGCCGCGGTCCTCCATCCTGTTGCCCGCCCTGCCTTTCGAATGGTCTTGCCAGACCGAGGTGGCGATGGTTTTCGGCCAGGGCGGGCAATGGTCGGCGCGGGCCCTGAAGCTCGCTTTCCTGTGGCCGGGCGAACAGCGTTTCCGAGAATCCCTGGCCTGTTGAGCAAGCTTGCCGTAGCCGCCCGCGCCCGGCGGCCCTGCGCCAACACAAGACTCGCCGCGCGTGCTAAGGTCGGTTCCGAAGGCCGGTCCGGCGCCTTCGCCCCGCATGCAGCAAGCAAGGATGGCCGCGATGAAAAAGGCAGCGCTGTACAGCCCGTCATCATCCAGGCAGCGGCCCGGCGCCGCTGCTGCAGCCGAAGGGAACCCCACCCCCCCGGCCGGTAGCGGCCCGCCCGCTGCGGCGGCCGCCGACGAGGGCTTGCAACCCTCCCCCGCGCGCCCTTCCACGGCCCGTGGCCGCGCCGCCTGGCGGGGCTGGGCGCTGGCCGGCATGCTGGGCATCGCCCTCGGGGCGGTGCTTGTCGCCGCCGGCCCGCGCGGCTTCCACGACTGGGCCACCGGCCGCCAGGCGCCTGCGCTGAACCTGCGCGCCGTCGAAGCGGCGCTGCGCAAGTCGCTCGAAGAAAAGCCTCTCGTGCCGGCCACCGTGAAGGCCGCGCAGGCGGTCGCGCCGTCGGTGGTCCGGGTGATGGGCCTGATGCGCGACGACGACGACGGCGACGATCCGCCCGAGCCCCTGGTCGCCTCGGGCGGCAAGGCCAGGCCCGAGAAGGCCGAGCGCGGCATCGGCAGCGGCGTGGTCATCATCGACAACGGCACCATCCTCACCAACCTGCACGTGCTGCAAGGCGCCAAGCGCGTCAAGGTGACCTTCGCCGACGGCCACGTGTCCGACGCGGGCATCGTCAGCATCGACGCGCGCAACGACCTGGCCGTGCTGCGCGCCCGCAGCGTGCCCGACGACCTGCAGGCCGCGGCGATGCGTTCCACCGCCGACCTCTCACCGGGCGAGCCGGTGGTGGCGGTGGGCTTCCCGTTCGGCATCGGGCCCTCGACGTCCGCCGGCGTGGTGTCCGGTTTGAAGCGCGAATTCCGATCGCCCGACGGCCAGCAGAAGATGGACAACCTGATCCAGTTCGACGCCGCCGCCAACCCGGGCAACTCGGGCGGGCCGCTGGTGACGATGGACGGCGCTGTCGTCGGCATCGTCACCGCCATCCTCAACCCCACGCAGCAGCGCGTGTTCGTCGGCATCGGCTTCGCGGTGCCGATCGAGAACGCCGCCGGCGCGGCCGGCATGCCGCCGTTCTGAGCTGTCTACGCCCACCGTGACAAGCATCCACCCTCACCCCAGCCCTCTCCCACAAGTGGGAGAGGGAGTGAATTCCGCCCTCTCCCCCGTACCCGGGGGAGAGGGCGGGGGTGAGGGGGCCGCGCACCGCATCCGCCGCGATTCTTAGGAGCACCCCCCATGACCCCCCAGACCGCCAAGGACGCCGCCGAGTTGATGGAGCGCCTGCTCTACGAAGTCAAGCGCGTCGTCGTCGGGCAGGACGCCTTCCTGGAGCGCGTGATGGTCTCGGTGCTGGCCCAGGGCCACCTGCTGGTGGAGGGTGTTCCCGGCCTGGCCAAGACGCTGACCGTCAAGACGCTGGCCTCCACGCTGCGCGGCAGCTTCAAGCGCATCCAGTTCACGCCCGACCTGGTGCCCGCGGACCTGGTCGGCACGCGCATCTACCACCCCAAGACCGGCGAGTTCAACACCATGCTCGGCCCGGTGTTCGCCCACCTGGTGCTGGCCGACGAGATCAACCGCGCGCCGGCCAAGGTGCAGAGCGCGCTGCTGGAAGTCATGCAGGAGCGCCAGGTCACCATCGCCGGCGAGACCCACCGCGTGCCTGAGCCCTTCCTCGTGATGGCGACGCAGAACCCGCTGGAGACCGAGGGCACCTACCCGCTGCCCGAGGCCCAGGTCGACCGCTTCATGATGAAGGTGCTGGTGGACTACCCCAGCGAAGAGGAAGAGTTCGTCATCGCGCAGCGCGCCACCGGCGAGCCGGCCGCCGTTTCCGGCGTCGCCAGCATGGCGCAACTGGGCGAGCTGCAGGCCGCCTGCCGCGGGGTCTATGTCGACCCCTCGCTGATTCAATACGCGGTCCGGCTCGTCAGCGCCACCCGCCGGCCCGAGAAACACGGCCTGGGCGAACTGGCAGGCCACATCAGCCACGGCGCCAGCCCGCGCGCCACCATCGGCCTGGTGGAGGGCGCACGCGCGCTGGCGCTGCTGCGCGGCCGGCACTACGCCCTGCCCGAAGACATGGCCGGCCTCGTGGGCGACGTGCTGCGACACCGCCTGGCGCTGAGCTACGAGGCGCTGAGCGAAGGGGTCACCGTCGAGCAGCTGATCCAGAAAGTGCAGAAAAAGATCCCCCTGCCCGACCAGGCGCCGCCACCGGTTTGAATCGACAGCGCACGCCGCCATGGACACGCCGGCCGCCCCGACCGACAGCAGCGAAGCCCTCCTGAAGCGGCTCGAATGGACGGTGCTGCGCCGCCTGGACGGCTGGCTGCAGGGCGACTGGCGCAGCCTGTGGCGCGGCGTGGGCCTGGACCTGGCCGACCTTCGCGAATACCAGCACCTGGACGACGTGCGCCACATCGATTGGAACGTGACCGCGCGGACCTCGGTGCCGCACGTGCGGCTCTTCAACGAAGACCGCGACCTCACCGCCTGGTTCGTCGTCGACCTGAGCGCCAGCGGCGACTTCGGCAGCCGGGGCCGCAGCAAGCGGGAACTGGCGGCCGGCTTCGTCGGCCTGATGGCCCGGCTGCTGACGCGGCACGGCAACCGGGTGGGCGGCATCTTCTATGGCGGCAGGCGCGTCGACCGCGTGGTGCCGCCGCGCGGCGGGCGCTCGCAGGTGCTGCAACTGCTGCAGGCGATGCGCGCCGCGCCGCCGCGAGGCGGCCGCCGCGGCGCGCCGGAAGGCGCCACCCGCCTGGGCGAACTGCTGCGCGCGGCCGAGGGCCAGCTGCGGCGCCGCAGCGCGGTGTTCGTCGTCTCCGACTTCATCAGCGAGCCCGGATGGGATTCGGCGCTCGGCCGCCTCGGGATGCGCCACGACGTCAGCGCGGTGCGGCTGTTCGACCCGCTGGAGATGGACCTTCCCGACCTCGGCCTGGTGTGGATGCAGGACGCGGAAAGCGGCGAGCAGGTGCAGGTCGACACCGGCGACGCGGCCTTCCGGCGCCGCTTCGCCGCCGCCGCGCAGGACCATGAAGACCGGCTGCGCGCGGCCTTCGCGCGCGCCGGCGTCGACGCGCTGGAGCTGGCCACCGACCAGCCGCTGTTCGAAGCGATGCTGCGCTTCGTCGCGATGCGGCAGCGTCGGGCCCACGCCTTCCGCGGCGGCGTCGTGGCCGGCCGGTCGCCGGCGCGGGCCGCGCAAGACCCGCGCCCGGGCGGATGAACCTCGTGACGGAAGCACCATGAAAGCAGGCAGCCTCAACTTCATCTGGCCCGACAACCTCTGGGCCCTCCTGTTGTTGCCACTGCTGGTGGCCGGCTATTTCTGGCTGCTGCGGCGGCGCAAGAAGGCAGTGGTCAGCTGGCCCAGCCTGGGCGTGGTGAAAGCCGCGCTCGGCCCGCAGAACCGCTGGCGCCGCCATGTGCCGCCGTTGCTGCTGTGGCTGGCGCTGGCGCTGCTCATCGTCGCCGGCGGCCGGCCCACCGCCCTCGTCACGCTGCCCTCGCAGCAGGAGACGCTGGTGCTGGCGATGGACGTCTCAGGCAGCATGCGCGCCGCCGACGTGCTGCCCAGCCGGTTGCAGGCCGCGCAGGAAGCGGCCAAGGCCTTCCTCGCCGACCTGCCGCGCAACGTGCGCGTCGCGGTGGTGTCGTTCGCCGGCTCGGCCGCGGTGGTGCAGGCGCCCACGGTCAGCCGCGAAGACGTGGTCGCGGCGATCGACCGCTTCCAGCTGCAGCGCGGCACCGCGATCGGCAGCGGCATCGTGCTGTCGCTGGCCACGCTGTTCCCCGACGCCGGCATCGACCTGTCCCAGATCACCGGCCAGCGCAACATGCCGCCGGCCGACGGCGACAAGCCCAAGCCGGAGTTCACGCCGGTCAAGCCCGGAAGCTATTCGTCAGCCGCCATCATCCTGCTGACCGACGGTCAGCGCACCACCGGCCCGGACCCCCTGGAAGCCGCCAAGATGGCCGCCGACCGCGGCGTGCGCGTCTACACCGTGGGCATCGGCACCAAGGACGGCGAGACGATCGGTTTCGAGGGCTGGTCGATGCGCGTGCGCCTGGACGAGGAGACCCTCAAGGGCATCGCCGCCGCCACCCAGGCCGACTACTACTACGCCGGCACCGCCGAAGACCTGAAGAAGGTCTACCAGGGCCTGAGTTCGCGCCTGGTGGTCGAGACCCGCGAGACCGAGGTCAGCAGCCTGTTCGCCGTCGCGGCGGGTTTGCTGGTCCTGACGGCCGCGGGGTTGTCGCTGTGGTGGTTCGGCCGGGTGGCCTGAACGCGGTCGGGACCGCCGAGTTTGAAATGAACTGTCACAGGTCTCCCACGCGGGCAGGCCTGGTATCCGACGCCGCCGGTCAGCGAACGCCTACAAGCGACGCATGCCGCCGGGATTAGATTGCCTCCTTCCCCATACCAAGGAGGTCTCCATGAAGACGAATGTTTTCGCCGCGGCCATCGCGGCCGGCCTGCTGGCCTGCTCCGCCGCCCATGCCTTGACGAACGACGAGTACAAGGCCGCGAAAGCCAGGATCGAAGCCGACTACAAGGCCGAGAAGGCCCAGTGCGGGACGCTCAAGGACAACGCCAAGGACGTTTGCGAGGAGCAGGCCGAGGCCAAAGAGGAACTGGGCAAGGCCGAGCTGGCGAACCAGTTCGCGCCCAGCCCCGCCAATGCGAAGAAATTGGCCGAGACGAAGGCCGAAGGCACCTATGAAGTCGCCAAGGAAAAATGCGACGGGCAATCGGGCGAGCTAAAGAAAGCCTGCGAGCAGCAGGCCAAGGCCGACTACGACAAGGCCAAGGCCGACATTAAGGCGACGAAGTTCTGATCCACGCGGCTCCCGCGCTCGCTTTCACCGGGCGAGCGGGGCCTTGCGCGGCTTGACTTTGGCCGGAAGCCGCGGCTCCCCGGCATAGGCGGGGAACAGGAATCTCATCGCGCCCGGTTTGCCCGCGCCGTTGCCGTCGGCGAAGAACCAGCGCCTGCCCAGGTCAGGTGTGGAAACAAGGTAGAAGGATTCGAGGATGTGGGGTTCGCCGTCGATGTCGATCGTCCCTTCGTAGGGAACGACGCACACGATCTCCTCGGACACCGCGGCGCATTCCTTGCGCCCGGGCTCAAACCGCATCCCGCTGAAAGGGATGTCTTTCAAAGACGACTGGATGGCTTTCGCCAGGGCCCCCTCACCGCCCACCGCGCGGGCGACTTTGGGATGGGTCCACGCGGCGACCGCGCCGAATTCGCGCCGGTTCATCGCGTCGGCGAACTGGCGGGTGGATGCCTCCAGCGTCTCTTCGACGACACTCGGTTGGCACCAGGCGCTGGAGCAGGCAAGCGCCAGGATGGGCAGGAAGGCGACGGGTCTCATCGGGTTTCGGCTCGGGAATCGGAACGGGAGGGCGCGCCGGCGGCGCGGACGTCAAGGTTTTCGAACTCCGCCTGCTAGGCCCGCTGGTGGCCGTGTCCCGCGTGGCGGTGGTCGGACACGCGGTTCCCGGAGTCGCGCATGTGGGGGCCTTGAGGCGGGCTCAGGACCGCCGGCGCCGCAGCCGCCCAACCCTTCGCGGGCGGGCGCAACGGACGAATCCGCAGCCCCGCATGGAACCCAGCGTACCAGGCGCAGACGCCCAGCCCACACACGGCCCCCAGGTAGGCGCCGGCGGCCCGCGAAGCGGAACCCAGGCCCCACCACAGCGCCGACAGCAAGGCGGCTTCCGCCGCGATGGCGCAGGCCACCGCGGTGCGCGCGGCGTGCGAAAGATCGGCAGCCAGCACCCAGCCGCAGTGGTGGCAAGTGAATGAAGGCCTCGGCACCCAGCGGGCAACGAGGCTGGAACACATCGGACAACCCCAGGCGCTCACCGCTCTTCCTCCAGTTGGAAACCCGCCACCGCGCGAATGACATGGCCGAATCCGGCGAGCGCGGGGCGGGCGGGCCCGCTGAAATGGCGGCTGCCGCGGCGACGGCCCGTTCATTGATTATTGGAGGAAGAGACGATGGGATTCATGGTCCGCGGGATCGAGACCGGTTGGGTGGAGGCGGTGCGGCTCGGCGGCCCGGATGCCAACGGCCAGCCGGCGGTGAGAACCTTGGCCCAGGGACTGGCCAACCCCTGCCGGCACTGCCTCGGCCTGATCGCCGAGGGCGAGGACAAACTCGTGCTGGCCCACCGGCCGTTCGGCCGCCTTCAGCCTTACGCCGAAGTCGGGCCGGTCTTCCTCCACGCCTCGGCCTGCCAGCGCTACGAGAGCGACCGGCTGCCCGACTGGTTCGCCCACCTGCAGCCGGCCCTCGTCCGCGGCTACGGCCGTGACGACTGGATCCGCTACGAGACCGGCCAGGCGGCGGCGGGGGCGGAACTTCGGGGCGTGTGCGAACGGATCTTCGAAAACCCGGAAGTCGCCTATGTGCACATCCGGTCGAAGTTCAACTGCTTCCAGTGCCGGGTCGACCGGGCGTGAGGCGCTCGCCTCGCCCCGGTCGCAGCGGCCCCCACGGCCGCGGTCGGCGTCGGTCAGCCGGCCCAGGGGTGTCGCTGGAAGAAGATGATGAACAACCCGATCCCGACTTCCAACAGGCCCACCAGGACAGCCGGGAAGCCCTCGACGACACGTTGCTCCCCCTCGTCGTCGTCGCCGAGGGAGAACTTCGCTTCCCTGCGGATCACGCTTTTGACGCCCATCGCAACGATGGCGATTCCGAACAGGATGATCAGGAGCTTGATGGCCGTTTGCATGGTGGGAGGGTTCGCCGGTGGGATGGGGCTCAATGGTGCGGGGGCTGGGCGCTCACGTGATCACGATCGTGTGCGTCACCGCCCCGTAAAGCACGTTGTCGTGGTACTGGTTGCCGGTGAGGGAATACGTGCCGGCGGCCGCGCCGACGAGGACGAAGCTGGTGTCTTCCCACATCGCCAGCACGCCGGAGGCCGGGGCGGCGGTGACTTCGAAGCGCACGAGCGCGGCGTTCTGGGCGGGCAGGCTGAGCGAGGGGTAGCCGGCGGCCGGGCCGTGCGTGCCGCTGCTGGGGACCTGGTCGCCCCGCACGCCGATGCGCCAGGTGCCCAGCACGCGCTTGCCGCCGTTGACGCGGTTGAGGTTGCGCAGCATGTCAGGCCACCGTCACGGGTTGGTAGAACACCTGGTCGTCGGCCGGCGTGGCGCCGAGCACCGCCACGTGCACCAGGCCCGTCCCGAGCGGCAGGCCGCTGACGGTGAGCGTGCCTGCCGCCGAGGTGGTCCCGGTGCCGTCGACCACCGTCCTGCCGCTCAGCGAGCCGATGCGCCCGGCGGCCACATAGCTGTAAGCCACGGACTGGTTGGCCAGCACGCCGGTGCGGGTGTTGTTCTCCATCGGCGCGGTGGTGAAGGAGCCCGTGCCGCCGCCGCCTTCGTTGACGTTGGTCACCGTCACGCTGACGGTCTGCGTGGTGCTGTTGGCCGGGGTGGCGCCATCGGTCGCGCGCACGCCGACGACGTAGACGTTGTCGGCGTTGGCGTCGGCCGGCGATTCGAAGTCGGGCGCCACCTGGAACGCCAGCGCGCCGGTGCCGGCGTTGATGGCGAAGCGGGCGACGTCGGCGCCGCCGTTCAGGCTCCAGGTGACCGGTTCGTTGGCGGTGAACGTGTGCACCGCCGTGGTGTTCTCGGGGACGCTCGCGCTGCTGGCGCCGCCCGTGGCGCCGCCCGGGCCGGTGATGACGGGTGGCGTGGTGTCGCCGCCGCCGCTGGGGGCGGTGAGCAGGCTGACGGCGTTGTTGGGCCCGAGGCTGGAGGCGATCGCCTGGTATTCCGCCAGGCTCAGCGCCTTGTCGAAGATCATCGCGTAGACGAAGTCGGCGCCGCTGCTTGCCACCCCGGCCTGGCCGCCGAAGGGCCCGAAATAGGCCGCGCCGTTGTCGTTGCCCAGGCCGCCCCCGGACGAGACCGAAGCCCCGTCGAAGAAAACCGCGTGGGCCGTGGTGCCTGTGCGGGTGACGGCCACGCTGTGCGCGCCGTTGGCCAGCGTGCTGGCGCTTTCGGCGGTGAAATCGACCCGTCCCCAGAAGGAGTTCCAGCGGCCGAAGCTGATGCCGGTGGCACCGCCGCTGGTGCGCTGGAAGGCGGTGGCGTGGGCGCCGGAATACAGCGGCGCGGGGTTGGCGCCGCCGCCGCCCGCGATGTTGTTGAACACCAGCAGGATGGTCTGGTTCGTGGGCGCGACCGACGGCGCGCCGGCCGGCGTGACCAGCGTGGGCGAGAAGCCGTTGCTCAGCGTGCGGAAGTGCTTGCCGTAGGTGCCGGTTCCGATCGTGACGGCGGCGTCCTTGGTGAAGGTGACGCCGGTGTTCACCAGGTCCTTGATGTTGTTGTCGCTGTCGACGCAGATGAAGGCCTTGAGGTTGCCGAACAGCGGGTGGGATGTGTTGAGTGTCAGGGGCATGGCGAGGGCCTGTTCACAGTCAAAGGAAGCCCGCGCCGGTGTCTGGCCGGCCTCAGGGCTAGGCGCGGGCGAGGCCGTTGGCCTTCGGCCCACAACGAGTCCGCAACAACGCCCTGAGGCCGGCCAGACACCGGCCCTTCGGGTGATCTCCACAAAAGCCCGCCCTCCGCGTTGCAAATGCTCGCTGTGGCGAATGCCACAGCTGTGCTTTGCGCCTTGACGGCGGGCTTTTGTGGAGTCACGCGGGCTTCCTTTGACTGTGAACAGGCCCTATAGTCCTCCGGTCCAGTTGTGGGGGCGGTAGATCCAGACTTCACCGTCGGCGACGTGGGTCAGCGCGATGTAGCAGTCCAGCGTTTCGGAGCGGCGGAACTTGCCGTGCACCCCGGTCTCCAGCGTGCCCGCGGGGTATTCGGCGATGGTCCTGGGGCGCGGCGACAAAGCGTCGCCGCCGGCCTGCTCCACCACCCAGCCCGAGGTCTCCAGGTTGGCCAGGTTGGACGGCGGGGTCACGTAGAAGATCGAGCCGCCGTAGTTCCAGATCACGAACTTGCCGCGCACCTTGTCGAAGCAAACGCCGGTGGCCTTGCCCGAACCGTACATCGCCAGCAACGCTGCCTTGCCGGGCCCGCCCACGGCGGCTTCGGGCACGCGGAAGTTGTTGTTGCCGCCTCCAGGGGTGTTGGCGTTCCAGCCTTCGAACATGTAGGTGCTGATGCGCGTCGGCGTGAACGCGATCTTGCGGACGGTGTCGTAGGCGCCGCCCGCGTCGACGGTGAAGTTGTTCCAGGCGCGGCCGATGTCGGAGATGGTGTCGGCGGCGGGGTTGCCGATGTCGTTGATCACCACCTTCATGCAGCCCGCGGACGTGCCGCCGGTGCCCAGGCCCGTCTGCACGACGATGGTGTCCTTGCCGTTCTCCTCGAAGGCCTGGGCCCAGCCGTTGACCGGGTAGCCTATGCGGTTGGACAGCGGCACGCCGGTCAGGTCCCAGTCGCGCAGCTGCCAGGCGTTGGCGCCGGGCAGGCTGACCCCCGCGGTGGTGCCGGTCTGCATGTTGCTGCCGGTGACGCCGCCGACCTTGCCTGTGCCGGCCTGGCTGGTGTCGCAGGTGTAGAAGCGCGCCGGGCGCAGTTCGGCGCCCGAGGCGTCCCTCACCCGCCACTGGCCGCCGCCGGGTTGCGCGGCGCCGCCGAAGGTGGCGAAACGCTTGCTGACGGGCAGCCAGATGTTGTTGCCGTAGGTGTGGCTGGACACCGGGCTGTGCAGCGCGCCGTCGACGGTGTCCAGGCCGTTGGCGGCGATGCGGCTGTCGTGGAAGCCGAGTTTCCAGTTGCCGGTGGCCGCCTCCCAGAGGTACAGCGCGTTGGACCAGCTGTTGGCGTGGCCGCCGCCCCAGAGCTCGATGCGGCAGAGGTCTTCGTTCCAGGCGAAGCCGGACCAGGCGCGGATGATGGCGTCGGGCAGGGAATTGGTGCCGGGCCCGACGGCGCGGTAGTCGGGCGGCGGCCAGGCGTCGGAGAACTTGTTGCCCGACAGGTTGGCCCGGCGCCAGGAGCCGTCGGGCATCGAGGCCAGCAGAGCCAGCAGCACGCTCTTGCCGTTCTGCGCGCCGAACCGGCCGCCGTAGACCGTCTCGCCGGCCGCGGCGGTGTAGACGATTCCCGTCATCGCTTTGCCTCCTCCCTGACGTTGTTTTGATGCGGGGCGGCGCTGGGATCGCCGCCTCGTGCGGGCGCGTTTCACGGCGTCGCCCGAGCATTGTGCGCGCACGCGGCGTCCACTCCAGCTGCGATTGCTTGCAGTAGCCAGCGGCGGCGCGGGGCTCAGCAGGGCTGTCGAGGCGGATCCAGGCCCCGGGGCGCCACGTCGGGATCGATGGGCTCGCAGCCCCTGGACGTCGATGGGCGCCCGTTCGTCGGCATTGGCGGCCCCGTGACGCGCGGTCCGCCGCGATGCCCACGGCCGCAAGTCGGCCAATCGCGCGCCAGGGCGGCGCGCCGGACCGGCTCCCTACAATCCACGGGTGAACCGCCTGCCCGACACTTGGCTCAACGCCGACCTCCACTGCCATTCCGTCGTTTCCGACGGCACCCTGGCACCTGAAGACCTGGCCGCCCGCGCGCACGCCAACGGCGTGCAGCTCTGGGCGTTGACCGACCACGACGAACTCGGCGGCCAGCACCGGGCGCGCGCGGCGGCGCTGGCGCTGGGCATGCCCTACGTCACCGGCGTCGAGATCTCGGTCACCTTCATCGGGGTGACGGTCCACATCGTCGGGCTGGGCATGGACCCCGACGACGCGGCGCTCAACGCGGGCCTGGCCGCCACGCGCGGCGGGCGCCTGGAACGCGCCCGCGAGATGGCGGACGGCCTAGCCGCGGCGGGCATCCACGGCGCGCTCGAAGGGGCGCTCAAGTTCGTGGGCAACCCCGACCTGATCTCGCGCACGCACTTCGCGCGCTTCCTCGTCGAGAGCGGCGCCTGCGAGGACACCAACGACGTCTTCCGCCGCTTCCTCACCGAAGGCAAGCCCGGCTTCGTGCCGCACCGCTGGGCGACGCTGGGCAACGCGGTGCGATGGATACGCCAGGCCGGCGGGGAAGCCGTGATTGCCCACCCGGCGCGCTACAAGTTCACCCCGACCGAGGAATACGCCCTGTTCACGGAATTCATCGAGCACGGCGGCCGCGGCGTCGAGGTCGTCACCGGCAGCCACAGCCCGCCGGAGTATTTGAAATACGCCGACATGGCGCTGGAATTCAATCTGGCCGCCTCGCGCGGCAGCGACTTCCACAGCCCCGACGAAAGCCGCGTCGACCTGGGCAGCCTGCCCGAGCTGCCGGGCAGGCTGACGCCGGTTTGGTCGCTGCTGGAAGGCCGCATCCAGCGGCCCTAGTCCAGCCCACCGGCCACACGCCATGTCCCAATATTTCGAAGTTCATCCCGAGAACCCGCAGCTGCGCCTGCTCAAACAGGCGGTGCAGATCCTGCACGGCGGCGGTGTCGCCGCCATCCCGACCGACAGCAGCTACGCCCTGGTCTGCCACCTCGACGACAAGGCGGCGGCCGAGTCGCTGCGGCGCATCCGCGGCGTCGACGACAAGCACCACCTGACGCTGCTGTGCCGCGACTTGAGCGAGCTGGCCAGCTACGCGCGCGTGGACAACGCGCAATTCCGGCTGATGAAGCTCGGCACGCCCGGCCCGTTCACTTTCATCCTGGAAGCGACCAAGGAAACGCCCCGGCGGCTGTCGCACCCGTCGCGCCGCACCATCGGCCTGCGGGTGCCCGGGCACAGGGTCACGCAGGAGCTGCTGGCCTTGCTGGGCCAGCCGCTGCTGGCCACCACCTTGATCGCGCCCGGCGAGGACGAGCCGATGAACGACCCGCAGGAGATCCGCGGGCGTTTCCAGAAGCAGGTCCAGGCCGTGGTCGACGCGGGCGCCTGCCCGATGCAGGCCACCACCATCGTCGACCTCACCGGCGAGGCGCCCCAGCTTCTGCGGGTGGGCAGGGGCGACCCCGGCAAGCTGGGGCTGAGCGCGGATTGAGCGGGCACCGCTGTTGAGGTGCACGAAAACCGGGCAGGCCGGTCCTGCCCGGTCCGCGACCGGCGACGTTCAGGCCGCCGGCGGCGGCACCGGCGGCGTCGATCGCCCCGTCAGTTGAACTTGACCGCGACTTCTTTCTCGGCCGTCGACGCATTGGCCTTGCACACGGCGTAAGCGGTGAAGGCGCCGCTGGGTGCCGCCAGCGCGACCGACTTGCTGTGCACCAGGCCCTGCGCGTTGGTCGACAAGTCGTCGTAGAGCACGGCATAGGCATTGCCGGTCGACCAGGAGAGACGGCATTTCGCCGCCTGGCCGGTCGTCAGGCTGAAGCTGGCGTTGTAGCCGCTGCGGGTCACCGGGCCGAGCGTCAGCGACAGCGACGCGGAGTCGGGAGGCGTCGTTGGCGTCGTCGGCGTCGTTGGCGTCGTTGGCGTAGTTGGCGTCGTCGGGTTGGTCGCGGCCAGGTCTTTCAGCAGGCCGGCCGGGATCTCCACCATGTAGGTGTCGTTGCCGCGGTCCAGGCCGGTGCCCCAGTTCGAGTTGAAGTACACCTTGGTGAAGTCACGGTTGACGTTGGCCGACGGCTCGGCCCAGTAGAGCTTGTCGGCGCCGCTGGTCGACCGGTTCTCGGCCAGGTTGTAGATGGTTGGGTTGGCCTTGAGCTGCATCGCGAACAGCTTCTCGTGGAACCACGGTTGCTTGCCCGCGTAGGTGGTGTTCCCGACACCGCCGTAGGTGCTCACCAGCACCCAGCCCGGCTTGTTGAAGGCCTTGCCGGAGATGTGGATGCCATTGCCGTAGCCGCCGCCGTCGCCATAGTCGTTGAACAGCACGGTGCGCTCGCCGGTGCGCAGGTTGGTCATCGAGACGTCGCCGTCCGCGCCGACGCTGTCCGAATAGCCGGCTGTCACATAGACGTCGTCGCCGTTGGTGTCCAGCGCCAGGTCGGAGTGCTGCGAACCGTTCAGGACTTTCCTCGGGTTGGCGAGGTTGCGGTCGTAGGCGATGGTGCCCACGCCCCTGGCCTCGTGCGAAACGACGCAGTAGTTGCCGCTCGGGCTCATGCTGACGTGGTCGGGCCGGGTGCTGGCGGTGCCGCGCAGGTCCAGCATGCCCAGGATGGTGTCGGTGGCCTTGTCCCAGGTCACTACGCCGCCGCCGCCCCAGTTTTTGTCGTCGACCAGCAGGCACCAGTAGCGGCCGTCCTTGGACGGCGAGCCTTCGCCGCGTGTCCAGGCGGCCATGGCGTCGGGCCACTTGGCCTTGAGCCTGCCGGACAAGTCGGCCACCAGGCGCGAGGTGTTGGTCGCGACGTTGAGCTCGTACACCTGCATGCCGACGCCGTTCGTCGGGAAGTAGTTCAGCAGGTTGGGGTCGGCGGGGTTCCACTGCGGTTCGGCGTTGTCGCCGGCCAGCCCCGCCAATTGCTTGACCTTGCGGTGCGTCTTGGCGTCGTAGACGTTCCAGAAGCCGTCGAGCTGGTAGGCGAGGTACAGCGACTCATCCGCGTTGAAGGCCTGGCGGCGCGCATAGCCGTTCCAGGCGAAGCCCGTCACGCCGTCGGCGGACTGGTCGGTGGCCCGCACCAGGCAAGTCTTGTATTTCGCCTCCGCCACCGCCACGCCCCGGGCCGGCTTGGCCATGGGCGCCAGGGCGGTCATGTCCTGCTTGGAAGAATCCAAGGCGAAGCCGGGGTTGGCCCCGTAGAAGGCCGCGCAGGCGGGGCTGAGGGCCGAGGACGCCGCCGCGCCGGCCGGGGCGGCCAGGCGCAGCGCGCCGTTCCACCACAACGTGGACAGGCCGGCCAGCACGTCGTTGCCGTCGAAGGCCTGCTCGTTGGCGCCGCGGTCGAAGGTGACGCCGGCGGCGTTGGCGGCCACGGTCACGCCGTTGATGGTGACGGACTCGATGAAGAGGTTGCGGTCCTGGCCGTTCACGACCAGGTCGTTGTTGAACACCAGGTCGACCTTGGCGCCGGCGGCGATCGCCGGCGCGTTGAAGGTGTAGTCCTGGTAGGCGGGGGCGCGCACTTCGACGCTGCCGACCACCGTGCCGTTCACGCGCAGCTGCAGCACCGGCCCGACGTTGGCGGCCAGGCTGCCCGAGGCGCGCACCCTCACCACGTTGGGCGTGTCGCCGGCGGCCTGCGCCGTTTTCAGCGTGTCGCCGCCGCCGGCCACCAGCGCGCCGGCGGTGGCCGAGTCATCGCCGTTGCCGCCCCCGCAGGCGGTCAACGCCGCCAGCACCGCCGCGTGAACGGCCGCGCGCCGGACAAATTTCAGGTTTTCTCTTTTCATGACACTCCCTGTCGACCTGGTTGGTTGGAAAAGCGGCCACCCTCTGTCAGGCCGCACAGGCTGCCGGCACCGGCTTTGCGATGCAGGCCGGACAGCCGGCGAGTGAAACAGCGTGGAAGACCCGGGGCGGGGGGTCATGGAGGTTTCATATGGAAACACTTTTTTCCGCATTCGGCCAGGCGGCATGCGGTGCGCGGCGCGTCGCCGCGGGGCGTGGAAAGCGCCGGCAAGCGCGCCCCGATGTCCTCCTCAGGGCCGGGCCCGGCCTGGCATCGGCATGGTGTCGCGCGGCAGCTTCACCCGCCGGGAGCCTTCGTCGCCGTCCACCCAAACCTCCCGCCATGGGCCTTTGGCCAACACCGCGATGACGCAAGGGCGGGACAGTGCCGCCTGCGCCGCCTCGTCGGCACCGGGCCGCGCCACGTGCAGACGCAGGCGCGGCGGGATGGCCCGGTTGCCCTGCCAGGGGTGGGATTCGGCCAGCGACAGCGACACCCCCAGCGTCGGCTGCCGGCGCAGCGCCACGACCAGCACGCGCTGGTCGCGCCACTGCACCCGGCGGCCGAGCGCGCCGGCTTCGTCCACGGTCATCGTGGCCCGCCATGGCCGGGCGTCGCCGATCAATAGGGCCCGGTCGTCCATCCCGGCGACCGGGCATTTCGCGTGCGACACCTGGGCCAGCAGCAGAGGCCGGCGCGGTGCCTCGGTGGCGGCGGCGGCACCCGCCGCCAATGCCAGGCCGAGGCCGAGCGATGCGGCGCCGGCGGCGCAGAGCAGCCCGCCCGCGACGGCCGCGGCCCGGACGGCGCGACGGCGCCAGGGCCCCGCCTTCACCGCCCCGCCCCGCCTTGCGCCGAAGGCAAGCGCCGCCAGCCGGCATCGGCCCGCGCCCCGCCGGCGCCCTTGGCGGAAATGCCGGCCGTGGGGGAAACCTGGAAGTCCAGGTCGTTGCGGCCACCGGCGATCTCGACGGCCTGCAGCCCGCCGCCCCGCTGCAGCACCGGATAGCCGCCGCAAGGTTCGCCGCGCACGCAGATGTAGTCGTCGTTGTCCAGGTCGCTGCCCGCCAGGATGGCGACCCGGCTGCGGGTGAAGCCCGCCTTCGACCAGGCGTAGCCCCCTGCGGAGGGTTGGGCCTGCACCGTGTCCAGCACCTCGTCGGTGTCGGGGTCGACCAGCAGCACGTAGACCGGGCCGTAGCTTCCCTGCCCCCGGCCCGGCGCCGGCTTGAGCACCGACAGCTGCACGTCCAGCACGCGGCCGGTGCTCAACGTCGCCGTCAGCTTCGGGAAGAAGCTGCCGTTGCCGTTCAGCAGCGCCCGGTTCAGGTTGACGGTGTAGCGGCCCAGGCCGGTGGCGGCGTCGACGTTCCCCGCCGACACCGTGACGGCCGGGCTGTCGCTGGCCACCGCGGTGACGCGCTCGGGCGTCGCGGCATTGACCGAGAACTCGACGACGGCGGTCGTCTGGAAGCCGCCGAAGTCGATCGACGCCGGCGACGCGGTGACCTGCCCCGCCGGCGCGGGCGGCGGCGGGGCCCCGACCGACGCCAGCGCCGCCTCGACCGCCTTGCGCGCGTTGACCAGCCCGAAGCCGTAGTCGGCGTCCCGGCCGGCCGCGCCGAGGTCGTCGGTCACCGCGCCCGCGGCGATCAAGCCGTCCACCTGCTGCACGGTGAGGGCCGGGTTGACGTAGCGCATCAGCGCCACCACGCCGGCCACGTGCGGCGTGGCCATCGAGGTGCCGTCCATATTGGTGAAGGCCGGCTGGCGCGCGCCGTTGGCGTCGAAGGTGGCCACGGTGCTGTAGACGCCGTCCGGCGCGCCGGTGCCGGTGGTCGACTGGCCGCTGTCGCCGCCCGGCGCGGCCACGGTGATGCCGGGGCCGGTGTTGGAGTAGCTGGTGAGCTGCTTGCGCGCGTCGGTCGCGCTGACCGCGATCACGCCGTTGCAGTTGGCCGGTGAACCCACCGGCGCGCGCTTGCCCTTGTCGTTGGAGGCCTCGTTGCCCGCGGCCACCACCACGACCACGCCGGCGGCGCGCACGCGGTTGATCACGTCCTGGTAGGCCGCGCTGCAGGCGGACGTGCTGCCCAGGCTGAGGTTGATCACGTCGGCGCGGCGCGCCGGCAGCAGGCCCGAGTTGTTGGGCAGCCGCGCGGCGTAGAGCATCGCGTTGTGGGTGTCGATCGACGCGGCGCCGCGGTTCACCGGGAACACGCGCAGCGGCATCACCTGCGCCATCGGCGCCACGCCCGCGCCGCCCAGGCCATTGAAGGTGGCCGCCGCCACCGTGCCGGAGACGTGGGTGCCGTGGAAGACCGGGTTGTCGGCCGCGCGCCCCGGCGTGTCGCCGTTGGCGAGGTTGCCGTCGCCGGAGGCGTTGGTCGTGATGAAGGCGCGGCCGCGGGACTCCAGCTGCGGCGCCAGGTCCGGATGGTCGAGCACCACGCCGTCGTCGATGACCGCGACGATGGGCCGCTGCGCGGGTTGCGCCGGCAGCGCCAGGATGCGGTCCATCGCCGCCGGCAGGTTGATCTGCTCGTAGTGCCAGCGCTGGTAGGAATAGCTGCGGTCGTTGGGCGGGAAGCGGCCCACCAGGGCCGTGCGTTGCATCAGCTCATTCGGCTCCACGTACTGGTAGGCGCCGGTGCCGCGCAGGTGCTTGGCCAGGCGCAGCGTCTCCAGCCGCTCCATCGCGGCGGACTGACCGGGACTGGGCGCCGCCGAGCCCGCTTCGGCGGCGGCGCGGGTCTTCAGCGCGCCCGGCGCTTCGCCGGTCAGGGCGGCCAGCGCAGCCGCGCGGCCCTCGGCGGTGGCGGGCAACTGCAGCAGCTGCGGCCCCAGGCCGCCTTCGCCCGACGTCGCCAGGATGCCGGCGCTGGACAGCCGCGCCGCCTGCGCCTGGCGGGCCGAGGCGTCCAGCGCCGCCCGGCCGTCGGAACCGTCGCGCGGCTTGGCCAGCAGCTGGTGGGGGACGGTGCCGGTGGCCTGCACCCTTGCGCTGCAGCCTCCCGCCGAGCCCGGCGCGCCGATGCGCAGGTTGTAGACCGAAGCCCCCCGGTAGGCGTACACGTCGATGTAGTAGGTGCCCGGCACCGTGATTTGCAGGCATTCGAAGCGCGTGTCCTCCTGCTCGGAGGCGCCCACGTGCTTGGCGTCGCTCGACACCACGCCCAGGTCGACATCGGCGTCTTGCGGGTCGGAGGCGAACTCCAGCTCGACCACTTGCCCGGCCACCAGGTCGACCTTATAGACATCGTCCAGGTCGCCTCCCGCCTTGTTGCGGCCCGCCGGGCCGGCGTTCACGCGGTTGACGGTGCCGACCAGCATCAGCGGCGTCTGCAGCGGCTGGGCGGTGGCGACCGAGTTGTTGCGCGCATAGCCGGTCTGGTTGACGTCGTTGAGGTCAGAGTCCACCGCGGCGTTCTCCGCCACGGTGATCCGCCCGGAGATCGTCACCGGCGCCTGCAACGCGGGGACCGGCGCGGTTGCCGGTGCGGGAGAGGGCGAAGGCGCGGGGCCCGGCGCGGCCGGCGTCGGGGCCGCCGGGGCGGGCGAAGGCGCCGGCGCATCGCCGCCGCCGCCCCCACCGCCGCCGCAGGCGGCCAGGAAGAGCGCGGCCAAGGTGGCCGCGGCCCAGTGTGATTTCGCTTTCATGGAACAAGGAGCCTCTTGCAAAAGAAAAACATGGCGCCGCTTTCTGTGTGCGGCTGCCCTTGGAGCGAGGGGGCGAGCGATGCGGCCGCGACGCGCTGGACGCGAGGGCCGGCCCCGCCGGCGCGCGTGCGCCCCGGCAGGGCCGGCCCGCGGGGCGGGGCGGCCGTTCACTGCAGCGGCATGACGAACAGGTTGGCCGACGCGGGCGCCAGCGGGACGTTCTCGATGCCGGTGGCGGGCTGCAGGTACCAACGCGGGTCGCTCCAGCGCACCAGGTCTTTCTGCACCCCGTTGTGGTCGGTGAGGCTGGGCGAGCGCAATTCCCTGAACTCGAACCGCCCGTTGGCCAGCCACCGTTTGCCCGGCGCGTGCTCGGTGTCGATGTCGACGAGGACGTGGTCCGTCAGGTGACGGTTGATGACCATGACGCGCAGCGACTTGCCGTCGGCGCTGATCGACGAATAAACCGCCAGCTGCGGGTACTTCTTGCCGCCGGCCGTGGACAACGTCGCGTTGCCGGAAATCCTGCTGCGCACCATCGTCTTGCCGAAGCCCTGCGGGTAGATGCCGTAGGCGTGGCCCGGGGCCGTGACCATCGGGTGCTCGATGTCGGTGCCGTTCTGGTACTGCACCAGCGCCGACTCCGGATTGTGGTCGAGCGAATGCATGACCAAGCGCTCGACGCCCTGCTCCAGCAGCTTGCCCGTCCAGTCGGCGATCACCAGCGCGTTGCCCATGTCCTGGCGCGTCTCCAGGATGTCCCGGCCTTCGGCGTCCTTCCTGCCCGAGGGTTGCAGCACGTTGAACTCCGTCATCCAGATCTTCCAGTCCCGGGTGGTGCCCTGGGAGGTGCCGGTGCCGAGCAGCCGCTTCAGGTTGTCCATCTCGGTGTCGTCGGCCACCTGGGCCAGCATGTCCCGGACCTGGTTGCGGCGGCGCTGGAGCGGGTCTTTTTCCTGCAGGTGCGGGTCGCCGGACAAGTAGCGGTGGATGGAATAGGCGTAGACGCTGGAGGTCTTGCCCTGGCTTTCCAGCCGCGTCCTGAGGCTGGAGAGCCAGCCCTGCGGCGTGTTGCCGTTGTAGGGCGTGAGCAGGCCCTGGGCCAGCAGCCGGATCCCGGGCCGCGCCTGCCGCATCTTGTCCTGGAAGGCGCTGAAGATCTCGGCGTACTGGTCGCCGTTCCAGCGCGCCCAGTCTTCGTTGCCGACTTCCCAGTAGAGCGTCCTGCCGCCGTCCCGGCCGACCCACTGCGCCGCCCTCTCGGCGGCGGTGCGCATCGCCGCCCTGTCCAGCTTCGGCGCCACCCCCGGCTTGCCGAAGGCTTCGGCGTTCAGGTAGACGTAGCGCCAGGGGTCGTAGGCCAGGTGGAACACGGTGTTGACCTGGAAGAGGCGCTCCATGTCGAGCTCATGGGGGCCGGTATAGCGGGTGATCTCTTCGGGCGTGAGGTAGCGGTTCCACTGGTTCACCGCCGGCAGGGTCGGGTAGCTGGCCTGGGGGTCCTCGGAGATGTAAAGGAAAGAGCTGTCCCCGTGCGGGAAGCGCAGCGTCCCCAGATTCAGCCACTTCATCGTGTCGTAAGTGATGCGCGAGACGGGCGGCTTCAGGCCCAACGGGTCCTGCCAATCCGTGCCCTTGGCGTTGGACAGCCCCTCCATCGTCCAGCGCAGCTGAGAGGTGTTGAACTGGATGCCGCTGCCGAAGGTGGCGCGGCCGATGTCGTCGCGGATGACGTGGTCGGCGCCCACGGTCGCCACTTTGACGACCATGCGGGCCGGTTGGCCCAGCAACTGGGCCGGGGCGGGGCGCGGCAGGCAAGCCCCGCCGGACAGCGCGGCGGCCAGGACGGCCAAGCGCCATCGATCGAGGTTCCGAGCCGGTGCGCGGCTGCTTTTCATGGGGTTTCCTCCCTGTGTGACGGAACAAGCCGTCGGGCGCAGGACGCAGGACGCAAAGCCCCCGGCCCGGCCAAACGGCGTTTGCGCGGCGCGTTCACGGGCACCCCGCCGCTCAGGCGGCGGGGGCGTGTGCACGCCGGCAGCGACGGCGATCGCCGTTCAGTTGACCTGGATGGCCACTTCTTTTTCCACACCCGAGGCGGTGGCCTTGCAGACCAGGTAGATGGTCTTCGCACCGCTCGCCGTGTCCAGGACGATGTTGGCGTTGTGCGTCAGGCCGTTGGCCGACGGGGCGATCAGGTCGTACAGCCAGTCGTACGGCTGGCCGCTGACCCAGGCGGAACCGCACTTGGCCGGCTGGCTGGTCGTGGCCGTGTACGTGACCACATAGCTGCTGCGCTTGAGGTTGGCCACCGTCACGTTCAGCGGGCTGGGAGCCGGCGCGGGGGGAGGCGGCGCGGGCACCGGCGCAGGCGCGGGAGCGGGCGGCGGAGGCGGCACCGGTGCCGGCGGCACGGGCGCGGGGGCGGTCACGCCGTCCTTGAGCGCGTCGGCGGGGATCTCGATGTTGTAGGTGTCGACATCATCCCTGTTGCTGTTGCCCCAGTTCGAGTTGTAGGCGACACGCGTGAAATCGCGATTGACAGTGGCGGTCGGCGCAGCGGATTCGCTGTAGTTCGTGCGGTGGAAAGCCAGGTTGTAGACGGTGGGGTTGGCTTTGAGCTGCACGGCCATCAGCCGGTTCTGCATCCAGACTTTGGCGCCGTCCCACGGCGCCTGCGTGCTCAGCACCACCCAGCCCGGCTTGTTGAAGGCCTTGCCGGAGAAATGGGCCGCCGAACGCAGGCCACCCAGCAGCTTCGTGTTCTCCCCGGTGCGCAGGTTGGTCATGAAGACGTCTCCCTGGTCCATCGAGTCGACATAGACGTAGACGTCGTCGCCATTGGCGTCGATCGCCAGATCGGAGTGCTCGGAGTCCCTGAACAGTTGCCGCTTCTCCTTGAAGTCGAGGCTGTAGGACCTGGTGCCCTGCACGGAGCCGTCGACCTTGGCGGAAGAGACGACGCAGTATTTGCCGCTGGGGCTCATGCTCACGTGGTCGACCGGGTCGCCGTTCAGAGGCATCGAGCCCAGGATGGTGTCGGTGTCGCGGTCCCAGGTGAACACACCCAGGTACCGCCAGTTGCCGTTCACCGAGTGGGCGGCGTCGCGGACCATGAAGCACCAGTAGCGCCCGTCCTTGGAAGGCGAGCCTTCTGAGCGGGTGTAGACGTTGGTCGCGGTGATCCCAGGGGGCGCGGAGAACAGCGCGTTCACCCGCGCCTTGAAGTCGCCGACCACGCGCGACACGCCCGTCACCACGTTCAATTCCCGCAGCGCCATCTCGCTGCCCTGCGAAGGGGCGTAATAGAACAGGTCCGGGTTGGTGGGGTGCCATTGGATCTCGGGGTCTACGCCGAAACTCGGGAATTTCTTCAACAGCGCGTGGGTGTACGCGTCGTAGAGGTGGAAATAGCCATCCAGGGAGAGGACCAGTTGCCGGGTGTTGTCGGCGTTGAACACCTGGCGGCGCGAGTATTCGGTGCGTGCGTAGACGGCCAGACCGTCGGCGTTGTGGTCCGTCGCGCGCGTGACGCAGGTTTTGAAGTTCGGCTCGGAGAATGTGGCGTTCTTGTTAGGCTTGTTCATGGCCACGGCGGTGAGCGCCGTGCGGTCGGTGCTCAGTGCGAAGCCGGGGTTGGAGGCATAGAAGGCTGCGCAAGCCGGGCTCAGCCTGGACGCCGCCACCGGGCCGGCGCTGGCGGTGAAGCGCAGCGCGCCGTTCCACCACAGCGTGGCCAGGCCCGGCAGCACGTCCTGGCCGTCGAAGGCCTGGGCGTTGGGGCCGCGGTCGAAGGTCACGCCGGCGGCGGTGGACGCGGTCGTCACCCCATTGATCGTGACCGACTCGACGAACAGGTTGCGGTCTTCGCCGTTGCCGCCGCCGTCGTTGTTGAACACCAGCTCGACCTTGGCGCCGGCGGCGATCGGCGGCACGGAGAAGCTGTAGTTCTCGTAAGCCGCGGCGCGCACTTCGACGCTGCCGACCACCGTGCCGTTCACCCGGAGTTGCATCACCGGGCCCACATTGCCGGCCAGGCTGCCCCAGGCGCGCACCACCACGTTGGGCGTGTCGCCGGCGGCTTGCGCCTGCTTGATCGAATCACCGCCCGCCTCGGCCGCCGTGGCCGGGCCATCGGCGCCGCCGCTGCCGCCGCCGCAAGCGGCCAAGGCCAGCACCGCGACCGCCTCGGCCACCACGGTCGTCGCGAATCTGATTTTCCTGTCCATCGAATCCCTCACCTTGTCTTGTGTGAAAAAGCGCCTTGAGCGGCGGTGGGACGGCGCGGTCGCGCGTCCCGCGAACAAGCGAGCCCGTCCGGCCCGCTCCGTGGAATGAGCGCAGGGTGCGGGAAAGAAAGCTCACGCCGTTTCAATCAGAAACAAAAATCGTGAAAAGGGGAAGGGCCGGGCGAGCGCGCCGGCGCCCTCCCCTCAGGGGCCGAGCAGGGCCTGCAGCAGCGGCGCCCGCCAGGAACCCGCGACGGGGTCATAGGCGCCGAAGTCGGACGAGAAATCACCGTAGGCCCACGACAAGCCACGCTCTTCCGCGGCCTGACGCATCAGGCGGGCATGCCGGGCCCGCAACGCCGCCGGGATGTCTCGATGCGACATGAATTCCGCCAGCCAGACGGGGTAGCGTTGGTCGGCCGACCAGGTCTTCGCCAGGTCCAGCGGCAATGCCATCAGTTGCTGTTCCTGGGGGCTGCAGCAAGAGGTCCCGCGCCACTTCTGCGACTCGGGCAGCCACGGCACGCCTTGCCGGGTGAAGCGCTCCGGCTCCACGTTGCCGACGCCCACGATCAAATGGGGATCGCCGGCCGGCAGGGAAAGCCTGGGCAGGTCGATCGCATCGGACCATCCGACGACCAGCACCCGCCGCGCGTCGATGCGGCGGATGACTTTGACGACACGGGCGAGCGACTCATTCTTCTCGGGCGCGGAGGCGTCGGCGTCGAAAGACACCTCGAAGAGCAAGCGCTGCGGCCGGCCGGCGTAGCGCGCCGCCAGGCCCCGCCAAATCCCCTCGAAACGGCGGCGCCGCGCCTCGGCCGCGCCGGGCCCGCGCCGCTGCGCCGGCGGACCTTCGGCGCGCAGGTCCAGCACCACGAGCACGCCCCGCGCGAGGAAGGCGTCGATGGTCTCGTCGAGGCCGCCCAGGCGGTCCCGCACTGCCGCCTCATCGGGCGGCTCCGGGTCGAGCCATGACATCCGCACCGCCAGGCGCGCGCTGCGGAACCCCGCCCCGGAAACCACCGCCGCCATCCTTCCGGCATCCATGCCCTGCTCCTGCTCCGGCCCCTGCCCCTGCGGGATGCCGATCGCGATGCCCCGGGACAGCGCCGCGGCCGCCGCCCATGCCTGCCGCGACGCGCCCGGCGGCGCGCCCAGCGGCGACGCCTGGACGCCCGCCGCCGCGACAGCGAGCAGCGTGGCCAGGAAGAAGGCGGCGGAACGTGGCGGCGAAGTCAAGCGGCGCATGCGCGGGGGATTCCGGAAGCTCAGGGGCCCAGCAAGGCGTCGAGCAGCAACGGGTGCCACCTGCGCCTCACGACATCGTAGATGCCGGAATCCAGGGGTGGGTCGCGCACGTTGAAGTTGGCGGCGAAATCCGCATGCGCCCAGGGGATGCCCCGCGCCTGGGCCGCGTCGCGCATCGCGCGCAGGTAGTGGGCCCGCGCCTGCATCGGCGCCGTGCTGGCCGCGCCGAAAGAGCCCAGCCAGACCGGGTAGCGGGCACCGTCCGACCACGCCTTGGCGAGGTCCAGGTTCAGCGCCAGGGCCCGGCGCTGCTGGTCGTCGCAGCACGGCGTGCCGAGCCATTGGTCGGATCCCGGGACCCAGGGCGAGCCCTGGTTGGTGAATTGCCGCGGCTCGCGGTTGTGGATGGCGACGATCAGGTGGGGGTCCCGCGGCAGCGACAGGTGCGCCAGTTGCGCCGCGTCGTTGAACAGCGCGCCGACGACGACCAGCCGCCGGGGGCTGACCTGCCTGATGGCGGCCAAGGCTTCGGCGGCCAGTTCGTCCCACTCGCGCGCCGTCCCCCGGGGCACGTTGTACAGCTCGAACAGCAAGCGGTCCGGGCGGTCGGCGTAGCGCCTGGCCAGCTGCCTCCAGATGTTCACGAACCGGGGGCGCACGGCTTGCGGCGACACGCGCGCTTCACCGGGCTCGGGCGGCGCGCCATGAAGCTGGCTGTAGAAACTCATGTTGACGACGACGCGCAAGTCGCGGGCGAGCAGCGCGTCCACCACCCGGTCGATGCGCCGCGCGAAGGCGTCGTCGAGCGCGGCGTCGGCGCCGGGCGACGCGTGGTTGCTCCAGCGGACCGAGAGGCGCACGCTGCGGAACCCCGCCTTGGCCAGCGTGTCGATCCACCGGTCGTCCATGCGCAGGCCCCAGTCGCCTTCGCGCGGCGCCGCGAAGACCGCCAGGTTGATGCCGCGCGACAGCCCCGCCGCCGCGGCCCAGGCTTGCCGGGATGCGCCGGCCCCGGTCCCCAGGGGCGGGTCGTCCGCCGCCGGTCCGGCCGAGGGGGTGGACTGCGCGCGCGGCGCCATGCAACCCAGCACCAACCCGGCCAGCGCCAACGCGCGCAGGACCACGGCGGCGCGGGGCACGGCGACCCGGGCCTTCAGGGTTTCGGGCACGTGCGCAACACCTGCTGCATCTCGATGACCCGGGCCGCGTCCGGCACGAGGCCCTCGCCGGGCCGCTGACCGTCGAACGCGGCCAACCGGTCGAGACTGAGGCGGAATTGTTCGCAGGCCGCCAGCCAGTCGCCGGGGACGGCCTGCCCATCGCCCGGCTGCGACACCGGCGCGCGGGCCATCAAGGCCTGGCCGAGGTCGTAGCGCGCCTGTGCGTGGCGCAGCCTGCCGGCGCGGTCGCCGGGCCGCGATCGCTCCAGCGACCCGAAGGCTTCCGCGGCTTCCGCGGCCGCTTCGACGGCCGCGTCGAGCATGGCCGGGGATCCCGATGCCAGCAGCACTTTCGCCAGCGACTGGGACGCCTCGGCGAAACGCTGCCGCACCGACGGCAGGCCGGGCACCGCGCGGTGCAGCGCCTGCAGCGAATCCCGGGCGCGCTGGCTGCGGTCGACGGCTTTGGCGGGCTGCCGTTCCAGCAGCAGCGCCCGCCCTGCCCCGCTCTGCGCCACCGCCAGGTCGACGGCCCAGCGCAGGACGCGCGGATGCCCGCCCGACAACGCTTCCAGCACCGCGGCGCCCTCCAGGAATTCGGAGGTGGCGCGAGACGCGCTGTTCGCCTCTTCCACGTCGAACGACAGCAGGTGGCGCGCCAGCTGCACATGCGCCCGTGCCAGCAGCTCCGCCGCGGCCAGGTCGGCCGGATCGTCCTTGCACAGGACCTGCAGCAGCGCCAGGGCGGACTCCAGCGCCTCGCCCGACTTCGGGTCGGAACCGCCGGCGTCCAACGCCTCGGCCAGGTCCAGCTGAGCGGCGGCCGCCAAGCGCCGCCCCTCCGCGCCGCGGCCGGTCTCAAGACGCTCCAGCTCACGCGCCTCGGCCTCGGCCTGGACAGCCATGGCCCGGGCTTCCTGGGCGCGCCCTTGCGCCGCGAGCAGCCGCGCCCACCCGCCGCGCGCCTGCACGCGGGCGGCGCGGACGGCGAGCGATTCGGCGGCGGGTGCCCCATCAGGCAATGCGCGGCCGAGCGCCGAGAGGGCGGCCTCATAGCTTTGCGAGGCGGCCGCGTCGTCGGCCAAGTGGGCACCGTCGGGCCCGCCCTGCATGCGCGCGATCCGCAGGTAGGCCCATCCCAGGCCGGCGTCGAACCCGGCCTCCCGGGGCCCTTGGGCGCCCAACCGCGCCAGGCTGGCCAGCCAGGCTTGCAGCCTCGGGCCGTCCGCCGGCGGCGCGCCCGGCGAAGGCGGCGCCTGCAGGCGGTCTTGCGATTCGAGCGCCGCGCCGATTTCACGCTGCAGGCCGGCCAATTGCTGGCGCGCGAGTTCGGCCTGCCGCGCGGCTTGCGACCACGACTGCAGCGCCGCCGCCAGCCCAGCCGCCGCGAAGACCCCGGCGGCCAGGCCCGCCGCCGCCAGCACGCGGCGGCGGCGCGCGAACCCGACGGCCCGGTAGGCCCAGCCCCACCGCGCGTGGACCGGCAGGCGGCCCAGGTAGCGGCGCACGTCCTCGCCGAGTTCACGGGCGCTGGCATAGCGCCGGTGCGGCGCCTTCTGCAGCGCCGCCATCACCACCGCGTCCAGGTCGCCGCGCAGCGCGGCGCGCGCGTCGCCGGCCACCACGCGGCTCGGCCGCAGCGGCTTGGTTTCGCAGATGGCCTTGCGCACGTCCAGATCGTCGCCCGTGGCGGCCAGCCGGTAGGGGCTGCGGCCGGTCAGCAGGTTGTAGAGCAGCACGCCCAGGGAGTAGATGTCGCTGGCCGGCGTGATGGGCTGGCCGCGCACCTGCTCGGGGCTGGCGCAGGACAGCGTCATGACGCGCATCGCGGTGGCGGTGCCCGTCTGGGCGGGGTCGCCGATGTCCTTGGCGATGCCGAAATCGACGAGCTTGACTTCGCCCTGCGCGGTGACGAGGACATTAGCGGGCTTCAAGTCGCGGTGCACGACGCCCTGCCCGTGCGCGTAGTGCACCACCTCGCACAGCGTGCGGAAAAGCGCCAGGCGCTGCGCGACCCCGAGCGCGTGCCGGCCGCAATAGGCGTCGATCGGCTCGCCGGCCACCAGCTCCATCACGAAATAAGGCCGGCCCTCGGCGATGCCGCTGTCCAGCAGCCGGGCCAGGTTGGGATGGTCCAGACGCGCCAGCAGTTGGCGCTCGGCCGCGAAGCGCTGCTCCATGGCCGCATCCACCAGGCCGTCGCGCATGAATTTGACCGCCACCTGCGGCGCGTCCGCCGCGCCCGGCGGCGCGGCGCGGTAGACCTGGCCCATGCCGCCGCGGGCGATCAGCGCGAGCAGGCGGTAGCCGCCCACCTCGCGACCGACCCAGTCGGCTTCGAGCCGCGCCTGCACCGCCTCTTCCATCATGAACGAGCTGGGGCCGGCGTCCAGCAGGTTGCCGGTGCCGGCGGCCTGGTCCGCGTCGCGCAGCGACTGCAGCTCGCGCAGCTCCTGGGTGTCTCCGGCGTGGCGGGCGATGTAGGCCTGCTGCTGGTCGCGCGGCAGCTCCAGCGCCTCGCCCAGGATGGCCTTGATGCGGCGCCAGCGCGCGGCTTGCGGCGATTCGGTCACGGCCGGCGGCGGTTCAGGAATCGCCGAGCTCGCGCAGCAGCCAGGCCCGGGCCGTGGACCACTCGCGTTTGACGGTGGCCTCGGACACGCCGAGCGCCTCGGCGGTCTGTTCGACCGACAGGCCGCCGAAAAACCGCAGTTCGACCACCCGGCCCTGGCGCGCGTCGAGCGATTCCAGGCGCACCAGGGCCTGGTCCAGCTGGAGCAGGCTGAGCCACTGGTCGCCCGCCGGGCAGGCCTGCGACTCCTCGTCGCCGGCGTCTTCCCGCATCGCGTCCAGGCTCTGGTCGGCCACGCCCATGCCGCGCTTGGCGGCGTTGCGGCTGCGCGCGTGGTCGACCAGGATGCGCCGCATCAGGGTGGACATCCAGCCGAAGAACTGGCTGCGGGAGGCCCAGCGCATGCCGCGCTGCTCGCCCAGCCGCATGAACGCCTCGTGCACGAGGGCGGTGCTCTGGAGCACGTGGTCGTCGCGCTCGGCCCGCATGTGCCGCCGGGCCATGCGGCGCAGGTCGCCGTAGACCAGCGGGATGAGCCGCTCCAGCGCCTGGTCCTGCCCTTGCGACCAGGAGTTCAGCAACTGCGTGATGGAGGAATCGGGGGCGGCGAGCGACGACATGGGGTGCCGGATTCGAGGGACGGCGGATGATAGGGGCTTTGCCGAAAGCGGGGCCATCCGCCCGACTACGTACGGTTGCGCGCCGACCGCGCGGCGTTCGTGACGGAATTCACGCGGCGGGCGCCGTGCAGCCGGCCGCCCCCCATTCAAGTGGCCCCGCGGGGGCCCTTGCGGCCCCGCGCAAGGGCCTTGCCTTCCTTCTTGAGCCCTTGGGAAACCGGGCACACCGCCTGCATGAACGTGGCCAGCGTGCCGGCGAGGTTGTCGCGCTGCAGGCGGTAGAAGACGAACTGGCCGCGCTTCTCGCCCACCACCAGGCCGGCGGCTTCCAGCAGCTTCAGGTGTTTGGACAGCGATGGCTTGGTCATGTCGAAACGCGCGGCGATGTCGCCCGCCGACAGCTCGGCCTCCGACAGGTAGGCCAGGATCTTGCGGCGCGGTGCGGAGGCGAGGGCTTCGAAGACTTTGTCCATGAGGCGGCCGCGGCGGCGGCTTCTTTGATGCGGCCGAGAATCATAGCCGGTGATGCGTTGCTTAGTTAATTAGCCATTTAGCTAATTAATCAAATAGAATGCAGGCAACGCAACGACCGAGCGAGCCCTCCATGGACAAGACACCGCCCCGCACCGCCACCGTCTACTACAACGGCGCCTGCCCCGTCTGCGAAGCCGGCGTGGACCGCCAGCGCGGCCGCATGGCCGCTTGCGCCGGCGTCGAATGGGTCGACGTGCACGCCGATCCGCAGGCATTGGAGCCGCTGGGCCTGGCGCTGGAAGACGTGCGAGAACGGCTGCACGTGCGCGACGGCGAGGGCCGCCTCCACGTCGGTGCGGACGCGCTGGCGGCGCTCTGGTCGCTGTCGCCCCGCCAGCGCTGGCTGGCGGCCCTGGTGCGCCGCGGCGGCGGCCTGGCCCGCTGGGCCTATGACCGGTTCGCCCGCGGCCTGTACCGCTGGAACCTGCGCCGCGGCCGCTGGGAACCCGCGGACACCCGGCCGGATGCCAAACACGCGCCCGCGCCGGCGCCCGACGAGCATCACGGCCAAGGCAACAGCGACCCCGCCGAGCTTGCCCGCTTCGACGCGTTGGCGGCCCGCTGGTGGGACGAGGATTCGGAGTTCCGCCCCCTGCACCGCATCAACCCCCACCGCCTGCGCTGGATCGACCGGCTGTCGGGCCTGGCCGGCAAGCAGGTGCTCGATGTCGGCTGCGGCGGTGGAATCCTGGCAGAGGCGATGGCACGCGAAGGCGGCCATGTGACCGGCATCGACCTGGCGGGCAAGCCGCTGCGAGTGGCGCGGCGGCATGCGGACGCCGTCGGCGTGCCGGTCACTTACGCCGAAAGCGGCGCCGAGGACTGGGCAGCCGAACGCAAGGGGCGCTACGACGTCGTCACCTGCATGGAGATGCTGGAGCACCTGCCCCGTCCAGCCGATGTGGTGCAGGCCTGCGCGGCGATGGCGCGGCCCGGCGGCTGGGTGTTCTTCTCGACCATCAACCGCAACCCGCTCAGCTGGCTCACCGCCATCGTCGGCGCCGAGCGGGTGCTGCGGATGCTGCCGCGCGGCACCCACACCTATTCGCGCTTCATCAAGCCGGCCGAGCTGCAGGCCATGGCCGCCGGCGCAGGCCTGGTGCTGCGCGAGCGGCGCGGCCTGGGCTACAACCCTTTCACCCGGCGCTTCAGGCTGACGGGCTTCCTGGGCGTGGGGTACTTGCTCGCGTTCCAGGTTCCGCGGGCCGGGGATCCACCACCGCCAGCAGCCCCGAATAACTCAGCAGCGGGCCCAGCACCGGCATGACGAAGCCGACGTGGAAACGGTAGCGGCCGTCTTCGATGCGCTTGTAGGCGCGAGACTGCGGGAACAACCGCACCGGCACCGGGACGGCGCCGATGCGGGCGCCCAGCACCCGCCAGTGCCAGCCGCCGTCTTCGGGCACGTCGACGGTGAGCCGGAAGTTCAGGCCGCCGGTGCGCTCGCGCCAGTGGCCGTCGGGGTGGCGGCCCTGCGGTTCGAACACTGAAACGACATCGCGGAAGCGGCCCGACACCGGGTTGGTGAACCTGCGCGCCCACACCAGCTGTCCGGCCCGGTGCTCGATCGTGACCCTCAACACGCAGCGCCCGCTGCCCGGCGGCAGGCCCATCTTGGCCGCCAGGCGTCGCCCGAGCCAACCCGCCAGGCCGCTGCCCAGCTCGATGTCGACCGGGCCTTCCAGCACCCCGCCCTCGGTGTGCAGCCGCTGCAGGAGCGGGTGCAACCGGGAGAACCCGCCGCCGAACCAGGCGCGCGCCGCGGTGCCCGCGTGTGGTCCGCCCCCGCCGGGCTTAGCCGCCATCGCCCTGCGCCCGGGCCCGCACCTCGACCACGCTACGCTGGTAGACGTCGCGCCGCTTGTCCAGCAGCGGGATGGTGGAACCGTTGATCCGGCTTTCCGCCAGGTCGGCCAGGTCGACGTCGGCGATCACGATCTGCTCGGTGTTGGGCACGCCCTCGGCGGCGATGCCGTCGCGCGAGAAGGCGAAGTCAGACGGCGTCAGGATGGCGGCCTGGCCGTAGTTCAGCCCCAGACCGCTGACGGGCAGGTGGCCCACGGTGCCCGTCATCGCGACGTAGACCTGGTTCTCGATGGCCCGGGCGTGGCAGCAGTAGCGCACGCGCCAGAAGCCCTGGCGGTCGTCGGTGCATGAGGGCACGAAGAGGATCTCGGCGCCGGCCTCGCACACCGCGCGCGCCAGCTCGGGGAATTCGATGTCGTAGCAGACCAGGATGGCGATCTTGCCGTGCACGGTGTCGAACACCGCCAGCGAGTCGCCGGCGGCGGTGTCCCACTTGTCCTTTTCCCAACGTGTGCGGTGGATCTTGTCCTGGGTGAAATGCCGGCCGTCGGGGGTGAAGAGGTAGGCGGTGTTGAACAGGTCCGCGCCGCGAAGGGTCGGGTGGCTGCCGGCGATCAGGTGGAAACCGTGCTGCAGCGTGGCGGACCTCATCAGGTCGATGTAGCGCGGCGTGTAGGCGTCGAGCCGGCGCACCGCTTCCCGCACGTCCCGCCGGCCGATGAAGGACAACAGCTGGGCGGTGAAAATCTCTGGAAGCAGCACGTACTCCGGCTCGTATTCGGCGGCGGCGTCCAGGATGTAGCGCACCTGGTCTTCGAATTCGTCCCAGCCCGAGATCGGCTCCATCCGGTATTGCACCGCGGCGATGCGGATCTTCATGGGTGTCCTCCTGTCGTGTCTGCGGCCCGCCGTCGGCCGGGCAAGCGGGCCGCCCGGTCAAAGCAGGGTGGGCTGGCCGGGGTCGTGGTCGGGGTTGAGCCAGACGATCAGCGAGGCGCAGCCCATACTCTCGGCGTCTTCCGGGAGGTAGCCCGGCATCACGCCGCAATAGCGGAAGCCCTCGCGCAGCTGGAAGCTCAGCACCGGGTCGTTGAAATCGCCCCAGAGCACCTTCTTGCAGTACATCTCGACGCCCATGGCGTGGGCGTGCGCGCCGTAGCCGGGCAGGCGCCCGCAGGCGATGATGCGCTTGAGGTTGAGGTCGCGGCACAGCCGCTTGCGCGCGTCGTAGAGCAGGTGGCCCAGGCCCATGCCCTGCACCGCGCCGTCGACGAAGACCTCGGCGCCGTAGAGCGTGCGGCCGCGGGTGTCGTGGGTGTCGAAGGTGCCGCGGGCGGTGATCTCCTTCCAGGTGTGGTCTTCCGACCATTCGTCCCAGAACACCACGAGCGCGCTGGCGGCGCCCACCACCCGGCCGTCGAACTCCGCCACGAACTGGCCGCGGGGGAAGGCTTCGATCTGCTTGGCGAACTTCTCCGGCGACCAGGGCGGGATGGATGGGTAGGTGCGGCGCTGGAGGTCGATCAGCGCGGGGATGTCCCGCGGCCGGGTCTGGCGGACGGTGACGGCGCTGGCGGGAGGGGTGGACATCGGGCAGGGTCTTCTGCTGTTCAACCGGCGACGACGGAATTCAGCCGCATGAACCGCCGGAGCTTTGAGGAATCGCGGCCCTTCAGCTCAAGCCCCGCCCGCGATCGCCGCCGTCACCACGATCTCGATGCGGTAGCCGGGGTTGGCGAGCTTGGCCTCGACGGTGGCGCGCGGCGGCGCGTCGCCGGGGGCGACCCAGTCGTCCCAGACTTCGTTCATGCCGTCGAAGTCGGCCAGGTCGGCCAGGAAGATCTGGGCCATCAGGATGTGGGCCTTGTCGGTGCGCGCCTGGGCCAGCAGCTTGTCGACCATGGCGAGCACCTGCGCGGTTTGGCCGCGGATGTCCTGGCTCAGGTCGTCGGGCACCTGGCCGGCGAGGTAGGCGACCTGGTTGAAGATGGCCATCTCGGAAAGGCGGTCGCCGACATGGAAGCGTTGAATGGCGTGGCTCATGGCAGAAGGGTCTTATTTCCTGGGGGTGGGGGTGGAGGCCTTTCGCGGCCCGGACCGGCGGGGTTGGGTTCGCGCGGGCTGGGCGGGTGCGGGGGCGGTGGAAGAAGACGCGGCGGGCGCGGCCGCGGAAGCCTTGCCGCCGAGCTTGCTTTCGGTGCCGGCCACCAGCTTAGCGAGGTTGGCGCCGTGGCGCCAGATGAGCAGCATGCCCATCAGCGTGACGGCGATGGCCACCGGCCCGGAGTCCCAGGCCATCAGCTGGTAAAGCGGCGCGCACACCGCCGCCACGATGGCGGCCAGGGACGAATAGCGCGAGGCGAAGGCGACGGCGAGCCAGGTCGCCAGGGTGGCGGCGCCCAGCCAGGGATTGAGGGCGAGCAAGACGCCCAGCGCAGTGGCCACGCCCTTGCCGCCCTTGAAGCCGAAGAACACCGGCCAGACATGGCCGGTGAAGGCCGCGAATCCGACCGCCGCGGCCGTGCCCTCGCCCAGGCCGTGCGGCCCGCCCCAGAGCACCACCGAGAGCACCGGCAGGAAGCCCTTGAGCGCGTCGAAAAGCAGCGTCAGGGCGGCGGCCAGCTTGTTGCCCGAGCGCAGCACGTTGGTCGCGCCGGGGTTGCCGGAACCGTAGCTGCGCGGGTCGCCCAGGCCCATCAGGCGGCTGACGATCACGGCGAAGGAAAGGGATCCCAGCAGATAGGCCAGCACCGTGGCCGCGAAAGGTAGGTAGGGCTGCATGGAGGTCGGTGGAACGCGGGGGACCGCTTATTCTGCACCCGCGCAATTGACGGGGCGCGCCTGCAGCAGCGCCGTCAGCACGCCGGGGTCGATGCCGACGAGGTAGCCGCGCCGCCCGCCGTTGATGGCGATGCGCGGAAGGCCGAGGATCGACGCCTCGACGAAGACCGGCATGTCCTTCCTCGTGCCGAACGGCGAGGTGCCGCCCACCAGGTAGCCGCTGTGGCGCTGGGCGACTTCGGGCTTGCAGGGCTGCACCTTCTTCGCGTCGATCTGCCGCGCCAGCGCCTTGGTGCTGACCTGGCGGTCGCCGTGCATCAGCACGATCAGCGGCCTGGCGTCCTGGTCCTCCATCACGAGGGTCTTGACCACGGCGTGCTCGTCCAGGCCCAGCTGGCGCGCCGATTCGGCCGTGCCGCCGTGTTCGACGTAGTCGTAGAGGTGCTCGGTGTATTCGACGCCGTGCCGCTTGAGCATCTGGGTGGCGGGCGTCTCGCTGGCGTGGTCTTTGCGGGCCATGGCGGGTCGGTCAGCGGTCAAACGGGCGTCATTGCGCCGGGTCGCGGTGGCGCCAGCGGATGGCGTCGATCTCGGCCAGCAGCTCGGGCGGCAGCCGGGTGTCCCACGCCCGAAGGTTTTCGTCCAGCTGGGCGGACGTGGTGACGCCGATGATGGTGCTGGCCACGCGTCGGGAGTGGTAGCAAAAGGCCAGCGCCATCGCCGTGGGCGACAGGCCGTGGCGCCGGGCCAGCTGGTTGTAGAGCCGGGCGGCCTCCAGCGCCTCGGGCCGGCCCCAGCGCTGCGCCTTCATGCTGTCGAACAGCGCGATCCGGCCGGGCTTGATGTCGGGCGAATGGAAGCCGGCCTCGTCGTACTTGCCGGTCAGCGCGCCGAAGGCCAGCGGCGAATAAGCCAGCAGCGAGACGTTCTCGCGGTGCAGCGTCTCGTCCAGGCCGTTGTCGACCGCGCGGCTGGTCAGCGCGTAGGGGTTCTGCACGGTCGCCACCTCGGGCAGGCCGTGCTCGCGGGCCAGGCGCTTGAATTCGGATACGCCCCAGGGCGTCTCGTTGGACAGGCCGATGTGGCGAACCTTGCCGGCCTCGACCAGCCGGCCCATCGCTTGCAGCTGGTCGTGGATGGAGGTGAATTCGCGGTCGGCCGCCGGGTCGAAATAAAGCGAACCGAAGGCCGGCGCGTTGCGGTTGGGCCAGTGGATCTGGTAGAGGTCGATCACGTCGGTCCGCAGGCGGCGCAGGCTGTCGTCGCAGGCTTGCAGGATGTCGGCCGGCTTCAGGTCGGTGGCGCCGCCGCGGATCCAGCCCATGTTGCGCGAGGGGCCGGCCACCTTGGTGGCCAGCACCACCTTGGCGCGGGCGCCCGGCCGGGCGGCGAACCACTGGCCGATGATGGCCTCGGTGGCGCCGAAGGTCTCGGCGCGGGCGGGCACCGAATACATCTCCGCGGTGTCGATGAAGTTGACGCCGCCGGCGAGCGCCTGGTCCAGCAGGGCGTGGGCCGTTTCCAGGCCCACCTGCTCGCCGAAGGTCATGGTGCCCAGGCAGATGGGCGTCACTTTCAAATCGCTGGTGCCGAGGGTTCGCAGTTCCATGGGGCTCTCCGGATGGGGGCGGCGGCGGCCGGGGCCCCGGCCGCCGCGAAAGGGAGTGGAGTTTGCCGCAATCGGTGACCGGGCGTAAAAACCTCCGCCGCCGCCGCGGGGGCGGGAACCTCCGGCGCCGCGACTGCCGATAATCCCCTCCTGGCGCCCGCGGGGCGCCGCGCCCCACCCCAGAGAAGTCGCAGTTGTCGATGACCAGGCCGCCGATGAAATCCCCCCCCGCCCTGCGTGGCGCCCTCGCCCGCCTGCGCCAGGCCACGTCCGACACTTGGGGGCGGCTGCCGCAGCCGCTGCGCCGCCGGATGCGGTGGGCCGGCGTCGCCGGTCTCGCCGGCCTGGCCGCCGCGACGCTGGTGCTGCTGCTGGCGGTGGCCTGGCTGTGGCCTTCGCTGCCGCCGCTGGACCGGGTCACCAATTACCAGCCGCGCCAGCACTTGCAGGTGCTCAGCAGCGACGGCGTCGAGCTGGCCCAGTTCGGTTCCGAGCGCCGCATCTTCACGCCGATCGGCGACATCCCGCGCGGCCTGCAGGACGCGTTGCTGGCGATCGAGGACGCGCGCTTCCGCGAGCACCGGGGCATCGACTGGATCGGCGTGACCCGCGCGGTGCTGGCCAACCTCACCGGCGGGCGGCCCCAGGGCGCCTCCACCATCACCCAGCAGGTGGCACGCAATTTCTTCCTGTCGTCGCGCCGCACGCTGGAGCGCAAGCTGAAGGAGGCGCTGCTGGCCTGGCGCATGGAACGCGAGCTGAGCAAGGACGAGATCCTGGAGCTCTACATGAACCAGATCTACCTCGGCAACCGCGCCTACGGCTTCGGCGCGGCCGCCCAGGTGTATTACGGCAAGACCATGGACGAGCTGTCGGTCGCCGAGACCGCGATGCTGGCCGGGCTGCCGCAGAACCCGTCTTTCGCCAACCCCATCGCCAACCCGCAGCGCGCCCGCCAGCGGCAGATGGTGGTGCTGATGCGGATGCGCGACGTCGGCTACATCACCCCGGCGCAATGGGCGGCGGCCCGCGAGGAAGCCAACAGCGCCAAGCCGCGCGCCGCCGCGGCCCACTCGCCGGCCGCCGGGCCCCAGATCCGCGCCGAGCACGTGGCCGAGATGGCTCGCAAGATGGTCTACGAGCGCTACGGCCAGGAGGCCTACACCCGCGGGCTGAAAGTCACCACGTCCCTCGTCTCCACCGACCAGCAGGCGGCCTGGGCCGCGGTGCGCGGCGCCTTGCTCGCCCAGGACCGCCAGCAGCCCTGGCGCGGCCCGGAGGATTTCGAGGAGCTGCCCGACGACCCCGGCAAGGCCGAGAACCTGGCCGCGGAGGCCTTGAAGGACCTGCGCGACGACGACCTGCTGCGCCTGGCCCTGGTGCTGCGGGCCCATCCCAAAGAGGTGGTGGCGCAGCTGGCCAGCGGCGAGACCGTGACCATCACCGGCGAAGGCCTGCGCTGGGTGCAGCCCGCGCTGGCGGCGCAGGCCAAGGGCAACTTGGCCCTGCGGCGCGGCGCGGTGATCCGCGTGATGCAGCAGGGCGACGGCGCCAAGGCCGCCTGGACCGTCACCCAGCTGCCCAAGGCCCAGGGCGCCTTCGTCTCGCTCGACCCGGCGACCGGCCGGGTGCGCGCGCTGGTGGGCAGCTTCGACTTCGCGCGCCAGCCGTTCAACCACGCGACCCAGGCCTGGCGCCAGCCGGGCTCGACGATCAAGCCATTCATCTATTCCGCAGCCTTCGAGCACGGTGTGATGCCCGACACCCTCGTGAACGACGCGCCGCTGGAGAACCCCGCCAACCTGTCGGAAGCCGACGCGCGGGCCTGGAACCCGAGCAACGCCGACGGCCAGTTCGAAGGCCCCATCACCGTGCGGCGCGGCCTGGCGCAATCGAAGAACCTCGTCAGCCTGCGGCTGCTGCAGCACGTGGGCGTGGGCGTGGCGCGCGAATGGCTGACCCATTTCGGCTTCGACGCCGAGCGCCAGCCCGACAACCTCAGCCTGGCGCTCGGCACCGGCAGCACCACGCCGATGCAGCTGGCCGGCGCTTACGCGGTGCTGGCCAACGGCGGCTACCGCGTCGAGCCCGTGGTGATCGAGCGCATCACCGACGCGCAGGGGCAGGTGTTGTTCGAAGCGCCGCCGGCGCCGCAGTTCGACCCGGCCAAGCGCGCGGTCCCCGAGCGCAACACCTTCCTCACACGCCGGCTGTTGCAGGAGGCGACCCACACCGGCACCGCCGCGCGCGCCCACCAGGCGCTGCAACGCGACGACCTGTACGGCAAGACCGGCACCACCGACGCGGCGGCCGACGTCTGGTTCGCCGGCTTTCAACCCAGCGTGGTGGCCGTGATGTGGATGGGCCACGACGAGCCGCGCAGCCTCGGCGGCCGCGCCTCGGGCGCCAGCCTGGCGCTGCCGGCCTGGATCGCCTACATGAAAGCGGTGCTGCGGGACGAGCCCGTCGCCGCCGACCCGGCGCCCGACGGCGTCGCCCAGCGGCAAGGCGTGTTCGGCGCCGGCGAATGGGTCTACGAGGAATGGGCGGAAGGCGGCGGCGTGCGCCGGATCGGCCTGGACGACCCCGCGCCGGGCGAGCCCGGCGACCCGGCCTCCCCGTTCCCGGTGCCCGGGATGCCCCCGGCCGCCAGCGACGCCGCGGCCGCCGCGCCCCCCGGCCCGGCCAGGCGGCCCGCCTTCATCACGCCGCTGCCGCCGACGCCGGTCTACAGCGGCAACTGACAGCGGGTACATTGCCCGGCGGGGGCGCGGTCGCGTTCCCGCCCAAAGCGAAGAACAGACGGACAAAGCACGAGGATTCCCAAGACATGCACCGCATCGTGATCGTAGGAGGAGGCGCCGGCGGCCTGGCCCTGGCCACGCAACTGGGCAAGCGCTGGGGCCGCCGCGGCCTGGCCGAGATCACCCTGGTCGACGCCGCGCGCACCCATGTCTGGAAGCCGCTGCTGCACCAGCTGGCCGCGGGCAGCTTCGACACCCACGCGGAAGAGATCGAATACCTCGCCCAGGCGCGCTGGAACCACTTCAAGTTCCGGCTCGGCAGCCTGCAAGGCATCGACCGCCGAGCCAAGTCCGTCCAGCTCGCCGCGAGCTTCGACGAGGCGGGCCGCGAGATCACGCCGGCGCAGACCCTGGAATACGACACCCTGGTGATCGCCGTCGGCAGCCAGACCAACGACTTCGGCACGCCCGGCGCGGCCGAGCACACCATCAAGCTCGACAGCCCGCAGGCCGCCAAGAACTTCAACCACCGGCTGATCAACGCCTGCATCCGCGCGCAAAGCGTGCCGCGCGGCGCAGGCACGGGCCGACTCACCGTGGCCATCGTCGGCGCCGGGGCGACCGGCGTCGAGCTGGCGGCCGAGCTGCACGCCTCGGCCCGGGTGCTCGCCAGCTTCGGCTTCGACAACATCCACCCCGAGAAAGACTTGCAGATCGTGCTGATCGAAGCCGCGCCGCGGGTGCTGTCGCAGCTGCCCGAAAGGCTGAGCCAGGCCGCGGTGCGGGAGTTGCGCAAGCTGGCGATCGAGGTGCACACCAACGAACGCGTGGTCGAAGTCACCGGGGACAGCATCAAGATGGCCAGCGGCAAGGTGGTCCAGAGCACCCTCACCGTCTGGGCCGCCGGCGTGAAGGCCAACGCCTTCCTCGCCCACCTGGGCGGCGAGGGCGACGCCGACCGGCTGGAGACCAACCGGCTGAACCAGCTGGTGGTGACCGACCGGCTGCAGACCACCCGCGACGAGCACATCTTCGCCTTCGGCGACTGCGCCGCCTGCCCCCAGCCCGACGGCAGCACCGTGCCGCCGCGCGCGCAGTCGGCCTACCAGCAGGCGATGTACCTCGCCCGGCACCTGCCCGCCCGCCTCGGCCTGGACGGCGTGGCCCGCAAGGAGATCGCCCCGTTCATCTACAAGGACCAGGGCTCGCTGGTGTCGCTGTCGGAATACTCCTCGGTCGGCAGCCTGATGGGCAGCCTCACCAAGGGCAGCCTGTTCATCGAGGGCTACCTCGCCAAGCTCATGTACTGGGGCCTGCACAAGCAGCACCAGCTCGCGCTCGGCGGCTGGCGCAAGACCTTCCTGATCACGCTGTCGGAGCTGATCGACCGGACCCACAGGCCGCGGATCAAGCTGCATTGAGGCCAAGCGGTGGGGCCACCCCGGCTTCGACATACCGACGTGAGTGAACCGGGCCCTTCGACAGGCTCAGGGTGAACGGGGGGAAAAGGCGCACTCCCCACACCCTCGTTCGGGCTGAGCCTGTCGAAGCCCCCTTTGCAAATCGCCCGAGCCTCGGCGAACGGCATTTCGGCCCGAATTCGGCCGCCCTATATTCCTCACCTCCCGGTCCGGCGACCCTCAGCAGGAGCCCAACCCATGCTCATCTTCCACAACCCCCGGCACACCGCCCACCAGGGCCGACACGAGATGTACCGCGGCCGCATCGTGCCCTGCCACGAAACCGCGGCGCGGCTCGAACATGTGCATGCCGAGTTGCAGCGCCGCCCGGTGGCCGGACTGAGGGAACCGGGGCCGGTGGACATGGCCCTGGTCCGGCGCGTGCACCAGCCGCGCTACGTCGACTTCCTCGCCGGCGCCTGGGACGAATGGCTGGCCCTGGACCCGGCCAACGCCGAAACCGACATCCTGCCGTCGGTGTGGCCGGTGCGCGGATTCAGGCACGACGTGGCACCCGCCAACTTCGCCGCCCGGGTGGGACTGTTCTCTTTCGACGCGGGCTCGCCGCTGACCGCCGGCACCTGGGCCGCCGCGAGCGCCGGCGCCGCCTGCGCCATCGACGCCGCCCGCGCGGCCTGGCAAGCCGGCCCGCGCGGCGCGGCCATGGCGCTGACCCGCCCGCCGGGCCACCACGCCGGGCCCGATTTCTTCGGCGGCTACTGCTTCCTGAACAACGCCGCGCTCGCGGCCCAGGCCCTGCGCGACGCCGGCGCCGCGCGTGTGGCGGTGCTCGACGTCGACTACCACCACGGCAACGGCACGCAGACCATCTTCTACGACCGCGCCGACGTGCTCACCGTGTCCCTCCACGGCGACCCGGCCACCGAATACCCGTTCTACCTGGGCCACGCCGACGAGCGCGGCCAGGGCGACGGCGAAAGCTTCAACCTGAACCTGCCCCTGCCCGCCGGCACCCCGTTCGACGCCTGGCTCGCCGCGCTGGAGAAGGGGCTGGAAGCGGTGGCTTCTTCCGGCGCGCAGGCCCTGGTGGTGGCGCTGGGCGTGGACACCTACGAAGGCGACCCGATCTCGCGCTTCAAGCTGCGCAGCCCGGACTTCACCGAGGTCGGCCGGCGCCTGGCCCAGGCCGGCCTGCCCACGGTGTTCACGATGGAGGGCGGCTATGCGGTCGCCGACGTCGGCGTCAACGTGGTGAACGTGCTGGAAGGCTTCGGCCGCTGACAGGCACCGCGGCGGCGCGTGCCCGGCGCCCTGCCGGTCAAGGCGAGGTCTTCGGCGGGGCCTGCACCTGCGGCGGCGGAGCGGCCGGCGGCTTGGCGCAACGCCCATGGTCGGGCCGGGCCAGCACGCCGAAGAACAGCAGCAGTCCGATGGGGACGATCGCGAAGAGCGCGACGAGGGCGGACTTGGCCCGGCACACGACACGCAGCGTGTCCACGCCCTCCTGCGGCAGCGGCGATTCGCCTTGCCTGGAGAGCAAGACGATGCGTTTCTCCAGGTAGCGCACGGCGCAGGCCGACAGCGCCGTCGACGCCGCGAAGTGGACGATGAAGGCCACGGAGAGCCACTTGTAGCGCGAGAACTCGCAGCCGAAAGCCGCGTTGGTGCCGAAGGTGACGGCGAAGCCCAGGCTCTGGACGACGACGAAGCCGACGATGGCGTTGGAGTACAGCTCGAGTTGATCGATGAGCTTGTCGAGTTTCATGAATGAACCCCTCCATGACACCCGCGGACTCACCGGGCCGGCATCCCCGCGCGCCGGCCGCATCCGCGGAGGCTGCAGTTTGGCACGGCGAGGGCCGCGTCAGGGCTTGTCGCCCGCCCGGCGCAACACGTAGCCCGAGAAATCGATCTGCGGCTGCCCGTCGACCATGCGCGGGCGCACCACGCCGCCGAAGCCGTTGAGGTTGCCGGTCATGACCCATTCGCCGTCGGCCACCGGCAGCAGCGGAAGCGGGGCGTCCGGCACCCCGCCCGAAGCGTCTTTCAGGCGCACCAGGTAGAAGCCGCGCACCGCCTCCACATGCGCTTCGATGCGCGACGGGTCGTCGTCGAGGCGGTTCAGGATGACGTAGCGGCCGGCCAGCCGCCCGGGCTCGGCTTCGGCGTGCAGGGGCTTGAGCTTCTCGCCCAGCAGCCAGTCCCGTCCGGCGCTGCTGGCCACCAGCACTTCCCGGCCGGCGACGCGGCGCAACGAGAGGGAAATGAAGTCCAGTTCGTCCAGGCTCACGGGGAACAGGCCGAGGAAGTGGTAGCGCAGGCCCAGCCCGCCGCCCTCCAGCGGCCGCAGCGAGAACGTCCGGCCGAAAACCTGCGCCTGCAGTTTCTCGCCGCGCAGCTGCACCCGCACATGGCCGAACTCGGTGGTGTAGTCGCCCTCATAGGCTTTCAAGGCCTCCAGCGGCCAGGGCCGGGAGGCCGGCTCGGGTTTGACAGGTTCCGGCTGACGGATGCCGGTGCGCGCCTGCAGCAGCAGGCTCAGCGCCCTCACGGCCACGCGGTCCACCGCGCGCTGGCCGGCGGCGTCGTTGGTCAGCACCACCACGCCCAGCCTGTGCTCGGGCAGGGCGACCATCTGGCTGCGGAAATTCACCGTGGCGCCGCCGTGGTGCGCCACCGGTCCCGCCCCCTGGATCGCGCGCGGGCCCAGGCTGGAGAGCATCCAGCCCAAGCCGTTGGCGAAGCCCAAGTCCAGCGGCACGCCGCCGTTCTGCACGGCCAGCATCTCCGACACGCTCTGCGGCCGCAGCACCGCGACCCCGCCCACCGCCCGGCCCTGCGCGAAAACCATCGACAAGAAGCGGCCTAGGTCGAGCACCGAACTGTTCATGCCCCCGGCGGGCACGTCGCGCAGCGCCGGCTCCTGCGAGGGCTCGCCGCCTTTGTGCGCCTGCGCCGCGAGCGCGACACCGGGCAGGCCGGCGGAGAAAGACGAATCCTTCATGCCCAGGGGCGCGAACACCGCCTCTTGCAGCCGGGTTTCGAAGGCGCGGCCGGACAACCTTTCCACGGCGTGGCCGAGCACGTCGAAGCCCAGGTTGGAGTACGAGACGACCATGTCCGGGGGGTAGACCGCGTCTTGGCGCGACAGATCGGCGGTCACCCGGGTGAAACGCGCCGGCGAGGCCGCCCACATGCCGTGCGCGATGTCGCGCGGCAAGCCCGAGTGGTGGGTGAGCAGTTGCCGCGGCGTGATGCGGCGCGAATCGGCGAACCGCGAGCGGGGTTCGAATTCGGGCAACACCTCGCGCACCGGCGCGTCCAGTTCGAGCCTGCCCTGCTCCACCAGCTGCATCGCCGCGGTGGCGGTGAACAGCTTGGAGATGGAGCCGACCCGGTAGAGCGTCTGCGGCGTGGCGGGCCGGCGGGCCTTGGCATCGGCCCAACCGAAGCCTTGCGACCAGACCACCTGCTGGTCGTCCACCAGCGCGATGCTCAAGCCGGCGAGCTTGAACTCGCGCATTTCCTGCGCGATGAGCGCCGTCACTTGGCGCTTGACGGCGTCGAGGTCGTCCCGCGCCACCGGCCCGGGCTCCGGCGGCTGCGCATTGGCGCAGGCGGCCAGCAGGATGGCCGCGGCGACGGCGGCGGCCAGGTTGTTCTTGATGGACGGGATGCGGGAGCTTGCGGGAAGGGTCATGGTTCTGCGCCGCTGGGAAGGCGGCCTGGGCGGGGTGCGTGGAAAGGGGGCAGTGTGCCGGGGCCGGCCTTGGCGGCGGCTTAACGAGCGCAGAGCGGCGGGGCAACCGCCTTAAGCTGCCGCCAAGCCGCCCTTGGGCACACTGGCCCGCCATGAAGAACCGGACACCCCCTTCGCCATGAAAGCCTGGCTCGCGTCGCTCGCCGGCCCCGTCGAACTCCCCCAGGGCGTGGCCATGATGGCGCTCTCCTACCTGCAGGGCTTCCTCACCGACGCGCTTTACTACGCCGCCTCGGCGCTGGTGGTGTGGGCGCTGCTGCACCGGTTCTTGAAGCGGCGCCTGGCGCACCGCCTGATCGCCGGCTGGCCGACACGCGCCGACATGCGCCGCGAGATGGCTTACTCCTTCCTGTCGTTGCTGGTCTTCGCCAGCCTGAGCATGGCGATGACCGCGGCTTGGATCCACGGCCACGTCCACGTCTACCGAAAGCCCGACGCCCACGGCTGGGCCTGGCTGGCGCTGAGCCTGCCCGTGCTGGTCGTCGGCCAGGACTTTTATTTCTACGCCACGCACAGGCTGTTGCACACCCGCTGGATGCTGAGGCACGTGCACGGCGTGCACCACCGCTCGCGCAACCCGTCGCCCTGGGCCGCCTATGCCTTCCACCCGGTGGAAGCGCTGATCAACGGCCTGTACACGCCGCTGGCGCTCCTGGCCCTGCCGCTGCACGGCGGCGTGCTGGCGGCGTTCGTGCTGCACCAGATCATCCGCAACACGCTGGGGCACGCCGCGGTCGAGGCCATGCCCGCCGGCTTCGACCGCCACTGGCTGGGCCGCTGGTTCACCACCACCACCCACCACCACCTGCACCACGAGACCGCCTCCGGCAACTACGGCCTGTGGTTCACCTGGTGGGACCGCTGCTTCGGCACCGAACGCCTCGACTACGCCCGCCGCTTCGCCGCGGCCACCCGGCCGCCCGCCGCCGCACCCGCCGAAGCGGCCCGCGCCGCGGGACAATCGAACCATGCACTTGCTGATCATTGAAGACGACCTCGACCTCGGCCGCGCGCTGCAGCAGGCGCTCAGGGCCGAAGGCGTGAGCAGCGAATGGCGCCGCCGCGCGGCCGACGCGCCGCGCCGCGTCGACGCCTCGGAATACGACTGCGTCCTGCTCGACCTGACCCTGCCCGACGGCTTCGGCCTGGAGCTGTTGTCCGCCTGGCGCCGCGCGGGGGACACCCTGCCGGTGATCGTCATCACGGCGCGAGAGGCGTTGGAAGACCGCCTCGCCGGCCTCGACGGCGGCGCCGACGACTTCATCATCAAGCCCTTCGCCACCGCCGAACTGGTCTCGCGCGTGCGCGCCGTGCTGCGGCGCTATGCCCAGCAGGCCAGCGAGGTGTGGCGGATCGGCGAACTGCAGGTCGAACCGCGCGCCCACGTGGCGCGCCTGGGCGGCCAGCCCCTCGAACTCTCGCCGCGGGGGGTGGGGGGGGGGGGGGGGGAGGCGGGGCCGCCCCCCCCCCCGGGGGGCCCCCGGGGGGCGGGGCGGCCGCGGGGCGCGCGGGGGGGGGGGGGGGGGGGGGGGGGGCGCCCCCCCCCCGCCGGCCGGCGCGGGGGGCGGCGCTGGGCCCGGACCCCCCCCCCCCGCGACCCCAGCGCCGTGGTGCCCAAGGGGCAGCTGTCGCAGCGCCTGGCGCCGCTGGGCGAGCCGGTGGAGTTCGGCGCGCTGGAAGTCCACGTCTCCAACCTGCGCCGCAAGATCGGCGGGCAGCGCATCCGCACGGTGCGCGGCGTCGGCTACCAGCTGCTGGCCTGCTGAGGAAGGCACCGGGCGCCCGATGCTGATCGTCAATCCCCTGCGGCCGAGCGTGCTGCGCCGCGTGCTGCTGACCGTGGTGGCCGCCGCTTTCGTGCTGGTGTGGATCGCGCTGATGGCCTACGGCTACCACGAGGCCGTCGACCCGACGCTGCGCGACAAGCAATACCGGATCTTCGGCGACGGGCTGCTGCAGACGCTGTCCAGCACCGGCGACGCCGCCCAGGCGCGGGTGCTGGTGTCGGCGTTCGAGGCACGCATCAACGAGAGCCGCCGTGTGGCCGACGCGCCGGGCGAGGTGGCGATGCGGCTGTGGGACCGCGACCGCCAGGCCCTGGCCTACGAGGCGCCCGGCGCGCCGCCCGCCGCTTGGCGCGCCACGGGCCCGTCGACCTGGATGGAGCGCGTCGGCGCGACCGAATTCCACTTTTACCAGGGCGACACGCCCCGCTGGCGGCTGCAGATCGCCAGCCCGTCGCCTGGCACCGCCTGGCTGCTGTGGATGCTGGCGAAGAACCTCGCGCCCAACCTGCTGATCGCCTTCCCCCTGGTGGCGCTGCCGCTGTGGCTGGCCCTGGCCCATGGCCTGCGGCCTTTGCGAGAGTTGAGCGAGCTGATCGAAGCGCGCGACGCGGATGACCTGTCCGCGCTGCCGTTGCATGCGCCGCAGGCCGAGCTCAAGCCGCTGGTGCAATCCTTGAACGGCCTGATGGCCCGGCTGGCGCGCAAGATCGAGCGCGAGCATGCCTTCGTTCAGGACGCGGCGCACGAGCTGCGCACGCCGTTCGCGGTGATCTCGGCCCAGGCGCACGTGTTGGCCAAGGCCGAATCGCCGCACGAAAGGGAAGCCGCCGAGCGGCAGCTCGACGACGCGATCGCGCGCGCCTCGCACCTGGTGAGGCAACTCCTGGACCTGGCCCAGATGGACACCGACGCGCGGCGCCCCGCCGAGGACGTGGACATCGCCCGGGAGGCGCGTACCGCACTGGCCGAGCGCGCCAGCCTGGTGTCGACCCGCCACATCGAGCTCAGCCTCGATGCGCCGGACGAACTGCCGCGGCAGGTGGACCGGCTGGCCCTGCATTCGGTGCTGAACAACCTGCTGGACAACGCCGTCCGCCACGGCACCGCACCCGGGCGTCCCGGCCGCATCGAGATCCGCCTGGTGGACGAAGGCGGGCGGCGCTGGTCGCTGGCGGTGCGGGACGACGGCCCCGGCATCCCGGCGACCGAACAATCGATGGTGTTCGAACGCTTCCACCGACAGGCCGGCCAGCGGCAGTCGGGCGCCGGCCTGGGGCTGGCCATCGTCAAGCGCGCCGCGAGCCGCCTCGGCGGCGACGTGGCGATCATTCCCGGCCTGGACGGACGGGGCTGCGGTTTCCGGTTGCAGGTGCCGGCCGCCGGCGCGGACGGCGGCCTGCCGCCGGCGCGGGTCGATTGAGACCGCTGGACCGCCACGTCCGATGGGTCGCGCTGTGCGCGGTGCTGGGGATTCACGCGGCGCTGCTCGCGTGGATGGCGGCCGGGAAGCCGCCGCAATGGCAGCGCCGGGCCTCCGCCGTCCAGGCCGAGGCGCCGCGCATGCGTTGGATACTCGCCGCGCCGCGCGAGCGGCCGCTCCAAGGTGTCGAAGCGTCCCCTCCGGCCGTCCCGCGTGGGAGGTCGCCGGAACCCGCCGTCCCCAGCGCCGACCGGCAGGACGCCCGCCGCGCCGCCGCGGTGGACCCGCCCGCGGCGACCCACCCGGCCACGCCGCGGCAAGCCGACCCTGAGCCTGGGCGGAACGACGCGCCGGCAGCCGCTCCCGTCGACGCCGCGGCGGCAACGGCCACGCCGGCATCGCCGCCGCCGCTGGACCTGAGCCTGCCCGCCAGGCGGTGGATCGCCCCGGCGGACGCGCCTCAACCGGGCAATGGCGTCCGCGCCCAGGCGTTGAACGACCCCCGCGCCAACAGCCGGGCGCCCCAGCGGCTGGAAGAAGGCATCCGCAACGCCACGACGCGCAATGACCGATTCGAAGAGGAAGAACGCGGCCTCGGCCGAAGGCGCGTGAGGGGCTGGGGCCGCTGCGTCGACGTGCAACAGGCGCGCGTCGCGCAGATCGACCCGATGAACGAAGTCTCGGCGCGCACCATGGCGGCCACCGGGCCGTGCCCGGTGCCTTAGGGGTGCCTGTTCGCCGGACCGGCGTCCGCGGAGCCCCGGAGGCGCCGGGGCGGTTTCCCATGCCGCCGGCGCTGCCGGTCAACCCACCTCGATGCGCCGCGCCTTGGCCGATTCGGACTTGGGCAGCTCCACGCGCAGCACGCCGTCCCGGTAGGTGGCGCGGGCCTTGTCGGCCTGCACGGGGGCGGGCAACGCCACTTCGCGGTGGAAGTTGCCGTAGGCGCACTGCATGAAGCGGTAGCGGCCGGCCCCGCTTTCACGCTGGAACTGCTTTTCGCCGCGCACGACGAGCGTGTCCTGGTGCAGCTCGACCTGGAAATCCTCGCGCCGCATGCCGGGCGCCTCCACGCGCACCACGACTTTGTCGTCGTCGTCGAAAACGTCGGCGGCCATGAAGGCCCAGCTGCTCGACCACGGCATGTCGGCGGCCGAACCCCAGCCGGACGGTGCCGAAGACGCCAGCGGCGGCCCGGCGGCGGTTTCACTGTTGGCCGGCGGCGTCGACAGGAAGCGCGTCAAGGCGCCGCTGGCGCGCGCGCTCAATTCCCGCCAGCCTTCGGACAACGAATCCCAGGCGTGATCCGCGCCCTGCTTCAATTGCGCTGCAAGCTTGGTCATGGTTCATCCTCCTTTCCGATGCCGAGTTTCCGGAGGGCTTCCGGCCGGGGCGCGGCGCCGCCGGCCGGGCGCCGTTCAAGCCGCGTTGACGGCGATGCGCCGCGGCTGGGCGTGGGCCTGTTTCGGGATGCGCAGCGTCAGCACGCCGTCCTTCAGATTGGCTTCGATGCGGCCGGTGTCGAGCTCGCGGCTGAGCGTGAAGCTGCGCCGGTAGCGCGGCACGCGCACTTCCGCGTAGATGGCTTCCAGGCCCTCCGGCGTCGGCGTCTGCACGCCGCCTTCGATCAGGAGGGAGTCGCCCTCCACTTTCAGTTCGAGCTGGTCGCGCGGCACGCCCGGCAGATCGGCCAGCAGCGTGATGCCGGCGGCGTCCTCGAAGACGTCCACCGCGGGCAGCACGGCGCGCTGGCCCTCCCGGTCGGCGGCCGACGAGCCGCCGCGGTTGGCCGACAGGGTGTTGTTGTGTTCGCTCATGGTGTTTCTCCTTGGTTCATGTTCCAGGTTTCTCAGCGGGGCGTGCCGCGCTCATTGCACGGCGATGCGCCGCGGCTGGACGGCTTCGCGGCGCGCGATGCTGATCTGCAGCACGCCGTCGCGGTAGTTGGCGCTGATGCGTTCCGGGTCGATGTCGTCCGGCAGCGCCACCGCCCGGGAGAAGCGGCCGGTGCCGCGTTCGCGGCTGTAGACCTGCCGCTTGCCGCCGTCGGCCTCGGGGATGCCGGGCCCGCGTTCGCCCGAGATGCGCAGCACGCCGCGGTCCAGCGTCACGTCGATCTTGGCGGCGTCCAGGCCGGGCGCGAAAGCGTAGACCTCGACGCTGGCGGGCGTGCGGCCCACGTTGATGGCGGGCAGCGTGCCCGGCGCGACCGAGCGGATGTTGCTGGGCTGCTGGGAAGCGCCGAAGACATCGTCGAGCTCGCGGCGCAGGCGTTCGAAAGATCCGAACAGGCTGTTCGGGTGGTTCAACATCGATTCGTACATGGTGCGGTCCTCCGTGTCGGTGTGGGGGAAACCGGCGGCTTGGAAGCCCCCCGCCGCCGGCCTGAACAGAAAAATAGGGACCGGTGGAAGGGTTTCAAGAGGGGGCTGCATCCGACCTGAGGCGCTTCGGCAGCCGGAGTGACCGGGGCCCTTCGACAGGCTCAGGGCGAACGGGAGAAAGGGACCGCCGCACACCACCGGAGAGAAGGACCGCCGCACACAACCGTTCGGGCTGAGGGTTCTATGGTTGTGTCAAGCCCGGCGGTTAGCACAAGCCCTCACCCCAGCCCTCTCCAACAAGCGGGAGAGGGAGCGCAAACTCCCTCTCCCCCGGCACGGGGGAGAGGGTTGGGGTGAGGGGGCGGTGGCCGGCAACCTCTTGCTCCGATTGAGCCTGTCGAAGCCCCTTTTTACGGACCATCCCAGCTTCGAAAATTGAAGTGACCCGGGCCCTTCCACAGGCTCAGGGCGAACAGGAGAAAGAGGCGTCCGCCCACCGCCTCGCCGCCTCGGCATACAAGGACAGCGTCGGGTCGACCGCGCCCTGGATGCCGCAGACGCTAGACGCGAACTCCGCCGCGCGCTGCAAGGTCAGCCGCAGCGGCCAGCGGTTCAATTCCCCCAGGATCACGACCGACGAGAAGGCGTCGCCGGCGCCGACGGTGTCCTTCACGTCGACCGGCGGCGAGGTGCCTTCCAGCGCATCGCCGGAGCCACCTTCGAAGCACGCCCAGCCGGCCGCGCCGCGCGTGACGATCAGCCGGCGCAGGCCGAAACGGCGCGCCAGGAGGGCGACGGCCTCGCGCTGGCCGGGGCTGCCCCAGGCGTGGGAGGCGGCTTGCCCATCGACGAACCAGGCCAGCAATTGCGCCAGCTCGTCGTCGTTGACCTTCACCAGGTCGGCTTGCGTCAATGACTCGGCGGACAGCGCCATGTTGTCGTTGCCCGCCCGCAGGTTGAGGTCGAGGAAACGCAGGGCGCCGCTGGCGCGCAGCGCGGCGCGGATGGCCCGGCGCGACGCCGGCCCGCGCTGACCCAGGGTGCCGAAATAGACCAGGGCCGGCCGGGCGGCGGAAACGGCGCCCACCGCCGCGGTTTCGTCGAGGTGGTCCCAGGCCTGGTTCTCCAGCACTTCGAACTCATGGTGCGTGCCGCGCATGTGCACGTTCACCGTGCCCGTGGGCAGGTGCGCGTCGGTTTGCAACCCCCGAATGTCGACGCCGAAGCGGCCGCATTCCCCGCGCACCCGCCGGCCGGCCTCGTCGTCGCCGACGCGCGAGACCAGCAGCGGCGCCAGGCCCCAGGCCGCGAGGTTGCGCGCGACATTGAACGGCGCGCCGCCGAGCACCGAGCGGTCGGGGAACTTGTCGACCAGGGCTTCGCCGAGCACGGCCACGCCCCCCGTTTTTCCAGTCCGACCTGTCATGGCCGCGCCTCCATTGAATCGACACCGCCGAGCCGGAAGACCGCCACCGCCTCGACCAGGCTGTCCGCCTGCATCTTCAGGCTCTCGGCCGCCGCGGCGCTCTGCTCGACCAGGGCCGCGTTCTGCTGCGTGGCGTTGTCCATCTGCACCACGGCGTCGACGACTTGCGAGACGTCGTCGCTCTGCGCGGCGCTCAACGCGCGGATCTCGTCCATCAGGCGCCTCAACGCCTGCACCGACGACGTCATCTCGCCCATGGTGCGGCGCGCTGCCTCGACCTGGACCGTGCCCTGCTCCACGCCGCGCACGCTGGCGCCGATCAGCGCCGAGATCTCCTTGGACGCCGCGGCGCTGCGCTGGGCGAGCGTCCGGACCTCGCCGGCGACCACGGCGAAGCCGCGTCCCTGGTCGCCCGCCCGCGCGGCTTCCACCCCCGCGTTGAGCGCCAGGATGTTGGTCTGGAAGGTGATGCCGTCGATGACATCGATGATGTCGGCGATCAGCTTCGAATTCGCGTTGATCTCCCGCATGGTCTCGACCACCCGGCCGACGGCCTCGGCGCCCCGGCCGGCCACGCCTTCGACGCCGCCCACCAGGAGGTCGGCCTGGCGGGCGTTGTCCGCGTTCTTCTCGACCGTCTGGCCGAGCTGCCGCATCGACGAGGCCGCCTGGGCCAGCGCGCTGGCCTGCCTCTCGGTGCGCGCGGCCAGGTCGTTGTTGCCTTGCGAGATCTGCGCGCTGCCGGTGGCGACGTTCTCCGCCTTCTCGCGCACGCCCTGCACGACGGCCACGAGCGCGCCCTGCATGTCCCTCAGCGCGCCCAGCAACAGGCCGGTCTCGCTGCGGCGCCCGGGCGGCTCGGCGATGGGTTGGCCCAGGTCGCCCGCGGCGATGGCGCCGGCCAGCCGCACCGCCGCGTTCAGCGGCCGGGTGATGGAACGCACCAGCCACCCGCCGCAGAGCGCCAGCAGCAGCGCGGCGCAGGCGCCCACCGCGGCCAACGCGGCCATCGCTTCGCGGTAGGTGCGCTCGGACTCGCGCTGGGCCCGCTCGCCGGCGGCGGTCTGCGCGCGGGTCAATTCGTCGATCGCGGCCAACGCCTGGTCGCCGAGCGGGCGGACCTCCTGCAGCAGCACCCGCGTGGCTTCCTCGGGCTTGTTGGCCGCGCCGAGGCGGATGGCCTTTTCCACCGGCTTGTCCATCGCCCGCACGGCCTGCCGGGCGCGCTGGAGCACCCCGACAGCCTGCGGGGCGGCCGCCTCGGCCCGCAACAGGCCCTCTTCGGCCTGGCCGTAGGCGGTGCGCAAGGTTTTGAACCGCTCGATCTCCTTGAGCATGGCGGCCTCGTCGTTCAGCAGCACGATGTCGCGCAGCGAGACGTCCATGCCACGCAGCAGCTCGCCCAGCCGCCTGGCCTGGTTGATGCGGGGCTGCTGCACGCCGGTGACTTCGTCCAGCCGCGACTTGACCGCGCCGAGCCGGGACGCGCCGATCCAGACCATGAAGCAAAGCAGCGCGACGGCCACGCCGATGCCGGCCGCCAGCCGGGCGGCGATGCGGGTGTCTTGGAAGCGGGGCATCGTCATCATGGCGCGTTGCGGTTCAAGCGGCTGGGCGCCACGGCCGTGAAGCCGGCGTGGCGTTCCTCCATCAGGGCGGAAAGTTCGGCCTGCGGCTCCATCCGGAACTGCTCGGCCAAGGGACGGCAGGCCTCGTCGACGGCGCCGCCGTCGGCCAGCCAGGCCAGCCGGGCTGCGCCGAGGGCGGCGCAGTGGTGGTGGTCTTCGTGCACGACGAGCGGGACGTTCAGCGTGGACGCCAGCAACCCCACCCAGCCCGCGCTGCGCGAGCCGCCGCCGATGACCGCCAGCTCGGCCGCGCCGCCGCGCGCGGACAGCGTCCGCCAGCCGTCGAGCAGGCCCAGGCTCACGCCCTCCACCGCGGCGTAGGCCAGGTCGGCGGCTTCGTGCCCGGCGCGCAGGCCGGACCAGGAGCCGCACAGCGTGGCGTCGTTGTGCGGCGTGCGCTCGCCCGACAGGTAGGGCAGGAAAAGCGGCGCTTTCGCGCGCCGGCCCAGCGGCAGCGCCAGCGCCGTGTCCAGCAACGCCGCCTCGCCGGGCAGGCCCAGCACCTGGGCGGCCCAGCGCACCGACGCGGCGGCCGAAAGCATCACCGACATCTGGTGCCAGCGGCCCGGCAGCGCGTGGCAGAAGGCGTGCATGGCGCGGTCCGGGTCGGGCAGGAAGCGGTCGGTCGCGGCGAAGACCACGCCCGACGTGCCGAGCGAGACGAAGCCCTGCCCAGGCCGCACCGCGTTCACGCCGACGCCGCTGCAGGCGTTGTCGCCGCCGCCGCCGGCCACCAGGGCGCCGGGCGCCAAGCCGAAACGGCGCGCCCAATCCGGGTCGACGGCGGCGCCGGCCTGGCTGCCTTCGAGCAGCGCGGGCATGTGGTCCTGGCCCAGGCCGCAGGCGGCCAGGGCGGCGGGCGACCAACGGCGCCCGCCGACGTCGAGGAAAAGCGTGCCCGAGGCGTCGGAACAGTCGGTGGCGAGCTGGCCGGTCAGGCGCAGCCGCAGGTAGTCCTTGGGGCACAGCACCTTGTGGATGCGCGAGAAAAGTTCCGGCTCATGGCGCCGCAGCCACAGCAGCTTGGGCGCGGTGAACCCGGCCATGGCCAGGTTGCCGCAAACCTGGCGAAGGGCCGGGAAAGCCGCCTCCAGCTCCGCGCATTCGGCGTGGGCGCGGCCGTCGTTCCACAGCATGGCCGGCCGCAGCACCCGCAGGCCGGCGTCGAGCAGGACGGCGCCGTGCATCTGGCCCGACAGCCCGATGGCGCGCACTTCGCGCAACGCGCCGCCGTGCGAGGCGGCCAATTGGCTGACGGCCGATTCCAGCGCCAGCCACCAGTCGTCGGGCCGCTGCTCGCTCCACAGCGGCCGCGGCCTGTCCACCTTGAGCGGCGCGCCGGCGCTGGCCACCACGCGGTGGTCGCGGTCCAGCAGCAGCGCCTTCAACTCCGACGTGCCGAGGTCCAGTCCCAGGTACATGTCAATGGCCCGCGCCGAAGCGGGCGTCGATCTGGCGCCGGAACTCCTTGGGCGTCATGCCCTTGAGCTGCAGGAAGCGGCGGTTGAAGTTGGCCACGTTGTTGAAGCCGGACTCGTAGCAGACGTTGGCGATGTAGGCGTCGGTCTCCATCAGCAGCTGGCAGGCCCTGGCCACCCGCAGGCGGTTGACGAAGTCGGTGAAGGTGTTGCCGGTGGCGCGCCGGAAATGGCGCGAGAACTGGCTTTCGCTCATGCCCGCGCGTTCGCTGACCTCGGCCAGCGTCAGCGGCGCGCAGCAGTTGTCGGTGATGTAGTCGACGATGCTGCTGATCTTCTGGGCGCTGGCGTCGTCCTCGAGGCTCTGCAGCGGCGTGCTCGACAGCAGCCGGTAGTCCTTGCAGTCGGACAGGTGCTCCATCAGCTTGAGGAACTCGGCGAAGCGGTGCAGGCCGCGGCTGACGCGGATGGCTTCCAGGCTGCGCATCGCCAGGTCGGACAACCCGAAGAATTCGACGCCGTGGCGCGCCCGCTCCAGCAGCGGCAGGCATTCGGCCAGCTCGGGGAGCTGCTCGCAGGCCCGGCGCAGCGGCGGGTCGGCGAACTGCAGGACCAGGTCGCGCACAGGCACGCCCTCGGGCGGGATGTCGTTGGAGATCCAGTTGTGCGGCAGCCGCGGCCCGGTGAGCACCAGGTGCCCGGGCTCGAAGTAGCCGATGTAGTCGCCGACGAACACCTTGCCGCGGGTCTGCACGATCAGGTGCAGCTCGTACTCGTCGTGGTGGTGCCACCGCACCAGCGGGTTGGGCACGCCGTGAGACAGGCAGCGCAGGAAACCGTAGCTGCCCTCGGGTTCGTAGCCGAGCCGGGGATCGCGCACGAAGTCGTGCTCCAGCTCGGGCTTGCGCAGGTTCTGGGGGTTGTGGTTGTTGATGATCATCGTCATGGCGGCGGTGCCCTCCGTTGCATACTGATCTTTACCATGCCCACCTGTCATTCACCCGGCTGTGCGGCGCGGCCGTCGCCCGCGCCGTGCCGCGCCATGAAGCCCAGCACCGCGCGGTGGGGGGGGGGGCGGGCCCCCCCCCCGTGCCGGATGGCGCGCCCCGGGCCCCCCCCCCCGCCGGGGGGCCCGGCGGGGGGGCAGCGGGGGGGGGCGGGGCC
>CBIHOD010000020.1:0-59179 GCA_966211815.1 uncultured Burkholderiales bacterium
GATGGCGACCATGATGTGTTGTTCCTCGGGAGGGAAATGTCTGCAGGGGAAAAAAGGGATGGGGCCGCGGTCGCCGACAAACCGGGACGGGCCTCGTGCTTGCCCAATACATCCAGCGGTTTTTGGATTTGTTGAGCGGTTTGGGGGGATGCGCCGTACTAACGGCGATTCCTCTTCGGATGCCGTGAGAAAAGTCACTGGCGAGCCCCGTTCGCCCGGCTTTTCGATGGAAGGTGCGGGGCGGCAGCCATCACATGCCCCCGCCCGGCAGTCAGGAATTCACGCGTCAGAACTGAACGATTCCGAAATTCGCTGGATATAGTCGAAGACCACCTTGAAGAAAGCGGCCAACATGACGACGAGCAACGATCTCCCCCCTGCCTCCAATCCCGGCGAGCTGGTGACGCGCGGCCTGGCGGCCAGCCAGGCGGGCGATAGCGCGGCGGCGATCGGCTGGTGGCAACAGGCCAGTGCCCAGGCCCCGGGCGACGGCGTGCCGCACTTCCTGATGGCCTCCGAGTTCGCCGCGCTCGGCGAATTGGACCGCGCCGAAGCCGCCTTCGCCAATGCGGTGCTGCTGGCGCCGGGGCTGCTGGTGGCGCGCTACCAGCTTGGCTTGCTGCAATTCAGCTCCGGCCGGGCGGCGATGGCCCTGGTGACCTGGGAGCCGCTGCTGGGCGTGACCGACCACCCCGATCCGATCGCGCCGGCGCTGGCGCATTTCGTGCGCGGCTATGCGGCGTTGGCGCAGGACGCTTTCGAAGACGCGCTGGCCTGCTTCGACGCCGGTTTGGCCGCCAACACCACCAATGCGCCTTTGTCGGGCGACATCAGGCTGGTGGTCAACCGCATCCACGAAGTGCTGGCCGCGCAGGGCGGCACGGTCCCTTCGCCCGCTGTGGCCGCCGGCCCGGCCGAACCGGCGCCCGAAGACGCCTCCGCCGATTCGCACGTGTTGCTGGCCAATTACCAATCGCACGGCAAACCCCACTGAACCGGATGAAGGGCGCGACGATGAAACCCGCGGTCATGTCGATGCGCGACAGGGCGGCCGGGCGCGGCCGCCCCCGGAAAGCCGTCGCCGGCGGGGCACGATGACCTCGATCGACCGTGCCAGCGCCTTGGCGGCCTTGATCAAGGCCCAGCTGGCAGCCCAACGGGATGCCGGCGCGCAGTCCGGCGCGATGGGAACGCCCGGCAAGGCGGTTTCCTCCACCCAGCGACCCCAGCAACAGGCGCGTCCCAACGCGAAGACTGGCGCGCAGACGCAAGCCCGGGTGGCGTACCCGGATGCCTGGGTCACCCATCAGGTCAGGCACCTTTCTCCGGACGACCCGCGCCGCCGGCGCAAAGCCTTCCGCGTTTTCCTGGAAGCAGTGCTCGGCCAGGAGTTCGGCCCCGAGCTGGCGGGCAGCGCCAGCTTCAGCGACCTGGTGGGCCAGGTGCTGGCCCGGATGGAGAGCGACGACGAGCTGACGACTGCGATGGACGAGGCGGGCGAGCAGTTGCTGGCGCAGGCCGGGTTGACGCCCAAGGCGGGCTGACGCCGCGGCGCGGCGGTCACCGGCCGCCGCGATGGTTCAAACGGCGGCGCGCGGCCGCCTCCGCTTCACGCCGACGGCCCACCGTCGCCGCCGCCGCCTGGCGCATCGTCCTGGGAGGCCTGCGTGGCATCGCCGCCCGCCCCCCGGCCACCCACCACCATCCAGTCGGCCATCGTGCCGCCCAATGGCCCGGCCCGGCCGCCCAGCAGGCGCTTGGCCAGGCGCTGGACCGCGGCCGTGTCGCGGGCTTCGCCGCTGAGCAGGGCTTGGGCGTATTGGCCGGACAGGTTGCCGCGGTCCAGCCGCATCGCGCGCTCGATGTGCTCGCGGGCAGCCGCTTCTTCGCCGCGCATCGCCAGCACGACCGCCAGGCCGCCGTGGTTCTCCGCGAAATTGCGGTCCAGCGACAAGGCGTGCTCGAAGGTGGCCTTCGCGGCGGCGAAGTCTTGCATCAGCAACTGGGCCCAGGCCAGGCCGTGCCAGGTGCCGATGTGGCCCGGCATGGTCTTGACGGCGAGCTTGAAGTGGGCCTGCGCCGTGGGCAGCGCGCCGGCGAGCAGGTCGGCGAAGGCGCGCGCCGACCAGGCCCGGCCGTCGGCGGGGTTCAAGCGCAGCGCCGCGTCGGCGAGCTGCTGGGCGCGGGTGGCGTCCTGGGTGGCCAGCGCGAGCGATGCCTGGGTGACCAGCGCCTCGATCGGCCGGTCTTGCTGCTGGGCCGCCGATAGCGCCGCCGCCGACCACCGCCGCGCGGTGTCCACGTCGCCATGGTCGAGCGCGATCAAGCTGCCGACGCCGGCGGCGCGGGCGTCCAGCAAGCCGGCCTGCTCGGCGCCGCCGAGCCAATCGAAGGCGCGGTCCAGTTGGCCCGCGTGGTGCAGGGCGCGCAGCCAAAGCTGTTGCAGCGCGGGTTCGACGGCGTCTTCCAGGCGGCGCGGCGCCGGGATGCGGCCCGCCGGGTTTTCCGCGGTCACGGGCCAGCCGCCGGCAGGCTCCAACCGCGGCGACAGCCTTTCGATGCAGCCTTCGAAGCGTTGCTCGCAAAAGTCGATGTAGGCCAGGTTGTGCAGGACCACGTCGGCGAAGCCGGGCGGCGGCTCCTGGACGCCGAGCAGGCCCTGCAGCACGGCGCGGGCGTCTTCGTAGCGCTTCTGCGCCAGCCAGAAATCGCCCTCCTTCAGCGCCCAGGACAGGCCGTCCTCCGGCCGGGCACGGCCTTGCCGCAAATGGACGGCCGCGCGGTCCCAGGCCTTGCAGCGCAGCGCCGCTTCGAAGGTGTCGACGAGCAGCGCGGCGTTGCCGGGGTCGGCCTGGAGAAAGCCTTCGAGTCGGTCCAGGCGCTGGCGCAGCGCCGTCAGATCGTCGGGCGCATCGGCGTGCGGGGTGGGGCGGCTCTCGGTCATGTTCATGGGTGGGATGGCGGGGTGGGAGGTGCTGGCTGGCGGAGGGCGGTCAGACCCGGGCCGCTACCAGAGCGTATCGCAGCGGCGCCGGTCGCCGAGCCGGCCGCGCAGCGAGTTCAGGCCTTGGCGGTGGAGCTGCGAAACGCGGCTGCGCGTGACGCCGAGCAGCGCGGCGATCTCGTCGAACGGGACGTCTTGCAGGTAGTGGTAGCGGAGCACGCGCTGCTCCTGGTCGGGCAGCGCCGCGAGCAGTTCCTTGACGCGGCGCTGCAGCTGCCGCAATTCCTGGCGCTGGAAATAGCCGACCTCGGGGGATGCGGCCGTGGCGCCGTGGCCCGTGGCCTCGGCGTCCACCATGCCGCTGCCTTCGAGCAGCACGCCCAGGGCCAGGCCGACGCCGACTTCGGCGAGGTATTCGAAAAGCGCCTGCTGGTCGCGGCGCGTCGTCGGGGGCGGGCCGCCTTCGGCAGCCGTCCCGCCGCCCTGCGCGTCGTCGGTGCCGGCCAGCGCGTCCGCCGCGGCCTGCCGGGCGTGGGACTTCACCGCCTGCAGCCGTTCCTGCTGCAGGCGGCGTTTGACGGCGATCTGCTGGTTCTTCTCGGTCAAGCGCTCCAGGCCGTTGAGGATGGCGCCTTGCATGCGCTTGGACGCGTAGGTCTTGAACTGCACGCCCTGCTGCGGGTCGAAGCGGTCCACCGACTCGACCAGGCCGACCGAGGCCAATTGCAGGTATTCGGCGAACTCGACGTCGTGGTGGGTGCGGCGGGCGTACAGCGTGGCGGCGATGACCCGCGCATAGGGCAGGAAGAGGCAGATCAGCTGCTCGCGCGCGTCGCCGTCGCGCTCCAGCGTCCAGCGGGTCCAGAGGGCCTGTTCCGTCAGGAGGAGAGGGTCGGCCGGGTGCTCGGCCGGTGCCGGGCAGCCGCCGGCCATCGCGGCGGCGGCGATGGCCGGCGCGCTGTGCGATGAGGCGGGGACGATCTGCGGCATGGGATCGGCGCGCGTCAGTGGAAGCTGCCGACCAGGGCCTTGAGCAGCAGGCTCCAGCCGTCGATCAGGATGAACATCAGGATCTTCAGCGGCAGCGCCACCGTGGTGGGCGGCATCATCATCATGCCCAGCGCCATCAGCACGCTAGCGACGATCAGGTCGATCAGCAGGAAGGGCAGGAACACGACGAAGCCGATCTGGAACGCGGCCCGCAGCTCGGACAGCATGAAGGCCGGGATCAGCTGCACGTTGCTGATGTCGTCCATGGTCTTGGGCACCGGCGCCTTGGACAGCTCGACCATCAGCGCCAGGTCCTGCTCGCGCGTCTGCCGCACCATGAAATCGCGCAGCGGCCCGATGCCCTTGTTGTAGCCGGCCTCCATCGTGAGCGTGCCCGACATGAAAGGCTGGAACGCCTCCTGGTTGATCTTCTGGATGACCGGCGACATGGTGAACAGCGTCATGAACAGCGCCAGGCCGATGAGCACGGTATTGGGCGGCGTCTCGGGCATGCCGACCGCGTGCCGCAGCATCGACAGCACGATGATGATGCGCAGGAAGCTCGTCAGGCACACCAGGATGGCGGGCAGGATGGCCAGCACCGTCAACCCGAGCGCGATGCGCAGCGCCTGCGCCGTCTCCGCGGCGGGCGCGCCCACCTGGGCCTTGCCGCCGGGGCTGGCCGCGGAGCGCGGGGACGCCGCCGCGGCCGGTTTGCCCGCGGTTTCCCGGGCCGCCTCCGGCACCGGCGCGGCCGCGCTTTCCGCCTCGGCCTGCGCAAGCGCCGTCGAAGCCATGAAGACGGGGGCGACCAGGGCCAGCACGCAAATCAGCGCGATTCGAAGGCGCTTGAAAGCGGCCGCCAGCAGCGCCGCGGCGGCCGTGCGGTGGCAGGACGGCAGCTGGCGCGCCGCAACCGTGTCCATCGGGGCCGTCATGGCGCGGGGCCGGCCGATTCGCCGGCGGCTGTCGTCGTCGTCGCGGTGTGCTCCCGCGGCTCCACCGGCCGCGAGTCGACCACGGTCAACCCCTGTTCGCCGCAGCCGACGAGGTACTCGCGGCCGCGCCACTGCAGCACATGCACGCTGTGCCGCGCGGTGATGCGCTGGCTGCCCAGCACGCGGACCGTCGGCCCGGCACCGCGCGACGACAGCCAGGCGCGCAGCGGCGCGGGCCAGCCGTCCGCCGCGTCGGCCGACCCGCCGCCGGGCGGTGCCCGGCGGCCGGCGGCGCCGCGCCGGCCGCGCAGCGTCCAGAAGACCAGTGCCGCGCCCAGCGCCGCCAGGGCGAGCATCGACGTCCAGGAGGACGATGCGGGCACCGCGGAGCCGGAGGCGGTGTCGTCGCGCCGCAGCGGGATGTCGGGGGACAGGCGCGCGGGTCGGGGGTTTTCGCCGGGCGCTGTGGCCGATGCCGCCGATGCCGCGGCCGGGGAGGCGGCCTCGCCGTCCGCGCCGCGGCCGGCACACGGCCACGCCAGTGCGGCGGCCATCAGCAGCATGCAGCCGATGCGGCGCAGCGGCGCGGCACTGCGGTCGCCGGACGAGCGCTCGGTCATGCCTTGGCGTCCGCCAGTTGCAACGGCAGCGGCAGCTCGGTGATGCGGACCGCGAAATGGTCACCCACCGCCACCAGCTGGCCGCGCGCGACGACCTGGCCCTCCAGCAGCAGGTCGACCGCCTGGTCCAGGGTGCGGTCCAGCCGCAGCACCTGGTTCTCCTTGGCGCCGAGCAGTTCGCCGACGGTGATGGACGCCTCGCCGACACAGACCTGCAGGCGGGTGCGCACCTGGTGCAGCGGGTGCGCGTCCAGCTTCAGCGGCAGCACGTCGGCGCCTTCCTGGGCCGCCTCGCCGGGCAGTTCGGGCAGTTGGATGACGTGCACGCTGGGGGGCGGCTCGGTGGCCTGGGCGCGGAGGGTGTTGTTCTCGGAGTTCATGGTGAAACCTCAATCGTTCATCTGATGGGTGGCCGGCGGTTCAGGCCCGCGCCGCCGTGTTGCAGGGCGCGGCGCTCATCGCCGCACCATCTCGACCGCGACGTGCCCGTCCTGCTGGCCCAGCCAGCCGCGGCACAGCGGGTCTGCGGCGGTGGATTCGACCAGCGCAGGCTCGTCCAGGCGGTGTTCCAGCGGAACCACATCGCCCACGCGCAGGGACTGCAGCTGGCGCAGGCTCAGTTCGACGCCGCCGAGCATGGCGCGCAGCTCGATGCCGCGGCCGGCCAGGGCCACCGCGATGGAGGTCTTCCTGGTGGCCGGCGCCGCGGACGCCGCGGTGGCGGCCAGCAGGGCCGGCGCCTGGCTTTCGAGCAGGGCGCGGGCCTGGGCCTCTTCCAGCTCGAGCACCAGCGTGCCGGCGCACCAGGGCAGCCGCACTTGCAGCTTGCCCGACCACCAGTCGGACGTCCGCGAACCCGGCCGTGGCGTCGCCCGGGGCAGTCGCGCCCGGCGGTTCATCCGCAGCCACCAGTCGCCCCAGGCCCGGTGGGCCACTTCCAAGGCGACACTGCCGGGCTGCGGCCCGGCGTCGCCGAACAAGGCCCTGCAGAGGTCGGAGAGCGCCGAAGGCGAGGGTCGGCCACCGGCGATGGCGTTATCCGTGGGGGCAAACGCCGCCGGGGTCGGCGCCGCGGCCCGCGCGGGGATGTGGCGCCAGGCGACGCACGGCAGCGCGTCGGCCCCCGCGTGACCGCCGTCTTCGTCGGCCACGCCGGCGGGCCCGGCCGATGACGGCCCTGCAAGGCACCAGTCGCGGTGCCAATCCGCCGCCAGTTGCTCGAAGAAGGCTTGAACCGCCAGGCGCTGGTCGTCGCGCCAGGCGCGCAACGGCCGCGCCAGGCGTTCGGAGTCGGCCGGCGAAAGCAAGGCGCCGGCCGCGGCGGGCTGCGTGGGGATCGCGGCCATCACTTGCTCTTCATCGCGAACAGCTGCTGCAGCATCTCATTGGCGGTGGAGACGATCTGCGACGAGGCCTGGTAGCCGCGCTGCATGACCACCAGGTCGCTGAACTGCTGGGAAAGGTCGACGTTGGAGATCTCGATCAAGCCGGCCTTCACGCTGCCGAAGGCCTGGGTGCCGGCGCGGCCGGTGTGCCAGGCGCGGTCGTCGAGCGACTCGAACTGGTTGTCGCCGACGGTGCCGACGGCTTCGACCGAATCGAAGCGCGCCAGGGCCAGCTGCGTGCCCTTGACAATCTGGCCGTTCGAATAGCCGAGCTGCAGCGTGCCGGTGTCGTCGAACGACACCTTGGTCAGCGAGCCCGGGCCGTAGCCGTCCTGCGAACTGAAGGCCAGCGGCGTCAGCGTGGAGGACGCCAACGACCGCACGTCGTTGCTGAAGTCCAGCACCAATTGCTGGGCCGGCAGGCCGGGTGGCGTGTAGTTCAGCGTGACTTTCGAGGCGTTGGGGTCGGGCGTGCCGTTGTTGAAGGCGATCTGCCCGGTGCCCAGCACGGTGGTGCCGTCCATCAGGTCGACCTGCCATTGCGAGCCGCTGTTGGAGCCGGTGAGCTTCAGGCTCAGGACCTTCTCGCCGCCCAGGGCGTTCAGCACCCGCACGGCGCCCACCGTCAGCGCCGTCGTCGAGGTGCTGTCGAGGTTGCCGGCGAACTTGATCACCTTGGTGGCCTTGCCCAGGCCGGTGCGCTGGTTGGCGATGGAGACTTCGGTCAGGTTGCCCTCGGCGTCCAGGCCCATCACCCGGGTGTCTCCGCCCTTGGTCACGAGCACGCCGTCGGCGTTGATTTCGAACTGGCCGGCGCGCGAGTAGGTGATCTTGCCGCCGCCGTCCTTCAGCGTGAACAGGCCCTGCCCGTCGACCGCCAGGTCGAGGTCGTTGCCGGTCTGGCGCAGGTCGCCCTGCTTGAAAGACAGGCTGGTGCTGCCCGTGCTCAGGCCGTAGCCCAACTGGCCGGACTGCTTGCCGGCGCCGCCGCCCGAATAGAAAAGGTCGGAGAACTGCTGGGACGACCCCTTGAAGCCCGGCGTGTTGATGTTGGCGGTGTTGTTGGCGATCACGCGCAGGCCGCGCGAATAGCCGAGCAGGCCGGTCATGCCTACGTAGATGGAGTCGAGCATGTCATGTGTCCTTCGGGGTTCGGGAGGGGTGCCAGTGCTTCGGTCGCGCGGGGTGTTCAGCGCACCGCGACGATCTGGCTCAGGGAAACGGAATCGATCACGGCGCTGCCGCTGCCGGCGGGCTGCACCGAGATCAGCGGCGAGTCGCCGGACAGCGACAGCGACTTGACGGTGCCGGTGACCAGCCCGCTGGAGGTGCTGATGTCGACCGTGCGACCGATCAGGCCGACCGACTGCAGCGCCGCCTGGTTGGTGATCAGCGTCTCGATCTTGGTGTTGAGCTGCTGCGTCTGCTCCAGGGACGTGAACTGCGCCATCTGGGCCATGAACTCCTGGTTGTCCATGGGCTTGAGCGGATCCTGGTAGGTGAGCTGGGTCAGCAGGATCTTGAGGAAATCCTCCAGCCCGAGGCTGTTGTTCTGCAAGTTGCCGGTGGATGCCGCGCTGCCGATTGAGCCGATCGCCATGTTGTCACTCCTGTTGAATTAGTTCCTGTCCGCGCGATGCGAAGGCGTCGCGGGGGTGCTTCGCGCAAGGCCGGGGGCAACGGCACCTGCGGGGGCCAACCCGTCGGCGCCCGCATCGGTGGCGCCTTCGAACACCGTGCGGCCGTTGCACACCACCGTGCCGAGCAGGTGCCCCTGCCGCGACAGTGACTGCCGCAGCTCGGAGACCGCCCAGGCCAGCTGGGCCGCCTGCTCCGGTCGCGGGCCGTCCATGCCCAGCCAGACGTCCACGCGGCCGTCGCTCGACCATTGCGCGTGGCAGCGCATGCCTTGGACGCTGGGCAGGTCCCGCAGCAGCGCCTCGACGCGGCCCGGTTGGTGGCTCGCCGCCGCTGGCCGCGCGCCGGCTTCCTGGGGCGTGTCGGCGGGCGCGTCCGTCAGTGGATCGGCGGCCGGGCCTGGGGGTTCGGTGCCTGCGGCGTCGGCCGAGGCCATGCCGGGTTGCAACCAGGCGGAGCGCGCAGCCTCGGCCTTTTGCACGGCCAGGGATTGCGGCGGGGGTTGCTCCGGCCCGCCGGCGTTCTGCTGCGCGGCGGTGGACAGGCCCGGTGAAGCGTTCGCCGCCGATGCTTCGGCTTCGATTTGCTGGCCGGCGCGCGGGCCTTCGGCCGGCACCGGTGACGCGTCTTGCGGGTTCGCGTGGACAAGTTCTATTTGTGCGGGCAGGGCGGCCTGGGTTTGCTGCGCGCCCGTCCCAGCCGAGCGCGTCGGCGCGCCGGCGGCCGGGGCGCCTGCCGCTTGGGCGCTGTCCTGGCCGGTGGGCGCCTCGGCCGGGCCGCGCGGCCCGCCCACGGCGGCCGCCGCTTGCGAGGGCATCCCGGCCTGTGCCGGCGCCTGGCGCGCGGGCGCGGCGGCAGGCGTGGCGGCACGCGGGGTCGCGACTGCCGGCTTGAGCCACTGCGTCATCTGGGCGCGCTCCATCTCGCGCTGCCAGGCCTGGGCGGCCGAATCGCCGCCGCCTTTGGCGTGGGGCGTACCCGCATGGCCCGCCTTGCCGGCGGTGGCTGCGGTGTTCGCCGCGGCCGGGAGATTGGGTGGCAGGACGGTGCTCATGCCGAGCCCTCCACCCCACTCCGGGCCGCGGCTATGGCGGCCCCGGCCGCTTTGGTTGCCTCGGCGACCGCGAGGGCCTGCCGCACCCTGTCCTGCGCCACGCTGCTGTGGGCCATCCAGTCGCGGTCGAGCTGGGCGAACTGGATGCGGCCTTGCTCCTCGGCGAATTCCTTCAGCGAGGCTTCGCGGTGCTTGTCCAGGGCCTCGATCTTGCGGCGCTTCTGGTTGCAGGCGGCCTGGCTTTCCTGCACCGCCTGGAGCCGCTGCTGGACCACCAGGCCGGCCTGGCGGATCTCTTCGTCGAGCTGCACGAGGCAGGCCAGCAGCCGCTGGCGCGATTGCGGGTCGAGGGCGCGCCGCGGGTCCAGGCTGTGCGCCCAGGCCAGTTGCTGGCGGTGCCGGGATTGCAACTCCGAAAGGGCTTCGCGGCTGTCCTTCAGGTCGCGGTGGCGGTGGCCGAGCTGGGTCTCCAGCGCGGCGAGTTGCCATTCGTGCTTGCGCTGCAGTGGTTCGAGCGCGTAGCGGAAGCCGCGCACGTCGATCTGGCTGGAACGGGATTTCTCGGCGCTCATGGCCGTCCTTTCGGTGAGCCGGGGGACCGGCCGCCAGAGGCGTACGTCATGCCGCCGAAGGACGGGGCGGCGAAAGAGGGCGCCGGCGCGGAGGGGTGCGCGGCCTTCGCGCCGGCGTGGGCCGGCGCCGGCTCGCCGTGCAGCGCGGCCAGGCTTTCCAGCGCCTGGCGCCGGTCGACGCCGCCGGCGCTCTGGCGGAGCCAGTCGTGCAGTTGCGGGTCCAGGGCGAGCGCGGCGTCGAGCAGCGGGTTGCTGCCGCTTTCGTAGGCCCCCATGTCCACCATCTGGCGGTTGCGCTCCAGCAAGGCGATCTGCTTGACGGTCTTGGTGATGAGCGCCTGCTCCTGCGCGCTGGTCAGCTCGGGCAGCAGCCGGCTCGCGCTCTTGAGCACGTCGATCGCGGGGTACTGGCCCTGGTGGGCGAGGTGGCGCGACAGCACGATGTGGCCGTCGAGGATGGCGCGCAGGCTGTCGGAAATGGGTTCGTTCAGGTCGTCGCCGTCCACCAGCACGGTCATCAGCGCGGTGATCGAGCCGCCGGAGTCGGACGTACCGCAGCGCTCGCACAGCTGCGGCAGCTCGGCGAACACCGACGGCGTGTAGCCGCGCGCGGTCGGCGGCTCGCCGGCGGACAGGCCGACCTCGCGGCGCGCCATGGCCAGCCGCGTGACCGAGTCCATCGTCAGCAGCACCTGCTTGCCGGCGTCGCGGAAGTATTCGGCGATCGTCACCGCGGCGTAGGCGGCGCGGATGCGCGCCAGCGCCGGCTGGTCGGAGGTGGCCACGACCACGACCGAACGCTTCAGGCCTTCCGGGCCGAGCTGCTTGTCCAGGAAGTCGCGCACTTCGCGGCCGCGCTCCCCGATCAGCGCGATGACGTTGACGTCGGCCCGCACGTGCTTGGCGATCATGCCGAGCAGGGTGCTCTTGCCGACGCCGCTGCCGGCGAAGATGCCCACGCGCTGGCCCAGCCCGAGGGTGAGCAGGCCGTCGATCGCCCGCACACCGGTCTCCAGCACGCCGCTGATGCGCGGGCGGCGCATCGGGTTCAGCGGCGGGGCCTGCACGCTGCGCTGCTCGGCGCAGGACACCGGGGCCAGGCCGTCCATGGGCTGGCAGAAACCGTCGATGACGCGCCCGAGCAGTTCCGGGCCGACGCCGATGAAGGATTGCCGGCCCAGCGCCACCACCTGGCAACCGGAGGAGACGCCTTGCAGGGAACCGTAGGGCATCAGCGTCACGTGGCCGGGCTTGATGCCCACCACTTCGGCCAGCACGGTCTTGGCCGCCGCGGCGCCGGCGCGCGCCTGCTGGCGGCGGGATTCGTCGGCGGCGGCCTTCAGCTCGATGCTGCAGAGTTCGCCGATGGAGGCGTCCGGCCCCTGGGCGTCCACCGCCAGGCCCTGGAGCTGGCGCACCCAGCCGACGCGCCGGGTCAGCGGCTCGCCGCGCAGGGCTTCGCGGTAGGGTGCGAGCAGGTCACCGGGTTTCATCGCTTCTTGCCTTTGGGGGGCGCCGGCATGTCGTCCAGCCCGGAGAGGTTCAGCGCGGCGGCCGCCGCGCCGCCGACCGGATGGCGGTTGCCGCGGCGCTGGGCGCGGGCCTGCAGCAGCAAGGCGGCCAGGTTTTCCATCTGCGTGGACAGCCGGGCGTCCAGCCCGCCCTTGGACGAGCGCAGCACGCAACCGCCCGCGCCCACCGAGGGGTCGGCCACCCACTGCACCGGCGGGCGCACCCGCTGTTCGAGCTCGGCGGTCAGGTGGGCCTGCATGCTGGAGCGCGAGGAGTCGACGAAATCGTCGGCCGGCGCGTCGCGCAGCAAGGCCAGGTCGTCGGGATGCAGGTGCACGGCGAGGTCGGCGTCCGCCGGCCAGTCCCTGCTGGCCTGAACGACGAAGGCGCGCACGCCGGCCGGCGTCGCCAGGCGTTCGCCGAGCATGCGGCAGACCACGTCGAAGCACAGGGCCACGACGTCGTCCTCCATCGCCGCCAACCGCTCGGACAACTGGCCGGGCAGGGCCTGGATCATCTGGTCCAGGCGGCGCAGCTGCTGGGCGCTTTCCTGGCGCGCCTTCTTCACCGCGTCTTCGGCGGACTGCTGGAGCTTCTTGGCCAGCGCGGCGGCTTCTTCTTCGAGCTGCCCGCGGGCCTGTTCGAGGCCGGCTTCGTAGCCTTGCCTGAAGCCTTCCCCGGCCTGCGCCTCCTGGAACTCCTTGCGCGCCTGGGCGTAGCCGGCTTCGCGGCCTTCGGCCAGGCCCTGGCGGTGTCCGGCCTGCCACTGGGCGTCCATCGCGGGCGCCGTGTGGGCCGAGGGAACGGCTGCGCGCGTGGCGCTGGCGGCCGCGGCGGCTGTGGGTGTCATCGCGGCCGGCGCGGCGGCCGGCGGGCTTGGCGCGCGGCCGCGGCCCGGCAAGGCCCGGGGCTCGTCCTGCAGCCGAACGTGCCGCAGCACGTGGGTGGGCGCGGGCGGGCGGTGATGGGCGGGTTTCTTGCCGGTCATGGCGTTGCGCCCCCGGCTAAGCCCCAGCGCGAGGCGAGGCGGCGCCACCACGGCGCGTCGCGGTGGCCGTGCGTCCCGGCCGCGCGCGGCGAGGGGCTTGCGGCGGTTCCCCAGGCGGCGGGCGATGCGGCCGCTGTCGCGTCGCCGACGCGCCGCGCCAGCACATCCAGCAAGGCCCCGTCCAGCAACGGGGCCGGCGCTTCGGCGTCCCAGCCCGGGCCCGCATCGCGCAGCGCCTGGCGAAGTTGCATCTGCGGGCCGGCGCCCATCTGGGCCAGCAGCTTGTCGCGCCAGGGCCAGTCGTGCAGGCGCAGGAAGCGCACCGCCAGCGGCAGGGGCTCCTGCCCGAGCATCCGGGCCAGCGCGGCCACCTCGGCCGGGCCGAGTGACATCAGGCGGGCCAGCGCCGGCGCCGATTGACGCGGCGCGGCCTCGACCGGCGACGCCGGTGGCGGTTCCGCGCCGGTCAGGCTATCGCCGTAAGCGAAAGCGGCCGACACGGCCGGGAACGGGGAGGGCGCGTGCGCGGCTTCCTCGCCGTCCGCGGGCTGCAGCAGCGTTTGAAGCCACTGCGCGTCGGGCGGGACGTCCATGTCCCGCAGTTCCTGCAGCAGCGCCACCAGGCTGGCCTTGTGGTCGGCGGGCAGGGACTCGAGCAGCCATTCGCGGTCGGCCGCCGGCAGGGCGTGGACGAGCAGCGCCGCCCGCCGTTCGGGCACGCCGGCTTGCAGGTCGGCCAGGGCCGCCATCGTCATGCCGCCACCCCGGTGGAACGGTCCCCGGCCATCGGCGCGCTGCCAGCGTCTTGTCGCATCCAGGCCTGCACACGCTCCAACGCGGCGCGGCGCTGCGCTTCGGTCAACGCCGCCGGGTTCGCCGGCCTGGCTGGCGCCTGGCGCCTGCGGCCGGCCAGCAGGAACAGGCCGCCCAGGGCCGTGACGGCGATCAGGATGACGATCACGGTGATGAATTCGCGGGAGCGCGCCGGCGCCTTGGCCGCCGCCTCGGCGGGCGTCGCCGAAGGCAGGCCCGCGTCGGCCGTGGACGACGCCCCCTTGGCGCCCAGCGGCGTGGCGCCCACCGCTTCCCAAGCGGTGCCGCCGGTGGCCGCCGCGGCGCCGTTGCCCGCCGTGAAAGCTTGCACGACGACGGTGTCGCCTCGTTCGAGCGATGCGCCGACGGCGGCGGCCAGCATGCGGCGCAGCTGCTCTTCCTGTTGCGGATCGAGCGACTTGCGCACCACCGCCACCGCCTGGATGCGGCGGATGGAGCCCGGCTGGCTGACGACGTGCTCGACCCGGCGGCCGACCTGGTATTCGGTCTCGCGCTGCGTGCTGCCGGTGCCGCGCGCCACCGGCGCGCTGCTGTCCACCGCGCTGCCGCCTTTGAGGCCGTCGCCGGCCGATTCCCGCAGCGACTCGCGCTCGCGCACCACCACGCCGGTCGGCGCCTGGCCGCCGCGCGCGCCCTGGGCGGGAATCACTTCCTCGGTGGTCAGGCGCACCTGGTCGAGGTTGAGCACCACGTCGACGCTGGCCAGGGCCTGGCCGGGGCCGAACAGGCGGTCCAGCACCAGGCCGGCCTTGCGCGACAGGTAGTTCTCGGTCTCGCGCTTGAGGTCCAGGCGTGCGCTGCCGGCCTCTTGCTCGCCGTCGCCCGCGGGCCGGCTCAGGGTGACGCCCTGGTTGTCGACGATGGTGACTTCCTGCGGCGTCATGCCCGGCACCGCCGCGGCCACCAGGCGCGCGATGCCGGATACCTGCTCTGGCCGCAGCTGCTGCCCCGGGCGCATGGTCAGCGAGATCGACGCCTTGGCCTTGCTCGTGGCCTGCTTGAACAGGCCCTGCTCGGGCAGCGCCAGGTGCACGCGCACGTCGCGCACTTCGGACAGCGACAGGATGGTGCGCGTCAGCTCGCCCTGCAGCGCGCGCTGGTAGTTGATCTTCTGCGCGAACTCGGTCATGCCGAAGTCGGTGTTGTTGAACAGCTCCAGGCCCACCGCGCCGTGCAGGGGCAGCTCCTTGCCCATGAGCTTGATGCGGGTGGCGTGCACCTGCTGCTTGTCGACCAGCAGGGTGGCGCCTTCGTCGGCCACCCGGTAGGGGATCTTCAGGCGTTCGAGTTCGGCCGTCATCGCGCCGGCGTCCTGCGGTTTCAGGTCGGAGAACAGCACCTGGTAGTCCGCGCGCAGCAGCCACCAGGTCGCGCCGGCGAGCAACAGCAGGATCGCCGCCGCCCCCACGACCAGCCCCGTGCGCGCCGACCAGGACAACCCTTGCCAAAAATCATTCATCGGAAAGAACCTTCAACGAAAGCGCCGGTCCCGGAAGGGGACGCCGGCGCGGAAACCGCCATGCATGCCGAGCGAACGCGGCGCCCTCACACCTGCATCTTCATGATGTCCTGGTAGGCCTCCAGCATGCGGTTGCGCACCTGCATGAAGAGCTGGAACGACAGGCGGCTTTCTTCCAGTCCGATCATCACCTGGTGCAGGTTCTGGGTGTCGCCCAGCGCCAGGCGCTGCAAGGCGACCTGGCTGCTGTTGAGCTGCGCGTTCACCTGCTGCAAGCCCTGGGTCACCAGGTCGGTGAAGGCGACGGGCGCCCCGCCCGCCGACGGCAGCGCCTGCGCGTGGCCGATGGGCCCCACCGCCCCGGCGGCGCCGGCCTGCTGCGGGTCGGCGATGGCCTGGATGGCCGCGATCTGGGTCGAGTCCATCAACCGGCCCCCCCGATTTCGAGCGCCTTCAGCGCCATGCTTCTCGCGGTGTTCATCGCCGCGACGTTGGATTCATAGGAACGCATCGCGCTCATCAGGGTGACCATCTCGGTGGCGGTGTCCACGCCGGCGTAGCGCACGAAGCCCTTGGCGTCGGCCGCCGGGTGGCCGGGCTCGTAGACCTGGCGCGGCTCGACCGGCATCGGCTCGGTGACGGCCACCGGCAGGGTGTGGGCCCACTGCGCTGCGAACTCGGACGACGCCCGCAGGCCGGACTGCACGATGTCGCCGAACGCGCCGAAGCCCGCCGCGCCGCCGGCCTGGGCGGCCATGCGGGCCACGACGCGCATCGGGCGGTAGCCGGCGCCGTCGGCGCCCTGGACGGTGTTGGCGTTGGCGAGGTTCATCGCCGACACGTTGACGCGGGCGCTTTCCAGGCTCATGCCGGCGGCGCTGATCGCGAATGCTTGCTGGTAGTCCATCGTTGTCTTTCCCTGAGCTGGTTTGTTCGTTCGCTTCCGCCAGACGCTTACTTCTTGCCGTCGCTGGCGGCCGACATCAGCATCGACATGTGGCGCGACAGCCCCTTCACCAGCGCCTGGTACTGCAGGTTGTTGCCCGCCAGGCTGGCGACTTCCGCGTCGAGGCGGACCTCCATCGGCTGGCCGCCGGCGTCCAGCATCGGGCGCAGCCGCACGCCCAGGGCGGCGACCATCCCGGCGTCGAGCCTGCCGCCCTCGCTGAGCGCGCGCTGGGCCTGCTCCCAGTGGGCGTCGAACCCCACCTGCTGCGGCACGTAACCCGGCGTGTGGGCGTTGGCGATGTTGGAGGCGATCGCCTGGTGCCGCAGGCTGGCCGCGTCGAGCGCGGCGGCCAGCGCGGCGGTGGTGATGGCTTCTGTGCCGTTGATCATGGGTGTCTGCCTTTCAGGAAATGGAGGGCCGGGCCGCCGTCACTGGACGACCAGGTCGGCGTGCAGGGCGCCCGCGGCCTTCACCGCGCGGAGGATGGAAATGATGTCCCGCGTCGGCGTCTTCATGCGGGACAGCGACTGCACCAGGTCGGCCACCGTGCTGGCGCCCGAGATGAATTGGCCGCCTTGCTGCTCGCTGACGGTGACCTGGGTGTTGGTGACGGCCTCGGTCCGCACGCCCGGGCCGGGGTTGACCACCAGGCCCGGCTGCGACACCGCGTTGTATTCGGCGATGGAGATCTTCAGGTCGCCGTGGGAGATCGCGACCTTGGAGATGCGCACGTCGCCGCCGGACACCACGGTGCCGGTGCGCTCGTTGACGACCACGCGGGCGCGGCGGTCGGGCTCGACCGTCACCCCTTCCAGACGCGCGAGGAAGGCCACCAGCCGGCCGCGGTCTGCTTCGGGCACCTGGATGTCGATGCCGGAGGCGTCGCGCGCCAGGGCGATGCCCGGCGCCACCTGGCTGTTGATCGCCGCGGCGACGCGGTTGGCCGTGGTGTAGTCGGCCTGGCTGAGCACGAAGGTGACGTTGTTGCGGCTGTCGACCATCTGCGCCGACACGCCCACCTCGACCGTGGCGCCGCCGGGCACCGAGCCCACCGTCGGGTGGTTCTTCTGCACCACGTTGCCGTTGGCGTCGTAGCGGTAGCCGCCGACCGACAGCGGCCCCTGGGCCAGCGCGTAGACGCGGCCGTTCGGCGCCTTCAGCGGCGTCAGCAGCAGGCTGCCGCCGAGCAGGCTGCGCGAGTCGCCGGTGGAGGTGACGGTGACGTCCAGCGTGTCGCCTTCGCGGGCGAAAGTCGGCAGCGAGGCGCTGACCATCACCACCGCGACGTTGCGGCTTTGCACCTGGTCGGCAGGAACGGTCAGGTTGAACTGCGCCATCGCGTTGGACAGGGCCTGGCGCGCGGCCCGGTTGGTGGGCGAGTCGCCGGTGCCGGCCAGGCCGGTCACGATGCCCGTGCCGACCAGCGCGTTCTCGCGCCATCCCTGCAGTTTGCCCAGGTCCTTGACGCGGATGGGCTCCGCCTGGGCGGAAAGCGCGCTGAAAGCCAAGGCGAGGAAAAGCGCGCCGCGGCGGATCGGGGAGGTGCGCGATGCCATGGCGTTCACAGCCCCATCCCGTCGAGCAGCTTGCGCCACCACGGGCGCTGGCTGCGTTCGGTCACGTCGCCCTCGCCGACGAAGGTGATCTTCGCGTCGGCCAGCCGGGTGGACAGCACGATGTTGGCGTCGGAGATGTCGACCGGCCGCACGCGGCCTTCGAGCGTGACTTTCTGCGGTTCGTCGTTGACCGTCAGCATCTGCTCGCCGCCGACTCTCAAGTCGCCGTTGGGCAGGATGTCCTTCACCGTGACCGTCAGCGTGGCCAGCACGCGGTTGGCGCGCTGGGTGCGGCCGCCGCCGTCGAAGTCGCCGCCGACGGCCAGGCCGACCTGGTGGCCGCGGCCGGCGCCGTCGTTCGCCGAAGCGCTGATGCCGTTCTTGCGCCGGGTGCCGGTGTCGGCCGAGGTGGTGGCGCTGGAGTTCTCGAACACCTGGATGGTCAGCGCGTCGCCGACGCGGAAGGCCTTGTTGTCGGCCGTCAAGGGGCGGAAGCTGCCTTCGTCGTAGAGGCTGACGGCCCGCGCGGGCGCGGCGGCCAGGATGCAGGCCAGCGCGAGCGACACGGTGGCCCCGAGGTGGCGCCGGCGGGGGGCGGGGTCGATGCTGCGTTTCATTGGACGAGTTCCAGCGACTGCGGGCCGGTCACGCGGGCCCAGACAAAAGAGGCCGACTGGGCCGGCTTGACGCGGATCGACTGGCCGACGCGCGCGTCCTGGGCGACCTGCACGCGGCTTTCCAGCACGACCGCGCCGCTGCCCGAGCGCAGCACCGCCCAGTCGCCGCGGGCGACCGCGGGCAAGGGTTCGAAATGCGAAGGCGTCAGCGCGTCGCCCGCCTGCACCGCGCGCTTGAGCCGCATCGGCTGGTCGAAGGCCAGCGAGGGGCCGGCGGTGGCGGCCAGGGCGGCCTCGCCAGGCGGCAGCGCGGCCAGGTCGACCTCGCGCACGGGTGTTTCCGCGCCGGCCTGCAGCGGGGAGCCGGCGGGGGCCTCCCGCCCGGCCACCGGCAGCGATTTCCAGGCCTCGACCTTGAAACGGACAGGCACCGTGCGCACGAAACGCTCGCCGGCATAGACGTCCACCCAGGCCTGCATGCGCGCCCGGGGCAGGGCTTCGGCGATGGGGCGCAGCCTGAGTTGCACCTGGCGCGGCCCCGCGGGGATCTGCTGGTCGGCCACTTCGCCGAGGCTTTCCACCTGGGCGCGTTCGCTGTGCCCGGCCAGCCATTTCAAGAGGCCTTCACGGGCGAATTGTTCGATCTTGGCGCCTTGCAGCGCGTGCCGGGGCCATGAAAGCTCGACCGTGGGCGAGCCCGTCCAGCTGACTTCGCCTGGCGCCAGGCCGGTTTGCGAGCGCACCCAGCGCGCCAGCGCCTCGCGGTCGAGCACCAGGCTGTCGCCGGTGTCCGGCATGCGGCCCAGCCGCACGCCGCCGAGCTGCGCCTGGCGCGGCAGCGGCGCGCCGCTGATGCGGGCCACGTCGCCGAGCCGCACTTCGGCGTCCGCGACCTGCACGCGCGGCTGCAGCTCGATGCGCACCGGCTCGCCGGCCGCCGCGCCGTGCCACAGGCCGGCGGCGCAAGCGGCCGCGGCGAGCGCGCGGGCCGCGGGGCCCGCTGCGGCACGGCCGAGTGGAGCGGTTCCCCAGGTCACTTGCGCAGCCCGTTGGCCATCGCCGCCATCTCGTCGGAGGCCTGGATCACCTTGACGCTGGCCTCGTAGGCCCGCTGGGCGACCATCAGGTTGACCATTTCCTCCACCATCTTGACGTTGGAACCTTCGAGGAAGCCCTGGGCCAGCGTGCCCAGGCCGTCTTCGCCGGGGCGGCCGGAGATCGGTTCGCCCGACGCTTCGCTCGACCGGTATAGCGCGTCGCCCTGCGACAGCAGGCCTTGCGGGTTGGCGAAGCGCACGACCTGAAGCTGGCCGACCTCCATCGGCGTGGCCTGGCCGGCGACGCGCACTTGCACGCGGCCGTCGCCGCCGATCATCACCGCCTCGGCGTTCTCGGGGATGCTCAGGCCGGGCTTGAGCGCGTGGCCGGCCTGGGTCGCGAGCAAGCCGTCGCGGTTGACTTTGAAGGTGCCGCCGCGGCTGTAGGCGGTGGCGCCGTCGGGCAGGGTGACTTCGAGGAAACCGTCGCCCTGGATGGCCAAATCCATCGGGGACTCCGTCTTCTTCAGGTCGCCCATGTCGAAGAGCTTGGCCAGGCCGGCGATGCCCACGCCCGCGCCGACGCGGGCGGGTTCGGCCAGCAGGCCGCGGTCGGCCTCGGCGCCGGCGACGCGGGCCGCGTCGCGCACGACCAGGTCGGAGAAGCTGACGCGGCCCTTCTTGAAGCCGGTGGTGTTGACGTTGGCCAGGTTGTTGGCGACGGTGTCGACGTTGAGCTGCTGGGCCTGCATGCCCGTGGCTGCGATGTAGAGCGCGTCAAACATGGTGGAGCGGTCCTTGTGGGTGTTTCGTTGTCGTCAGGAATCGGTCGGGGCTGAAGGCTTGTTACGACAGCTCGCCCAGCTTGCGGATCGCCAGGCCGAGCATCTCGTCGTAGCCGGTGGCCACCTTGTGCATCGATTCGAAGTGGCGCATCGTCTGCGTCAGCTGGACCATCTCCTGCATCGAGTTGACGTTCGAGTTCTCGAGGAAGCCCTGGCGCACTTGCGCGTCGGCGTCGCCCACCACGCTGGAGGCGCCGCCGCCGGCCAGCAGGCCGTCGCCGATGCGCTGCAGGAGCTGCGGCTGCTCGAACCGCACCAGCTTGATCTGCGACACCGGCGAGCCCGGCACCGCGGCGGCGGCCGCGCCTTGGCGCAGGCCCTCCTGCACGCGGCCGGCGCTGTCGACCACCGGCGTCCCGTTGTTCAGGAAGATCTCGCCGCCGTGCCCCATCACGGGGTGGCCCTGGGCGGTGGTCAAGCGGCCCTGCGCGTCCAGCCGGAAGTTGCCCTGCCGGGTGTAGGCCGGGCCCTCCGGCGTGAGCACTTCGAAATAGCCGGGGCCGGCGATCGCGAAGTCCAGGCTCTGGCCGGTGGACTTGAGGCTGCCGGCGCGCAGGTCGGGCTGCACCTGCAGCGACGGTTGGGCGGCTGCGCCCGCGCCCGGCCGGGCCTGGGCCGCGGCGGCGGCGCGCTGCTGGGCGTCTACCACCTGGCCGAAGGGGCGGGCGACGACGACTTCGCGCTTGTAGCCCGGCGTCATCGCGTTCGACAGGTTCATCGCGACGCGGTCCAGGCGCGCCATGTCCTGGTGCATCGACTTCAAGGCCAGCGGCAGCACGCCTTGCAACGGTTCTTCCATGCTCACTCCCTTTCCCTCCCTCGTTGACGCCAGGCCCTTAGGGCCTGTTAACACTAAAAGGAAGCACGCGCCGATGCCTGGCCGGCCTCAGGGCTAGGCGTGGGCGAGGCCGTGGGCCTGTGGCCCACAACGAGCCTGCAACGACGCCCTGAGGCCGGCCAGGCATCGGCCCTTCGGGTGATCTCCCCAAAAGCCCGCCTTCCGCGTTGCAAATGCTCGCTGTGGCATAGGCCACAGCTGTGCTTTGCGCCTTGATGGCGGGCTTTTGGGGAGTCACGCGTGCTTCCTTTTAGTGTTAACAGGCCCTAAAGGCCCACGACGCCGTAAGACTTCAACTCGATGTTGTTCGGTATCTCGGCCATCGACAGCACCCGCAGGTGCGGCATCACCCGCTCGGACAGCGCGCGGATGTGGCGGCGCAGCTCCGGCGAGCACAGCAGCACCGGCAGCAGGTTGCTCTTCATCATGCGTTCGGCCTGGCTGACGAGCTTGGCCACGAGCTGCTCGGTCAGGCGCGGGTCCAGCACCAGGGGTTGGGGCGGGCCGCCTTCGACGCGGGCGGCCTGCACGCTGCCGAGGAACTGGCTCTCGACCTCGGGCGCCAGCGTCATCACGTGCAGCGCGCCGGCCTCGCCGAGCAGGCTCTGGCAGATCGCGTGGCCCAGGCGGTGGCGCACCGCTTCGGTCAGGGCGTTGGCGTCCTTGGTCTGGCGGCCGGCGTCGGCCAGCGTTTCAAGGATGGCCTCGATGTGGCGGATCGACACCTTCTCGCGCAGCAGGTTCTGCAGCACCTTCTGCACGTCGCTGACGGCCAGCACCGTCGGGATCAGGTCTTCGACCAGCCCGGCCTGCGACTGGCGCACGCGGTTGAGCAGCTTCTCGGTCTCCGCGCGCGTCAGCAGCGTGGCCGATTCGCGGCGCAGCACCTCGGTGAGGTGGGTCATGAAGACGGTCGGCGCGTCCACCAGCGTGAATTTGGCCTGCGTGGCCGCTGCGCGCTGCGACTCGTCGATCCACAGGGCCGGCAGGCCGTAGGTCGGGTCGCGCGTGACCTCGCCGGGGATCGACCGCGTCTCGCCCGTCGGGTGGATGGCCAGCAGCTTGTCGGCCCGCGCCTCGCCGCGCGCGGAGACGACGCCGTCCAGGTGGATCTCGTACTTGTCTGCCGCCAGCCGCACCGCGTCCTTGAAGCGCACCCGGGGGAGCACCAGGCCGAACTCCTGGGCGTGCTGCTTGCGGAAGGCGGCGATGCGGTCCATGAACAGGCTGTCCGCCTGGTGGACGGCCGACACCCAGTGCGCGCCGACGTGGACCTCGATCGGCTCCACCGCCAGCAGCGCGTAGGGGTCGTCGCCGGCCGCGGCGTCGGCGGCGGGGTCGGCGCCGTCCTGCGGCGCGGCGGGGTCGGCCGCGGCGCCGGCCTTGGCGTTGCGCGCCGCGCGGTGGGACAGCCAGGCCACCCCGCCCATGAAGAGCATCAGCAGCAGCGTGGGCACCACCGGGATGCCGGGCAGCAGCAGCAGGCCGGCCAGCGCGCCCACCACCAGCAGCAGCGTCTTGGGGAAGGAGGTGACCTGCTTGAGCACCTCCTGGCTGAGGTTGGTGTCCGAGGCCGAACGGGTCACGATGATGCCGGTGCCCACCGCGATCACCAGGGCCGGCACCTGGGTCACGATGCCGTCGCCGATGGTCAGCAGGGTGTAGGTCTGCAGCGCCTGGTCCCAGGGCAGCTTGTGCTGCATCACGCCGATGACGATGCCGCCGATGATGTTGATCAGCAAGATGATGATGCCGGCGATGGCGTCGCCCTTGACGAACTTGCTGGCCCCGTCCATCGCGCCGTAGAAGGCCGCTTCCTTCTCGATGTTCTTGCGCCGGCGCTGGGCCTCTGCCTGGTCGATGAAACCCATGTTCAGGTCGGCGTCGATGCTCATCTGCTGGCCGGGCATGCTGTCCAGCGTGAAGCGCGCGGCCACCTCCGAGACGCGCTGCGCGCCGTTCGTCACCACCACGTACTGCACCACGATCAGGATCAGGAAGACGATCAGACCGATCACGTAGTTGCCGCCGACCACGTAGGAGCCGATCGCGCCGATGACCCTGCCCGCGTCGCCGTCGGACAGGATCAGCCGCGTGGCCGCCACGTTCAGCGACAGCCGGAACAGCGTGGCGATCAGCAGCAGCGACGGGAAGGTGGAGAACTCCACCGGCCTGCCCATGTAGAAGGTCAGCAGCAGGATCAGGAAGGCGAAGCTGAAGTTGGTCAGGATCAGGAAGTCCAGCAACCCGCTCGGGATGGGCGCGAACAGCACCACCAGGATGCCGAGCACCAGCAGCACCATCACGATGTCGCTGTGCTTGCCGAAGAACCGCTTCAGGAAGTTCATGCGGACGCCTCCGCGCCGGCCGCCCGGTTGCCGCCGCCGGCCTCGGCGTGCGCGGCGGCCTGGCGGTCGCGCATGGCGAACACCCACACCACGATGCGCGCCACGTCGGCGAAGAGCCAGGGCGGCACGTGCTGCTCCACTTCCATTTCGCGGTAGAGCCGGCGCGCCAGCGCCGGGCTGCGGACCACCGGGATGTGGTGCCTGGCGGCGATGTCGCGCATCACCGCGGCCAGCTGGCCGGCGCCCTTGGCCACCAGTTGCGGCGACTCCATCCTGCCGTGCTCGTAGCGCAGCGCGACCGCGATGTGGGTGGGGTTGGTGACGACGACGTCCGCCTTGCGGGTCTGGCTGACGGCCAGGCTTCGCTTGAGCATCTCGCGGCGCAGCTCGCGCAGCCGCGCGCGGATGCGCGGGTCGCCGTCGCGGTGCTTGACCTCGTCCTTCATCTCGCGGTGGCTCATGCGCATCTTCTTGGCGAACTCGCGGCGCGAGAACAGCACGTCCAGCAGCGCGATCAGGCCGAGGATGAGCGCCATCTTCAGGCCCAGCGAAGACATGTCGTCCAGCAGCGTGCGCACATAGCCCACCGGCGACAGGGTGGACAGGCTGTAGAACTGCGGCGCCAGCGACTTCAGCGCCGCGTAGGCCACCCAGGCCAGCAGGGCGAGCTTGACGCAGGCGCGGAAGGCGTCGAACAGCGTGCGCATCGAGAACAGCCGCTTCAAGCCGTTGACCGGGTTGATGCGGTTGAAATCCATCATCACCGGGTCGATCGCCAGCACCGGCCCGGTCTGCATCACGTTGGCGACGATCGCCGCCAGCATGACGGCGCCGAAGAAGGGCGCGCAGGCCGACATCGTCTCGCGGATGGCCTGCGAGAGCATCGGCCAGTGCAGGCCGCCCGAGGCGTCGAGCATCGAAATCTGGCTGAGCAGGGCCTGGTCGAAGCGGAATTGCCCGCGCACGGCCTGCCAGCCCTGCCAGGTCAGAAAGACCACCGCCACCGTGAACACCACGGCGGAGACGAGGTCCGCGCTCTTGGAAACCTGCCCCTTCTCCTTGGCCTTTTTGAGCTTGTATTCGGTGGCTTCCTGCGTCCGGTCGAGGTCCTGCTCCGCCATCAGCGCTCCTTCCCGGGGGCGCCGGCCCCGCCGCCCGCCTGGGGCGCGAGGAAGACCTGGTCCCAGGCCTGGTAGATGGTGGCGTAGACCCGGTTCATGCCGGCGCCCATGCCGGCGAACCACAGCGACAGCGCCGCCAGGCCGACGACGATCTTGACCGGGATGCCGATGGCGAACATGTTCATCTGCGGCAGGTTGCGCGAGACCACGCCCAGCGCCAGTTCCAGCAGCAGGATGCAGAACGCCACCGGCGCGGCCAGCGCGAAACCCAGCGTGAACAGGCCGCCGACCTGGCGCAGCATCGGCTCCACGGCACCGCCGACGGACCAGGCGCCGCCGAGCGGGAAGCGCTCCAGGCTGTAGCTCAGGCCGCGCATCAGCGCGTGGTGGCCGTCGACCAGGAAGAACACCAGCACCGCCAGCTGGTTGAAGGCGGAGGTCAGGATCGGCAGCTGCCTCTGGCTGACCGGGTCGAACACCTGGGCGATGCCGAAGCCGATCTGCACGTCCAGCAAGTGGCCGGCCACCGTGAAGGCGGCGAAGGCCAGCAGGATGCCCAGCCCGAGCGTGGCGCCCAGGGCCAGCTCGGCGGCCGCGGCCTGGATGAAAGCGCCGGCGGTCGGCGTGGCGACCGGCGCGGCGGCCAGCCCGCCGGCCAGCGCGATCGACAAGCCCAGCACGATGAACACGCGCACCATCGCCGGCATCGAGATGGCGTACAGGATGGGGGTCATCAGGAAGACCGCGGCCACGCGGATCGCCAGCAAGGCGACCGCGGAGAGCCAGGGCGCGCTGAGGTCCAGCGCCAGGGTGCCGCTCATGTCAGTCTTTCGGCGCGGCGGTCAGAACAGCGCCGGAATGCCCGACCACAACTGGACGGTGTATTGACTGAGTTTGCGCAGGATCCAAGGGCCGAACATGACCAGCGCGACGCCCGCGGTGAACAGTTTGGGCACGAAGGTCAGCGACATTTCCTGCACCTGGGTGACCACTTGGACCACGCTGATGAAAAGCCCCACCAGCATCGTCAAGCCCAGGATGGGCAAGCAAACCAGAAGACCTGTCCAGAACAGGTCCGCCATCATCTTCAAGGCCAAATCGGCGTGCATCGTGAGTCCGTCCCTTATGGATATTTTTTTCACCGAACCGCGGGCGGTCCAATGTGCCGATCCAAGGCGCTGCGTTGTTGGCTTTAAGCCAGCGCTTGTAACAGCATGCTATTTTTGGTCATTGTAGTTATGACACACCTTTTTCCCGCACCCCTCAGCCGCGGGGTCAAACTGTTACAGCTTCTGTCGGTTTTTGGTAGAAAAACCGTCTTGGCCATGAAAGCGATCATCGAAGAAGATGGTGACAAATAGATGGTAGTTACAGTTTTGGCCGCTATTTTTCGGCAAGAAATCGTCGAAATCGCGATGAAAATGTAACTTGGACAAATGCACTCCTAGCCGCTCGATTAGTTGCGTACAAAAAATTCGCTGGCGCTTGTAAAAATTTCAAATGACTTAATTGTTAAAAATTTGACAATTAAACAAATCATCCATTAGACATGGATGATTAAGTCCGGAAGGTATGGGAGATCGCCGGCCTGGCGTTGCGCCGCCGAGCGCGTGTTCCGCCGGGATCGCGGGTTCGTCGTCGGCGGCATCGATGGGCGCTCCCGTCGTCGAAGGGGAGGGCGGGGCGCTATAGCCCACCTCCGCGGGCCGGGCCCGCACGGCTCAACTGGCCGCATGCCGCAAAGTCTGGAGCAACATGCGGTGAAGGCTGTCCACCGCTTTCGAGCCGCGCGAGGCCGCGCTGCGGTAGACCGCCACCTGCATCGGCTCCATCGGCCCCAGGCCATGCTCCAGCCCGAGCACTTGCAAGTGGGGCGGCGCGCTGCATTGCGTCAGCGCGGCCACGGCAAGCCCGCTTTCGACCGCGGCAATCTGCCCGGCCAGGTTGGAGCTGTTGTAGACCACCTTGTAAGGCCGCCCCTGTTGCGCCAGCGCGTTGACGGCGCTGCGGCGGCCGAGGCTGGCTTGTTCATAGACGGCGACCGGCAAGGGCTGCCGCTTCCAGGCTTCGAACTGCGCCGCGCCCACCCAGACCATCGGCTCGTGGAAGAGCAGCGTGCCGCGGCGAGCGTGGTCGCGTGAAACCAATGCCAGGTCGAGTTCCCCTTTGGCGACGCGGGGGATCAACGAGGTCGACTGCTCGCAGTCCAGTTCGATCTCGACACCCCCGTGCCTCGGCGCGAAGCGCTTGAGCACCGGGGTCAGGTACTTGCTCGCGTAGTCGTCCGGCACGCCCAGCCTGACCCGCCCGGAGATGGACTCGCCCTGCAGCGCCAGCTGCGCCTCGGCCTGCAGGTCGAGCATGCGCCGGGCGTAACCCAATAGCGTCTGCCCGTCGTGCGTCAGTTGGAGCTGGCGCGCGCCGCGAACGAGCAGGGCGCGCCCCGCCGCGGACTCCAGCTTCTTCAGCTGCATGCTCACCGCCGACTGCGAACGGTGCACTTCCGACGTGGCGCCGGACAGCGTGCCGGCATCGACCGCGGCCACGAAGCTTCTCAACCAATCGATCTGCAAGTCCTTCATTTCTATTCGATAAACGGATGGGATGATGAAAAATTATGCGCTTTTCGATATCGCTGGGCCGCGGCACATTGATGCCATGAATCCAACGAAACCCGTTCCGCTCCCCCGTTCGCCCGCCGCAGGCCCGCTCGACGCGCGTGCCGTCGGCGCCATGGCCTTGCTCTGCCTGATCTGGAGCCTGCAGCAGGTCTCGCTGAAAGCCGCCGCCGGCGTGGCCAGCCCGATGTTGATGGTGGCGCTGCGTTCGGCCATCGCGCTCGCGCTGCTGGTGGCCTTGATGGCGCACCGGGGCGAAAAGCCGGGGCCCGGCCGCTGGAGGCCCGGCATCGCCGCCGGCGCGCTTTTCGGTCTGGAATACCTCCTGGTGGCCGAGGCGCTGCGGTTGACGGCCGCTTCCCACGTCGTCGTCTTCCTTTACACCGCACCGATCTTCTCAGCGATCGGCTTGCACCTGCGCCTGCCGGCGGAGCGGCTCGGCGGCCGGCAAATGGCGGGCATCGCACTGGCGTTCGTCGGCCTGGCGATGGCTTTCATCGGTGGCGAATCGCTTCCTTCCACCATGAAGGACGTCGGCTCCGCGGACAGCCGCGCGCTGTGCGGCGACGCCCTGGCCCTGCTGGCCGGCGCGGCCTGGGGGGCGACGACCGTGACGATCCGCTGCACCACGCTGGCCGAAGCGCCCGCGACCGAGACGCTGCTCTACCAGCTGCTCGGCGCGTTCACCCTGCTGCTGCCGGCCGCCTGGCTCACCGGCCAATGGCATTTCGACCTGTCCTCGACGGCCGCCTGGGCGCACCTCGGATTCCAGGGCCTGGTGGTGTCCTTCGCGAGTTTCCTCGCTTGGTGCGCATTGCTGCGCCGCTACCTGGCCTCGCGGCTCGGGGTGTTCTCGTTCCTGACGCCCGTCTTCGGCGTGCTGCTGGGCGCCGGCCTGCTCGGCGAGGCGCTGGAGGCGCCCTTCATCGCCGGCAGCGCATTGGTGGCGTGCGGCATCGGCCTGGTGAGCGGGCAGGCACCGAACCTCCGGCCGCGACGCGCGCACCGGGACGCTGCCAGCCCCGAACCGGGCTTGTCGGCGCGTTGACGGGCGCCGCGGCCTTCTCGCGAAGGTCGCGTCACGCCGGCAAGCCGTCCCACCAGGGCGGCTCGCCGATCTGCGCGCGAAGGTGCTCGATGAACAGCCGGGCACGGGCCGCGTGACTGCGGCCGGGCAGGCGCACCGCGTGGATCGAGGGCAGGTCGGGCGCGGGCGCCGCGGTCTGCTCGTGCGGGAACAAGGCCACGAGTTCGCCCGAGCGAAGCTGCCGCGAAACCAGCCAGGTGGCGATGTGCAGCACGCCCGCGCCGCCCAGCGCCGCTTCGAGCAGCCCGTCCTTGTGGTCGGTGCGCAGGCGGCCGCGCACCGGCAGCGGCCGGTTGCGGTTCACCCCGGCGTAGCGCCACAGGTAGGGCGCGTCGCGCCCGGCGGTTCCGGTCAGGCAGTCGTGGTTCAGCAGGTCTTCCGGCCGCTCCGGCCGGCCCATGCGTTCGAGGTAGGCCGGGCTGGCGCAGGTGACCAGCCGCACCGGCGCCAGCGGCGTGGCGTGCAGGTCGCTGTCGGGCAGCACGCCGATGCGCACGGCCACGTCCATCCGCTGCTCCGACAGGTCGACGATCTGGTCGGACAAGTGCAGGTCGACCTCGATCTCGGGGAAGCGCCGAAGGAAGCCGGCCACCGCGCCCACGACGTGCAGGCGGCCGAACACCGTCGGCGCGGTCACGCTCAGCAGGCCCCGGGGTTCGGCGTCCGCCGCGCGCAGCGTCTGCTTGGCCTGCGCCAGCCCGTCGATGATGTCGCGCGCCCGCGGCAGGAACTGCTCGCCGGCGTCGGTCAGTACGAGCCGGCGCGAGCTGCGGTGGAAGAGCGGCATGCCCAGCTCCGCCTCCAATGCGTCGACCTTGCGCGTGATCGATGAAACGGCCACCGACTGGCCGCGTGCGACCGCCGAGAAAGAACCCGCCATGGCGACGGCGACAAAGGTCTGCAGGGAATCGAACATCGTGGAGCGGCGTTGGCTTGGAACGAGGGTTTTGATGAGCCGAGCTTTGCACTGAGCGCAAACAAGGATTGCAATTTTTCATATTGTTCCGCCAAACGTAAAGCCGAACAATGCCTGGGGGCCGTTGAGACGCGCGGTCCGCCAACCACGACAACACAGAAAGAAAGAGTCCGCCATGCCCATCCACGCAAACGCTTCCATCCCGGCCCATGGGGCCGAAACCCGGCCGATTCCGCAACCGGCGGCACTGGGCCGGTTGTTCCGCTCCACGGCGCTGGCCGTGGGCCTGGCCCTCGCGCCGGCGGCCCCGGCGATCCTGGGCCTGCTGCCGCAAGGCGCTTTCGCCGCCGCGCCCGCGCAGAAGACACAGGTCGCCGGCTGGTACCGCTTCATGGTCGGCGGCTTCGAAGTCACCGCGCTGAGCGACGGCTCGATCGAGCTGCCGGTGCAGAAACTGCTGCACCCGCCCGGCCACGGCCGCTCGCGTGGCGGCGCCCAGGACGCGCGCAACGGCCGAGCCGATCTCGGCCCGCCCACCCAGGTGCTGGCCGTCAATGCCTGGCTGGTCAACACCGGCGCCCGACTGGTGCTGGTCGACGCCGGCGCGGGCGGGCTCTTTGGCCCCACGCTCGGTCGGCTCGTGGCTAACCTGAAGGCGGCCGGCTACCAGCCCGAGCAGGTCGACGACGTGCTGGTCACCCACATGCACCCCGACCACGTCGGCGGCCTGGCCACCGCCGACGGCAAGCCGGTCTTCCCCAACGCCACCGTGCGCGCCGACAAGCGCGAGGCCGAACTGTGGCTCTCCGACGCCCGGGCCGAAACCTCGCCCGCGAAGTTCAAGGACTTCTTCAAAGGCGCGATGGCCTCGCTGCAGCCTTATGCGCAGGCCGGCCGGCTGGCCACGTTCGACGGCGCCGCGGCCGCGCAAGAGGTGGTTCCCGGCGTGCGCACCTGGGACACCCACGGCCACACGCCCGGCCACACCGCCTACGTCGTCGAAAGCGAAGGCCGCAAGCTGGTGCTGGTCGGTGACCTGATCCACGTCGCCTCGGTGCAGTTGCCGATGCCCCAGGTGACGATCGACTTCGATTCGGACGAAGCCCAGGCCGCCAAGATCCGCGCCGCCGTGTTCGGCCGGTTGGCCAAGGACGACAAAGCCTGGGTCGCGGTGAGCCACTTCGGCTTCCCCGGCGTGGGCCGGTTGCAGGCCGAGGGCAAAGGATGGAAGTGGATGCCGGTGGCGTTCAACGACCAGGTCCGCTGAGGAGGCGTCGCCGCGGGCATGGAGGGCGGGGCAGGGCGGACCGCCTGCCCCGCTTCACATCCGTTCTATCCCATGCCCACCTATCCCCCGCACCATGGGTGGCATGAACACCGCCACCACCACCCCCACATCCACCGCGGCCGACTGGCCCCATCGCAGCTTCACCGCGCCTTTCACCGCCAGTGGCCGCTCGGCGCTCGTGCAACCGCCGCCCTGGCATTACGCCGGCTGGCTGCTCAACGTCGAATTCCAATTCGACGCCGCCAACGCATCGCCGCTGCTGCCCCCGGCCGTCGGCAGGCCGGTGGGCACCGGCTGCGTGCATTTCGCCGACTGGCAGGCCTGCACAGCCGGCGGGCATGAGTTGCTTGACCCGGTGCTGGCCCAATATCGGGAAACCATCGTCGTGCTGCAAGTGGAACGGCCCGACGGCTCGCCCGGCGTCTACTGCCCCGCGATCTGGGTCGACCAGGACACCTCGCTGCTGCGGGGCATGCTGCAAGGCTGGCCCAAGAAGATGGGCAGCACCTGGCTCACGCGCTGCCTGCCGCTGGACCACCCCGCCGCAGCGCCGCTGCGCGCCGGCAGCCGGCTGGGCGCCAGCCTGGCCGTGAAAGACAGGCGCCTGCTCGAAGCGCGCGCCACGCTGACCGGCGCCGCCGGCCGCCCGATGGGTTTCCTGGCGTCGCCGAGCGTCGGCGCGGTCGGCTGGCCCGACCTGCGGCAACCCGGCCGAGTGCCGGTGCCGTCGCTCGTCGGGCCCGACATCGGCCAGCGCGTCGACAGCGGCTGGCACCAGGCGACAGCCGAGCTGCGGCTGATGGAGCCGCACCCCACCGAAGAAATCCACCTGCTCGGCGAGCTGCGGGCCACCGAAGCCAGCGCGGGTTGGCTGGGCCTGACGGTGTCGGGTGCGCGCGATGTTTGAGCCGCGGCGTCGGGACGGCGTCAGGGCGCGCACCGCGCCCACCGCCGATTGCAAAGTCGGCATCGCGTTGGCGGACGGCCTACCCCGCGCGGGCCCGGACGCAACGCGGGGTGACGCCTTGGATGGGTAGCCTGCCGTTGTGGCGCCGGCGGAAAGGCCCCGGCACCGTTGCGAAGCTGGCGGGCGGTGGTGCCAACTTCCGTCGACCGCCTGGGCCATCGATCAGAAAGTTGATGAAGCGGTCCCTGTTGATCATCATCGGCCCATGGCCTCGATGACGATGAACCGCTCCCAAGTCCGCCGCGTGAGCCTGCTCGAACTGGAGCAGGTGCACCATCGCCAGGACGGCCAGGAATGGGTGCCGCACTGGCATGCGGAGTGGTCTTTCGGCGCCGTCGTGCAAGGCGAGTGCCGCTGCCATGTGGCCGGCCGGCCTTTCAGGCCCCGGGCCGGCGACATCATGGCGATCGCGCCGCTCACCGTGCACACCGGCGTGCTGTCGGCGCTGCCGGGCGGCGGCGTCGTCGACCCCTGCGAGGGTCCGTCGGTTTCGGTGACCATGCTCTACGTGCCGCCCGACTGGCTCGCCCGCGAAGGCCTGGCGCCCCCGGCGCGCAGTGGGTTGCTGCACTCTCCAGGCCTGGCGCGCCGGGCGCGGAATCTGGAATCCCCCGACGAGGTGCAGGCCTGGCTGCGCCAGGCGGTGCCGGCCCTGGGCGCAGCGTTGGCGGCCGGCACCTCAGCGTCGATGCCGCCACCATCCGGCGGCCCCTCTTCACCGGACGTTGCCGATCCCCGACCCTCGGAAGCCGTGCGCCAGTTGCTGGACGACATCCGCGCCGCCGTGCTTCAGGGCGGCGAGCTCAGCGTCTCGGGCATCGCCCACCGCTGCGGCGTCAGCCGCGAACGCATCCACCAGGTGGTGAAACGCTGGATCGGCCTGCCCCCCTCCGACTACCTGCGCACCGTGCGCCTTCACCGCGCCCGCGACCTGCTCCTGTCCGGCCAACCCCTGGCCACCGTGGCCGCCGACTGCGGCTTCGCCGACCAGGCGCACTTCACGCGGTGGTTTCGCAGGGCGTTTGGGTATACGCCGGGGGATTGGGTGGGGGCGACTGCTGCGTGAAGGTAAAAAGGGGGGAAGCCAGCGTCGGCGGCATTTAGCAGCAAAGCTCAACGACCCGGATGGTTTAGGTAAATGAAGCCATTCCCATATCAAGTCCGCGACGTCCGCTGTATGTGTGGTCATTCTGTCAAATGACGGAAGGCCGATTCAAGTTAAATATATCTATGTCTTTTTCTATGAAAAGACTTTCAAGTTTTTCTGGTCCGAATTCTTGTGCAAACAGGCTTTCTTTTCTTGAGATCGGCACCACCAATAGCCATGCAATATTATGATTGCCTGATTTTATAGATTTTAGGCGATCGTCCCAGAGAAATGGGCTTGCAAAATAAACATCACTCATTGTTACCGATGCTTGATGCATTTCCATAATTCCGGGAAATATCATGCCAGGAGCGCAGAACCATCTCGAATTAATTACGCAAAAAGCTGATGTTGCAAGAATGTTGCCAAACTTTTGAAAGTTGGAACCACAAGCGCCGACGAGTTCAACTCTGGTTTTATATTCTTTGTCATGAAAAAACAAAGGATGTTCTGATAGTCCGACTGTTGAATAGGACGTGACACCTGGTTGTGGGCAATCCTTCGTGTCTAAAACGTGAACGCTGCTTCTGTGGTCATCGTCCCAATAAAGAAATACAGACGGTTTCTCGGTTTCGAATATGGTTGATATGTAATCTGCTACATCCTTTTGCTGTTGAGAAACTGAACTCATGGTTTTTTCTTTCTATCTGAAGGGATGAATTGATTGCTCTTATCTTCGCCAAGATGGCTTTGATTTGATGCTTTCAGCTCAGGCCTGTATCTTTTGGGATCATTCATTATATCTAAAAATTCTTCACGTGTAGTATATTTTCTGTTGTAGAGCCATTCATCAATTGTATAATTACGCTCTTTCCAATATTCCATTTGTGGGCGATGACCCATTTGCCACGGATCTGATTTGTTCATGACCGTGCCGCTCAATGGATCTTTCACCAGTTTAGTAATTTCATCTACTGCGTCATCCCAAGTTTGATCACGAACACCATTTCTAAATCCGGAATTTCTGGAAAAGGTGTTGGCATCAAGGATCTCGCCCTCGGGGCTTACATAAAAGCGAGTATTTGAATTTAATGAACGTACAGTAACCGATTGATTGTCGACTTCCAGTTGTCCCGGTCTGTCGGCGGCGATGCGCCTCTGGATGGGGCCTATGAAATCGGAATCGCCGGGTTGTGCAGGCAATGATACTTTGTCTCTTTGAAATCCGGCTGTAGATCTGCCAACCATGGGCGATCTTCCCATGGACTCTGGCAGATTACCTGCTCGCAAAGCATAACTAAGGGCTGCAGCTTGGTAAGTCGCCGGTAACTTTCCGGCCAAGTTCAGTAGGGTTTTTGCACCGATCGAAGTGGCAGCGCCCAATGCCGCGCCCAATGCAGATCCTATTTCTGTTGCTCTGTATCCTTTAACGAAATCTGAAACGCCGTTTTCGTTTGATGTTGTGGTGATTAAATCACGCAAACGGGAACTGACAACATTCGGATCGCCGGCTGACAGCAGAGCGAAAAATCCATCTGTAGCGGTTGAGTTTCGGAGAAAACTATTACCCGCTAATGAGTTGCCTAGGGTAAATGAGGCTTCTGCAAAGGTGGGTGGCTTCTCACCAACACCAGAGACCCCAAGTACGGCACCGGCAGCACCTAACATTCGATCTTGGAGTGCCTTGAGGGTTGGACTCGAGTTGTTCCTATTCGTTTGACTCAGTAAATCTTGAATCAAGCCATCTCGGTATGCCTCGTCCGCTTTCAGTTCTTGAAGCGCCTGACGCAAGTCCTCAGTTGCATTTTTGGTGATTCGATGAGTATCTTCTCGTCCCTTTAGAGAATATTCACCGTCAATACCGAATAGCTTTCCAATGCCAACAACCAAGTTACCTAACGAATCAAATGCAGGCGAGCCTTGAAGCCCAACGGCCATTAAATCATTCAGACCTCGCCGGGCACGTTGAATGGGGGTTTCACGGCCGCTGGTTCCCCCTGTCAGCGTAGATCCGTTGTCCAGAACTGCTTTTGGGCCTAATGGATCCGCAATTTGATTGCCGGCAACAGAGTTCATCCAATAGCTGCGCCTTGACTCTGTACGTGTGAAAGGTAAACCGCTATCGCTGGAATCTGGGAGGTCCTCCAACTCATCGTTAAACGACTCAGCTATCGAGCGCGCATTCAGGATCGAACGATCCTCAATGTTGCGTGAGACTTGGATGTACTGGCTATTGGCAGCCGCTGCCGAAATTTGTGGCAGCTTCAGCCTGGCTTGATCGCTTTGCACCAACATTTCACTTTGTTCCACTGGCTCCATATCGCCGTCACTCCATGCGGTACGAAGCGGCTGTGCCATGGTGGTCATCCGCGGCCCCAAGACCTGCGTCGCGGCGTGCGCCGACAACGGGCCGTAGCCCCAAGCCATGGCCTGGTGCTGGGCCGCGGTCAGGCCGGTGGACGAGGACAGGCCCGACTTGGCTTCGGCGATCTCGGCGAACTTCCGGGCCTGGATCGCGTCGCTTTGCCTGCTGTACTCGGCTTGCGCCTTCACCCTGTTCTGCCGGTCCCACTCGCCCAACCCCCCTTGCAACGCCCCCTGGAACGCCGCCAGCCCCAGCTGAGTGCCGCTGGCTTTCTTGTCGCTGAACTGGGCGTGGAGGTAGGTCGTGGTCACGTTGCCGACCGCGCCCGAGACCGTTTTGACGGCGATCGGGTCCCAATTGGCTTCGCCCAGCGCGCTGCCCATCGCCGAGCCCGCGGCGGCGCCCAGGCCGGCCGCGGCCACGCCGCGCCAGTCGAACTTGTCCTGCAGGCCGGTGGCCACCAGCACGCCTTGGGTGACGGCATTGGTGATCGCGGCGTTGGCGGCCGCATAGGCGGCCTGGACGATCCAGCTGGCGCCTGCCGGCGCGGTCAGGGGTGTGCCCAGGACACCCCCGGCGCCGGCAGACAGGGTCGCGATGGCGACCGCCTTCCAGTTGATGTCGTCCTGCGCGCCGATCGCCACGCCCACGACCTGGCTGGCGAACGACGCCATCGCCATCGTGGCCATCGGCGTCAGGATGGGGCCCATCTCTGGCAGCAGGTAGGGCGCCCAGATCGCCACCACGATGAAGACCACGATCATGATGATCTGGCCCAGGATGCCGCAGCCGTCGTCGGACGGCGGCGACGGCATGTTCGGCGTGGTGTCGCCGATCACCGAGCCGGGGTCGTAGGGCTTGAAGGTGCTGGCGTTGTTGTGCACGCCACCGACCTGGTTCGGCAGGGTCAGCCTCATGCCGGCCTGCAGCTCGGTGTCCGGGCCCAGCGCGCTGAGCCCGTTGGCGTCGGCGATCCGGTACCACAGCGAAGCGTCGCCCCACATGCCCGCGGCCAGCCGGCGCAGCGTGTCGCCGGACTGCACGGTGTAGGCGCTGGCCCCTCCCGCGTTGCGGTTGTTGATCGCCTGGTAGGTGGCGCCGAACGCGCCCTGGTCGACGTAGTTGGGCTTGCCTTCGTCGTTGAGCTGTTTGTCCGGGTCGGTGCCGCGGCCGTAGGTGGTGATCACCTGGCCGGCCACCACGAGCTGCTTGAGCTGGTTGCCCTGCTGCACCTTGCGCAGCACGATGCCGTTGGCGTCGGTGGAGAACAAGCGCTCCATCGGGGCGTCGGGTTGCGCGGGTGGCAGCGGGTTGCCGCTTTCGTCCACCATGCCGCCGGTGCCGGTGGCGCCCGCGGGCCAGACCGTCTCCCAAACCTTGGAGATGTGCCCGTTCACGTCGTAGGTCGTGACGACGTCGCTTTCTATGCCCGGGTTGTCGCTGCGGCTGCCGTGGACTTTCTTCTCCAGGTAGCCGTCGCGCTTCTCATATTCGTGGGTGTAGGTCTGGGTCGCGTCGTTGGCGTCCACCACGCGGTGCTGGATCACATTGCCCAGGCCGTCGATCTGGTCGTAGTACACCTCGGAGCCGCGGCTGCCGTCGGCATTGAGCACCTGCTGGCTGACCAGCTGCCCGGCGGCGTTGTAGCGGTTCTTTCGGGTGGCGATGCCGCTGGCGTTCAAGTCGCGGTCGGTCAGCGCGGTCACGAACTCGGCGTTCAGGCTGCTGCCCGGGCCGTTCTGCACGAGGCGTCCGGCCTTGTCGTAGTAACGCGTGTCGATCACCCGCCCCGAGCCCACCGGGTTGCCCTGGGCGTCCACCGTCCTGTGGGTGGTGCTGGTGACGCGGTTGGCGGCGTCGTAGGCGTAGGTCTCGGTGACGGTGCCCAGCCGCGCGGTGAAGATCGTCGGGCTCAGCGGGTTGCCGCTTTCGTCGTAGCCGTATTGCAGATGGCCCGATTCGTCGAGGATGGGGTTGCCGTTCTCGTCGGTGGCGTACGGCCTGGCGGTCTCGGTCACCTGGCGGCCGAAGCGGGTGTCGCTCAGGCGGTTGCCGTTCTTGTCGTAGGTGAGGATGTGGCCCTGGTCGGCGGTGAGGTTGGCCTGGTCCTGGGCGTTGCCGTTGACCGCGCCGTCCACCAGGATCTGGCGGTTCATCGAGTCGTAGGCGAACCACTGCGTCTGGGCATGCCGGGTGCCCGCCTGGGTGAGGATCTGGTTGCGCAGCTGGCTGAAGGGCTTCCAGCCGTAGACCGGCCGGGTCTCATAGATCGGCTGGCCGGTGGTGGGGTTCACGCCGGTCTGGACGGTCTCGGTGCCGACTTGGGTCCAGGCCTGCCCGACTTCCGTCAGCTGCAGGCCTTCGGTGGTGCTGGGCAGCGCGACGGTGGGCGAGACCACCGTCTGGCGCAGCACGTTGCCCGCCGCGTCGTAGTCGCGCGTCAGCTCGATGCCGTCCATGGCCTCCACGCGCACGAGCCGGCCCAGCGCATCGTAGGCCATCGACTGCAGCTGGGTGTCGGCGCCGCCCTGGGTGGTCTGCTCCAGGATGCGGGCGCCGCGCGCGTCGTAGGCGTAGTGCGTGGCTTTGCCGGTCGGCGTGTCGGTGATGTGGAGCAGGTTGCCGGCTGCGTCGTACTGGTAACCGAGGTCCTGGCCGCGGCTGCTGGTCTGGCGCGTGAGCTGGCCGGCGTTGTCGTAGGCGTAGGTCGCGGTGGCCCCGCCGAGGTCGGCGCTGGAGCGCAGTTGGCCGAAATAGTCATAGGACTTGGCCGTGAAGTCGCCGTTGGCGTTGAGCGCCGCCACTTGGCGGCCCATCGCGTCGAAGGCCGCGAGCGTGACTTGCGACAGGTCGTTCACCGTGGACACGATGTTGCCCCGGGCGTCGTAGGCGTAGCGCAGCTTCTCGCCGGCGGCGTTGGTCTGCGTCAGCCTGCGGCCGGCCTGGTCATAGGTCATGGTCGTGGCCCAGGCGCCGGAGCCTTGGCTGACGAGCTGGTTGGTGGCGTCCACCACATAGGCCTGGGTCGACGGCGCCGAGACCGCGGTGTTGCGGCCGAGCTGGTCGTAGGCGTAGGTGGTCATGCGGCCCATCGCGTCGGTCAGGCGCGTCTTCTCGCCGAAGGCGTTGTAGCCGTGCGAGACGACGCCGGTGTCGGCGTTGAGCTCCTTCACCAGCCGGCCGGAGGCGTCCCATTCCTTGCCGCTGACGTTGCCGTTGGCGTCCTTCTGAGCCACTTCCCGGCCGAGTGCGTCGTAGTAGATCTCGGTGGTCGGCGTCACGCTGGAGGCCACGCCGTAGGCGTCGATCCGGTTCACCTGGGGCTGCACGCGCCGCACCATCTGGTTGTTGGCGTTGTAGCGGTAGGTGGTGACCCAGCCGGCCTGGCGGGCATCGCTCTGGCTGAGCAGGTTGCCCCAGCGGTCGAACGTCTGGTTGACCACGGGGCGGTAGTTGGCGCCGCTGACGGTCTCCAGGCGCTGCGGGAGCGTCGCCTTCAAGGCCCGGCCGAGCAGGTCGAGCTGGTAGTCGGTGCGGCGCACGCCGGTGTGGCCGAGCGCGTCGGCCGCCTGGGCGCTCAGGACGGCGGACAGGTCGCCGGTGCCGTCGCTCTCGACGGTGGCGGTGCGGCGGCCGAGCAGGTCGTACAGCGCGAAACTGACGACGCCGGCGGTGCCCTCGTCGTTGGCGGTGAACCGCCGCACCATCCGCCCGCCGTTGTCGTAGGCGTAGCTGTCGCGCTCGCTGGAGCCGCTGACGCCGCGCGAAGTCACTTCGCCGAAGGCGTTGTAGACCATGTCCTGCACCACGGTGCCGGCGGTCTGCTGGCTGACGGTGGCGATGGCGCCGCCGCTGGCGACGCTGGTGCTGGCCGGCGTGACGACGGCGGTCTGCCTCCCCAGCGCGTCGTACTGGTACTGGGTGAACAGCGTGCGGGTGACGCCGTCGTTGCCGGTGGCGCCCTGCCACTGCTTGGCCAGCAGGCCCGAGGCGTGGTACGACATGAACTGGCTGACTGAGGTGTCGGCGCCCTGCGCGTCGGCCGCGCGGCGGGTGACCTGCACCGCGTGGCTGTGGCTGTCGTAGCGGGTCAGGGTGACGCGGTCGGCGTCGAGGACGCCCTGCTGGACCATCGCGACCACGTTGCCGAGCGCGTCCCGGTTGAAGCGGGTGACCGGCGTGTAGGTGCCCCCGCCGTTGATCTGCATGCCCGGCGACTGCACCGAGCTGATGCGGCCGAGCGCGTCGTAGGTGGTGTAGGTGATGTTGTCGAGCGCGTCGGTGGTGCTGGTGAGCTGGCCCAGCCCGTCGTAGCCGAAGCGCGTGGTCAGGTTGCCGCGCACGCGGGTGCCGTTGGGCAGTGCGCTGTATTCGGTGTCGACCAGGGTCTGCGCGGTCTTGCGGTTCTCGCGGTCGTATTGGAAGGTGTAGCGCCGGTCCTCGCCGCTGTTGGCGGGCAGAACAGGGGTCGGCGCGGCGACCACCGCCAGCGACAGGAAGCTGGTTTCGCGGAACTGGGCCGCGAAGATGGCGAAGGCGGCGTCCGTCGCGTGGGCCGAGGAGGCCAAGGGGTTGGCGTATTCGGTCCTGCGGGCCAGGTTGCCTGCGAAGTCGAAGCCTTGGGTGGTCACGTGGCCCATCGGGTCGATGGTGGCGACCTCGTTGCCGCGCAGGTCGAACACGCTGCGGCTGACGACCCAGGTGGCCGGCGTGGCGCCGGCGGCGGGCTCGAGCAGCCGGCGCTGCCGCACCGCCTGGCCGAAGGCGTCGTAGGCGTATTCGGTGACGGGGCTGGCGAGCTTGCCGGTGGCGCCGTTGCCGGTGTTCATCCAGACCTCGGGCTCGGTGACGCGCGTGGCCCGGCCCAGGACGTCGTATTCGGTGGCGATGGTGCGGTCCTGGGTGGTCTGCAGCGCGGCGGCCGAGGCGGCCATGGCCGAGGCGCCCGGCGCGGTGGCGGGCATCGAAGCAAGCTTGGCCGCGTAGCGGGTCAGCGTAGTCGCGTTGCCGAAGCGGTCGAACTGCCGGCCGGTGATGTAGCCGAGCGCGTCGACCTCGAAACGCAACTGCCCGAGCTGGTCGTAGGCCTTGTGACTCTTGTTGCCGGCCACGTCGATTTCGGTGACGGCGTTGCCGAAGCTGTCGTAGACCGTCTGCTTGGTCAGCGTTCGGGCCAACTCGGCGCGGGCGGCCCCGTTGGGGCCGCTGGCGGCGAGGTTGCCGGCGTCGGCCGGGTCGTAGACGCCCACCGGCGGGAAGGTGGTCTGCACGAGGCGGCCTTCGCCGTCGTAGGCGTAGCGGGTGGTCCGCTGCTCGGCGCGGTTGTAGGCTTCGGTCTTGGCCTTGAGCTGGCCGGCACCGTCGTATTCGAAGCGGGTGACGATGCGGTCGGGCGCGGTGGTGCCTAGCACCAGGTTGCCGTTGCCGTCCAGGCCCACGCTGGAGAGGTTGACGGCGGGATCGCGCTGTTCGACGAGGTTGCCCGCGGCGTCGTAGCTGTAGTTCCAGACCGCCGACTTCTTGTCGCTGAAGCTGACCTTGGCGCCGGTGCCGTCGTAGGTCTGGCTTTCGGTGAAACCCATCGCGTCCCGGGTGGACAGCAGCCGTCCCGCGTGGTCGTAGCCATAGGCGGTGGTCTCGTCGAGCGTCGCGTTGGCGGCGATGCGCGCTTCGACGGCCTTCAGCCCGATGTTGGCGCCGAGCTGCGAAACGGGCTGGCTGTGCAAGGTGACCTGGGCGAGCTGGCCGAGGTTGTTGTACGTGCGGCTGGTGACGTAGCCGGCGGCGTCGATGCTGTGCTTGAGCCGGCCCTCGGTGTCGTAGGTGTCCACCGTGGTGCGGTCCGACGGCGAGGTGGCCAGGCCGGCGAAATGGGTTGCGAGCGGCACGGTGGGCAGGGCGGCGAGCGCGCTCGGCGTGAGCGGTGTGGCGTAAGCAGTGCGCAGCACCAGCTGGCCGAGGGCGTCGTAGCGCTGGCTGGAGACCGCGCCGGCGGCGTCCACGCTGTAGATGGCGCGGTTCTCGGCGTCGTAGGCCTGGCGCCAGACGCGGTTGGCGGCCGGGGTCGACGCGGCCGAAGACGCGGCCTGGCTGACCATCGTGGCGGTGTTGGCCGGTGTGGAAGCGGCCACCGGCAGCAGGGTGCTGCGGCCGGCGTAATCCAGGCGCTGCACCAGGTTGCCCTTGGCGTCGTACTTGAAGACGGCGACGCCGCCGAGCGCGTCGACGCTGGCAGTGCGGCGGCCGGCCGCGTCGTAGGTGTGCAGCGCGACCCGGTCTTCCGCCGCGTTGGCAGCGGGCACGGTCGGGGCGCCCGTCAACGCGATGCGCGCGGCGAATTCGACCTGCTTGAGCAGGTTTCCCGCTGCGTCGTAGGCGTATTGCGTGACCGCGCCGTTGCCGTCGGCCTTCAGCCGCAGGCGCTGGGCGGCGTCGTAGGCGTAGCGCACGCGGCGGTCGGCCGCGGTGGCCAGGCCGGCCACCGCGGGGGCGAGCGCGGCGATGGTGGCCGCCGTGGCGGGCGAGACGGGGGTGGCATAGCTGACCTGCTCGGTGACCTGGCCGAGGACGTCGTAGCGGCGCTCCGTGACATCGCCCAGTGCGTCGATGCTGAAGCGCTGCCGGCCGGCGGCGTCGTAGGCGTGGCGGGTGACGAGGTCGCGGGCGGCGTCGGCGGCCGGCGCCTGCAGCAGCTGGGGCTGGGCTTGCAGGTTGGCGAAGCGCGTCTCCTTGACCAGGCGGCCCGCGCCGTCCAGCTCGCGCGCCACCACGGAACCCGTCGTGTCGAGCGTGCGGATGAGGCGGTCGGCTTTGTCGTAGACGAAATACTCGGTGCGCGCGCCGAGGGTGCGACGCACCAGGTTGCCGTTGCCGTCATAGGCGAAGGCGGTGACCTCGCCCAGCGAGTTGGTGGTCTGGGAGACCTGGTTCAGGTCGTCATAGACATGGTTGACGCGCTGGTCGTTGAGGTCGTCCTTCACGGCCGGCGGCGCGGTGCCCGGCGTCCAGGCGGCCATCTCGATGCGCTGCGCGTGGCGGCGCATCGCCACCACGTTGCCGTTGCCGTCGTAGCCGTAGGTGGTGACCTCGCCCAGGCCGTTGACGGTGCTGGCCAGGCGGTCGTCGCGGTCGTACTGGCGGTGTTCGATGGTGTCGAGCGGGTTGGCCGCCGCGAGCGCGAGCGCGCGCACCTGGGCCAGCGTCGGCGCGTCGGGCAGGCCTGTCAGCGAAATCGCGTTGACGTAGGCGCGGGTCTGCACCACGCGGCCCTTGGCGTCGTAGCGGTTCTCGCGCAGGCCGCCCATCGGGTCGACGGTGTAGACCAGCTGGTCGCGCTCGTCGTAGGCGTAGCGGGTGCGCTGGTTGTTCGCGTCGACCTTGCTGGTGACATTGCCCTTCTTGTCGTAGGTGTAGGTGGTGGTCAGCGCCAGCCCGGCGGGGTCGACCACTTCCTGGGTGCGGCGGCCGAGCTTGTCGTAGGTGTACCGGGTGACGGAGTTGTCGGGCAGGGTGACCTTGAGCGTTTCGCCGCGCTGGTCGTATTCGTACTGGGTCTTGAGCGCCAGGCCGCCCGGATCGACCGTCCGCGAGAGGACCTGGCCCTTGCGGTCGTACTTGATCTCGGTGGTGTTGTTGGCGGCGTCGAGGATGCGGACCTGCTGTCCGAAGGCGTCGTAGGTGTAGACCGTGGTCAGCGCCAGGCCGGCGGGGTCGACGATGCGGCGCAGCACACGGTCCGCGGCGTCGTACTCGTAGCGCACCTTGTTGCCGTTGGAATCGGTGGTCTCGGCCACCCGGCCGGCGTTGTCGAAGGTGCTGTTGGCGGCGGGGACGCCGGGCCTGAGGGTTTCGGCCAGCTGGCCCTGCGCGTTGTATTTGTAGGTGGTGGTCTTGCCCCTGCCGTCGTACACGCCCACCGTCTGGCCGAAAGGGTTGTGCGTGGTGGTGACGCTGATGTTCTCGGGCGAGGTGACGGTGACTGTGCGGTAGGTGTCGTTGTACGCGTAGCGCGTGGTGTTGTTCAGCGCGTCGGTGTGGGTCAGCACCCGGTCGTAGGCGTCGTAGGTGCTGGACGTCCGGGTGGTGGCCGAGGCGCCCAGGCCCATGCCCGTGGGGCGGGTCTCGGTCAGCACGCGGCCGAGGCGGTCGTAGGTCTGGGTGGTGACGTTGCCGTTGCCGTCCACGCTGCGCACCAGGCGACCGAAAGCGTCGTAGTCGGCGGAAGTGGAGACGTTGATGCCCGTCGGGTCGGCGGTGGTGCCCTTGACCCGGCCGAGCTGGTCGTAGCGGGTCTGGTCGACGCGTGTCTGGCCGGCCAGGATGCTCTGCGTGCGCTGGGTCTCCTCGTCGAAAGCGTTGTAGACCTGGGCGAGCGTGCCGCCTTCGGGATCGGTGACCTGGGTCAGGCGGCCTTCCTTGTCGTAGACGTAGCCGGTGACCGCGTTCTGGGCCGGCGCGGCGTTGCGCGCCGCGTCCATCGCCTGCAGGGCGGCCTGGTTGGCAGCCAGCGTCTGCAGGCCGCCGGTCATGGCGGCGAGCTGCGCGGCCGTCACCCGCGTGGCATAGCGGGTGGAGCTCTTCAGGCGGCCGAAGGTGTCGTAGGCGAGCGCGGTGACTTCACCGGCGCCGTTGACAGTGTGGCGCACGCGGCCTTCTCCGTCGTAGAAATAAACGGTGCGGTTGCCCAGGGGGTCGCGGCTGCTGATGCGCTGGCCGCTGGCGTCCAGGGTGTGGAAGGTGCCGTACTGGGTCCACAGCGCCTCGACCTGCGCCGGTGTGCTGCTGGTCGTGATGAGGGCCGCTCCCAGCGGCGACAGCTCGGCGACCACGCGGCCCTGGGCGTCGTAGCGGAAGTTCTTCCGCCGCGCCTCCGCCAAGCCCTTGGCCGCCTCTTCGGTGACGAGCCGGCCCGCCGCGTCATAGGTGTAGGCGGTGAGGGTGCCTTCCTCGTTGACCACGCTCTCGACCTGCCCGAGCGCGTTCCAGGTGGTGGTGACGCGCTGGTCGGTGCCGGTGGTGGGCCGCAGGCTGGCCAGGGTGCTGAGCACCGTGGGCATGGCGATGACCTTGTTCGCGTAGCGGGTGGTCCGCTGCACGTGGCCGCGGTAGTCGTTGTAGTAGATCTCGGTGAGGTAGCCCTCGCCGTCGACGTGGCCGACCTGCCGGCCCTGCCCGTCGTAGTAGTCGAAGCTGACGATGTCGTCCGGGCTGTACACCGGCAGCAGGGTGGCGGCGTCGCCCGCCAGCCGCGCGGCGGCCAGCTTGGCCTTGAAGGCGGCGGTGTCGGAGAAGCCGGTGACCGGGTTGGCGAACCGGATGGTCTGGATCAGGCGGTCGCTGGCGTCGTAGCGGTGGACGGTGAAATAGCCGAGGGCGTCGACCGAGCCGACCAGGTTGCCGTTTTTGTCGAACACCTGCTCCACGCCGCGGTCGTCGGCGGGGCGGGAGGCCACGGGCGCGAGCGCGACCACCTGGCCGCCCATGAAGTCGCGGCGCGTCTGACCGATCACCAGGCTGCCACCGTCGACGGACATCGCCACCTGCGTGCCGTCGCCGAGCAAGGCGGTGTTCACCTCGGTGAAATATGCGGTGGTGCCGACCAGCCGCCGCGCGGCGTCCCGCCGGTAGGCGGTGACGTAGCCGAGGCCGTCGATTTCCGCGGCCACCTGGCCGGCCTCGTCGTAAAGCGTCCAGGCGACGCTGTCGTCGGCGGTGCGCAGGGGGCGCAGGCCGGACAGCGTGGCGGGCGCGGTCCCGGCGGGGGCGCCCGACGGGTTGGCGTTGTAGCCGTTGGTGGGCTTGCCGTTGGCGTCGACCAGGCCGGCCGTGGAGACCAGCGTGGCGTAGCCGATCTTCTGGGTGACCTGGCCGTTGCGGTTGTACTTGTATTCGGTCAGCGCGCCCAGCGCATCCACTTCGGCGACGGTGCGACCGGCGGCGTCGTAGAAGTACCAGTGCTTCTGTCCATCGGGGCGGCTGGTCATCAAGAGCCGGTTGTCGGGGCCGTAGGCGTGCTTTTCGCTGCTGCGGTCGGTAACCGCGATGGCGTTGGCGGCCGCGGTGAGGGCCGAGACCGTCAACTGCGTGCCGGCCGGGATGGCCTGGCTGTACGTGATGCGCTCCTGCAGGTTGCCGTTGGCGTCGTACTTGTACTGGGTCAGGCCCCAGAGCGCGTCGACGCTGAAGACGCGGCGGTTCAGCGCGTCATAGACGTGGTTCTCCACCAGGTCGAGGGCGTGCGGCTGCAACGTGGGCATGGTGGCGTAGGACCACACCCCGTTGTTGACGCGCTGGTAGTAGCGGCGCTGCTGCGTGATGTTGTTGTTCTTGTCGTAGGCGTAAGTGGTGACTTCGCCCTGGGCGGTGATGGTGGCGGTAAGCCGGCCGTCCTTGTCGTAGACGCGGTACTCGGCGGCGTCGTCGGTGTTCGGCGGCAGCTTGTTCGAAACCTGCTGCCCCGTCGGCGCCAGGCCCCATTCGGCCAGCAGGGCCTGCCAAACGGGGGTGATGTAGCGCCGCTCCTCCACCACGTGGCCGTCGGCGTCGTAGCGCCAGCCCTGCAACCGGCCCAGCGGGTCGATGGTGTAGATGCGCTGGTTGCGGTTGTCGTAGACGTGGAGCGTGCGGTTGCCGCGGGCGTCCACTTCGGAGGTCAGGTTGCCGTTGCCGTCGTAGGCGTAGGTGCTCTGCAGCGCCAGCCCGTCCGGGTCCACCGTCTCGCGGACGCGGCGGCCGAGCTTGTCGTAGCCGTACTCGGTGACGCTGCCGTCGGCGGCGGTCACCCTCGACACCCGGCCCCCCGGCTCGTATGCGTACTGCGTCTTCAGCGCCAGCCCGCTGGGGTCGATGGTTTCGCTGGCCAGCCGGCCGTCGCGGTCGTAGGCAATCTGCTTGACGGTGCCGTTGGGGTCGGTGACGGTGACTTGGTTGCCCTTGGCGTCGTAGGCGTACTCGGTCCTGAGCGCCAGGCCGGCCGGGTCGACGGTGCGGGTGAGCACGCGGTTGGCATCGTCGTGGGTGTAACTGACCTTGTTGCCGTTGGCGTCAAACGTCTCGATCAGGAGATTCGCGCCGTCGTAGACGTGGCGGGCCTGCACACCCTGCGGCGTGTCGACCTGGACGAGGTTGCCGTTGTCGTCGTACCGGTAGTTGGTCGACTGCAGGTTGCCGTCGACCACCGTGGCGGTCTGGCCGAAGCGGTTGTGCTGCGTCGTCAGCACGATGTTCTCGGGCGTGGTGACGGTGACCGTGCGCTGGGTGTCGTCGTAGGCGTAGCGCGTGGTGTTGTTGAGCGCGTCGCGGTGCGTCAACACCCGGCCGAAGGCGTCGTAGGTGGTTTCGAGGGTGGTGTTGGCGGGGTTGCTCGAAGAGGTGACGCCGTAGCCGGTGGCGCCCGTCGGCCGGGTCTGGGTCCGCATCCGGCCGAGGCGGTCGTAAGCCTGGGTGGTGACGTTGCCGTTGGCGTCCGTGGCGCTGGCGAGCTGGCCGAAGGCGTCGTATTCGCTGCGGGTGACGGCGTTCAAGCCGGTGGGGTCGGCCTGGGTGCTGGTGACCTGGCCGCGCACGTCGTAGGTCATCAGCGTCACGGTCTCGCCGCTGCCGATGGAAACCCTGCGCTCGGCCACTTCGCCCAGCGCGTTGTAGCGGTCGCTGGTGCTGCCGCCTTCGGGCTGGATGGTCTGCACCAGGCGGCCTGCGTTGTCGTAGCGGTATTGCGTGCGGCTGTCGTTGGCGGTGTCGGCCAGCGCCAGGAAGGCGGACTGCAGCGCCGGCGTCAGCGCGCCGCCGGCCAGGCCGGCGTGGTTGGCGAAGCGCTGCGCCAGCCGGGTGGAGGCGCTGACCTGGCCGAAGGCGTTGTAACGCGTCTCCAGCACCTCGCCCATGCCGTTGACCGTGTAGGCGAGGCGGCCGTCCGCGTCATAGAAATAGGCGGTCTTGTTCCCGTTCGCGTCCGTGCTGGTGGTGCGGCGGCCCGCCGCGTCGTAGGCGTGGGAAATGCCGTGGCGGGCCCAGATGTCGTCGATCTGGCCCTGTGTGAGGTTGCCGGTGAGCAGGGCGCCGCCCTCGCCGCTGAGCTCGCCGGTGAGGCGGCCCTGCAGGTCGAAGCGGGCGTTGAGCGTGCGCAGCTCGGCGGTGCCGGCCGCCTGGCGCGTCTGCGTCAGGTTGCCGGCGGTGTCGTAGGTGTACTGGGTGACGGTGCCTTCGGCGTTGGTCGACTGCGTCAGGCGGTTCAGGTCGTCGTAGACGAAAGTCTGCGACTGGTCCTGCGCGGTGCCGGTCGGCCGCAACGAGGTGATCGACGGCTGGGCCGAGGCATTGCCGCTGGCCACGCCGAAGGCGTTGGCGACGGCGGTGGCCGACAGCGCGTTCGCATAGCGCACGCTCTGTGTCACGTTGCCGGCGGGGTCGAACACCTTCTCGGTCAGGTAGCCCTCGGGGTCGATCTCGGCGATGCGCTGGCCCTTGGCGTTGTAGAGGTAGTGGGTGGCCCTGTCCTTGGCGTCGGAGACGGGCACCAGCTGCGCCACGGTGTAGTTGCGCTGGGTGTCCGGGGTGCCCGGCGACGGCCTGGCGAAAGCCACCGACTTGATCAGGCGGCCTTGGCCGTCGTAGGTGTGCTGGGTCAGGAAACCGGCGGCGTCCAGCTGGCCGACGAGGCGTCCCGCGCCGTCGTAGAGCGATCGCTCCACATGGGGCTCGAACATCTTGACCAGGTCCCATGACGTGCCGTCGGCGAAGCGGGCCAGCTGCACCGGGTTGCCGTAGTAGCTGGGCGTGCCGCCCTGGAAAAAGCCCTGGATGACCACCTTGTCGCCGCTGCCGGCGATGGAGACTTCCAGCGTGTCGCCGACGCGCCTGGCCACCACTTCGGAGGGCGCGACGCCGGCTTTGAATTCCAGCACGCCGCGCACAATGAGGGTGTTTTCGCCATAAGGCCGGACTGCGATGGTGTCGCGGCCGTCGCCGCGGCCGAAGCGGTAGGTGTTGGCGCCGGCGCCGCCGGCCAGGAGGTCGTCGCCCTCTCCGCCGTCGAGCGTGTCATCGCCTGCCAGGCCTTGCAGCGTGTCGTTGCCGGCCAGGCCCTGCAGCTGGTCCGCGCCGGGCAGGCCGTTGATGGCGTCGTCGCCGCCGGTGGGCGACAACGCCAGCACTTTGACGGCGTCATAAGCGAGCGTGCTGCCGTCGCCGAACACGAAGCGGTCCACACCGTAGTGGTAGCGGGGGTTGACCTCGTGGACGAAGTGGTTCTGGATCGTCAGCGTCTCGCCCGTGCTCTTGATTCGCACCAGCAGGTCGTCGTACTGGCGGCCGAAGGCCACGTCGGACTGGAGCAGGCCGGTGAGCTCGACGGTGTCGGTGAAAAGGAGGGGGCCGGTGGTGTTGCCTTCGGTGGCGTCGACATTGTTGATGGTGTCGTTGCCGGAACCCAGTCCGTAGACATAGGTGTCCGAGCCGGCGCCGCCGGCCAGCTGGTCGTTGCCTGCGCCGCCGATCAACCGGTCGTCGCCGGCGCCGCCGTCGATGGTGTCCCTGCCGGCGCCGCCGCTCACCAGGTCGTTGCCGTCGCCGCCCCACAGGGAGTCGCGGCCCAGCCCGCCGTCGACGGTGTCATTGCCGGCGGCCCCGGTGAGGGTGTCGTTGCCGGCGCCGCCGTTCAGGTTGTCGTTGCCGTCACGGCCGTCGACCGAGTCGGCGCCCTCCAGCGGGTTGAGCGTGTCGGCCGCCGATTCGTAGCCCACGACGTAGTCGTCCCCGTCGCCCACCGCCTGGACCAGCGCCTTGACGGCGGCCAGGTCCAGCGTGCTGCCGTTGCCGAAGCGGAAGAGGTTGACCGCGTGGTGGGAAGTGGTGATGCCGTCGGACAGGAAGTAACTCAGGATCCGCAGGGTCTCGCCGGTGTTCTTGATGCGCACCAGCAGGTCGAGGTTGTTGACGTTCTCGCGGAAAAAGACCACGTCGGTGGGCAGCAGGCCGGCCAGCTCCACGGTGTCGGTGGTGGCGGGCAGGGTGTAGAGGGCGCCGGAATCCGTGTTGTCGATGGTGTCGTTGCCGTGGCCGCGGCCATACACATAGGTGTCGTTGCCGTTGCCGCCCACCAGCCGGTCGTCGCCGGCGCCGCCGACCAGGCGGTCATCGCCGTTGTCGCCGAAGAGCGAGTCGTTGCCGTCGCCGCCCTCCAGCGAATCGTTGCCGGTGCCACCGTACAGCGAGTCGTTGCCCAGCCCGCCGTCGAGCGTGTCTTGGTCGTCGTCGCCGAGCAGGGTGTCGTTGCCGGCGCCGCCGGACAGCAGGTCGTTGCCGGCCGCGCCGCGCAGGGAGTCCGCCCCTTCCAGGCCGCTGAGCGCGTCGGCGGCCAGGTAGCCCCAGAGGGTGTCGTTGCCGTTGCCGCCGGCCTGCACCATCGCGTTGATGGCCGCGCGGCCCAGGGTGCTGTTGTCGGCGAAACGGAAGACTTCGGGGCCCCAGCGGGTGGGGAAGGTGACGCTTTCGCTGAAATAGGCGCTCACCGTCAGCGTGTCGGGCGCGTTCTTCAGCCGCACCACCAGTTGGCCGTTCACGTTGTTGAAGGTGACGTCGCCGGGCAGCAGCCCGTTGAGCAGCACCGTGTCGGGCGTCAGGGCCGTCGACGTGGGCTCGCTGAAGGAGAGGGTGTCGTTCCCGGAGCCGACGCCGAAGTTGTAGGTGTCCGTCCCGCCCGGCGAGCCGTAGAAGTAGTCGTCGCCGGCCGTGCCGGTCATCGTGTCATTGCCCGCCGTGCCGAAGAAGTTCTGGCCCTGGGGCTTCTGCGGCAACAGCGCGCTGGCCGCCACCGCGGATTGCACCTCGGCGAGCGCCCAGGTGGTGCCGTTGGCGAAGTCGAAGCGGCTCACCGCGAAACCGGAGGAACTGCTGCCGTTGTTCGCGAAGTAGTTGAGGATGCGCAGGCTGTCGTTGCTGTTCTTGACTTCGATCAGCAGGTCGTCGCCGCTGATGTAGTAACGCGTCGTGGCGACGCGCTTGAACACCGTGTCCGCCGGGTTCAGGCCGGTGAGCTTGACGACGTCGAGGCCGCCGCCTTCATTGGCGAGATCGTCCTTGCCCGATCCGCGGCCGAAGAAATAGGTGTCCGCCCCGGCGCCGCCGAAGAGCGAATCATTGCCGGCGCCGCCCGTCAGGGCGTCGTTGCCGGCGCCGGCCACGATGTAGTCATTGCCGTCCTCGCCCAGCAACGCGTCGTCGCCGTCGCCGCCGTCGATCCAGTCGTCGCCCAGGCCGCCGGTGATCGAATCGTTGTCACCGTAGCCGTACAGCGAATCGTTGCCGTTGCCGCCGAGCAGGGTGTCGTTGCCGGCGTCGCCGACGACCATGTCGTTGCCCAGGCCACCGTCGAGGGAATCATTCCCGCCCCGGCCGTAGAGCCCGTCGTCGCCCTGCAAGCCTTGCAGGGTGTCGCCGGTCTCCTGGCCAGCGAGGTAGTCGTTGCCGGCCGACTGAACCACGACGGCGGCTTTGACGTCGGCGAACGTCCAGCTGCTGCCGTTGGCGAATTCGAATCGTTCCACCGCCTTGCCGTTGGCGTTGACGCCGTCGTCGGTGAAGTAGCCCTGAATGCGCAGGCTGTCGGTGCTGTTCCTGACCTGGATCAGCAGGTCGTCGTAGGTGCCGATGTTGGGGGAGCTGAGGAAGATGCCGTTGCCCGCGGCGGGCCGTGTGAAGACCAGGTCGGCCAGGTTCAGGCCGATGAACTTGACGACGTCATTGCGGGTGGCGGCGGTTTCGCCGTAGGTGTAGATGATGTCCTGGTCCGACCCGCGGCCGAAGAGGTAGGTGTCCACGCCGGGACCGCTGCCGAAGGTGTCGTTGCCCGCACCGCCGTCGAGCGTGTCGTTGCCGGCGCCCCCGCTGAGGTAGTCGCTCCCGGCGTCGCCCTGCAGAAGGTCGTCGCCTTCGCCGCCGTAGAGCTGGTCTTTGCCGATGCCCCCGGAGAGCGTGTCGTTGCCGGCGTCGCCGTTCATGTAGTCGTCCCCGGGGCCGCCCAGCAGGGTGTCTTGGCCCAGCCCGCCGGAGAGGGAGTCGTTGCCGAGGCCGCCGTCCAGGGCGTCGGCGCCGCCGCGGCCATAGAGGCTGTCGTCGCCTTGCAGGCCTTGGAGGGTGTCGTTGGACTCTTCGCCGACGACCCGGTCGTCTTCGAGGGTCTGTGTGCGGACGGCGGCCCTGACGTCGGCGAGCAGCCAGCTGCTGCCGTCGGCGAACTCGAAGCGGTCCACCGCCACCCCGGCGGTGGTCACGCCGTCGCCGTTGAAGTAGTTGAGGATGCGCAGGCTGTCGGTGCTGTTCTTGACCTTGATGAGCAGGTCGTCGATGCTGCCGTCGGTGTAATCGCCGTTGTAGGCGGTGTACCGCGTCGGTTCGACGCGAGTGAAAACAAGGTCCGCGGCATTGAGGCCGGTGAACCTGACGACGTCGGTGCGTGTGGCGAGGTTCTCGCCGGTGGTTTCATTGCCGATGACGTCCTGGCCGTAGCCGCGGCCGAAGACGTAGGTGTCGGAGCCTTCACTGCCGGCCAGCGTGTCGTTGCCGGCGCCGCCGTCCAGGGTGTCGTTGCCCAGGCCGCCGGTGAGGCTGTCGTTGCCGTCGCCGCCTTGGAGCGCGTCGTTGCCGTCGCCGCCGAGCAGCGTGTCGTTGCCGGTGCCCCCGGAAACGGCGTCGTCGCCGGCATCGCCGGCCAGGCTGTCGTTGCCCGCGCCGCCGAGCAGGGTGTCGTTGCCGGTGCCGCCGCTGAGGCTGTCGTTGCCGGCGCCTCCGTCCAGCGAGTCGGCGCCGCCGCGCCCGTGCACCGCGTCGTCGCCCTGCAGCCCTTGCAGGGTGTCGCCGGTCTCGTAGCCGACGAGGCGGTCGCTGTCGAGCGAGGCCACGCCCACCGCGGCCTTGACGTTGGCGAGCGTCCAGACGTCGCCGTTGGCGAATTCCAGGCGGTCCACCGCCATGCCGTAGGTGTTGACGCCGTCGCCCAGGAAATAGTTGTAGACGCGCAGGCTGTCGGTGGTGCCGTTGACGCGGATCAGCAGGTCGTCGTTGTTGCCCGTGCCGGTGTCGGCGCCGAAGTAGCTGTTGCGGGCGGTGGCCACGCGGGTGAAGGTCAGGTCCGCGGCGTTCAGGCCGAGGAATTTGACGGTGTCGGTGCGGGCGGCGAGGTTCTCGCCGGTGGTTTCATTGCCGATCGCGTCCTGGCCCGAGCCCCGGCCGAAGACATAGGTGTCCGAACCCAGGCCGCCGGTCAAGGTGTCGTTGCCTGCGCCTCCGTCCAAGGTGTCGTTGCCGGCGCCGCCGGCCAGGGTGTCGTTGCCGAAGTAGCCGAAGAGTTTCTCGGCGGCCGCCGTGCCCACCGCGTTGTTGTCCGAAGCGGTCGGCACCAAGGCCATCGCCGCCAGCTGGGTGGTGTCCCAGACGGTGCCGTTCCAGAAGCGCACCTGCTGCACCGGGTTGTTGTAGTTCTGCCCGAAGACGGTCGGGTCCCCGGCGAAGAAGTTCTGCACCACCGCTGCGTCGCCGGTGCCGCGAATGCCGATGCGGACGCTGTTGTCGGCGGTGTTGCGGGTGACGACCAGGTCGGCCGGCTCGACATCGGCCTTCATGTCCAGCACGCCGAGCCGGCTGGGGCTGGTGTTGTAGGAGGACGCGATGGTGACCACGCCGCTGCCCTTGCCCAGCGTGCCGACGACGGTGCCGGCGGGTGCCGGCGTGGCGGTGCCGGCGCCGGCCGTGACGGTGATCTTGAAGGATTGGTCGACCTGGGCGCGCGTGGTCTCGGCCAGCATCACGACCCTGACGTTGAGCGTGCCGACGTTGCCCGATGCGGGCACGCCGTAGAAGGTGCGCGTCGAGGCGTTGAACCGGAGCCAGCCCGGCAGCGGGCCGCCGTCGGCCAGCGTGGCGCTGAAGCTGACGGTGTCGCTGATCGCGGCGTCGTTGAATGTGCCGGCCGGCACCTGGAAGCTCAGGGTGTTGTTGGCCGCGGCGGTGACCGGCGGGATGGCGGCCAGCGTCTGCGGCAGCGGCACCTGGAAGGGGAAGTCGTCCAGCGGCGGCAGCCACAAGAGGGCGCGGATGTCGTTGACGGTGGCGGCGACGGGGATCTGCGCCGTGTCGATGGCGCGTCCGAAGCGGCTGGTGCCGACCAGGCGGGACTGCGCGTCGTAGCTGCGCTCGGTGACGGCGCCGGTGCCGTCCACTTCGAACTTCAGGCGGCCCGCGGCGTCGTGGACGAACCACTGGCTCCGGTCCTCGGACGTCTTCTGCGGACGGACTGCCCCCACGGCGGGGTTGATGGGACTGCCGGCGACGTCCACCAGGGCGGCCAGCGGCACGGCGGTGGCGTACCGGGTCTGCTGCGCCAGGCGGCCGTTGGCGTCGTACCGGTATTCGGTGAGGGTGCCGTCGGTGTCGATGTCGGCGCTCTTGCGGTCAGCCTCGTCGTACAGCGACCAGCTGCGCCGGCCGGTGGCGTCCTGGGTCATCACCAGGCGGTTGTCGCGGTCGTAGGTGTAGCGGGCGGTGCCCAGCGGATTGTTGGCCAGGTCTGTTTCCGAGACGCTGATCAAGCGGCCTGCGTTGTCGTAGGCCATGGTGCGCACCAGGTCGTTGGCGAACTGGATGCGGGTCTTGGACTGGGCGTCGGTGTAGGTGGTGACGGTGAGCCGGGCCAGGGCGTCGCGCGCGGTCAGCACCCGGCCCAGGCCGTCGTAAGTGAAGCTTGCCGGGGCGGTGTCCGGGTCGATCTGCTGCAGCAGCAGGCCGCGCGGGTCGTAGGCGTAGCGGGTGACGGATTCGGTGCCGTCGGCCACGCCGGTGCCGTCGGCGGCGAGTTTTTCGAACACGGTCTTCTTCTCGACCTGGCCGCGGAAGTCGTAGGCGAAATCGGTGCGCGACTTGCCGCCGACGGCTTGCGCCGCCGCCCAGGCCGTCATGGTGGCCAGGGTTTCGGGTGCCGGATTGTCGCCAGTGGCGTTGACGGTGCGTTTGGCCTGGTAGCGCAGCACCGCGCTGTTGCGGCCCTGGCCGTCGTAAAGGTATTCGGTGACTTCTCCGCTGGCGTTGACGACGAAGCGCAGCCGGGTGGGGACGGCGGCGTCGTAGACGTACTGCGTCAGCGCGCGGTCGGCGGTGGCGTCGGTGTTGACGGCGTTGGGCGCGGCGGCGGTGAATCGCAGCTCGGTGAGCAGCTGGTTGGCGGCGCTGTAGCTGCGGCGCACGGTGTTGCCCATCGGGTCGCGCTCGAGCACGAGGTTGCCGCGCTCGTCGTACTCCATCGTGGACACGCGGGACAGGCCGTCGACGACGGCCACGACGTGGCCGCCCGCGTCGTAGAAGAATTCCTTCTTTTCGTCCGAGGGGCCGCTGCCGGGCTTGTCGACGCGCACCAGCTGGCCCTGGGCGTTGTAGCCGTAGACGGTCTGCTGGCCGAGCGGGTCGGTCACCGTCAACTCGCGCCTGGCCAGCGTGGTGGGATTGCTGGCTGCATAGCTCAAGTTCACGGGGACGGGCAGCTTCAGCCCGGCGGTCAAGGCCGGGTTGCCCATCAGGTCGCGCAGCGCGTCGGCCGCCAGGGCGTTGTTGGTGCCGTAGATGGCGTTGGCAATGCTGGCCCAGGTGGCGCCCGCGGGCACGGTGTAGGTCGGTGGCACCGATGCCAGGTTGGACACGACACCGGCCAGCGCCGGCAGCCACCGGCCTTGGCCGGCGCTGGTGTAGGCGAGGTTCATCGGCACCGGCAGGGCGGTGCCGGCCGTCAACGCCGGGTTGCCGAGCTGGCTTTGCAGCGCGGCGGCGGCGGCGCTGTCCGACGTGCCATAGACCGCCGAGGCGATCGACGCCCAGGAGGCGCCGGCGGGGACGATGTAGTAAGGCTTCAGCGGCACGGTGGCCGTCAGGCGCTCGTTGAGTGTGGCGGGCAGGCCGGTCAGCTTCAGCCCCGCGGCCAGCGCGGGGTTGCCCAGCGCGGCCTGCAAGGGCGCGGCGACGCCGGCCGATCCGTAGAGCAGCAAGGCGATGGAGCCCCAGGTGTCGCCGGCCTGGACGACGTAGCCGGGCGCGGTGCCGGTCTGCACGTCGTTGACCGCGGACGGCAGGCCGGTCAGCATGCCGTTGGCGGTCAGCGCGGGGTTGCCGAGCAGGGACTGCAATTCATCGGCGACGTTCGCCGACCCGTAGACGGCGGTGGCCACGCTGGCCCAGGTGGCGCCGGAAGGGATGAGGTAGTAGGGCGCGACCGTCGTGGTCGTGGCGTAGGTGATCGAAGCCGGCAGGCCGCTGAGCTTGGCGCCCGCGGTCAAGGCCGGGTTGCCCAGGGCCGCCTGCAGCGCGGAGGCGGCATTGGCCGAGCCGTAAAGGGCGGTGGCGATGCCGGCCCAGGTGGCGCCGCTGGGCACCAGGTAATAAGGCGACGGCGCCGCGTCGAAGCGCGCGCTGAAGACGCTGTAGGGCGTCTCGGTGCCGTTCGACTGCAACCACAGGGCTTGCGTGTTGCCCTGCGCGTCGATCGCGATGCGGGGCGTGGCGAAGGAAGGGGTGCCGAGGCTGTTGGGGTTGCTTTCCAGCAGTGTGGCGCCCGACCAGGCGCCGGCGCTGAAGCGGTTGGCGTACAGGTTGTTCTGCGTGCCGTCGAACTGACTGAAGGACACCGCCGCCTGGCCGGCGTCGTTGACCGCGGCGAACGGGTTTTGCGCCGTGCCGGCGCCGGTTTCGAGCAGCTCCTTGCCGGCGCCGACCCAGGCGCCCGCGGTGAAGCGGCGGGCGTAGATGTTGTCGCCTGTCTCCACCCAGGCGGCGACCGCGTCGCCATTGGGGCTGACGGCCAGTGACGGCGCGCCGATGGCAGTGGTGCTCAGGGTGACCGCGGCCGCCCAGCTGTTCGTGCTGCGCGTGTAAGCGCGCGCGAACAGGCTGGTGCCCTGGAGCCACAGCACCTGGCCGTTGCCGTTGGCGTCGAAAGCGACTCGGGCCTGCGAGACGGCGGTGGCGGTGTTTTCGAGCGCGGTGGCGCTGGGATTGGCCCACACGCCGGTGGCGGCGTCGAAGCGGCTCAGGTGGAGGCTGTCCACGGCCTCGGTGCCGGCTTTCTGCAACCAGACGGCGCTGGCGTTGCCCAGCGCGTCGATCGCGACGCTCGGCACCATGTTGGTGATGAGGCTGTTGTTGTTGGCGGTTCCGAGGTCGTCGATGTAGGGTCCCGCGGCCTGCCAGGCGGTGCCGTTGTGGGTGTTGGCGCGCAGGCTGTAGACGCTGCCCACGCCCTGGATGAAGGCCACCACCGCGCGGCCGCTGTCGTTGATCGCGCCGACGGGGTTCGCCGCGGCGCCCGCGTCGGCTTCAAGCGAGGTGGCGGTGCCGCCGCCGTCCCAGGCGCCGGCGATGAAGCGGCGCGCATAGACGTTGTTGTCCTGGACCCAGGTGACCAGGGCGTTGCCGTTGGCGCTCATGGACAGGTGGGGGTTGAGCGGCGTGCCGGCGATCGTGCCCTCCAGCGCGATCGGCGCGCTCCAGCTGTCGGTGGCGCGGGTGTAGGCGCTGGCGTACAGCTCGGTGCCTTGGGCCCACACGGCCATGCCGTTTCCGCCCGTGCCATAGGCGACCTGGGCGCTGCTGGCGCCGATGGCCAGGGATTCGCGCAGGGTGGCGGTGCCCCAGCCGGGCTGGACCAGCTGGGAGGTGGCCAGGTTGCCGGTGGTGTTCTGGGTCGTCGTGGTGGATAGCGCGGCCGTGTTCAGCGCGTACGGCGTGCTGGTGGTCGTCGTGACATTGGACAGCGCGCCGCTGTTGAGCGCGCGCGGTTTGTCGTAGCTCAGCGTGGGCGGCATGTTCAGCTGCGCGCCGGCGGTCAGCGCCGGATTGCCCAGGGCGGCCTGCAGCGCGGGGGCCGCCTGGCTGTCGCTGGTGCCGTAGAGGGCCAGGGCGACCGAGGCCCAGGTGGCGCCCGACGGCACGGTGTAGCGCGTCGGTGTCTTGAAGTAGGCCGTGGCCGGCTGGGTCAGCCCGGTGGGCATCGGGGCCAGTTTCACGCCCGCGGCGAGGTTGGGGTTGCCCAGGGCGGCCTGCAACTGGCCGGCGACCGCGGCCGAGCCGTAGACGGCGGTGGCGATGCTGGCCCAGGTGTCGCCGGACTGCACGGTGTAGCCGCGCAGCGAGGCGGTCTGCACATCGGTCACGCTGGCCGGCAGGCCGGTGAGCATGGCGCCCGTGGTCAGCGCCGGGTTGCCGAGCAGGGCTTGCAACTCGTCGGCCACGGCGGCCGAGCCGTAGACCGCGGCGGCGACGCTGGCCCAAGTCGCTCCGGCGGGAACGCGGTAATACGGCGCGACCGTGGTGGTGACGGTGTACGGCAGCTGGGCCGGCAAGCCGGTGAGCCGGTTGCCGGCGGTCAGCGTCGGGTTGCCCTGCTGGGCCTGCAGTGCGGCGGCGGCGTTGGCCGACCCGTACAAGGCGGTGGCTACGATGCCCCAGGTGGCGCCGGCGGGCACCAGGTAGTAAGGCGCCGGGGCGGCGTCCCAGCGCGCGCCGAAGACGCTGGAAAGCGTCTCGGCGCCGCTCTTTTGCAGCCACAGGGCTTGCGCATTGCCCTGGGCGTCGATGGCGACGCTGGGCGTGTCGGCCGCGGTGGTGCCGACGCCGTTGGCGTTGGACTCGACCAGCGCGGGGCCCGACCAGGCGCCGTTGTTGAAGCGGTTGGCGTAGACGTTGTCGACCGTGCCGTCGAGCTGGGTGAAGGCGACCACCACCTGCCCGGCGTCATTGACGGCTGCGGACGGGTTGCGGGCGGCGCCGGCGCCCGATTCGACGAGTTCCTTGTCGGGGGTGGTCCAGTAACCGGCGACGAAGCGGCGCGCATAGATGTTGTTGTCCGACTCGGTCCATGCCGCGACGGCGTTGCCGTTGGCGCTGACCGCCAGCGACGGCACGCCGGTGGCGGTGGTGCTGAGCGTCGCGGCGCCGCCCCAGCTGTTGCCGGAACGGTTGTAGGCGCGTGCGAACAGGCTGGCGCCCTGGAGCCACAGCACCTGGCCATTGCCGCTGGCGTCGAAGGCGACCTTGGCTTGCGTGACCGGGACCGCGGCGTTTTCGATGGCGGTGGCGCCGGGGTTGCTCCACAGCCCGGTGGCGGCGTCGAAGCGGCTCAGATGGAGGCTGTCCGAGGTTTCGGCGCCCGATTTTTGCAGCCACACCGCGCTGACGTTGCCCAGCCCGTCGATGGCCACGCTGGGCGCCATGGCGGGGGAAAGCGAGTTGTTGTTGGCGGCGCCCAGGTCGTCGAGGAAAGGGCCCGCGGCCATCCAACCGCTGCCGTCGTGGAGGTTGGCGCGCAGGCTCAGCGTGGTGCCCACGGTCTGGGTGAAGGTGACCACGGCCCGGCCGTTGTCGTTGATCGCGCCGACCGGGTTGGCGGCGGCTCCACTGTCGGCCTCCAGCAGCGGGATCGCGCTGCTGCTGCCGTCCCAGGCGCCGCCGACCAGCCGGCGGGCATGGATGTTGCCGTTCTGCGCCCAGGTGACCAGCGCATTGCCGTTGGCGCTCACGGACAGGTGGGGTTTGCCGGGCGTGCCGGCGAGCGTGCCCTCCAGCGCGGTGGCGGATCCCCAGCTGTTGGTGGCCTTGGTGTAGGCGCTCGCGTACAGCTCGGTGCCCTGCACCCAGACGGCCAAGCCGTCGCCGTTGGCGGCGTAGGCGACCTGGGCGTCGCTGGCCGCGGTGGCCAGGCTTTCCCGCAAGGCCGCGGCGCTCCAGCCGGGCTGCACGAGCGACGTGCCTGCCAGGTTGGCGGTGAAGTCCTGGGTCAGCGTGGTCGACAGCGACGAGCTGTTCAGCGCGTGGGCCGTGCTGGTGGTCGTGGGGACATTGCCGAGCGCGCCATCGTTCGCAGGCAGCGTCGCGGTGTAGGCGAGCGATGCCGGCAGGTCCAGGCGCGCGCCGGCTTGCAGGGGCGGGGAGCCCAGGGCGGCCTGGAGCGCCGTGACCGCCGAGGCGTCGGCGACGCCGTAGACCGCCTGTGTCACCGATGCCCAGGTGGCGCCAGCGGGCACGGTGTAGTAAGGGGCGGTGGCCTGCGTCGCGGTCAACACCGCGGGGTTGGCCGCCGCGTTCAGCGGCGAAGTGGGGGCAGTGTCGGTGTAGCGGTAGAGCGTCGTTTGCGTGGTGCCGCCGGCGTTTTGCACCACCTGTGTGACGCGGTAAGCGCCGTCGATCAACGTGTGGGTGAAGTTGATCTGGGTGCCGTCGGTTTCGGTGACGGAGGCGATGCGGCGGCTGGCGCCGTCGTAGGTGTACTGGGTGACGTAGGTGTTGCCGTCTGCGATGTCCGCGTTGTCGGGCGAGAGGTCGACGGTGACCTTGTTCAGGCGGTAACTGCCGTCATAGCCGTAGCGCACGGCGATCGACGTGGACCCGTCGGACTTCACGGTCCGCACCTTCTCCAGGTTATTGCCCTGGTAGTCGAGGTAGGTCGATTCGCCGGTGGTGCCGCTTTGCACGCGGGTGAGCAGCGAGCCGGCGTAGGTGAAGGTCAGGGAGCGGCCGTCGGCGTCGGTTTGCGACAGCAGCTTGCCCTTGCCGGAGGCCCAGTCGTAGACCTCGCGG